>NC_014761.1:1200000-1800000 GCF_000183745.1 Oceanithermus profundus DSM 14977 | reverse complement strand
TTGTGGATCAACAGCCCCTTCGCAACCGAAGCCTCCTTCGAGCTCAACCTCTTCCTCATCTGGGCCATGGCGGCCGCAAGCGCCACGTCCGCGCTGGCCCTGAACGCTCCCTCGCGCGACCTGGACCACTTCGTGCGCGGCCTGGTCATCCTCACCGCGCTCGGGCTCGCGGCGGCCGAAACGCTGAACGTGCTGGGCATCGCCCGGCTCAACGTCTACGCCTTCGTTATGGGCTATCTGGTCGGAATGACGCCGCTTTCGCTCGGCCTGCAAAAAGGCTGGCTGCGGCCGCCGGCCAGCCAAGCGACGAAAGCGCCTAATCCAGCCGACCCGAAAACAGCGGCGCCTCCTCCGCCCGAAGCTGGGCCTCGGTGACGAGGCGGCCGTCTGCGCGAATGTGGCCCACCTCCTCCGCTTCCAGGGCGCTGAACTCGATCAGGCCGCGCACCACCAGGAAGCGGCGGTGGCAGCGGCGCGGGTCCTCCTCCGCGCAGACCAGGGCCACAGCGTGCCGGCTGGCGAGCTCCACCAGCGTCTCCAGGCCCTCACGAAACTCCGGGTCGCGCAGGCGCGCCTCCACGTTTAGCTTCTGGCGGCTGCCGTGGGGCACGCCCCCGAGCCGGTCGCCCATCCAGACGTAACCGAAACCGGCCTCCTGCAGCGCCTCGGCGAAGGGCCGGTGGTTGTACTGGGGGTTGCGACGCGAGAAGGGGCGGGCGCGAACGTCCACCACCACCTCGACGTTGTGGGTGCTGAGGAGCTCGAGAAAGCGCTCGAGCGGCAGGTTGGAGTGGCCCAGGGTGTAGAGCATCCTCAAGCGCAGGATACCCGAACGGAGCCCGCGGCCGCGGCAGGGGCGTCTGGGCTCGGGTCAGGCCGCCGGCGAGGTTTGGGCTCCGACGCTCTACCGCCACCTGGATCGGCTCGCAACGGTCCTGTTCTCATATATGGTCTAGACAACGATGGTAGAATGCAAAGCGATTCCAAAGGGGGTTTGGATCATGAAACGTGTGATCGCCGTTGCGGTGCTGGTGCTGGCCCTGGGGGCGTTCGGCCAGGTTCCCCCCAACATGACCTACTTTGGCTCCGAACGGCTCGAGCCCGCGCCCGAATCCGTCGTTCAGGTCGTCAAGGAACAGCTCGCGGACGTCTTCGCGGTGCTCGCTCAGGACGGCCTGACCTTCGACTGGGAGGGGGCTTGGGCGGACCTGCGGTTCTACCGCCTCACGCCGAACGTCTCCTATCAGGTCTGGGTTCCGGTCGCGGGCCGCTCCGATCTGGTCTTTTCGGCCGTCGTTTGGGACGACCGTGCCTACAACCCGCTCCTCTACATCGAGGCCCGGCCCGACCACTGGGCGGGTTGGAGCCTGCGGTTCATGCCCGGGAGCGACCCCTTCAGCGCCTTCGTGTCCTACGGGCACCGTGAAGCGTCTGCCCGTCCCTTGGTAACGAGCGGCGAGGTCCGGGTGCTCTTCGCCGAGCAGCTGCCGCACGCTTACCGGACGTTCTACGTGAGCAAGGTAGCGGCCGCGCGTTAGCGCGGCCGCTCCGCCTCTGCCGCGGCTTGGCCGAGGGCGGCGGCGTAGCTCAGGATCTTGCCGGGGATGTCCACTCCGGTAACGCTCACCGAGTTCTTGAACTCCATGGTGTGGTTGACCTCGTTGACCAGCAGGCCGCGTTCCGACTCGAAGACGTCCACCGCCAGCACCCCGCCGCCGACGGCCGCCGCCGCGGCCAGGCTGATCTCGGCCAGTTCGTCGGTGACCGGGCAGTTCTCGGCCACCGCGCCGCGGGCGGTGTTGGTGATCCAGTGGGCGCTCGAGCGGTAGATGGCGGCCACCGGTTCGTCGCCGACCACGAAGACGCGGACGTCGCGGCCCGGTTTTTCCACGAACTCTTGCAGGTAGTAGAGCTGGTGCTGGTAGCCCATGAACTGCTTGTGCTCGAGCAGCGCCTCCAGGGCGTCGCGGTCGTTTACCCGGGCCACCATCCGCCCCCAGGAGCCGACCACCGGCTTGACCACCAGCGGGTAGCCCCAGCCCTCGGCGATCTCGAGGGCCGTTTCCGCATCCAGCGCCAGCGCGGTGCGCGGCTGCGGCACTCCGGCGCGCGCGAGCGCGGCCGAGGTGGCCCACTTGTCGCCGGCGGTCTCGATGACCTCGGGGCGGTTGACGGTCGGAAGGCCCAGGGCGGTCAGGTAGCGGCTCGCGGCCAGCCCGCGCGACTGGCTGACGGCTCGCTCGAGCGCGGAGCGGACGCCTTCCAGTTCACCCGGCCGGTTTTCCAGGTCCATGACCAGCCGGGGCAGGTAGACCTTCTTCCAGGCCAGGCCCAGCCGGTCGGCCGCTTCGAAGAGCAGTTTTTCGTCGCCGCGGATGCGGTCGTAGAGGATGGCCAGCATAGCTGTTGGGGGTGGGACGTGGGAGGTGGGATGTGGGGAAAACCTACTTCCTACACCCCACCTCCTACCTCCTTATTCGCCCCAATCCTCCGCCTCTTCCGGCGCCAGCTCCACCTTTAACGGCTCCACGGAGACCACTTCGAGCTCCGCGCCGCAGTCGTCGCAGATCAGCAGTTCGCCGAGTTCCGGGTTTTCCAGCGTCAGGGTGGCGCCGCATTCAGGGCAGGTCACGTTCATAGTTCTTCTTCCTCCACGTCGCCCCAGTCGGGCTTGAAGGTAAAGCCGCACTCGGGGCAGGTCAGGGGTCCTTCGCCTTCCACCTCGATCGGGGTCTCGCAGCGGGGGCAGTCCACGAAAAAGCCCCCTGCCGCCTGCACCACGCGCAAGGTTAGCGGTTCCATCAGGGCCACTTCGACCACCGCGCCGCAGGCCTCGCACTCGAGCAGGCTTCCCTCGTCGAGCCGGTCCAGTACCTCTCCTTCCAGCAAGAGGGGTTCGTTGCACACCGGGCATTCCACGCTCAGGGCTTCCATGCCTCACTCTACCCCCGGGAAGTCGCCGTGCTTCTTGAAGTACTCGAGCACGGACCCTTCCTCGAGCGCCGCCAGCAGGAAGGCCGGCGGGGGCTCGAGCCGGTAGGTGCGCCCCCTGAGCTCCAGGGTGCCGGTGCGGATGTCGTAACGTACCTCGTCGCCGTCTTTTGCTGCGTTCACCACCTCCTCCGAGATGAAGGGCACGATGCCCAGATTGACCAGGTTGCGGTAGAAGATGCGGGCGTAGCTCTTCGCCACGATGGCGCGCACCCCCAGCTTTTTCAGCGCTTCGGGGGCGTACTCGCGGCTCGAGCCCAGCCCCAGGTTGCGCCCCGCCACGATCAGGTCGCCCGGCCGGTACTCGCGGGCGAACTCGGGGCGCAGGTGGGCGAAGGCGTAGTTCTGGAAGACGTCCTCCCCCACCATGAAGGGGGCGTACTTGCCGGGGAGCACGTCGTCGGTGTTGACGTCGTCGCCGAAAAGCCAGATTCGGGAGGTGGGATGTGGGGCGTGGGGTGTGGGATTCATCCGGCAACCTCCTCTTCGTCGGGAATGCGGCCCAGCACCGCCGCCAGCGCCGCGGTGCGAGGGCTCGCCAGAAAGACCTCGGCGTCGGCCGCGCCCATCCGCCCCTTGAAGTTGCGGTTGGCGGTCGAGACCACCCGCTCGCCGCTGGCGGCCACCCCCATGTGCCGGCCCATGCAGGGGCCGCAGCCGGGGGTGCCGATCGTCGCCCCGGCCTCGATCAGGGTTTGCAACACGCCTTCTTCCATCGCCCGCTGCAGCACCCGGCTCGAGGCCGGCACCACCAGCATCCGCGTCCCCGGCGCCACCCGCCGCCCGCGCAGCACCTCCGCCGCCGCCCGCAGATCCTCGATGCGGCCGTTGGTGCAGGTGCCCACGAAGACGAAGTCCACCTCCGCCCCGGCGTAGTCGCCAAGGCCATGCACGTTGTCCACGTAGAAGGGCGCGGCTAGCCGCGGCGCGAGCGCCGTCAGGTCGATCTCCAGCTTGCGGGCGTAGACCGCGTCCTGGCCCGCCCGCAGCCAGTCCGGCACCTCGTAAAGGTCCAGAATCTCGCCCGAGGGCGCCACGATCCCGGCCTTGGCCCCGGCCTCCATGGCCAGGTTGGCCAGCGTCACCCGCTCGCTACGCCCGAAGGCCTCCTCGGCGCCGCCTTCCAGGTGGATCTCGACGGCCATGTAGGTTGCCCCGTCGGCCCCCAGTCGGCCCACCATCTCCAGCGCCGCGTCCTTGGCGCTCACCCCCGGCCGCGGCCGGCCGCGGAAGGTGACCTTGACCGACTCGGGCACCCGCAGCCAGGTCTTGCCGCTGGCGATGGCCAGGGCGATGTCGGTCGCCCCCATGCCGGTGCCGAAGGCGCCGACGCCGCCGTAGCTGGTCGAGTGCGAGTCGGAACCCACGATCAGCGCCCCCGGCCGGGCCACGCCTTCTTCGATCAGCACCTGGTGGCAGACGCCGCGGCCGACCTCGTAGAAGTTGACGCCGGTGCGCCGCGCCCACGCGCGGCCGCGCTTCTGCGCCTCAGCCACGTTCACGTTGGCCGCCGGGGCCACGTGGTCGTAGACCAGCGAGACCCGCTCGGGGTGGCGCGGCCGGGCGCCCAGCTCTTCCAGCCGGTCGATGACGGTGGGCACGATCGAGTCGATCGTCATCGCGTGATCGACCTCCACCACCACCAGCTCCCCGGGCCGCACCGGCCGCCCGACCTTGTGCGAAAGGATGGCCTGGGCGAGGGTCACGACAACCTCCGGTTGGGAAGTAGGAGGTAGGAGGTGGGATGTGGGGAAACATGAGCGGCGCGCCTACCGCCCACATCCCACCTCCCACATCCGCGACGCTTTGCGGCGCTCATGCCATCACCCACTCCCGCAAGATCCCGTCCAGCTCTTCCAGCGTAAGCTGCCCGCGGTCGGCCAGCTCCTTGATGCGGTGGGTGAGCCGGTGCAGTTCCTCCTCGCCGAAGGAGAGCCCCAGCTCCTCGGCCCGCTTCTTGATGGCGGCGCGGCCGGTGAGGCGGCTGGCCACGATCAGCTTGCGGCTCACCCCGAAGACCTCGGGGTTGTAGGCCTCGTAGGACTCGGGGTTGAGGTAGATGGCCTTCAGGTGCATGCCCGCCTTGTGGCTGAAGGCCGTGGCCCCGGTGATGTAGTTGTTGAAGGGGATCTCCACCCCCACCATGCGGGCGATCATGCGGTCGAGCTCGGGCAGCATCTCCAGGCGGTACTTGCTCCGCACGTAGTCGGGCTGGACGGTGTACATCCGCGCCAGGAAACCGCCCAGCGGGGTGATGCCGTTGCGCTCGCCGATGCCCAGGATCGTCGTGTCCACGTGGGTGGCCCCGGCCTCGAGGGCTTCGAAGGCGTTGGCGATGGCGCCGCCGGTGTCGTTGTGGCCGTGGAACTCGATGTCCACCTCGGGACCGATGGCCCGGCGCACCTCGCGGACCAGGGTGTAGACCTGGCGGGGTGTGGCCACGCCGACGGTGTCGGCCAGCCCCACCCGGTCCACGTAGGGCGCGACCGCGCGGTAGATCTCCAACAGATCGTGCTCGTCGGAGCGGAAGGTGTCCTCGGCGGAGAAGCGCACTTCCACCCCGGGCGCCTGTTCGCGAATGAAGGTGATGACCTCGAGCGCCTCCTCGATGATCCGCGGCACGTCGCGGCCGTGGGCGGCGCGCAGGTACTTGCTGGTGCCGAAGAGCAGGTCGATGCCCTGGACGCCGGTTTCCAGCGCCGCCTCGGCGGCGTCCTTGCGGGTCTGGATGTGGGTGATGACCTTCGTGGAGAGGCCCAGGCCGGCCACCGCCCGGGCGTCGCGGGCCGATTGGGGCGAGGCCACCGGGGTGGTCACCTCCAGGTACTCGATCCCGAAGGCGTCGAGCGCTTTGGCGATCTCCACCTTGTCGTCGGTGCTGAAATGCGCCCGCTCGAACTGCTCTCCTTCGCGCAGCGTGGAGTCGATGATGGCCCACTTTCGTTCCTGCTCGATCATCCCGTCACCTCCCGGCTAAAAAAGAACCGGCCTGCAAACGTTTGCAGGCCGGAGGCGTGGCGCGCGCTAGACTAGCCCGCTCCTCCGGCGTACAGTTTTTTGGCCTCCCGGTACTTCATGGTTTGCAATATTATTCAAGGTGGGTCTTGTTGTCAAGGGCTTGATGGGCGGTACGCAGTACGTGGTGCGTGGTACGTGGTACGTGGTTGAAGAATGGCTTGTAGCTTGTAGCCGGTGGCTCGTGGTTTTTGACTTCTTCGTGGCAGTAAAAGCCTTCGGTTCGGTTGCGAAATAAGAAGGCGCCCTCCCCCTTGGGGAGGGCCTGGGTGGGGGTTTTGGCGTTGATCAAGCCGAAGGTCCATCTTTCGCTTCGTGACAAACCCACACCCCACACCCTGCCCCTTACTCCCTGAGCGGCGACCCCCACTCCGGCCTGCGGCCACCTCCCCCGAGGGGGAGGCAGGGGCAGTTCGCAGTACGTGGTTCGTGGTTCTTAGCTCACAGTAAAAGAAAGGTTTATGGCCCGTAGCTCGTGGTCCTTGGTACTTTGTATGCTTCTTCGCGGCAGTGAAAGTTTCGGTTCGGATGCGGTGCAATAAGACGCCCTCCCTTGGGGGAGGGCTGGGGTGGGGGTTGGCAAAGCAGTGCGTGGTACGTAGTACGTAGTGAAAAAGCCTGTGCAGCCCGCGGGGGTCGTGGGCACTGATCAAGCCGAAGGCTTGTCTTCCGCTTTGAAAAACCTACCTCCCACACCCCACTTCCTACCCCCTTAAACGGCAAAAGCCGGGCCCTGCCCGGCTCGCGTTCGGGTCGGGGGCGGCGCGGTCTACTTGCGCCCGGCGAACCAGCGCCAGCGACGGGGCGGGTGCGCCAGCTGCAGCGGCGCCTCGCTGACCTGGATGCGCTTGCCCTGCAGGCGCAAAACCAGCTTGGCGACGGTGCGGGTGCGAAGGTTGCGCAGCACGGTGACCTCCTTGGCCCCAGGTTAGCCGCGCCGGCCCGGGAATGTCAAGTAAGCCGGTAGGGATTTGCGGATATGAAAACAGTAGCTGTTTGCAAGAAGCTCAGGCGTCCAGCCCGGCCGGGAGGTAGCGCATGATCGCGCCCACCACCTGGTCGAGCGTCAGCTCGCTGGTGTCGATCACCTGGGCGTCCTCCGCCGGCTTCGACTGCTTGGCGTCGCGCTCGTCGCGCAAACGCAGCATCTTTTCGATCGCCGCCACGTCGTCCGCGCGCTCGCGGGCCCGGCGGCGGGCGCGCACCGCGGGGCTCGCCGTCAGGTAGAACTTGTAGGGCGCGTGGGGGAAGACGGCCGTGCCCATGTCGCGCCCCTCGACCACGAAGGGCGGGGGCACCTCGCGCAGCCGCGCGTTCACGTAGGCGCGCACGCGCGGGTGGCGGGCCACGGCGCTGACCACCGCGTCCACCTCGGCGGTGTGCAGGTGCGGGGTCAGGTCCTCGCCGTTCGCCAGCACCCGGTTGCCGTGGGTGTTGGGCACGAGCCGGACCGGGTGCGCCTCGAGCAGGCCCAGGATGGCCGCTTCGTCGTCGGGATTCACCCCGTAGCGGAGCACCTGGTAGGCGACGCCGCGGTAGAGCAGTCCGCTGGAGACGTAGGGCACCTCGAGCGCCTGGGCGATGCGCCGGGCGACGCTCGATTTGCCCGAGGCCCCGGGGCCGTCGATGGTGATGATCAAGGGGGGTTCGTTCTCCACCGCCTCCCACCTTAACCGAGGGCGCGCGGGTTTTGTCAACGCGCCGTAAACTGGGGGCGTGGACTTCGCGGTCGAGGACTGGGGGCGCGTCCCCTACGGCGAGGCCTGGGCGCGGCAGAAGGCGTTGCACGCGCAGGTGGTGCGCGGCCAGCGGCCGCCCACGCTGGTGCTCACCGAACACCCCCGCACCCTCACCCTGGGCCGGGCCGCCACCGGTGAGAACCTGCTCTTCGCCGAGTCCTGGTACCGCAAGCAGGGGTTCGAACTCTTCTGGGTCGAGCGCGGCGGCGACGTGACCTACCACGGCCCCGGCCAGCTGGTGGCCTACCCCATCTTCCCGGTGGCCAGGCGGGTGCGCGATTTCCTGCGGCTCTTGGAGGCGGTCGTCGTGGACGTGGCCGAAAGCTACGGCCTGGAGGCTTACGCCACCCCCGGTTACGCCGGCGTCTGGGTGGGCGAGGAGAAGCTGGCCGCCTTCGGCGTGGCCGTCAAACAGGGGGTGGCGATGCACGGGCTCGCCCTGAACGTGAACACGGACCTCGCCGACTTCCAGGTGATCGTTCCCTGCGGCATCAAGGACAAGGGCGTGACCAGCCTGCAGCGGCTCCTGGGCCGCGAGCTCGAGATGGACGAGGTGAAGGAACGCCTCACCGCCGCCTTTCGGACGCGCTTCGCCGACGTGAGCGCGCCTACGCTGGGCATGCCGGGGCCGGGTTAAGCTGGGTGCGATGAAGAAGATCACCCTCACCGACCCTGTGACCGGCGAGGCCCGGGAGGTGCCGGTCGTGGAGGGCGGCGTTCGGACCGAGCGTCCCCAGCCGGTGGACCGGCAGCGGCCCGACTGGCTCAAGGCCCCGCTGCCCACGGGGGGCACCTACGCGCGGCTGAAGGGGTTGGTGCAGGAGCTCGAGCTGCACACCGTCTGCCAGGAGGCGCGCTGCCCCAACGTGGGCGAGTGCTGGGTGCACGGCACCGCGACGATCATGATCCTGGGCAAGGTCTGCACCCGCGCCTGCAAGTTCTGCGCGGTCTCCACGGGCAACCCCGCGGGCTGGGTGGACCCCCGCGAGCCCGAGCACGTCGCCCGGGCGGTGGCCGAGCTGGGCCTGGGGTACGTGGTGCTCACCAGCGTGGACCGCGACGACCTGCCCGACGGCGGGGCGGGGCAGTTCGCCGCGGTGGTCCGCGCCATCAAGGAACGCAGCCCCGGCGTGCGCGTCGAGGCCCTGACCCCCGACTTCCAGGGGGGCGAGGAGGCGGTGCGCACCGTGCTGGAAAGCGGTCTGGACGTCTTCGCCCACAACCTGGAGACGGTGCGCCGGCTCACGCCGCGCGTGCGCGACCCCCGGGCCGGCTACGACCAGAGCCTGGCCGTGCTCGACTACGCGGGGCGCTACGTCCGCGGGCGCGGGCTCGACGTACTCACCAAGTCGAGCCTGATGGTGGGCCTCGGCGAGACCGACGAGGAGATCGCCCGGGCCATGGACGACCTGCGCGCCGCAGGGGTGAGCATCCTGACGATCGGGCAGTACCTGCGCCCCACCCGGCACCACCTGCCGGTGGAGCGCTACGTGACGCCCGAGGAGTTCGAGGCCTACCGCCGCATGGGCCTCGAAAAGGGGTTCGTCGAGGTCTTCTCGGGGCCGCTGGTGCGGAGCAGCTACCGCGCCGAGCGAGTGTTCAAGGAGGCGCAGGGTGGCTAAGCGCGTCTGGGAGGCGGGCGTCTTCGTCCTCTTCGCGGTGGTGGGGGCGATCAGCCACGGGCGCGAGGTGACGCTCCCGGGCGTGCTTGTGACCGCCGCGCCGCTGTGGCTGGCCTGGGGGCCGCTGGCCCGCTGGCGCGATCCTTACGAAGGCCCGCTCGTAAACCTCTTCGTCGTCTGGGTGCTGGCGTTGCCGCTCGGGGTCGGGCTGCGCTCCTTGCTCCTGGGTTCTCCACCCACCCCGCAGCTGCTCCCCTTCCTGCTCGTCGCCATGGCCTTCACACTGCCGCTCATGGCGCTGGGGCGGCGGCTCGCCTAGCTATACTGAGGGCATGAAACCCAAAGTGGCGTTCCTGGGGCTCGGGGCCATGGGGTACCCCATGGCCTGCAATCTGCAGCGCGCGGGTTTTCCCACGCTGGTCTGGAACCGCACCGCCAAGAAGGCCGAGGAGCACGCCTCCGCGTGCGGCACGACCGCCGCGAGCCTGGAGGCGGCGGCGATGGCCGACGTGATCTTCAGCTGCCTGCCCACCTCCGCGGAGGTGGCCGAGTTGGTGGCGCGGATGCGCCCGCACCTGCACTCGGGCAGCGTCTGGGTGGACTGCACCTCGGGCGACCCAGAGGCGAGCCGGCGCATCGCGCGCGATCTGAGCGAGCTGGGCGTCGCCTTCCTGGACGCCCCCGTCTCCGGGGGCACGACCGGGGCCGAGGAAGGGACGCTCACGGTGATGGTGGGCGGCTCCGAGGAAACCTTCGAGCGCGTGCGCCCGGTGCTCGAGGCCGTGGGCAGGAAGATCGTGCACGTCGGGCCCGTGGGGGCCGGCCACGCCCTCAAGGCGGTGAACAACACGCTACTGGCCGTCAACCTCTGGGCCGCGGGCGAAGGGCTGGCGGCGCTCGTCAAGCAGGGGGTGGACCCGCGGGTGGCGCTCGCGGTCATCAACGCCTCCAGCGGCCGATCCAACGCCACCGAGAACCTGATTCCCGAGCGCGTCGTCACCCGCGCCTGGCCCAACACCTTCAAGCTGGGCCTGCTCACCAAGGACGTGGGCATCGGCATGAAGGTGCTCGACGGGGCCGACCTGCCGGCGCCGGTGCTGCGCCTGACCTACGAGGTCTACCAGATGGCCAAGCGCGAGATCGGACCCGACGCCGACCACGCCGAGGCGCTCAAGCTGATCGAGCGCTGGGCCGGGACGGAAATCTCCTGAGCCGTTCTCACCCGCGGCGGTAGAATGGGTTCGGAGGAAAGCCACTATGAAGGTCTTTGCCTACACCATCCACAAGGACCCGGGTCCCAACGGCCCCAACATGGAGCTTCACCAAACGCTCGACAACCTGGGCGGCAGCAAGCGCAAGACCGTCGAGTGGATGGTCGAGACCGACCTGGAGGCGCGCCCCGTCAAGAAAGAGCTGCTCAAGCGCCTGGAGAACGGCGAGGCGCAGATCCTGGCGCTGGGGCACCTGCACCACCTGTTCGCCTCGCTCGAAGAGCTGAAGGCGTTCTACGACGAGATCATGGTCAAGCACGGCGTGGACCTGGTTTCTTGGGGGGCGGGCCTGGACACCCGCATCAAGCGGGGGCTGGGCAGCGAGCGCACGCTCGAAGAGTTCCTCATGCTCCTGCGCGGCTGAGGACGCGACCCGAAACGAAAGGGCGGCTTGCGGGCCGCCTTTTTTCGGTTCGCGGCGGGGGATTGCAAAAGGCGCGAGGTTCGCGGTGTCGGATGGGGTCTCTGCCGCCCTGCCCGCCGGGTCCCGGACCGGACCCGGGCGGAAGCGGAGGCGGTCAGGCCTCGTCCCGCGTCAGCCAGAGGTCGGCGTAGGGCTCGAGCACCCGGGCGCGGCCCGCGGGCGCGCCGGTGCGGGCGTCGCGCCAGCCCTCCGTCTCCAGCACGAGCGGCTGGGGCTGCCCGGTGACGTTGACCGCCACCAGCGCCCGTTCCCCCTCCGCGCCGCGCTCCACCGCGAAGACGCCCGCGCCCAGGTCGAGCACCCTCTGGGGCGCCGCCGGGTGGAAGGCGGGGTGGCCGGCGCGCAGGGTCAGCCGCGCCTTCAGCCCGTCCAGGATGCGGCGCGGACGCGATCCGGGGTCCGTGAGCCAGGCCTCCACCTCGGCCTCACGGAACTTGCGGCGGTTGAGCTTGCGTTTCTCGCCGCTTTGTTCGTAGCCCTTCCGCCAGTTGGGGGTTCCGAAGAGGGCGTGCACGTAGACCGCGGGCAGGCCCGCGAGCGCCAGCATGATCGCGTGGCTGGCGAGCAGCCGCCGCACGCCCAGCGCCTCGGGGGTGCCCGGCGGGTTGAGGGCGTCGTACCAGGTGGTGTTGAGCTCGTAGGGCGCGGGGCCCGCGGGGGTGTCGCGGTAGCTGACCTCGCCGCCGTGGGCGAGGGTGCGCTCGACCAGGAAGGCCACTTCCTCCGGCGGCAAGATCCCCTCCACCGGCCGCAGCCCGATGCCGTCGTGGCTGGCCAGGAAGTTGAGGAAGGCCGCCTTCGGGCCCGGGAGCTCGAGCTCCGCCGCCCAGCGCGCAAGCGCACGGGCGTCGCCGCGGGCGAAGGCGTGGAGCACCAGCGGCGGCAGCGCGAAGTTGTAGACGAGCTGGGCCTCGTCCTCGCCGCTGCCGAAGTAGGCCACGTTCTCGGCGTGGGGCACGTTGGTCTCGGTGACGAGCGCCACCTCGGGGGCCGCGGCGTCGAGCGCGGTGCGGAAGAGCCGGACGACCTCGTGGGTCTGGGGCAGGTTCAGGCAGGTCGTGCCCGGCTCCTTCCAGACGAAACCCACCGCGTCGAGGCGCAGCCGCCGCGCGCCGTGAGCGGCGTAGAAGAGCAGCAGCTCGAGCACCTCGAGCAGCACCTCGGGCTCGCGGTAGTTGAGGTCCACCTGGTCGGCCGAGAAGGTGGTCCAGACCCGCTTCGGCCCGCAGGCGGTCTGGAACTCGGTGAGCAGCGGGGTGGTGCGCGGGCGCACGACCCGGCTCAGGTCCCAGTCCTCCGGGGGCACCAGAAAGTAACGCCGGTAAGGCTCTTCGCAGCGCAAGAAACCCTGGAACCAGGCGCTTTCCTGCGAGGCGTGGTTGATCACGGCGTCGAGCATCAGCGCGTAGCGCTCCGCCAGCGCGCGCACGTGGTCCCAGCCCCCCAGGCGCGGGTCCACCGCGCGGTAGTCGATGACCGAGAAGCCGTCGTCGGAAGAGTAGGGGTAGATGGGCAGCAGGTGCACGCCGCTGAACGCGGGGGCCAGCCAGCGGTCCAGAAAGCGCGCCAGGGTGGCCAGCGGGGCCTCGTCCTCGCGCGTGATCTGGTCGCCGTAGGTGATGAGCCAGGCCTCGGCCGGGGAGGTGGCGAGCGCCCGCGGCCTGCGGGCCAGTTCGGGATGGGCGCGGGCGAAGTTTTCGATGCGCTCCGTGAAGACGGGCGCCCAGCGCTCCGCCGCCGCGGCGCCGTAGAGGAAGGTGAGGTGCTCGGTTAGGCGGGCCACCGGACCTCCTTCGCGCGCGTCCGCGCTTGCTCCAGCGCGGTGCGCGACACCCTGCGCAGGGCGTCGTAGCCGAAGTGGCGGCGGGCCAGCGCGCGGTTGTGTTCCACCACGCTGCGGCGCAGCTCGGCGTCGTCGAGCAAGCGGGTCACGCCACCGACCACCTCGGGGGTGATGCGGTCCTCCACCTCCACGAAACGGAACCCCTTGGGGCGGATGTCGCTCAGGTAGACGGGGTAGCGCCCGATCAGCAGCGGCTTGTTCATCCAGACGGCCTCGAGCATGGCGTTGCCGAACCCCTCGTAGCGGCTCGGGTAGGTCACGAAGTCGGCGTGCAGGTAGGCGTCCCAGAGGCTGTAGACCTTGTGCTGGCCGGAGAAGCGCCGGCGCGGAGCCACGTACTCGTGGGCGAAGCGCAGGTCCACCCGGCGTTCCGCGGCGTAGGTCTCGAGGCCGCGGCGGTAGTCCTGGCCTTCGTCGCCGGCGGCGTGGCTGACCAGCAGCACCGGGTCCCGGGCCGCCAGCTCCGCGGCCAGGTCCACGGCCAGCTCGATGCGCTTGCGGGGGATGACCCGCGTGGGTTGCAGCAGCAGCAGCTGGCCGGGGCGGATGCCCAAAGTCTCGCGGAAGTCGGCGTTGAAGGCGTCGAAGCCCGGCGGCGCGCGGTCGTAGTCCATCACGTTGGGCAGGAGCAGCGAGTCCAGGCCGCGGCGCTCTTTGAGCTCGCGCTGCGCGATCGAGTTAATGGAAAGCTGGACGACCGCGTGGTCGGGGGGGAAGTAACGATCCAGCAGCGGCCGCACGTGGCTGCGGGCGAAGCGCGGGCGCTCCCAGGGGTAGTCGTGATTGTGGCTCACCGCCGGCAGGCGCCGCCGCTGCACCAGCCGCCACAGCGCCAGCGCCAGCGGCAGGTGCATGGGGATGGCCCAGGCGTTCTGCACCACGAGGAGCTCGGGGTTCAGTTCCTCGAAGACCGGATCGAGCCGTGCGGCAAGGCGCACCCCGGCCTCCTCGATCTCGCGGGTCAGGTGCGGGTCGAGCCCCTCGCCGGCGAAGGCGCGTTCGGTGAAGGCCCGCACCTCCGGCCGGGCGAAGTGCATCTCGGGCACGAGCACGCCCTGCTCCTCGTCGGGGTCGAGCTCCCCCGCCAGGTACCAAACCTCGTGCCCCGCTGCGCGCAGCACCTCGCGCATCTTGGCCGCCTCCAGGCTCACCCCGTCGGTACCCGCCAGACGGGTGGACGCCATGACGACGCGCACCTTAGCCCTTCACCCCTCCCGCGGTCAGGCCGCCCACCAGGTACTTCTCGAACCAGAAGAAGAGGATCATGATGGGTACGGTAACAATCACCGCGCCCGCCATCAAGAACTGCCGCGGCACCTCCTGGCTGTTGAGCCCCACCATCCCGCGCGAGAGGGTGAAGAGCTCGGGGGTGTCGAGGAACATGAAGGCGAAGAGGAACTCGTTCCAGGCGATCATGAAGACGTAGAGCCCCACCGAGGCCAGCGCCGGAAGCGCCAGCGGCAGGGTGATGCGCCAGATCACCTCGAAGCGGCTGCAGCCGTCGATCAGCCCCGCCTCCTCGAGGCTCGCGGGGATGGTCTCGAAGTAGCTGCGCAGCATGTACAGCGCCACGGGCAGCGTCTGCGCCAGGTAGACGATGATCAACCCGATCAGGTTGTCGCGCAGGCCCAGCTGGGTGAAGATCGTGTAGAGCGGGATGGCCAGCACGATTGCAGGAAACATGTAGGTGAGCAGGATGGCCCGTTCCATGAGCGCGCGCCCGCGGAACTCGAGCCGCGCCACCGCGTAGGCCCCCAGCACCGCCAGCGCCAGGGTGATGAACATCGTGCTGACCGAGACGAAGGCGGTGTTGCCGATGTAGCGCAGGAATTTGAAGGTGACGAGCACCTCGCGGTAGCCCACGAGCATTTTCTTGAGGCCGGGCCAAAAGCCTTCCGAGAAGACGTGCAGCGGCAGGCCCAGGTTGGCGGGGTCGGCCAGGAACTCGGCGCGGGGCTTGAGCGAGGCCGCGACCATCGCCCAGAAGGGGAAGACGACCATGAAGACGAAGACCAGGAAGGCAGCGCCGCGCAAGAGCCGCAGCCCCACCAGCTCCCAGGCCTCGCTGTCGGGGCGCTCGAGCCGCACCTCGCGCAGCCCGTAGGCCGCGGCGAGCCCCGCCAGGCCGCCCGCGGCCAGCGGGGCGAGCAGGTTCCAAAAGGCCCCGAGCCCCAACCGGTAGGGGTCGCCGCCCGCCGCCAGCGCCCAGACGAGGGCGAGTCCGATCCCGGCGAGCGTCATGGGAAGGAAGCCCAGCCGTTCGCGCCGCGCCAGCGCCCAGGCCAGCGCCCCCAGCAGCAGGCCGCCGGCGAGCGCCGCGTCCAGGGGCAGCACGGTCTTGAGCCCGCCCCAGAGGACGAGCAAGAGCGAGACGCTGCCCAGGCTGGCGAGCGCCGCGCTCAGTCCCACGAGCAGGGTCAGCACGAGGGCCACGTCACACCTCCCCCTTGGGCGCGTAGCGGAAGTAGACGATCAGGAAGAGGGCCAGGATCGCGAAGAGGATCACCGCCTGGGCCGCGCCCTGGCCCAGGTTGGCCCGGGCGAAGGCGAAGTCGTAGACCTTGATCGTGATCGTCTCGGTGCCCGCCGCGCCGCCGGTGAGCAGGAAGATGTCGTCGAACTTGTTGAACGTCCAGATGAAGCGCAGCAGGAAGAGGGTGGCGAGGATGCCCACCACCTGCGGCAGGGTCACGAAGCGGAAGCTGGCCCAGATGCCCGCGCCGTCCACCCGCGCCGCCTCGTAGAGCTCGCTGGGGATGGCCTGCAGCCGGGCGAGGATGAAGAGGAAGGCGAAGGGGAAGTAGCGCCAGCCCTCGAAGAGGATGACCATCGTGAGCGCCAGCGGCACCTGGACCGTGAGCCCGAAGAACTGCACCGGCCAGTACCTTTGCGATAGGAAGGGGATCGGGTCGTGAACGAACCCGTACTTTAATAAGAGGGCGTTGATCGTGCCGGCGAAGGGGTCGAGCAGGAAGACCCAGGTGAAGGCCACCGCGATCACCGGGGCCACGTAGGGGAAGAGGAAGAGGCCCCGCAGCACCTGACGGCCGGCGAAGGGCGGCGAGAGCAGCTGGGCGGCGAAGAGGCCCAGCAGGATCGAGAGCAGGGTACCGAAGATGGTGTAGGCCAGCGTCACCTTCAGCATCGGCCAGAAGTCGGGGTCGGTGAGCACGGCGCGGAAGTTGTCGAGGGTGAAGGGGCGCGCCAGGATGGGGTTGGGGGCCCGGCTCTCCACCGCGGGGCGGGTGTCGCGCGGGTAGGGGGCGCCGGCTTCGAAGTAGGCGGGGCCGGCGGTGAAGCGGAGCGTCAGGTTGACGGTCTGCTTGGGCTCGAGCCCGCCCGTAAGCTCGCAGACGATCTTCGCGCCCTGCACCCGGCAGGCCTCGGGCAGCTCGGCAGGGGTGAGGCCCGGGGGCAGCGCGTCCTCGATGCGGGCCCAGGTGATGGGGTTGCCGGTGCGGTTCTGAACGCGGTAGCGCACCACCAGCGCCTCGCCCACGGCGCCGGGTTGGGCGCGCACCGACTCGCGCACCGCGGGCCGGGGCGGCCGCAGGTCCCCCAGCTGGATGGGTTTGAAGGCGATCCAGAAGTTGGCAATGACCGGCAGGATGACGATGGCGATGACGATGCTGAACGTCGGCAGCAGCATCCAGAACGCCAGCCGGGCTTCCCGCGCCTTGAGACCTCGTGGCATGTCGCCTCCCGAGGAGTAGGGGAGGGGCCGGGGCGAGGCCCCGGCCCCCGAGGGCGAAGGTTACTTGAGGGCTTCGACGGCTTTCTGCATCTCCGCGGCGGCCTGTTCGGCGGTCAGCTCGCCGTCGAGGTAGCGGCGCACGATCTTGGGGATCGTCTTCTCGCCGTAGAGCTTGCCGACCAGCTCGCCGTAACCGGCGCGGAAGCCCCAGCGGTCGGCGACGTCGAGGCCTTCGAGGATCGTCTTGATGACCTCGGGCGGGTAGATGTCGCCGAGCGGACGCTTGCGGTCCACGCCCACCGGCAGCTTGGCCCAGCCGTTCACGAACTTCTGCGGGTCGTCGGGGGTGCCGCGGCGCACCGGGAACTTGCCTTCCGGGGCGACCGAGAGCCACTCGAGGTAGCCGTCGGTGAGCAGGAACTTGACGAACTTCTTGGCGTTCGCGGTGTCGGCGTCCACGGTGATGCCCATGTAGCTGATCTGGGCGTAGCTGGCGCCGCTGGGGTTGTCGGGACCGGCCAGCTTGGCCAGGAAGCCGGTGCGCTTGGCCAGTTCGTCCGAGGTGGGGTTGCCGAAGGCCGTCACCGGGACCGAGTCGCGCAGGCCCGCCAGCTCGTCGAGGATGAAGGGCGACCAGACGATCTGCAGCGCCTTGCCCGCCAGGTAGAGTTCACGCGACTGCTTCCAGTAGAGGTTGCCCGGGGGCGAGGCCTCGGCCAGCTTCTTGTAGAACTGCAGCGTGTGCACCATCGCCGGGGTGTTCAGGGTGATGTTCCCGTTGGCGTCGACCAGGCGCACCCCGTTGGCCAGGGCGATGTGCTCGAAGACCTGCTGGAAGTAGGTCTGGCTGGGGTCGGTGGCGACCACGAAGCCGTACATCTTGGGCGGGTTGTGGAAGGCTTCGATGCCGGCCAGCACCGCCGCGAAGGTCTTGGGCGGGTAGAGGCTCTTCTGCTTGAAGAGGTCCTTGCGGTAGACGATCAGCTGGGTCCAGCCGTCGGTCGGCACCGCGGTGTAGTTGCCCTCGTAGCTGGCCAGCTCGAGCGCCCCCTTGGCGAAGGTGTTCTCGCCCAGCTCGCGGACCACTTCGGTGGCCGCCTCGGTGTCGAGGATGCCCTGGGCGGCCCAGCCCACGGTGTAGTCGAGCGGGTGGAAGATGACGTCGGGCAGCTGCCCGGCGGCGAAGGCCGCGGTGATGCGCTCGGAGAGCTGGTTTTCCTCGACGGGCACGACCTCGACCTTGATCCCGGTCTTGGCGGTGAACTCGGCGGCGATCTGCCGCTGCACCTCCATGCGCTTGGGCTGGTTCTCCGTCGTCCACCAGACCAAGCTTTGCGCGAGGCCAAAGCTTCCTAGCGCCAATGCGAACAGCACCATCCAGACTTTTCTCATAGCCCACCTCCGTATTCCATTACCGACGCGCGAGGTACGAGCTCGCACGACAGCACCACGTTTTCGGGGCGCTCGCCCCGGGTGACGGCCAGCGCCGCGCGCGCGGCGGCCTGGCCCAGCTGCTGCGCCGGCTGGCGCAGCGTCGTGAGCGGCGGATCCAGGTAGGCGCCGAACTCGAGCCCGTCGAAGCCGACGACGCTCACGTCCTCGCCCACCCGCAGCCCGGCTTCGCGGAAGGCGCGGTAGGCGCCCAGCGCCATGCGGTCGCTGGCGACGAAGACGGCCGAGAAGCCGCCCTGTCCGATCAGGGCTTCCGCGGCGCGGTAACCGCCGGCCTCGGTGAAGCCGCCGTCGGCCACCGGGCCGGGCGCGAGGCCGGCCGCCGCCAGCGCCCGCCGCCAGCCGGCCAGGCGTTCGCGGCCGGCGCGGCGGGGGCCGGCGATGTGGGCGATGCGCTCGTGGCCGTGCTCGATCAGGTAGCGGGTCGCCCGCTCGGCGGCCGACTCGTTGTCGATCGTGACCATGGGCGCGGCCAGCTCGGCGCCCTCGCGTTCGACGAGCACCAGCGCGGGCAGCTCGCCCTGCATCGCCGCCAGCGCCTGGGGCCCCAGACCCGAGCCGATGAGGACGAGCGCTTCGACGTCGCGGGCGGAGAGGTCGCGCAGCACCTGCCCCTCGCGGCCGGGGTCGCGCTCCGAGCTCTCGACCAGGTAGGTGTAGCCCGCCTGGGCGAGCTCGAGCCCGATGCCCCGGAGCATTCGGCCGTAAAGCGGACCGGTGGCGTCGGGGATGACCACGCCGATGGCGCGGCTCTTGCCGGTCGCCAGCACCCGCGCCGCGGGGCTGGGGGAGAAGCCCAGCCGCCCCGCGACCTGCAGCACCCGCTCGCGGGTGGAGGGGGCGACGCGGCCGCCGTTGAGGGCGCGCGACACGGTGGCCACGGAGACCCCGGCCGCGTCCGCCACCTCGTAGATCGTCACCCTTCTCCGCAAAGCGTTTTTCTCCTTCCTTATCGTGATGTAAGCGGTTACATAAGCACAGCGTCAAAGCAGGGCTGCCGTTGATGTAAGCGTTTACACGTCTATACTTAAGCTAGTCGCCCTGCATGCGGCTTGTCAAGGGTATACCGGAGGAGAGGATGCGCGACCTACTGGAAACCTCGTTTCGAACGGCCCTCGAAGCCACCGATCCGGCGCGCCGGGTGGCGGCGGAGGCGGGCCGGCTCGAGCCGGCGCCCACCGCGGTGCTGGCCGTGGGCAAGGCGGCCGGGCCGATGCTCGCAGGGCTCGAGCGCGCCGGGCTGCACCTCCCCGGCTTCGGCGTCACCCGCTACGGCCACGGGGTGCCGCTCGCGCACTACGAGCTCGTGGAGGCGGGGCATCCCGTTCCCGACGCCGCGAGCGTCCGGGCCGCCGAACGGGCCCTCGAGCTCGCCCGCGCCCTCGGGCCCAACGACCACCTGCTCGTCCTCGTCTCCGGCGGGGGCAGCGCGCTGTGGTGCGCCCCCTGGGGGCTCGAGCTGGAGGAGCTGCAAGCGCTGAACCGCGCCCTGCTGGCCTCGGGCGCGGCCATTTCCGAGATGAACGCGGTGCGCAAGCACCTCTCGCGCATCAAGGGCGGGCGGCTGGCGCAGGCCACCCGCGCCCGCGTGACCGCCTGGCTCGTCTCCGACGTGCCCGGCGACGACGTCAGCACCATCGCTTCGGGGCCCACGGCCCCCGACCCCACGACCTTCGCGGACGCCCTGGCGGTGCTCGAGCGCTACCGCATCGACGCCCCCGCGGCGCGCGCCCATCTGGAGCGCGGCGCCGCCGGGGAGCTGCTCGAGACCCCCAAGCCCGGCGACCCGCTGTTCGCCCGGGTGACCAACCGCATCCTGCTGGCGAACGCCGACCTGCTCGAAGCGACCGCCGGCTTCTGGCGCGGGGAGGGCTGGCGGGTGCACCTCCTCTCCGACCGCTTCGAGGGGGAGGCGCGCGAGCTGGCGCGTTTCCACGCGGCCCTGGTCGGGTCGGCCCGGGCGCACGGTTTCCCCGCCCGCCCGCCCGTCGTCCTCGTCAGCGGGGGCGAGGCTTCGGTGACCGTACGCGGAACGGGCCGGGGGGGCCGCAACCAGGCCTTCCTCGCCTGGTTGGCCCACTTCCTGGGCCCGGACGGCGCCTGGGCGCTGGCCGCCGACAGCGACGGCATCGACGGCAACTCCTCGGCCGCCGGCGCGTTCCTGCGCCCGGACACCCTGGCCCGGGCCGCCGAGCTGCGCCTCGACCTGCGCGCCTACCTGAGCCGCGACGACAGCCACGGCTTCTTCGACGCCCTGGGCGACCTCGTCGTCACCGGCCCCACCCACAACAACCTCAACGACCTGCGCGTCGTCGTCGTGGAGCCGTAGTATCCCGGTGGGGTGGCCGCCTAGGACCCGGTCCGGGGTTCGTGCCGTGCGAACGGCCGAGATTGGGCCGCCACCGGCGGCTTGGCACTTATCGACTCAAGATTGTTACGATTTGACCAATCGGCAGCAACCCGACCGTGGTGTGCGGCGGGCACGCGCCCTGAATCAAGTTCAGGACAGGCTCCGGCCCGCGGGCGCTCTGCGCCCTTGGCCGGGGGTTCGTTGGCGTGCGGGGTATGGAAGGGGGCATCGAGTTTCCGGGTTGGAATCCGCCGTCGGGCTTGCGGGCTGCTAAAAACTCACCTTCCGCGCCCCGCTTCCTGTTTCTAAATTACCCTCTACCCCCGCACGAGTTTTAACGGTCGTGGCGAGCCGCGGGTGCGCGCTCAGCTCAGGAACCCGGCCCGCTTCAGCTCTTTTTCCACCGCCGCCAGCACCACCGGGTAGGCCTCCTCGAGCGAAACCCCCTCCAGGGTCGCGCCCGCCGCGGGCACGTGGCCGCCGCCGCCCAGCTCCACCGCGATGTTCTGGGCGCTCACGCCGGCGCGGCTGCGGATCGAGACCTTGGTGGCGCCCTCGCGCTCCTTGAGGAAGACGGCCACGTAGCTGCCTTCGGCGTAACGGATCACGCCCACGAAGTCGTCGGAGTCCTCCTCGGTGCTGCCGGCCTCCTCGGTCATCCGACGGGTGACGTGGGCGCTCACGGCCAGACCGCCGAAGTGGAACTGCACCGTCGAGAGGACCATCCCCATCAGCTTGAAGTACTGCGGCGGGCGCCACTGCAGGCGGTCGGTCAGCTCGGCCAGCTTGACCCCGTGGGCCACCAGCTCGGCGGCGGTCTCGAGCACCTCCGGCGTGGTGTTGCCGAAGCGGAAGTTCCCGGTGTCGGTGATCAGGCCGGTGAGCACCGGCGTGGCGATCTCCTCGGTCCACTCGACCTCGAGGGCGTCGATCAGGTCCTTGACCATCTGGGCGGCCGCAGCCTTGGACGGGTCCACGATGTGGATCTGGCCGAAACGGCTGTTGGAGCCGTGGTGGTCGATGTTGATCACGAACCCCTCGACCGGGGCCCCCACGGCGCGGTGGCGGTCGCCGGAGTCGAGGACGACCAGGACGGCGTCGTCGGGCAGCTTCTCGACGGGTTCGTGGTACTCGTCTTCGCGGGGCAGGAAACGCAGGAAGCGCGGCGGCTCGACGATCCACCAGACCTTCTTGCCCAGCTGCCGCAGTGCCCGAGCCAGGCCCAGGGTGCTGCCCACGGCGTCGCCGTCGGGGTCCTCGTGGGCGATGATCACGACGGTCGCGTCGGTGGCCCGCAGCACGTCGGCCACCAGGCGCATCTTCTCCCAGTAGTGGGGCTCGGGTTGGTTGTTGATCCGTTCCATGACCTTTCAGCTTACACCGTTTCGACGTGAAAACCGAGGCGTTCCAGGTAGTCCCAGTAGCGGGGAAAGGTCTTGGAGGTGGTGCCGGGGTTGGCGATCTCGAGCCCCGGGGCGGCGAGCGCCAGCAGCGAGAGCGCCATGGCGATGCGGTGGTCGTCGTGGGGGTCGAGCCGGGCCGGGCGCGGCCGCCCGGGCCAGACGGTGAGCCCGTCGGGGCGCTCTTCGGCGCGGAGGCCCAGCTTGGCGAGCTCGGCGGCCATCGCGGCGATGCGGTCGGACTCGTGGTGGCGCACGTGGGCCACCTCGGTGATCGTCACCGGCGCGTCGGCCAGGGCCGCGAGCGCGGCCAGGGTGGGGGTCTGGTCGCTCATCGCCTTCAGGCTCACGGTAAAGCCGCCGCGCAGCTTTTCGGGGCCGCGCACGGTGGTGCGCCGGGGCGTGAGCTCGACCCGCGCCCCCATGCGCTCGAGCACGTGGACGAAGCCCAGGTCGGGCTGCAGGGTGGCCGAGCCGATGTTGGTCACCGTCACCTCGCCGCCGCTGGCCGCGGCCAGGGCGAAGAAGTAGGCGGCGCTCGAGGCGTCGGCCTCCAGTTCCAGGCGCTGCCCCCGGTAGCGGCCGGGCTTTACGGAGATCTCCGAAAGCTCTGCGTCTTCCTCGGCCTCGGCGCCGAAGGCCCGCATCATCGCCAGGGTGATCCGCACGTAGGCCGGCTGCACCATCCCGCCCGCCACCCGCACCGTCACCGGCCCGCGGGCGTAGGGCGCGGCCAGGAGCACGCCGCTGGTGAACTGGCTGGAGACGTGGCCGGGGATCGTCACCTCGCCGCCGGCGAGGCCCGCGCCGTGGACGACGAGGGGGAAGCGCCCCTCCTCGCCGGCGTAGTCCACGCGGCCGCCCAGGGCGCGCAGGGCGTCGACCAGCGGCGCGATGGGGCGCTGGCTCATCCGCCGGCTGGCGCGCACCCGAAAGCGCCCCGCGGGCGCGGCGGCCAGCGCCGGCGGCAGGAAGCGGCCCAGGGTGCCGGCCGCGCCGATGTAGACCTCGGCCTCGCCCGCGGGCCAGCGCCCGCCGCCGCCGGCGATGCGGGCGGTCTCGCCCATAACCTCCACCTCGAGCCCCAGCGTGCGCAGCGCCTCCAGCGCCCACCAGGCGTCGTCGCTCTTCAGGATCCCCGCGAGCTCCGACGCGCCCTCGGCCAGGCCCGCCAGCACGATGGCCCGGTTGGTCACGCTCTTGGAGCCGGGCACGGCCAGCTCGGCGCGCACCGGTCCCGGCGGCGGCGCGAGCCGCACCGCGGCGACGCCGGCAAGGGTGCTCCAGGGGCTGCGGGCTTCCAGGTCGGCCTCGCTCATGGCCTCTTATTCTGCCACGCGGTGGCAGCGCATCAAGGCGCGCGCGCGATCGGCCTCGCCGCCGGGGGGCCGGGTGGCCGGCGCGGTCTCTGGGTAGCCCGGCAGAAACTCGCCCAGCCGCTCTTCGAAACTGGGCAGCTCCGCCTGCCAGAAGACGCCGGTGGGGATGCGCTCGCCCCACTCGGTCGCCTTCAGGGTGAAGCGGGCCATCCGCTCGGCGCGTTCGGCGTCGCTCATCTCGCGGGGCACGCGCGGGTCGTAGCCCTCGGCGTTAATGTCGTAGACGCGCGGCGCAAACCACTCGCGGGTGTGCAGGTTGTTGTAGGTGGGGCAGGGCTGCAAAACGTCGATCATCGCCAGGCCCCGGTGCTCGATGCCCTGCTGCATCAGCCGCGCCAGGTTCTTCACGTCGTAGGCGTAGCCGCGGGCGATAAAGGTGAAGCCCGCGGCGAAGGCCAGCATCAGCGGGTTGACCTTGCTCTGGATGTTGGGCCGGGCCAGGCTCTTGGGTTGGGCCCCGAGCTCGAGCGTCGGCGAGGCCTGCCCCTTGGTCATCCCGTAGACCTCGTTATTGAAGATCAGGTAGAGCAGGTCGGGGTTGCGCCGCCCCACCCCGACGAAGTGGCCGGCGCCGATGCCCATCCCGTCGCCGTCGCCGGCCATGGCGATGACCGTGAGCTCGGGGTTGGCCAGCTTGACCCCCTGGGCCACCGGCAGCGGCCGGCCGTGCAGGGTGTGGACGCCGTAGGTGGCGGCGTAGTGGACCGTCTTGGCCGAGCAGCCGATGCCGCTCACCAGCACCGCGCGGCCGGGCTCGATGCCCAGCTTGTAAAGCGCCGTTTGCAAGGCGCTGAGAATGCCGTAGTCGCCGCATCCCGGGCACCAGTCCGGCGCCAGGTCCGACTTGTAGTCCGCGAGTTTGAGCTCCATGCTTCCTCCTAGACGCCGGCGCGGAGCACCGTATACGCCCCCGCCTCGCCGCTCAGGACCGCCTCGAAGGCGGCCCGCACCTCTTCGATCGTCATCGGCCGGCCGTTGTACTTGACGATGAGGTGGTCCGGCCTGCGCCCCGTCTCCTGCGCCAGCAGGCGGGCGAACTGGCCCGACTGGTTGTACTCGAGCACCACCAGCCGCCGGCCCTCGAGCAGCGCCTCGAGGTCGGGGAAGGGCAGCAGGAAGCGCACCTGGACGTAGCCCAGGTCCAGCCCCTCCATCGCTTCCAGCGCCACCCCTTCGGTCGAGCCCCAGCCGAGCACCAGCGTTCCCGCCTCGGGGTTGTGGGTCCGGTACATCGCCTCCGGGCCCAGCCACTCTCTGAGGGCCTCGATCTTGGCCGCCCGTTTTTCCATCATCGCGTCGCGCAGCTCGGGGTCTTCGGTGATGTGGCCGACCTCGTCGTGCTCGTCGGAGGTGATCCAGTAGCCCGCGCCCGGCGTGCCCACCGGGATCCGGGGCGAGACGCCGCCCTCGGCCGCCAGCGAGAAGCGCGGGAAGACGCCTTCGGGCGCCTCGGCCACCAGGCCCGGGTCGGGCTCGACGGCGCCGGCGTCGAAGGGCTCGACCGTGCGCGTGGTCGAGGCCAGGTACTTGTCCATCAGGTGCACCACCGGCAGCTGGAAACGCGCGGCCAGGTTCATCGCCAAAGCCGCGTCGGCGAAGGTGTCCTCCACGTTCGCGCTCGCCAGCACCGCCCGCGGGTAGTCGCCGTGGCCGGCGCCCAGGGCGAAGCGCAGGTCGCCCTGCTCGGTGCGGGTCGGCAGGCCGGTGCTGGGCCCGCCGCGCTGGTAGAGGCTGACGACGAGCGGCGTCTCGGTGATGCCGGCGAAGCCCAGCGCCTCGGTCATCAGCGCGAAGCCGGGGCCGCTGGTGGTGAGCGCCGCCCGCGCGCCCGCCATCGAGGCGCCGATGGCCATGTTGACCGCGGCCAGCTCGTCCTCCACCTGGACCACGACCACGCCCGCCTCGGGGTGGGCCTCCAGGTAGAAGGGCTCGTCGGTGGCGGGGGTGATGGGGTAGTAGCTCATGAAGCCCAGCCCGGCGGCCACCTTGCCCATCGCCGAGGCGTGGGAGCCGTTGACGTAGATCCGCTCGCCGGGCGAGCCGATCGGCTCCAGCCCGGCGTCCGCCAGCGGCTCGACCCGCCGGTAGACTTCGGCGGCCACCTGGCGGTTGAGCTCGGCCGCGCGCGGTTTGGCGGCGAACTGGGCCGCCAGCGCGGCGTCCAGGAACTCCAGCGGATAGCCCAGCAGCGCCAGCGAGGCGGCCACCGCCACGGTGTTGAGCGTCTTCTTGGCGGTGAGGGCGTCGGCGCCCACGGCCTCGCCCACCTCGCGGGCCAGGGGTTCGAGCGCCAGCGGCACCAGCCGCACGCCGCCGGCGCGGTAGCGCTCCAGCGTGCGCTCGAGCACCGGGTCGCCCCCGCCCAGCGCCGCTGCGATCCGCCCGTAGGCCGCGCCGTCGAGCATGGCCAGCTTGGAAAGCGGCATCCGGGCGGCGTCCGGGTCGTAGACGAGCACGCCCCCGGGCTTGACTTCGTACAGGTGCCGCGCCAGCGTCTCGGCGTCGAGCGCCGCCAGCAGGTCCACCCGCTCGAAGAAGGCCCGGGTGGGTCTTCGCGCCGCGCGCACGTCGAGGTAGCTGTGCCGCCCCATGATGTTCGAGTGGTACTCGCGGCGGGCGCTCACCCACCAGCCGCCCCGGGCCAGCGCCTGGGCGAAGAGGGTGGCGGCGGTCTCGATGCCGCCGCCCTGGGGTCCGCCCACGCGCCAGGTGAAGTCGTCCAGTTTGGGACGTTCCATACCGCCCATCTTAAGTCGAACCACGCCCCGGGAAAGGGGCGTGGGTACCGGTGGGCGGCTTCTAGTTGCCGGTGCCGGGCGGTGCGCTGCGCGGTATGGCCCGGGCGAAGAGGTTGCGGCGTTCCTGTTGCAAGGGTTGCCCGCGGTAACGGATGCCCAGGCTGACCACCACGTTGTCGATCAGCGCGAGGGCGTTCGTGGGGTCGCGGGTGTCGCTGGCCGAGAGGAGCAGCGGGTCGATGGGTTTTCGCGAGGTCTGCGAGAGCGAGTTCGCCGTGTAGACGACGGCGGTCTGCGCCGGCACCACCGCGTCCGCCACCACGCCGACGCTGGAGGTCAGGCCCGAGAAGTCGCGGGTGGGGAGCGAGTTGACCGGCCAGCTGACCCACTTGATCAGGTGTTCGACGAGCACGCGGTTCCCCGCTTTGGGGTTTTCGCCGAGGACGCCGACGTAGTCGGAGCGGTTCCCAAGGGTGTAGACCACCGCGCAGTAACGGTCGCGGTTGCTGCTGGTGCTGTCGTAGGGGTTGCTCCCTCCTTCGTTGCAGTAGGGGCTTCCCCAGGGGAGCAGCATGGCCAGGGTCTGACCGCCGGTGGTGACGCTGGTGCCGTCGGGCAGGGTGAGCGTCTGGTTGCCCGGGTAGATGTAGGCCGCGCCCGAGAACAGTTCGCTGACGCGTAACAACGCCAGGCGGGCGTCCTCGCGGGCCTGCTGGGCCACGATCTGGCGGTTGGCGATCTCCTGGTTCTTGACGATCATGCTGGTGGTCAGGATCAGGATGACGCCGAAGACCGCCATCGAGATCATCAGCTCGATCAGGGTGAAGCCGTTGCGTTTCATCTTCGCCACCCGTCCTTAGTTGGGGTTGCCGATCAGGGTGGCGCCGCGGGCCAGGGTGCGTCCGCTGCGGGTGACCGTGATCGTGATCTTGCGCATGGGGGGCGGGCTGGCGGTGGCGGCGCTGCCGTTGAGGTTGAGGTTGTCGGCGCGGATCGTGACCGTAAAGGTGGAAGGCAGCATGCGGTTGAGGTCGGAAAGCCGCGGCGGGGTCGCGGCGGCGTTGTAGTTCGCGGCGCTCTTCCAGTAGATGCGGTACTGCTCGAGCGCGCCGTTCACGTACTCCATGGCCAGGCTTTGTTCGTTGGTGCTCGAACTTACCCGCAGGTTGCTGGCCATGCTTCCGGCGACCGCGACGATCACCACACCGATGATCGCGAGCGAGATCAGGATCTCGACCAACGAGAGGCCTTTTGCGTTTTTCACGGCAGGATCACCTTCCCTGTGGGCAGCACGACCACTCTGCGGGTCTTGGGTCCGGTGGTCACGGTAAACACGTACTGCTGGTCCGGCAGTCCCCGGCCGCTGAAGTTCAGCGTCGTGGGCGGCGCCACCGCGGCCCGGTGGGGCAGCCGCCCCTCGCGCACGAGGTTGCCGGAGGCGTCATAGATTTGGACCCGGTTGCCCGCGAGGGTCACGCTCATCGCCTCGCTGCGTTTGAGGGCGCGGTTGCGCGCCTGGGTGATGAAGTTGGAGAAGCTGCGGGCGCTCTCGTTCACGCGCAGGGCCTTGAGGTAGTTCTGCAGGTTGGCGGCGGTGATGGCGCCGATGACGCCCAGCAGCGCGAGCACGAGCAGTAGCTCGAGCAGCGAGAAGCCGCGGCGGCGTTTCATCGTTCCTCCCCCCGCTGATAGTCGAGGCGGAAACGGATGCTCTCGGGAAGCTGCTCGTAGACGAAGTCGTTGACCAGCAGCTTGCTGCCGTCGCGCAGCACCAGCACGGTGAGCCCGTTCTCGCTCGCGTACTCCTTGACGTCGGTGAGGGCCAGCTCCGAGGGCGGCAGGGTGTTCAGGGGGGCGGCCGGCTCGGCCTTAGGGGGGTTCTGCGCCTCGGACGCCAGGCTGCCCTCCAGCACGATCGTCGCTCCCTGCTCGGTAACGATCGTGCGCCCAGCAGGGTCCGGGTCCGTCGCTTCGGCGGCGGTCGCGGCCGCAGGGGGTTCGGCCGGGGCGGCCGCGGGCTGCGGGCGCTCCCGCAGCTTGAGCACCAGCCCGGCCACCAGCAGCAGGGCCAGCACCGCGATGAGGAGGTTCAGCGTCCTTCCGTTCATTGCACGTGCTCCGTGGTGCGGTCGGAGACCCGCCACGACATCGTCTGGCCGACCGCGCCCTTGACCAGGTTGAACCCGAAGCCGCCGTTGCGCAAGCGGAAGTCGTAGTTGATGGTAAAAGCGCAGTCTTCGGTGCCGGGGACGTAGTAGGGGTCGCCCGGCTGCCCGCAGTCGCTCGCGGGGTTGTCGGGGTCGCCCAGGAAGTCGTAGCGGCGGCTGCCCACGTACCAGCGCTTCATCCACCAGGCTTGGTAGCGCCCCGGGGCCAGGATCCCCAGCTCCTTGGCGATCAGGCCGCCGGAGATGGCGAGCGGTTTCATGCTCGTCTTGCCGGCGATCCGCTGGTTGGCGTAGAGGAAGGCGTCCACGGTGGAGACCTGGGTCTCGTAGTTGCGCTCGTTGTCGATGATGATGCGCAGCGTTTTGCCGTCGATGCGCCAGAAGCCGCGCAGGCCGCCCTCGCTGAAGTTGCCGTAGCCGCTGTTGCGGTTGTCGAGCCTACGCGCCAGACGCCGGGCCAGGCGGGTGGGCAGGCCCGAATCGATCAGGTCCTGGCGAATCTCGCTGCGCGACATCCCGTAGTAGCCGCCGCGCCAGCTGTTGTAGGACATGCGCTCCGTGCCCAGCAACTGCTTGTAGAGGGCGTCGTCCATCCAGGGCTTGAAGTTGCCGTTGGAACGGATCGTGCCCGGCCGGAAGGCGTAGCTGTAGGCGTCGCGGCTCACCGAGGCGGAGCGGTTGGCGCGGCGGCAGACCACGTTGCCCGACGACACCGCCTCGCCGTCCACGTTGACGTAGCCGCCGCCCTTCCGCGTCAGCTCGTCGCCGTTGCGCTTGTCGAAGCAGCGGGTGCCGCTGTAGAAGCCGAACTGGGAGCGGTAGTAGTCGGCCGACTGGCGCTCGGCGGTAGGGAGCAGGTTGCCGCTCGAGTCGCGCTCGGTGTAGTCGCCGATCACGATGTTGCCGCGGGCGGCCAAGCGCAGCTCGTCCTTGCCTGCGGCGATGTTGGCGCGGGCGCACTCGTCGGCGTCGCTGATGCCCGAGCAGACGCCGCGCCCCGGCGGGTCGGGCGGGTCGGCCACCTGGACGTTCCCCGCGGTGTAGAGGTTGCGCCCCGCGTAGATCGCGCCCTTGCCGGTCACCACGCCCTTGATGATCACGTCGCCTTCGACGAAGATGTCCTCGTCGATCACGATGGGGTTGCTGGGGGTGCCGATGAGGACCAGGTTGCCGTTATAGACCCGGTTGACCCGGCTCACGTTGGACCCCGTCGGCAGCGAGGTGATGCGTCCGCCGATCGGCACGCCGTAGATGATGCCGCCGCTCAGGCTTCCCATGGCGTTCTGCCGGGCGATCTCGCGGTTGATGGGCGGGAAGTCGGGTACGCCGTCGCCGTCGGTGTCGCTGGGGAGCATGTCGCCCGAGTAGTTGGTGGTGACGCTGCCGGTGACGAGGGCCCCGTTGATCTTTTTCGGGCTGCCGCTGAGGTCGAGATCGTCGCGGGTGATGTCGCGCGCCGCGTAAACGCTGCCGTAGATGGTCGAGCCGCCCTCGTGGGCGCCGCTGCCGATGCCGCTGCGTCCCTCGGTGCCCCAACCGGGCCGCATGAACTCGAGCGAGCCCACGTCGCCTCGCACGCGCAGGTGGCAGTAGATGCAGTTCGTCGTCTCCGAGAGCATGGCCAGCTTGAAGATCTGGCTCTGACCGAAGCTGACCCGCCGGACCACCGTCTGTTTGTCCCCGCCCTGGGACGCGGTGGCGGCGACCTCCACCCAGCCGTAGGGGTCGGAGGGGGGCGAGACGCGCAGCACCCGCCACTTGCCGGTGATGCCGCCCATGACGTTGACGGTGTGCACCTGGGTGGTGTCGAGGGTGCGCAGGTAGTTGCGTACCGAATAGTTGTTGTTCTTGAAATCGCTGATCAGCTTCAACCGCGCCTGCTCCGACACGCCGTCCGCCGCCTGGACCAGCGCACTGTGGGATTTCACGGTCTTGACGCTGCGGATCTGGTTGACCGTGCTGGCCGTAAAGATCATCACGATCATGAACGCGATGACCATCGCGAAGATCGTCGTGATGAGGGCGATGCCCTTTTGTCTAGATCCTTTCCCCATGCTTATAGCGTAGGTGGAAGGACCTTCCCCGAGTACCCTCAAACGGGGGTGTGGGGAACCGCTCCGGCCCGGGAGGGCGCGGAGCGGTTCGGGGTCAGAACTCCTTGTAGGTCAGGCGCTTGACCTCGACGTCGTTGAGCTGGAAGACCCGCGTGGTCGGGAAGTTGGGCGGGGTGAGGCGGCTGTTCTCGAAACGGCGGTCGTACTCGAAGGTTTCCAGGTAGCCGCTGCTGATGCTGCCGCCGCGGCCGATGACGCCGCGCAGCTGGTCTTCCCACTGGATCAGCCCGCCGAAGAGGCGCATCTTGCCCTGAGGGCCGCGGGTGTTGTAGTTCTCCACCGCGAGCCCCTTGCCGTTCGCCGCCGAAAGGAAGGAACCCCAGAGGTAGATGTCGTCGACCGCCCCGACGCGGATGGTGATGTCGTCGGTTTCCGAGAAGACCCCCAGCACCGTCCGCAGCGGCCCGCTGGCCGAGGCGCAGCGGGGATGGCTGGCCAGGTAGCTGCTGTTCGTCATCTGGGTGGGGTCGCACTCGTAGACCAGGTCGGTGTACAGGCCGATGCCCCCCACCGCGGTGATGTTGAGCTGGGTCTCCAGCGAGAGCGCCGGGGGGATCGTGCTCGGCGGAGGGTGGTCGGGCGAGTCCGTGGGGACGGGGCCGGTGCGGTCCGGAGCGCGCAGGGCGTCGATGACGCCGTTCACGTAGATCTGCCCCGTGGGACCACCGGTGCCCAGCGGTGCGGGGCCGTTGGGCACGCCCAGCAGGTTGGTGGCGTTGCCCGAGGGGTCGGTGATCGTGGTGGTGTCGGTGTTGTAGTCCACCAGGATCGTCCAGGTGTTGCCGCCCTGGGTGATGCGGTAGGTCTGGGTGCCGTCGCCGCCCGCGGCCACGAGCAGCTCGTCGACGTTGCCCTCGATGTAGATCCCGCCGGTGACGCGGCTGCCGTCGTTGACCAGGTAGACCCCGTCGGGGATCGGGTTGGCGCCCACACAGGGGCTGATGCCCAGGCTCGAGCAACGGTCGGCGTCGGTCACCGGGTCGGGCACCCCGTCGCCGTTGTTGTCCTCGGTGGGGTCGAGGCCCAGCGCGGCCCGCTCCTGCGAGAGCGCGTTCGTGGGCAGCTCCACCCGCGGCGCGTTCCAGTCGTACCCCTTGTCGAAGACCGGCTCCGTGCAAGGCGGCCGCGAACCCGCGTTAAGGAACCTGCGGTAACCCAGGCCGTCGCGGCAGGTGTTGAAGATGTCCCAGAACCACGCGCCGCCGTCGGAGGCGGTGATGCGGCCGCGGAATACCGGCGTGCCCCAGAAGCCCCAGTTGCTGTTGGCGTGTACGGGCCCGTCGAAAACCGATCCGGTGGGGAAGAAGCCGCGATCGCCGCCGGCGTCCTCCACCAGGAAGAGCCACTGCGACAGGCTGGCGCGGCCGAGTTTGACGGTGAGGAAGCCTTCTTCCTGGATCCGGCGCTTCCCATTCCCCGAAGTGCCGGTGGCGACCACCTTGTACTCGGCGGTGTAAGTCTGAAACTGGCCGCCGCCCCCGGCGGTGGGCATCGAGGCGATGCGGAAGTTGCGTACGTCGTAGCTGAGGCTGGCGCTGCCCACGCCCGCCAGCTGGCTGGCCGGGAGCGAGGCGTAGTTGGTGTTGAGTTCGTTCGTGATCTGCGAGGCCACCGTGTCCCAGGCGCTCTCGGGGATGACGTAGTCGCTGGTGGGGTCGCCGCCCCCGACGATGAAGCTGGTCGCGTAGCCGTTGACGATCGGTTGCAGCACCGAGAAGAGCTGCGTGTCCAGCACGTATCCGGCGTAGGTCGCGCCGGCCTCGGCGACGTTGCGGGCGCGGCTGCTGAGCAGGTTGTTCTTGTTCTGGCGGATCTCGCTCAGCGTGTCCACCGAGAGGATCGCGATCACCGCGACGAGCACCATCATCAGGACCAGTGCGGTGACGAGGGCGATGCCTTGTTTTCTCCTCATGCCTTGCCTCCTAGTTCAACCGCAAGTCCACGGTCTCGGTGATCTCGTAACGCCCGGGGCCGCCGCCGGCGGTGAGCGGCGCGGGGGTGGTTCCCGCGAGGTAGACGCGGACGGCGCGAACGAGGCCGCCCACGTAGACGCCGCTGCCCTTGGGGTCGTCGGTGTAGGCCGAACCCAGGGCGGCCGCCGCGGCGGACAGGGAGTCGTAGAAGCGCAGCTGCTGGATCGTGCTGCTGGCGGCGGTGGGGTCGATGGGAACGCCGTAGCTGATGCGCAGCGTGTCGACGTCGAAGGCCACGATGCCGCTGTAGGGGCCCTCGCTGGTGCCCAGACCGGTGCGGCGGTAGAGCACCGAGCGGGCGGCGTCCTGGGGATCGGGGCGGAGCTCGTAGGTCACCAGCTGCACCTTGAAGGCGTAGGTGTTGGGCTGCCAGGTGCCGCTGAGGCGATCGCGGTTGTGCTGGATCTTGTCGTGGTTGGGCGGATTTCCGCCCGCGGCGGTGGTGGCCGGGCGGCAGGGTTGGGAGAAGTCCCGCAGGTTCTGGATCTGGGTGATGGTGACCAGGTCGGCGGCGCTGCCGTTGGTGATCAGCACCAGGTCGCCGGTATCGAAACCCGAGGCGTCGCAGACGGCCGTTTCGACGGAGTTGGTGTAGCTGTTCCCGGGGGCCTCCGCGACGGCGGTGTAGAAACCCTTGGAGACGAGGATTGCCAAGCGGTCGCGCGCCGAGCAGGCGTCGCCCGCGGCGCTGCACCCCGAGGCGGGGTCGTTCCACAGCCCCAGCTGCGAGGCCGAACGCAGGTCCTGGGTGATCTGCTGCATGGCCACGCGCAGGTTTTGCTGCAGCTCCACGTAGACGCTCTGGCTGTGCTTCGTCTGCAAGCCGCGGGTCAGGGCCACCGCGACGATCCCGATGAGGACGATCAGGATCCCGATGGCCAGCAGGGCCTCGATCAGCGTGAAACCCCGCCGCATGCGCCTACTGGCGAACGAGCGAGACGAGTTCGACACGGCCCTCACCTCCCCGCTTCTTGTAGTACCCCGTCACCAACACCCTCCAGATGATGGGGTTGGTGGAGTACGCCTCCGTCTTGACCACGAACTTGAACCGCCCCCACTCCTGGGCGATCTCCGCGAAGTTGGGGTCGCCCGCCGCCGTGAAGACCGAGTCGCTCGTGTAGTCGTAGCCGTAGTCGTAGGTGCGGGGGGTCGTAAAGTAGTTGAACGGAAGGCTGCGGCTGCGGAAGCGGTCCATCCAGGCTTCGGTGGCGGCCACCGCTTGGGAGCGTACGCGGTTGTCGGCGTTGTGCCGCATGCTGGAGACCATCGTGGTGACCGCGGCGAAGCTGACGACCGTCACCACCACGAGGGCGATGAGCACCTCGATCAGGCTGAAGCCCTTGCGCGTCCTCATGGTTTCACCACCCGGGCCGCTCCGGTCATGGAAGGCACCACCTTGAGGGTGTGGCTGCCGTCGGTAAGCGTGATCTCGTAGGGGCGGGGGCTGGCCGGGAAGTTTCCGAATCCCCTGGAATCGAAGGTGATCGCCTCACCGGCCGACCAGCTCGGCGTAATGCGGTTCGGAAGGTCGTAGCTGCGCCGCGTCGTCCAGTTGGTTCCGTCGGTGGAGAACTCGAGGTCGTAGCCGCCGGATTTGAAGCTGAGGCGGCAGCTGCCGCTTTTGGATACCGCCTGCGAGCGGCAGCTCTGCAGGTCCTGGGCGATGCGGTGGGCCACGCCCTCCAGGTCGAGCCGCTGGCGGGCGTTGCCGAACGAGACGGCCACGATGCTCATGAGGGTGGCCAAGACGGCCAGTACGATCAGCAGTTCAATAAGTGTGAAGCCGATTGGAGTAAATGCAGCTTTCTTTGACAAGGCCCCTCCTTTTAAATCCTACGGCGCGGCCGAAGGGACGGTTACCCCCAAGTGGGGGTAACCGGGTCTGCTGCAGGTTGTATTAAGGTAGGACCCGCTTCAGCGATTGAGGATGTGGATGGCCCGGCCGTGCAGGTTTTCGGCGGCCTCCATCAGGTTCTCGGCCAGCGTGGGGTGGGGGTGCACGGTCAGGGCCAGGTCGCCGGCCGTCGCCGCCATCTCCAGCGCCAGGGTGGCCTCGGCGATCAGGTCCGAGGCGCCCGGTCCCAGGATGTGCGCGCCCAGCAGCAGGTCGTTCTCGGCGTCGGCGACGAGTTTGATCAGGCCTTCGGTCTGCTGCAGGGTGAGGGCGCGGCCCGAGGCCGAGAAGGGGAAGCGCCCCACCCGCACCTCGAGGCCGCGGGCTTTCGCTTCGGCTTCGGTCATGCCGACGCTCGCGAACTCGGGCTGGGTGTAGACGACGCTGGGGATCTGCTGATCGAAGGCCGCGGGCCGGCCCGCGGCGTGCTCGGCGGCCACCAGCCCTTCCTTCATGGCCTTGTGGGCCAGGAGCGGCGGCTTGGTGACGTCGCCGATGGCGTAGACGCCCGGCACGTTCGTCTCCAGGTGTTCGTTGGTGGGGACGAAGCCGCGCTCGTCGGTGCGCACGCCCGCGGCCTCGAGGTTCAGGCCTTCGGTGAACGGCACCCGGCCGACGGCCAGCAGGATCTTGTCGGCGTCCAGCACTTCCTGCTCGCCGCCTGCGGCCGGCTCGACGGTGACCCGCAGCCCGCCCCCCGCCTTCTCGTAGCCCGCGGCCTTGGTGGCCGTTTTGACGACGATCCCCTGCTTCTTGAGGCTGCGCGCCAGCAGCTTGACGAGCTCGGGGTCGCTTCCGGGCAGGATCTGCCCTTCGTACTCGACGACGGTCACCTCCGCACCCAGGCGGGCGTAGATGGAGGCGAACTCGAGCCCGATGACGCCGCCGCCGATGACGAGCAGGCGTGCGGGCACCCCGTTTTCGACGCGCAGCATCTCGGTGGAGGTGAGCACGTGCTCGCCGTCGGGCTCGAAGCCGGGCAGCACCGCCGGTTTGGACCCGGTGGCGACGATGATCTTCTTCGCCTCGAGCTTCTTCCCGTCCACCTCCAGCTCGCGGGGGCCGGTGAAGCGGGCGAACCCCTTTACGAGCTCGACCCCGTTGCCCTTCAGCAGGCTGGCCACGCCGCCGGTGAGCTTCTTGACGATCTTGTCGCGCCAACGGCCCATCTTGGCCAGGTCGCGCTCGGCTTCCGAGAAGACCAGGCCGAACTCGGCGCCCTTCGCGGCGTGTTCCAGGGTCTCGGCGGCGTGCAGGAGCGCCTTGGTGGGGATGCAACCGACGTTCAGGCAGACGCCGCCGACCGCGCCCGCCTCGACGGCGGCGACCTTGAGGCCGAGCTGGGCGGCGCGGATCGCGGCGTGGTAGCCGCCCGGCCCGGTGCCGATGACGATCAGGTCGTACATGGTTTCTCCTTAGACGGCGTGCAGCATCAGCCAGTAGGGGTCTTCGAGGCGGGCGATGACCTCGCGCAGGAAGAGCGTGGCCTCGGCGCCGTCCACCAGCCGGTGATCGAAGCTGAGCGAGAGGTAGAGCATCTCGCGGGCGACGATCTCGTCGCCTTTGACGACCGGGCGTTTCTGGATGGTGTGCACGCCCAGGATAGCGGCGTCGGGCACGTTGATGATGGGGAAGGAGAAGAGCCCCCCCAGGTTGCCCACGCTGGTGATCGAGAAGCTGGAGCCGCTGACCTCCTCGGGCGTCAGCTTGCCTTCGCGGGCGCGGGCTACCTTGTCGCCGATCTCGGCGGCCAGCTCGAGGAGGGTCTTCCGATCGACGTCGCGGATCACCGGGACGACGAGCCCCGCGTCGGTGGCCACCGAAAGGCCGAGGTGGTAGTACTTCTTGAGCACCATTTCGCCGCGGGCGTCGTCGAGGCTGCTGTTGACCACCGGGAACTTCTTCAGCGCCTCCACCGCGGCCTTGAAGATGAAGGGCACGTAGCTCAGCTTCACCCCCGCCTCCTCGGCGCGCTCCTTGAGCCGGCGGCGCAACGCGACCAGCTCGGTGACGTCGGCCTCGTCGACGACGAGGGTGCGCACCGTGTGCAGGTGGCTGGCCATCATCTGCTGGGCGATGATGCGGCGCATGCCCCGCAGCGGCACGCGCTCCTCCAGCTCCTCGTAGCCTGCGGGGGTGCGGTAGGGCACGGGGGGCGGGAAGCCGGCGGGCGCCGCCGCGGCCGGGGCCGCCGGGGCCTGTTCAGCGTAGGCGCGCACGTCCTCGACGCGCACCCGGCCGTTCGGGCCGGAGCCCGGCACCTGGGCGATGTCGATGCCCAGCTCCCGGGCCAGCTGCCGGGCCGCGGGCACCGCGAGCACCCGGCCGTACTTGTTCACCCCGGCGCGCGGGCGTTCGGCCACCGCGGGCCCTGCGGGTTTCCGCGCGCCCGAGGCGAAGGGGTTCTTCACCTCGGCTTCGGTCTTGTCGGGTTTGAAGAGCGAGAGCCGTTCGCCGCGGTCCTCTTCTTCGGCCACCGCGGCGGCCGCGGCCGCCGCCGCTTCGGCGGGCGCCGCCGCGGCCTCGGCGCTCTCGTCGATCAGCGCGATCGGCGTTTCGACGGGAACCACGTCGCCCTCGCCGACGAGCTTCTTCACCAGCACGCCCGCGAAGGGGCTGGGCAGTTCGACGGTGACCTTATCGGTCATCACCTCCACCAGCGGCTGGTCCTTGGCGACGACGTCGCCCTCGTTGACCAGCCACTTGAGGATCTCGCCTTCCACCACGGACTCGGCGAGTTCAGGTAGGAGCACTTCCTTGGGCATGGCACCTCCCGGGCGCTAGTAGTCGAGCAGCTTCTTGGCGGCGTTCAAAATCCGCGTCACCGTGGGCATGTAGAGCTTGTCCTGGGCGTAGGGGTAGGGGGTGTCGAAGCCGGTGACGCGCGCCGGCGGGGCCTCGAGCTGGTCGAGCACCTCCTCGGCGATCGTCGCCGCCACCTCGCTGGCGAAGCTGGCGTGGCGGGGGGCGTCGGAGACGATCATGACGCGGCCGGTCTTGCTCACCGCCTCGAGCACCGTTTCCTTGTCCCAGGGCATCAGGCTGCGCAGGTCGAGGACCTCGGGGTGCACGCCCACCTTTTCCAGTTCGTCCGCGGCCTGCAGCACCTCGGGGGCCACGGGCCCGTAGTAGACGATCGTGAGGTCCGAGCCCTGACGGCGGGTGACGGCCTCGCCCAGAGGGATGGTGTAGTCCTCGTCGGGCACCTCCTCCTTGACCGCGCGGTAGAGGCGCTTGGGCTCGAGGAAGACGACCGGGTCGTCGTCGCGGATCGCGGTCTTGAGGAGCCCCTTGGCGTCGTAGGGGGTGCTGACGGCGACCACCTTGAGGCCCGCGGTGTGCACGAAGTGGGCCTCGGGGCTCTGGGAGTGGTGGTGCCCGCCCTTGACGCCGCCGCCCGAGGGCATGCGCACCACCATGGGGGCGGTGAACTGCGCGCCCGAGCGGTAGCGCAGCTTGGCCGCCTGGCTGACGAGCTGGTCGAAGCCGGGGAAGACGTAGTCGGCGAACTGGATCTCGGCCACCGGGCGCAGGCCGTGGGCGGCCATGCCCACCGCGGCGCCGATGATCGCCGCCTCCGAGAGCGGGGTGTCGATCACCCGGTCGGGGCCGTACTTCTGCTGCAGGCCTTCGGTGGCCAGGAAGACGCCGCCGCGCTTGCCGACGTCCTCACCCAGCACCACCACGGCCTCGTCGCGCGCCATCTCTTCGTCGAGCGTGCGTGCGATCGCCTGCACGAGGGTCATCGTTGCCATGTCGGACCTCCCGGCTCAGGCGCCCAGCTCTTCTTCGAGGAGCCGGCGCTGTTCGATCTGGGGCCAGAGGGGTTCTTCGTAGACGTCGTCGAACATCCAGACCTCGGGCACCGGACCCGCGGCCTCGGCCTCTTCGAGCGCGCGCGCCAGCTCGGCCTCGGCGGCTTCGCGCAGCTCGGCCTCCCACTCGGGGGTCCAGAGCTCCTGGCGCTCCAGGAAGCGGCGGTAGCGCTCGAGCGGGTCGCGCTGCTTCCAGTGCTCCACCTCTTCCTTGGGGCGGTAGAGGCGGTCGTCGTCGGCCGAGGAGTGGGGGCCGTAGCGGTAGACCACGGCCTCGACGAGCGCCGGCCCCGCGCCCGCGCGGGTGCGCTCGATGACCTCCTGCATCACGTAGTAGCTCGCCAGCACGTCCATGCCGTCGAGGTAGTAGCCGGGCATGCCGTAGGCCTTGGCCTTGACGGCCAGGTTCTCCGATCCCGTCTGCTTCTGCAGGTCGACGCTGATGGCGTAGCGGTTGTTCTCGACGACGAAGACGACGGGCGCGCCCTGGGCGGAGGCGAAGTTCACGCCGGCGTGCCAGTCGCCCTCGCTGGTGGCGCCGTCGCCGAAGGTGGTGACGACGACCTGGCCGGTGCCCTGGATCTTGGCGCTGATGGCCGCGCCGGTGGCCGGCGGAATGTGCGAGGCGATGGGCGAGGCGACGGTAAAGGCGTTGAGCGGCTTCGAGCCCGGGTGGTTGGGCATCTGCCGCCCCTTGGCGGGGTCGGCGCGGGTGGCCAGGGTCTCGCCGAAGATCTCCACCGCGGGCACCCCCAGCGCCAGCAGCATCCCGTGGTCGCGGTAGTAGGGGAAGAGCCAGTCGAAGCCCCGCTTCACCGTATGGGCGATGGCGATCTGGATCCCCTCGTGGCCCGCGGCCTCCATGGCGAAGCTGGTCTTGCCCGAGCGCTGCAGCAGGAGTAGTCGTTCGTCGAGCAGGCGGGCGGCGACCATGTCGCGGTAGAGGGCGCGCAGCTGCTCCTCGTCGAGGTCGAGGTCGAACGGCCCCACCCACTCACCGTGTTCGTTCACCAACGCGATCGGGTCGCGGGTGAACGGCTCGAAACGTTGGGTGTCCTTGATCATAGCGTCCTCCTTGGGTCAGGGGCGTAAAAAACCCCGGCCACGGCCGGGGGCGGTCCGCCACGGCGTACCGATAATCACTAGCGCGAGAGCGTTTTCGCGGTTTGGCATCCCTACCCCTTTGCGCTTCATTATAAACTACCCCGCATGGAGGCCGAATGTGCGTTGGCGCATCGTTGGCGTCGGGCGGCCTAAACTGGCCTACGCCCGCGAGGGCGTGCGCTTCTACCTCGAGCGGCTCGCCCCCATGGCCCGGGTGGAGACCGTCTTCGTGCGCCCCGGCCGCCGCGAGGGCGCGGCGCTGCTCGAGGCCAGCGAGGGTTGGTACCGCATCGTCCTCGACGAGCGGGGCCGGACCCTGCGCTCACGCGAGCTGGCCGAGCGGATCTCGGACTGGGAGCTGCGCGGGGTGGGGAAGGCGGCCCTGATCGTGGGCGGCGCCGAGGGGCTGGCGCCGCAGGTGCGCGCCGCCGCCGACTGGGTCTGGAGCCTGTCGCCGCTCACCCTGCAGCACGAACTCGCCCTGCTGGTCGCCCTGGAGCAGATCTACAGGGCCTATACGATTAAGAGAGGGTCGGCCTATCACCGCGAATAAGAAAAGCAACGACGCCAGATATATTGGAACAATAGGTGAAACTGGTACCGTCCCACGTTGCGGTATACTGGACGGGTGAACGCCATGACGAGCGAACCAATCGAGACGGCGCTGGCCTTGTTGGGACGCCAGGGAACGTACCGCGTGCTGCGCGCACTGCTCGACGGACCGATGCGTTTCGGAGAGTTGCAAGGGGTCACGCGGCTGCTGCCCCGCACGCTATCGTTGCGCCTGAAGGAAATGGACGCCATGGGCTGGGTCGTGCGCGAACAGTTCGCCGAGGTGCCCCCGCGGGTGGAATACCGCCTCACCCCGGCCGCCGTGGCTTTGGAGCCTCTGCTGCGCGCCGTCGAGGCCTGGGCCGAAGAGCACGCCTGAAGGGCGCACAGGAAGCGCGCGGCCCCCGAGGGCCGCGCGCTTCCTGTGTGAAGCGGTTTAGAAGTCCATGTCGGGCATGCCGCCGGCGCCCGCGGGGGCCGCTTCCTTCTTCTCGGGCTTCTCGGCGACCACGGCCTCGGTGGTCAGCACCAGCGAGCCGATCGAAGCGGCGTTCTGCAAGGCGCTGCGGGTCACCTTGGCGGGGTCGACGATGCCGAACTTGAGCATGTCGCCGAACTCGCCGCTCTGGGCGTTGAAGCCGTAGTTGGGGTCCTTCTTCTGCAGGATCTCGTTGACGATCACCGAGCCCTCGAAGCCGGCGTTCTCGGCGATCTGGCGGGTGGGCTCCTCCAGGCTGCGGCGCACGATCTTGGCGCCCGTGGCCTCGTCGCCCTCGAGCTTGGCCAGGACCTTGTCCACGGCCTCGGTGATGCGCAGCAGGGTCACGCCGCCGCCCGGGACGATGCCCTCCTCGACGGCCGCGCGGGTGGCCGAGAGGGCGTCCTCGAAGCGGTGCTTGCGCTCCTTGAGCTCGGTCTCGGTAGCCGCGCCCACGCGGATCACCGCGACGCCGCCCGAGAGCTTGGCGAGGCGCTCCTGCAGCTTCTCGCGGGCGTACTCCGAATCGGTGGTCTCGAGCTCCGCCTTGATCTGGTTGATGCGGGCCTCGATGTCCTCCTTCTTGCCCTTGCCGCCGATGATGGTGGTCTCGTCCTTGGTGATGCGCACCAGCTCGGCCTGGCCCAGCATCGAGAGGGTGACGTTTTCGAGCTTCAGGCCCAGCTCCTCGCTGATCACCTGGCCGCCGGTCACCGCGGCGATGTCCTTGAGCATCTCCTTGCGGCGGTCACCGAAGCCGGGGGCCTTGACCGCGGCGACGTTGAGGGTGCCGCGCAGCTTGTTGACCACCAGGGTCGCCAGGGCCTCGCCCTCGACGTCCTCGGCGATGATCATCAGCGGCTTGCCGGTCTGGGCGACCTGCTCGAGCACGGGCAGCAGCTCGCGGATGTTCGAGACCTTCTTCTCGACGATGAGGATGTAGGGGTCCTCGAGCTGCACCTCCATCGCCTCGGGGTTGTTGACGAAGTAGGGGCTCAGGTAGCCCTTGTCGAACTGGTAGCCCTCGACGACCTCGAGCTCGGTCTCCAGGCCCTTCGACTCCTCGACGGTGATGATGCCTTCCTTGCCGACCTTGTCCATCGCGTCGGCGATCAGCTGGCCCACCTCGGGGTCGTTGGCCGAGATGGTGGCGACCTCCTCGATGGCCTTGCGGTCCTCGACCGGCTGGGCCATCTTGTGGATCTGCTCGACCGCGGCCTCCACGGCCTTGTCGATGCCGCGCTTGAGGCTCAGGGGGTTGGCGCCGGCGGCCACGTTCTTCAGGCCCTCGCGCACGATCGCCTGGGCCAGCACGGTGGCCGTGGTGGTGCCGTCACCGGCGACGTCGTTGGTCTTGGAGGCCACCTCCTTGAGCAGCTGAGCGCCGATGTTCTCGAGGTGGTCCTCGATCTCGATCTCCTTGGCTACGCTGACGCCGTCCTTGGTGATCGTCGGCGAGCCGAACTTCTTCTCCAGCACCACGTTGCGGCCCCGGGGGCCGAGGGTCACGCGCACGGCGTTGGCCACCGCGTTCACGCCGCGCTCGAGCGCACGACGGGCTTCTTCGTCAAAAACGAGGATCTTTGCCATGGTCTACCTCCCTTACTTCTCGACGACCGCGAGCAGGTCGCGCTCGGACAGGATGATGTACTCGTTGCCGTCGATCTCGATCTCGGTGCCGCCGTACTTGGCGAAGACGACGATGTCGCCCTCCTTTACCTCGAGGGGCACGCGCTCGCCGTTGTCGAGCAGCTTGCCGCTGCCGACGGCGATCACCTTGCCCCGCTGGGGCTTCTCCTTGGCGGTGTCGGGCAGCACGATGCCGCCCTTGGTGGTCACTTCTTCCTCGATGGGCTCAACCACGACCCGGTCTGCTAGGGGTTTGATCATTACCTTGACCTCCGATGCCATGATTGCCTCCCTTCGCCCCTTTGACACTTAGGGGTCCAGAGTGTCAATCCACCGCACATTATGGGGGGCGCGGCGGGGGCTGTCAACCCCGCACACGCGATTCCTTGCAAGCAAGTTGAGCGGCTTATTGTCAACCCCGGCGCTGCCGGCGCAGCCCCTCGTAGAGCAGGAGCGCCGCGCTCACCGAGGCGTTCAGACTGTCGGCGACGCCCTCCATGGGGATGCGCACGGCGAGGTCCGCCGCCTCGAGCCAGCCCGGGGGCAGCCCCCGGTCCTCCGCCCCCACCACGAAGGCCGTGGGGCCCGAGAGGTCGGCCTCCCAGTAGACGCGCCGGGCCCTCGGCGCGGCGGCGACGATCTGCAGGCCGCGTTCCCGCAGCCAGGCGCGCGCCGCGTCGTGGTCCACCGCCGCCAGCGGCAGCGTGAAGACCGTCCCGGTGCTGGCCCGGATCACGTTGGGGTTCTCCGGGTCCACCGCCTCGCCCACCACCAGCACCGCGTCCGCGCCGCTGGCGTCAGCGCTGCGCAGCATGGCCCCGAGGTTGCCGGGTTTTTCGATCTCCACGGCCACCAGCACCCGCCGCGGACGCGTCGGCAGGTCTTCGAGGCGGCGCGCCGGGCGTTCGAAGACGCCGATGAGCGCCGGCGGGTTCTCGCGGTAGCTGACCTTGCGCATGGCCGCCTCCGAAAGTTCATAGACCGGCGCATCCGCGAGCAGCGCCGCTTCCTCCGCGCCCGCGCGCTCGGGCCAGACGAGCCAGGCCTGGGGCCGGATCCCCGCCGCCCGCGCCCGCGCCGCCTCGCGCGCGCCCTCCACCAGGAAGCGCCCCTGTTCCAACCGCCCTCGCCGGGTCTTGAGCTCCGCCCAGGCCCGGACCTTGGGGTTACGCGCGCTCGTGATCCGCACGGGTTCATTGTATGCTCCGCTGTGGCGTACGCCCCGGCGGCTGCGGGTATGCTGGGGAAAACGCAAAGGAGCGCCTATGCCGCCTGCCAAACGTTTGCGCGTACTGGGGATGATCCTCGCCGGAGGCCAGGGGAGCCGGCTCTACCCGCTGACCGCCAAGCGCTCGAAGCCCGCGGTGCCCTTCGGGGCCAAGTACCGGATCATCGACTTCGTGCTCAACAACTTCATGAACTCGGGCATCTACTCGGTCTACGTCCTCATCCAGTACAAGGCGCAGTCGCTGACCGAGCACATCCAGCGCTACTGGCGGTTCGGCGCGTTTCTGGACGACCACTTCATCATCCTCGTGCCGGCGCAGATGTACCGGTACGAGGAGCTGGGGCCCGTCTGGTACCGCGGCACCGCCGACGCCATCTACCAGAACCTGCACCTCATCGACAACAACGACCCCGAGGTGGTGGCCGTCTTCGGCGGCGACCACATCTACAAGATGAACATCCGCCACATGGTGGACTTCCATCAGGACGTGGCCGCCGACGTGACGATCGCCGCCTACACCGTGCCCATCGAGGAGGCGAGCCGCTTCGGGGTCATTCAGGTGGACGAGCAGTGGCGCATCGTGGACTTCCAGGAGAAGCCGGAGCACCCGAAGCCGATCCCCGGACGCCCCGGCGAGGCGCTGGTCTCGATGGGCAACTACCTGTTCGACAAGGAGCCGCTGGTCGAGCTGCTCGAGCGCGACGGCAAGGACCCCGAGTCGTCCCACGACTTCGGCAAGGACGTGCTGCCCGCGGCGCTCGCGGGAGGGCTGCGCCTCTTCGCCTACGACTTCCAGAGCAACCCCATTCCGGGCGCCGAGGGCGCGAACACCTACTGGCGCGACGTGGGCACCCTCGACTCCTACTTCGAGGCCAACATGGACCTAGTGGCCGTCCTGCCGCAGTTCGACCTCTTCAACCCCGAGTGGCCGCTGCGCACGGCCAACCTCTTCAGCCCCCCGGCCAAGTTCGTGCACGAGACCGGCGAGCGGGTGGGGCAGGCCTTCAACAGCCTGCTCGCGGGCGGCGTGATCGTGAGCGGGGGGACGGTGCGCGAATCCGTGCTCTTCCGGCGGGTGCGCGTCAACTCGTACAGCCTGGTGGAGAACGCCGTCCTCTTCGACGACGTCGAGGTGGGGCGGCACGCCAAGATCAAGAACGCGGTGATCGACAAGAACGTACGTATACCCGAAGGCGTCGAGATCGGGTACGATTTGGAAACCGACCGCGCGCGCGGCTTCACGGTGACCCCCGGCGGGGTGGTGGTGGTGCCCAAGGGGTATCGGTTCGACCTATGAAGAAGAAAGACTTCGGACACGCGTTCCTGGCCTACACCCGGCTGAGCCCCGGACAGGCGTTGCCCGGAAACGGACAGCGCGTGCCCACGGCCAAGGTGTACGCCAGTCCGCTCGAGACCGTGGACCTGCCCGAGGCGCGCAAGAGCGGGGGGCCGCAGACCTGGCGGCTGATGGCGCAGCTGCGGGCGCAGACGCCGGAGCTGGAGCTGACCCTCACCCCCGGCGACCTGGCGCAGATGCTGCTGCCGCTCTCGGACCGCGACGGGCGCCGCGGCTACCTCTCGAGCGCCGGGGCCTACCCGGTCGAGGCCTACCTGGTGGTGCGGCGGGTGCAGGACACCTTCCCGGGCGTCTACCACTACGCGGTCAAGGCCCACCAGCTCGAGCAGATCGCCCCCTGCCCCGACTGGGCGGCCTGGGAGGCGGCGCTCGCGGACGCGGTCGGCGTCGGCCTCGCCGGCGTCTACCTGGTCCTTACCGCGGTGCCGGCGCGCAGCGTGGCGCGGCTGGGGCCGCGCGGCTACCGGCAGGCGCTCTTGGAGGCGGGCAAGGCCGCGCACGCCACCTTCACCGCGGCGGTGGCGCTGGGGCTTGCGGCCCGCGAGGCGGAGTGGTTCTACGACGAAAGCGTGGCCCAGGTGCTGGGGCTGCCCGAGGGCGAGTACCCGGTCGCGGTGGTCATCGTCGGGCGCTGATGGATCGGGCGGGCGTCTTCGTCTACGGCAGCCTGCTGCCGGGCGCGCGCTACCACGCGGTGGCCCGCCGCGCGGGCCTGGTGCGGCGCACCCCCGCGCGGCTCGAGGGGTACCGGCTCTACGCGCTGCCCGCCGGCTACCCGGCGGCGGTGCCGGGGGCGGGCGCGGTGGAGGGGGAGCTCTTCGAGTTTCACGACCTCGAGGCCGCATTGCGCGTCCTCGACCGCTTCGAGGACGAAGGCGGGCTCTACCGCCGGGTGGCCGTGGACGTGAAGACGCCCGCCGGCGTGCGGCGGGCGTGGGCCTACGTGGCGGACGCCGCGGCGGCGGCGCGCCGCGGCGGGGTGCCGTGGCCTAGCGGGCGCTGGCGGGGACGGCGCGCCTGAACGCGCGCGGGCGGCGGAGGAAGCGGGTCCAGCGGGGGCGCGGGTGGTAGGTGCGGCGGTAGGCCTCGAGCGCCTTCAGCCAGAGGGTGAGGCGGGCCGCCTGGGGGTGGCCGGCCGCCTGCAGGCGCGCGAGGGCCGCCTTGATCTCGGCCTCGAGCCGGTCGAGGCCGGCGCGCCCCTCGCGGTTGTCCACCTCGATGAGCAGGTTCAGCATCGCGGCGGGCAGGGCCTGGGGCGGGGTGCGGAAGAGGCGCTGGATTCTTTTCATCGTGAACAACCTCCCTGTAATTATGACTGTACCATAACGATATGGTAAGCTACAAGTATGGAGAGTGAATTACGTCTTGACCGTATCGCTACCGCGCGGTACCCTAACGCTAAGGAGGTGCCATGAAGCTGGCCGAGCGGTTTCGTGAGTTGCGCAAGGAGCGGGGCTGGCGGCTGAAGGACGTGGCCGAGGCCACGGGCCTCTCGATCCCCTACCTCTCCGACCTGGAGCGCGACCGCACCAACCCCAGCCTGGAGACGCTGCGCACCCTCGCCGAGGCCTACGGGATGAGCGTGCACGACCTGATGGCCCCCGTCGACTTCTACGGCGAGCGCACGCCCGCGGCGCTGCCCCGGGGCCTGGCCGAGCTGCTGGAGGACCCGGTGCTGGGCGCGGAGATCACCCCCGACTGGGTGGAGACCCTCTCGCGCATCGAGCTGCGCGGCAAGCGGCCCGAGAACAAGCGCGACTGGTACGAGATCTACCTGCACCTGAGGCGCGTGCTCGAGGGCTAGGCGATGACGGCGGCACAGACGCGGCGGCTGCGCGCGGCGCTGGAGGCGCGGGTGCTCGAGCGGGCGGCGGCCTTTCGCGAGCGGCACGCGCCGCTCACGCCCGACCGCATGGCCGCGGGCGTCGGTTTTCGCTGGCGCACTGCGGCGATCGCCGGCCGCGACGGCCTGCTCGACGCCGCGAGCCGTACGATCCTCGTTGCCGAGGGGCAGAGCCCCCGGCGCCAGCGCTTCACCCTGGCCCACGAGGTGATGCACCGGCTCATCGAGCAGGACGGCGATCTGCTCTCCGATCTGCACGAGGCCTACGAGGGGGCGGCGCTGGAGCGGGCGCTGGAGCGGCTGTGCAACCTGGGGGCGGCGGAGATGCTGCTGCCCCGCGCCGAAGTGGAGCGGGCGCTGGCGGCGGCCGGCCCCAACCCGCGGCTGATCTGGGAGCTGGCGGAGCGCTTCGGCGTCAGCGAACCGGCGGCCGCGGTGGCGCTGGTGGGGGCGCTGGGGCCGGGGGCGCTGGCGACGGTCTTCGGGGGGCGTCCGCTCGCCGTCTACTTCGCCTTCGGCGCGGCCGCCCCGGCGCGGGGCACGGTCCTTCCGGAGGCGCACCCGCTCGCCGCGGTGCTGGCGGCGGGGCTGCCCCACCGGGGGGCGCTCGCGCTGCCCGGCGGGGCGCGCGCCGAGCACGCCTGGGCGCGGCCCCGGCGCGGCCGCGTCTACCTGCTGGCCGCCGGGGTGGAGGCCGCGGGTGGGTGAGGCGCCGCGGCTGGCCGACGGCCTCAAGCCCCGGCCCGCGGAGGAGGTGCTGAACCGGCTCGTCTTCCGCCCGCTGGGGCACGCGGTGGTGCGGCTCGTCTGGGGCACGCCGATCCGCCCCGAGCACCTGGTGCTGGCGCACGGCCTGCTGGGGCTCGCGGCCGCGGGCCTGATCGGGCTCGGACACGGCCTCGCCGCCGCGCTGCTGTTGCAGCTCGTCACCGTGCTCGACAACGCCGACGGCCAGCTGGCGCGGGCGCGGCGGCAGGTCAGCCTCCTGGGCCGCTACCTCGACAGCGAGGTGGACCTGCTCGTCCACGCGGCCCTCTTCGCCGCCCTCTACCTGCGCACCGGCGACGCGGCCGGCGCGCTGCTCGGCTTCGCGATCCTGACGTGGGTGCTCTCGCTCGACTTCAACCTCTCGGCGCTCGCCGCCGGCGAAGCCGGGGCGGACGCGCCGCCGCGCCCGGGGCTGGAGGCGGCGCTGGCGCGCGTCTACGCGGCGGTCTTCGGCTGGCAGGACCGGGCGATCCGCGCCGCCGAGCGCGCGCTCGCGCGGCGGCTGGGCACGAGCGGCGAGGCCTGGTGGCCGCGGCCCTTCCTGGCCTTCTTCGCCAACCTGGGGCGGACGACCCAGTTCGCGGTCCTGGGGCTGGCGCTGGCGCTAGGGCGACCCGAGGCCTACCTGGGGTTTCTGCAGCTCACGGTCTTGGCGCTGCCGCTGGTCTATGCTGTTCGCATATGGCACGCTATCCGATCCCCACGGTAGGCGCGCTGGTGCGCGGCCCGAGCGGGCGCGTGCTGCTGGTGCGCACCACCAAGTGGAAGGGGCTGTGGGGCGTTCCCGGCGGCAAGGTGGACTGGGGCGAGCGGCTCGAGGACGCGCTCCTGCGCGAGTTTCGCGAGGAGGTGGGGCTCGCGCTCGAGGGTGTGGAGTGGGCGCTCTTCCAGGAGGCGATCTTCCCGCCCGACTTCTACAAGCCCATGCACTTTCTGCTCTTCAACTACTTCGCCGAGAGCTCCAGCGAGGCGGTCGTCCCCAACGAGGAGATCGTCGAGTGGGCCTGGGTGCCGCCCCGCGCGGCGCTCGACTACCCGCTCAACGTGCACACCACGCCGCTGGTGGAGCGCTACCTGGAGGTGAAGGGTGGCTAGGGCGGCGCTGGTGACGGGGGCGGCCCGCGGCATCGGCCGGGCCGTGGCTCTGGGCCTGGCCGAGCGCGGCTTCGACGTCGCCGTGCACTACCGCAGCCGCCGCGCGGAGGCCCGCGCGGTCGCCGCGGCGGTGCGCCGAACCGGCCGCCGGGCGGTGACGGTCTCGGGCGACCTCACCGACCCCGAGGCGGCGCGGGCGGCGGTGGAGGCCGCGGCGCGCGGGTTGGGCGGGCTGGCGGTGGTCGTCAACAACGTGGGCGACTACCTCTACAAACCCATCGAGGAGGTGACCCCCGCCGAGTGGCGGGCGGTCCTCGACTCGAACCTGAACACCGCCTTCCACGTCACCCAGGCGGCGCTGCCCCACCTGCTCGCGGGCGGCTGGGGGCGCGTCGTCTTCCTGGGGTACGCGGGAGCGGGCCAGACCGTGGCCAAGCCCCACATCACCCCTTACTTCGTGGCCAAGACCGGCGTCGTCCTCTACGCCAAGGCGCTGGCCGCGCGGCTCGCCCCCCACGGGGTGACCGTCAACGTGGTGGCCCCCGGCGTGGCCGAGAACTCGGTGACCCAGCCCCTCGGGGAGATTCCCATGGGTCGCGTGGCCTACCTGGAGGAGCTGGTGGACGCGGTAGGGTATTTCGTCAGCGCGGCGGCCGACTACGTGACCGGGCAGGTGCTCGAGGTCGCGGGCGGCTGGAACCTGTGAGGAGCGGCATGAAGAAACGCATCGAACTGGAAGACACGGGCATGACCTTCGAGACGGCCTACGACCTCGAGGCGATGAGCCGGTTGGCGCGGAGCTGGCTCGAGCAGATCGGCGAGGACCCCGCGCGCGAGGGGCTTGCCGATACCCCGGGCCGCGTGGCCCGCGCCTGGGCTTTCCTGACCCGCGGCTACCAGCAGAGCCTCGAGGAGGTCATCAACGGCGCGGTCTTCGAGGCCGAGGGTTCGGAGATGGTGGTGGTGAAGGGGATCGAGTTCTACTCGATGTGCGAGCACCACCTGCTGCCCTTCTTCGGCCAGGTGCACATCGGCTACATTCCGGACGGCAAGATCCTGGGGCTTTCCAAATTCGCGCGGCTGGTGGACATGTACGCCCGGCGGCTGCAGCTGCAGGAGCGCCTGGCCACCCAGATCGCGGGGGCGCTCATGCAGGTGCTCGAGCCCCGCGGCGTAGGGGTCGTCGTCGAGGGGGCGCACCTGTGCATGATGATGCGCGGCGTGGAGAAGCAGCACTCCACCACCGTCACCTCGGCGATGCGCGGCGTCTTCAAGGAGGACCTCAAGACGCGCGAAGAGTTCCTGGCGCTGCTGCGCTCGCAGCCCTAGCGGCCGCGGGGTCCCGATCCGCGCCCTCAGGGCGCGGGCGGTGCCGGCAGCTCGCAGCCGGGCACCGCGTTGCTGGCCCCCGCGCCCGAAGCGATTGTGACCGTGAACTCGGCGTCGCCCACGCCCTCGACGTGCAGCCGCACGGTTCCGCTCTGAGCGCCCGCGGGCACGAGGAAGAGCAGCGTGGCGGGGTCCTGGGCCCGGGTCAGTTCCACGCGTTCGGGCGCGAGCCCCGGTTCGGGCGGGAAGAGGATGTAGTTGGGGCCGTCGTCCCAGTCCGCCTGGGTGCCGAAGTTGTTGCCGGTCAGCGCCATCCAGTCGCCGGCGCGCACCGGGCAGCCGGCCGTCACGTCGGGGACGGCCGACAGCACCTTGAGCGCCCCCGTGGTGCGGATGCCGCCCGTCTGGGTGGAGCAGGCCCCGAGCACCAGCAGGGCGAAGACTCCCAGCAGCGTTCCTATGCTTTTCTTCATGGCCGTTCCTCCTTACCTTTCTCCGGTGCTCGCGGGAAGCACCGTGATCCGGCTTTGCGAGAGCGCCTCGCCGTCCGCGACGACGTAGGCCTCGAACGCGCCCGCCCGCTCGGGCGTCCACTCGGCGAACCAGCGGTAGCCGTCCTCACTGGTGAACTCCACGCCGGCCTCTTCGCCGATCACCAGCCGCACCGACGACGCCCGGAAGAGGAGCGTGAGCTCGAGCCGGCGCGGCTGGCCCACCTGGAACTTCACCGGGTCGAGTTCGTAGAGCGGTCGCCGGACGACCGTGGCCACGGCCACCGTCTCCACGACCTCCGCCTCCCGGGCCGCCCGCACCTTGAGCATCAGCGGGCCCGTGGGGACGGACGGGGGCATGCGCACGCGCACCGTGTAGGTGCCGTCGTCCCGGCGCTCCAGCGGGTAGCTGGCGCCGTCGAGTTCCAGCCAGACCTGCTCGGGGTCGCCCTGGGCGATGGCGCGCACCTCGAACTCGGCCCCCGCGGCGACGACGGGCGAGGGCAGGGTGGCGAAGACCGCCAGCTTCCCGGGGTTGTAGGTGGTGCGCACCTGCTTGGGCGGCGGCGCGGCGCCGAGGCGCACCACCCGGCCGCTCTTCCCCGGCTGCAGCTCGACGCGGGTCGGGGCCGAGGTGGCCCGGAAGCGCGGGGGCAGCAGGTCGGGGTCGGGCGCCACCTCGTAGACGCCGGGGAGGAGGCCGGTGGCCAGGGCGCGGCCGCGTTCGTCGGTGCGGAAGCTGCGGTTGGAGGGCCCGATCAGGCGGACGCCGCCGTAGGGGATGCCCCGTTCGCCCTCGTCCTGGACGCCGTTGCGGTTCGCGTCGTGGAAGAGCACCAGGAGGATCTGGGCCGTCGGGGCGAGCGGGAGGTTGAGCAGGTAGCGCCCGCCCTCCTCGACGCGCAGCTCGGTGGGCCGGTAGAGGTCCAGGGTCGCGGGCAGGCCCTCCAGCTGCGGCGTGTGCACGCCCGGGCGGGCTTCCAGCGCGTAACGGCCGCTTTCGTCGGTCTCGGCGCTGGCGCCGCCGAGGTGCACGATCAGGCCGGGTACCGGCGGTTCGCCTTCGTCCTGCACGCCGTTGAGGTTGCGGTCGATGAAGGCGACGCCGCGCACGCGCCCCACCTTGCGCCCCCCGAAGACGCTGACCACCGCCTCGGGCGTCGGGAACCGCCAGGCGAAGTCGTAGCCCAGCTGCACGCTGAACCGGTGCGTCAAGCGCTCCACGCCCCGCCCGAGCCCGTCCGGGTCGCTGACGGCGTAGCCGACGAGAAGGCCGAAGGGGCTGCCGAACAGGCTCTTCTGGGCCAGGTAGAAGCTCAGGCGGTCGGCCTCGCCGTGCTCGAGGTCGAGCTCGCTGGCGAAGCCGGCCCCCCAGTACTGCTGCCAGCCGACCCCGACGGTCTCGCTGTAGGCGTCCGCGAGCTTGACCGTGTACTTCGCCCGCAGCACGGTGAGCGGCCAGGGCCGCCAGCGCACGCCCAGCTGGGCGCCGTAGGCGTGCGGACCCACCAGCGTGTAGTTGCCGCTGCCGCTCAGACCGAAGTTGCCGTAGCCGAGCCGGCCGCTGAAGGTGGCGACCTGGTGCGTGGTCCCGTCCGCCGGGACGTAGCGCAGCTTGTAGCCCACGCCAAAGCTCGATCGCACCCCCGCCAGGTTTGGAGGACGGACGGCGAGGGAGGGGTTGAGGCTGAACTCGAAGGGCCGCCCCGCCGCCTGCTCGAGCGTCGTGGTGACGCGCAGCGAGGTGCGCGGCAGCGGGGTCGCGAAGACCGAGCTGATGGCCTTCCAGCCTAGACCCTCGGGGCGCTGCTGCAGGTGGGCGGTTCCGCGCACCCCCAGGGGGTAGACGCTGCGGGTGCCCCCGGTGAGGGTCAGGGTGTAGAGGCCCAGCTGGGGGCTGGCCGACAGGGACTGGAGGACGCTGAAGCGCGCCCCCTGCCAGAGCAGCCCCTGCCGCGCCGTGCCGACCAGGGTGTACCCCCCCGAGAGGATGCCGTTGAGCCGTCCGCCCAGCCGCAGGCTCAGCGAGCGGTTGAGCGTGCGGCTGTAGTCGACGCTGAAACGATCCCGGCGCGACCCCTGCGCGGCATCGACGCTGGCGTTGAGCTGCAGGTTCAGGGACCGGAGGGTGCTGACCGCGCTGACGGAGAAGCCGCCGGCGCCCAGGTCGTAGCGGCCGTTCAGCCCCACCCCGTAGCGCCAGCCCTTGGTCTGGAACCCCGTGCGCAGCCCCATTCCCGTGGTCGTCGCCGAAAGCGCGGCGTCCCACTTCGGCCCCTTGAGCCCCAGCGCGAGGCTGGACGGGGCCTCGGGCCACCAGCGGGGGCTCTGGCCTCCGAAGGCCGAGGTGCTGAGCGAGGCTTCCACGAAGTCGGAGAGCCGGCCGCTCAGGCTGGGTTTGACGCTGTAACGGAAGACCGGGGAGGCGAACCGCCCCGCTTCGAGGAGGGCGCCCACGCCCACGCTGCCCGAGAGGCCGACGCGCAGCGTGGGGTCGGGCCCCCCCGCGCCGAGCGCGTACGGATCCAGCCAGCGGGTGGTCACCCGCACCTTGCGTTCCAGGCCGCCGAAGCCGGAGCGGGCGCGCACCCAGGTGATCATCGTGTACCCCGGCGACACCCGTCGACCGTCGCCGATCTGCAGGGTGAGGACGGCGGTGCCCTCCTGACCGGGGTCGAGCTCCAGAACGGTGGGCCTCAGGAAGGCCTCGCCGGTGTTGGCCTCGGCTTCGAGGGTGATCCGGTCGCGCAGGTTGCCGCGGTTGATCACGGTGATGCGGTAGGCGATCGGCTCGCCCATGCGGGCCTCCTGCTTGTCCTCGGCGTAGAGGATGAAATCGGCTTTCGCGAGCACGGTGACGTCGGCGGAGGCTTCGGCGAGCAGCCGCTCACCGTCCCAGATCCGCAGCGTCACCGGGTGCACGGATCCGGCCGGGGTGAGTTCGGGCACGCGCAGCGTCACCGCCACCAGCGTCCTTTCGCCCAGGCGCAGCCGCTCGGGCAGGGGGAGGACCAGCCAGCCTTCGGGCGCGACCACTTGCGGCCGCACCTCGCCCTCGCCCGAGAGGGCAAAGAGCAAGGTGGCGTACGCTCCGGGCCCGACCTGGGTGCCTGTGGCGGGCTGGATCTCGACGCCGCTGGCCCAGGCCGCCCCCAGCAGCAACAGGCAGGCGGCCCAATACCTCATGGTTAGGGTTCCCGGATGGCGCTGACCACCACGTTGACGGCGTAGTTACCGGGCGGTTCGTTGCCCTTCAGCTCGAGGGCGAACTCGAGCCGGATCTCCTTCCAGCCTTCGGTCGCGCCCACGTCGGTGTAGAACACCTGGGGCGCACTGCTGCCGCGCAGCCAGGGGCCTTCGTTGACGCGGAAGAGGATCTGGTCCGAAGGGATGAGCCGGTTGCCGCTCTCGTCGAGCAGGTCGGGGATCTCGAGCAGCAGGCTCCAGACCCCGGGCTGGTTGACGAAGACCTGGACGGGCAGGACCCCGTCCTCGGGGGTGGTGGCCGCGTAGCGCGCCGGAAAGCTCGGGGGCGGGTAGTTCTGCAGGTTCAGCTCGAAGCCGATCGTGGTCGTGGGCGTGCGCACCGAGATCACCTCGGGGATCACCGCCTGCACGAACCAGGTGGCCTGCGCGTAGCCGATCGGCGCCAGCAGGACGAGCAGGACCAGGATGTTTTGGACGGTACGTTTCATTTCGCCTCCGTCAGGGTGTGCCCTGTTGCGTCTCGGGCTCCGACTTCGCGGCCGGAGCCGGCTTGACCAGGTCGAAGGGAAGGCTTACCACCGTCTGCCCCGCAACGTCCACGGTTTCGCTTCCGTAGTTGAGCACCGCGAGGATAACGTAGTCTCCTTTTTTGATGGGTCCGAAAAAATTGGCGAGCAGCACCCGGGTCGCACCGGGCAGCACGACGGTCCGGTCGATCTCGGCCTCGCCCACGACGTTGCCGCCGGCGTCGCGCACCTCGAGCCGGCCCGTCACCGCGTAGGCTCCGTTGCCGGTGTTGGCGTACTGAATGGCGATGGCGATCGGCTGGTCGGGCTCGTCGGGCGGCACCGCGGCGATGCCCAAAATCTGGCCGTCCCACTCGATGGGGGGAACGTTGACGTAGATCGTGTGGGCCACCCGGATCTTGAAAGTAGCGATGTTGGCGCCGGGCTGGGCGTTGGGATCCTCCCCTTGGAGGAACAGCACGCTCCAGTGGGTGCCCGCCGCGGCGTCCTCCGGCACCTTGATGGTGTAGCGGACGATCTTTTTCTCGCGGCCCGCGAGCATGAACTCGGCGGGCGAAAACGTGATCCAGGAACTTGCGCTTTCGGGCAGGCTGCCGGGGTCCAGGTAGACGGGCTGGCCGTCGGGCTGGTACATCCAGTCGCCCAACGAGACCCGCACCCGCGTCGGCTCGGCGCCGGGGTTGGCGATCAGGATGCTGGCGGTCTTTTCCTCCCCGGGCCGGGCGGTGAAGATCGCGGCCGGCGGATCGATGGCCACCGCGGTCTGCGCCCAGGCGGGGGAGGCGATGCAAGCGGCGAGAACGGTGAGCAGCGGTGCGATCGCCCGTATGCGCATGGTTGCCTCCAGAAAGCAGGTAAGGTGGGGCCCTGGCCCCACCTTACCTCAAAGGACGCTACTGAGGGGTGCCGAACTGCACGTCGGCGGACTGCAGGGTGTAGGTCAGGTCGGCGCGGCTCTCGCCCCAGGTGTCCGAGTTGATCTTCACGGCCACCACGATCAGGGTGTCGAGCCAGCTCTTGTTCTTGCAGCTCTCGGGAATGTTGTCCCCCAGTACCTGGTCTCCCGTGGGCCCGAAGTTCAGGGTCTTGGGGATCAGGTGGCGGGTCGCCCCGTCGGGCAGGTCGTAGAGCCCCGTCGCCTTGTCGTTGACGAAGCTGTAGCAGGTGTTGCCCTGGATGTAGAGGTGCTCGATGCTGGGGTACTCGTCGTCCAGGTCGTTGCGGTTGGCGGTCAGGTCCCAGTAGCTCCAGTTCGAGAAGAGCTGGAGGACGAAGGTCTTGTAACAAACGAAGTAGCCCTTCGAACCCGGCACCAGCTCGCCGTTGTCGTCGATCTCGATGGGCGGGTAGGAGTCGACGACGCCGTTGCCCACGATCGAGATCTTCGGCCAGGTGCCCGTCTCGTAGTAGGTGCCCCCGGGCAGGACCTGGGTCTGGCTCCAGAACTCGTCACTCAGATCCAGCGTTTCGTCGGCGCCCTTGGCGTAGACGCAGGCGATCGTCGGGTCGTTCGCGAGCGGGTCCGAGGCGTGGGGCCAGCCCGATCCGTCGAGCGCCTCGAGGTCGAAGGTCAGGGTGGTGGTGTCGAGGTGCAGTGCGGTCGCCTGCGGAAGGATGAGCTTGACCGTTTGGTTCACGCTGGCGCTGTCGGCGCCCTTGTCCACCGCGTCCGGCCCCTCGCTCGTCGGCCCGATCACGGGCGTCTGGGCGAAGGCGAACGCCGCCACAGCAAATAGAGAAGCGACAATCCACTTCTTGTTCATGCGGTCCTCCAATTCATAACGCAGTCTTGGGGCCTAGGGCCTACAGCGGATCGTTCACTCTAAGTTTCCTCACCTCCCTCTCTCTTGATGCTCACTCTAATGGCCGTCACACGTTCGGCCGTTAAGTCGAGGTAAGCTGTAAGAGACAGAGCGAAGCGACGTAGCGTTATCGATTTGGTTAACGACCGCGGACTTCTTAACGCCGAATTAACGCTTCGGTTAACGTTTTATCCGTGCATTCGGGGGGATTGTATGGCGCAAATTCAATCGGCTATCGCGCAACTTACCCTGTTCGGCGCCGCGGGGCTGTACGTGGGCGGCAAGCGGGTTCCGCTGCGGAACAAGTCCCTGGCCATCCTCTACTACCTGGCCATCGAGGGCCCGATCAGCCGCGCGGCCATGGCCGAGCTGCTCTGGGAGCACGCCAGCGCGCGCCAGAACCTCAGAGTCGAGTTGCACGAACTTCGGCACACGCTTCGCAAGCTGGGCATCGTGGCCTTCGAGGACCGCCGCGACCCGCTGGTGCTGCCCCCGGGCATCGTCCTCGACACCACGCCGCGCACGGGCCAGATCCTGGAGGGTTTGGAGCGCGTCTCCGACAGCTTCCGCGAGTGGCTGGCGGGGTTGCGCGGGCGCACCACCCAGGTCGACGAGCAGCCCGCCGAGCAGATCCACGCCCAGGCCTCGGAGCTGGCCCGCGAGATCGACCCGCCGTTCCTGCTCATCGTCAAGGGCAGCCCCCTCGCCGGCTTCAAGACCTTCGCGCTGCAGCTGGCGCGCGAGATGGGCCTTCCTTTCATCGAAGGCGTCGAGGGCGGCGCCACCGCGGTGCGCTACCTGCCGCTTCCGCAGACGGAGGCCCAGGTCAAGAAGGTGCTCAAGGACGACAAGTCGGTCTGGATCCTGCCCACCGCCCCCTTCGGCGAGGACCACAGCACCTTGCTCGAGCTGCGGGCCCAGTGGCCCGCGGACCGTGCGCGCTTCGTGACCCTGCAACCCCTCTCCTGGCCGGCGGTCGTCGAAGGGCCCCTGCAGGACCTCCCCTTCGAGCGCGCGGCGGAGATCTACCTGCGCTCGGGTGGCGACGCCGCCCACCTCAAGCACCTGCTCGAGCTCTACCGTTCCGGTCAGGAAGAGCTGCCGCTGCCGCAGCAGGTGCGCGCCGCCTACCAGCGGGAGAGCCGCTTCCTCAGCTACCCCGCGCGGCTGGCGCTCGAGCGCCTGTCCGTGCACCCGGGCACCCTCTCCGACGGCTTGATCGAAGCGCTGGAGGCGCACGAACACCTGGACGAACTGGAGCGGCGCGGCTGGCTCGCCTACGACGACGAGTGGTACTTCGCCAGCGAGCCCGCCCGGCGCGTGCTCTACCAGGCACTCCAGCCGGGGCGGCGCGCGGAATACCACCGGGCCGCGGCGCGTTACTTCGCGGCGAAAGGGGACCTGATCGCGCGTTACCACCACGAACTCGCGGCCGACCCGGAGCGCCGCTCCATCGAACCGCCGGAGAGCCTGTCGCCCTGGGCGCGGGCGGTGTGGGGCCTCGAAAAGGGCGAGGACGGCGGCGGCGCCCCGCGGGTCGAAGGGCTCGAGCCCCTCGAGGAGATCTTTTCCGAGCCGCCCGAGATGCGCGGCGACGGCTGGGGGGTGTACGACAAGCGGTTCTACTTCGTCCGCAACGGCCCGCCGTACCGCGACAACGAGCTGGTCTTCCCGGGTGCCGACGAACCGGTCCTGATCCGGCTCAAGGGCCGGGGTTTCGTGGAGAACGTGCTGGGAATCGGGCTGGACGGCGAGCGGATGCCGCTGGTGCTCCAGGTGGGGCGGAGGCCGCTGGTGATCTTCGCGCCGGTGAACCGCGAGGTGCCGTTGAGCGGCGTGACCCTGCTGCCGGTGCGCCGTTTCGAGGTCTGGGCCGTGGTGCCGCGGGGGCAGAAGCTCCGGTTCACCAGCGCCGCCGAGCGCGCGGTGGTGGAGTTCAGCCTCGACGTCTACCGCGTGCGCGGCGCTCCGGAGGAGGCCGGGCTGGCGCGGGTCTCGGCCTAGAACTCGGCGTCGATCTCCCGCAGGCGCGCCGCCCAGGGGGTCGTTCCGGCGTGGTGTTCCCCGACGATGCGGGCCACGCAGGGGTCGGCGATGCGGTCGGCCGCATAGCGCGGGTGGTGCTGCCGCACCTGCCAGGCGCCGGCCAGCCCCCCGCGCAGGGGGTAGGGCTCCACCGCCGGCGCCCAGTGCTCGAAAAGCGCGGTAAAGACGCGTTCCCAGACGTTGTAGGGGCGGACCGCCTTACCCGCGTCGTGGATCAGGGCGGCGCGTACGGCGCAATCGGGGGCGTCGGGCCAGCGCTCGACCAGCCGCCTGGCCACGGCCACGTTGTGCTCGCGGTCGCGCACGTCCATGGCGCGGTAGAGCGCGGCCTCGTCCGGCGCCAGGCGGGCGAGGGCCCAGGTGTCGTCGGGGCGGCAGAGCGCGGGGAAAAAGCCCTTCGCGAGCCGGATCAGGCGTTTCTTGGTGACGAGCACCATGCTACGCCAGCTCCGCGAGCGCCTTCGCGCGGGCAAGGACCTCGTCGAACATGGCCGCGGTGAGCCGGCCGGTCTGGGTGTTCTGGCGGCTCACGTGGTAGCTGTCGAGCAGCACCCGTCCATCCGGGAGGGCGTGTTCCGCGCCGTGGGCGAAGGGAAAGCGCGCCTTCACCAGACCGTGGTGCTCGAGCAGCGCGTCGTGGGCCAGCCGGCCCAGGGCCAGGTAGACCCTGAGCTCCGGCAGCAGCGCCAGCTCCCGCGCGGTCCAGGCGCTGCAGGCGGCGAACTCGGCGCGGGTGGGCTTGTTGCCCGGGGGTGCGCAGCGCACCGCCGCGGTGATGTAGGCCCCGCGGAGCTCGAGCCCGTCGCCCGGGCGCTCCGAGCGGGGCCGGCTGGCGAGCCCGGCCCGCCACAGGGCGGGGTAGAGGAAGTCGCCCGAGGCGTCGCCGGTGAACATGCGTCCGGTGCGGTTGGAGCCGTGGGCGCCCGGCGCCAGGCCGAAGATCAGGAGGCGCGCGTTCGGGTCGCCGAAACCGGGAACCGGTCGGGCCCAGTAGGTCTCGGCCCGGAAGGCCCGGCGTTTCTTCCGCCCCACCTCCTCGCGCCAGGCCACGAGCCGCTCGCAGCGGCGGCAGGCGGCCAGCTCGCGGTAGAGGTCTTCCAGACGCTCCGGCGTCACGCCCGCCATTCTAAGCCTAGAGCGGAATGTTGCCGTGCTTCTTCCAGGGGCGTTCCTCGTGCTTGTCCTCGAGCATGCGCAGGTGCCGGATCAGGTGCCGGCGCGTCGTCTCGGGCGGGATCACGTCGTCGATGTAGCCCCGACCCGCGGCGATCCAGGGGTTGTCGAAGCGCTCCTTGTACTCCTTGATCTTCTCGGCGCGGGTGGCCTCGGGGTTGGGGCTTTGCTGGATCTCGCGCCGGAAGACGATGTTGGCCGCCCCCTCGGCCCCCATCACCGCCACCGCCGCGGTGGGCCAGGCGAGCACCACGTCGGCCCCCATGTCGCGCGAGTTCATGGCCAGGTAGGCCCCGCCGTAGGCCTTGCGGGTGATCAGCGTGATCTTGGGTACGGTGGCCTCGGCGTAGGCGTAGAGCATCTTGGCGCCGTGGCGGATGATCCCGCCGTGCTCCTGGGCCACGCCCGGGAGGAAGCCGGTCACGTCCACGAAGGTCACGATGGGCAGGTTGAAGGCGTCCATGGTGCGGATGAAGCGCGCGGCCTTGTCGGCGGCGTCGATATCGAGCGCGCCGGCCATGAAGCGGGGGTTGTTGGCCACGATCCCCACCGGCTGGCCGCCCAGCCGCGCCAGGCCCACGATGATGTTGCGCGCCCAGCCCGGGTGGATCTCGAGGAAGTCGCCTTCGTCCACCAGCGTCCGGATGACCTCGTGCATGTTGTAGGGGCGGCGCGGGTCGGGGTTGACCATGTCGAGCAGCTCCGGCGCGGTGCGGTCTTCGGGGTCGTCGGTGGGACGGTGCGGCGGCTTTTCCTTGGCCGAGGAAGGCAGGAAGCTCAGGATCTTGCGGATGAGCGTCAGCACCTCTTCCTCGTTCTCGCCCTCCAGGTGGGCCACGCCGCTCTTTTTCGCGTGCACGTCCGCGCCGCCCAGCTCCTCGAAGCTCACCTCCTCGCGGGTCACGGTCTTGATGACTTCGGGGCCGGTAATGAACATGTAGCTGCTCCCGCGGCTCATAAGCACGAAGTCGGTGATCGCCGGGCTGTAGACCGCGCCGCCGGCGCAAGGGCCCAGGATCGCCGAGATCTGGGGCACCACCCCCGAGTAGACGGCGTTGCGGTAGAAGACCTCGCCGTAGCCCGAGAGGCTGTCCACCCCCTCCTGGATGCGGGCGCCGGCCGAGTCGTTGAGCCCGACGATGGGCGCGCCGACCTTGACGGCCATGTCCATCGCCTGGGCGATCTTGCGGCCGTGCATCTTTCCGAGCGAGCCGCCCAGCACCGTGAAGTCCTGGCTGAAGACGAAGACGGTGCGGCCGTCGATGGTGCCGTAGCCGGTGACCACCCCCTCGCCGGGGGCCTTCACGCCCTTCATCATCTCGGTGTCCAGGTGCTCGACGAAGGTGCCCAGTTCCACGAAACTGCCCGGGTCGAGCAGCTTCTCGATGCGCTCGCGGGCGGTCAGCTTGCCCTGTTTGTGTTGTTTTTCGATGCGCTCGGGGCCGCCGCCTTCCTGGACCTGCTTGCGGCGTTCCTCCAGCTCGGCGATGAGTTCTTCCATCCAGGCGCGGGTGTTGTCGGCCATAACGTTTTCATGATACCCGCACGGTCAAGGTTGGACGACCTCGAGGCCGTCCGCGGGGAACCTTTCGTCGAAGGTGTACAGGCGTTCCGCGCCGTGGCTTTTTGCCGTTGCCCAGAGCAGGGCGTCGGCGTAGGACACCCGCCCGGAAGGGCGCGCGAGCAGAAGCGCCAGAACGGCCTCTTCCTTGGGCAGATCGAGCAGGTGCAGGTTTTTCTTCTGTAGTAGTTCTACGAGCGCGTCCACCACCTCGGCCCTGGGCACCTCGTAGACCTTTTCGAGCACGAAGGCGGCTTCCACCAGGACGATGCTGTGGAGCGCCACGGGCTCCGGGCCGTCGAGCAGCCGCGCCGCGCGCTCGGCCAGCTCGGGGACGTCGCCGGTCAGGTAGCGTACGACCACGCTGGTGTCCACCAGAGGAGGCGCGCTCACCGCTCTTCCGTCCAGGCCTTTTCGCGCGCTCGCCGCAGCTCGTTTTCGGAGAGTTTACGCTCCGTCCTGCCCGCCAGGCGGCCCTTGAGGGAGCGCTCGTGGGGTGGCGGGAAGAAATAGACCTCCAGGTGGTCGCCCACGAGGCGTTGCACCGCGATCCAGCCGGGGCGGACGCCCAGCCGCTCGCGCGCTTCCTTGGCGATGACCACCTGGCCCTTGGGTCCTACCTTATAAGCCATAGTCTTACCTCACATGTATATTACTACAAACTAGGAGAAAAGTAGAACCACCCGGGAACGCCCGGGTGGTTGCCACGAGCCGGAGGTTCAGGCCCCCTTGAGCTTCTTCACCTCTTCGATCATCGCCGGCAGCACCTGGTGCACGTCGCCGACGACGCCGTAGTCGGTTTCCTTGAAGATGGGGGCGTCGGGGTCCTTGTTGACGGCGACGACCACCTTGGACTTGTTCATGCCCGCCTGGTGCTGCACCGCGCCCGAGACGGCGAGGGCGAAGTAGACGTTGGGCTGCACGGTCTTGCCCGTCTGGCCCACCTGCTCGGCGTAGGGCCGCCAGCCGGCGTCGATGACCGCGCGGGTCGCGCCCACCGCGCCGCCCAGCAGGTCGGCGAACTCCTCGATCAGCTTGAAGGCCTCGGCGCTGCCCATGCCGCGCCCGCCGGTGACGACGATCTCGGCTTCGGTGAGCGAGACCTTGCCGCCGGTCTCGGCGATCTTCTCGAGCACCTCCACCTTCTTCTCGAGCTCGCCCAGCTCGACCGCCAGCGGTTCCACCGCGCCCGCGCCGGCGGGCTCGGCCAGCGGGGTGGTGTTGGGCTTGACGCTGATCACCGCGGGCAGGGAGCCGGCCTGCTTTTCCAGCACGCGGTTGAGGAAGCTGTACTTGGTGGCGTAGACCTTACCTTCTTCGGCCCAGCTGTCGAGGGTGTCCTCGAGCAGGGCGGCGTCCATCTTGACCGCCAGCCGCGCGGTCCAGCTGCGGCCGGTGCGGCTCGCGGGGGCCACGACCACCTTCGCCCCGGCGGCCTCGGCCGCGGCGTGGGCGGCCTTAGCCCACTTCTCGGCGGTGTAGGTCTCCCAGTCTGGGCCGCTCACCACGAAGACCTTGCTCACGTAGTCCTTGGCCTTCTCGGCCACGCCTTCGGCGCCGGGGCCGACCACCAGGCCCGCCACCTCGCCGCCCAGAGCCTCGGCCAGCTTGCGCGCGCGGCTCACGCCCTCGAGCGCGCCCTTGCGCAGTTCGTTGCCGTCGTGATCCATTACCACGAGAATCATCGTCGCCTCCTAGAGCACCTTGGCTTCTTCGTGCAGCAGCTTGATGAGCTCGGCGGCGGCCGCGGCGGGCTCCTTGGTGCCGTCGATGATCTTGCCCTTGCGCTCGAGCTCCATGATCTGCTGCTCGAGGATCTCGACCTTGCTGCCGCTCACGCCCAGCTCGGCGGCGTCGATCTTCTTGATCTCCTTCTTCTTGGCCTTCATGATGCCGGGCAGCGTGGGGTAGCGGGGTTCGTTGAGGCCCTGCTGGGTGGTGAAGACCGCCGGCAGCGCCACCCGCACCACCTCGGCGCCCTCGTCCACGTCGTGCGTGGCCTTGGCGTGGCCGTCTTCGAGCTCGAAGGCGGTGGTCCAGGTCACGCTCGGCCAGCCCAGCGCCTCGGCCACCGCGGCCCCCAGGGCCTGGCTGTCCCAGTCGGCCTGCTGGCCGCCAGTGAAGACCACGTCCGGGGCCTCCTCAGCCAGGACCTTGGCGAGCGCGCCCGCCTGGGTGACCGGGTCCACGTAGCCCTCGGCGGTGATGAGCACGCCGCGGTCTGCGCCCATGGCCAGCGCGGTGCGCATGGCCTCCTCGGTGCGCTCGGGGCCGAAGGCCACCACCACGGCCTCGCCACCGTGGGCCTCTTTTAATCGGATGATCTGCTCGACGGCGTACTCGTCCATCTGGTCGAGGATCAGGGTGGCCCCCTCGAGGTTCACCCTGCCGCCGTCCACCTTGATCTTCGATTCCCCGTCGGGAACCTGCCGGATGATCGCCACGTACTTCATACCGCCTCCTTATCTGAGCGCCTTGAGAATGTTGCGCGCGATGATGATGCGCTGGATCTCGTTGGTGCCCTCGTAGATCTGGTTGAGCTTGACGTCGCGGAGGAGCTTCTCCACCGGGAAGTCGTTCACGTAGCCGTAGCCGCCATGAATCTGGATCGCCTGGTTGGCGGCCTCGAAGGCGACCTCGCTGGCGTAGGCCTTGGCGATGGCGCTGGCGCTGATGTGCTCGGGGTCGTTTTGGTCGGCCAGCCAGGCGGCGTAGTAGGTGTACATTCGCGCCGTCTCCAGGCCCATCTTCATCTCGGCCAGCTTGAACTGGATGGCCTGGAAGTCGGCGATCGGGCGGCCGAAGGCCTCGCGCTCGAGCGCGTACTTGGCCGACTCGTCGAGCGCCCGCCGGGCCACGCCCACCGAGCCGGCGGCCACCGGGATGCGCGTCTTGTCGAGGGTGAGCATGGCGATCTTGAACCCCTCGCCCTCCTCGCCCAGGCGGTTCTCCACCGGCACCCGCACTCCGTCGTAGACGATCTCGTAGGTGGGGGCGGCGCGCTGGCCCATCTTGCCGTGGATCTTGTTGAAGCTCACGCCCTCGCGGTCGTTCTCCACCACGATGGCGATCACGCCCTTGTGCCGCAGCGCCGGGTCGAAGGTGGCGAAGACGACGTTGAAGTCGGCCTCCTTGGCGTTGGAGATCCACATCTTGGTGCCGGTGATCACGTACTCGTCGCCCTCGCGCACGATGCGGGTGCGCAGCGCCGCGGCGTCGGAGCCGTTGCCGGGCTCGGAGAGGGCGAAGGCCGCCAGCGAGGGCCGCTCGGCGAGCGGGCCCAAAAAGCGCTTCTTCTGCTCCTCGGTCCCGGCGATCAGGATAGGGGTGATGCCCAGCTCCGACGCCATGGGGATGGTGTAGAAGCCCATGTCGGCCCAGCCCAGCTCCTCGCCGATGATCACCTCTTCGACCAGGCCCAGACCCAGCCCGCCGGCCTCCTCGGGCACGCTGATGTTGAGCAGCCCGATCTCGTAGAGCTGCTCCACCAGCTCCCAGGGCACCTTTTCGCTCTGGTCGTACTCGGCCGCCCGCGGGGCCACCTGCTCGCGCGCGAAGCGGCGCGCCAGTTGTTGCAGCTGTTTTTGTTCGTCGGTCAGCGAGAAATCGAGCGCCACGAAGCCACCTCCAGACCGCCGGCCACCCGAGGGGGCCCTCTCCTTTGACCCAGTCTAAATATTTTGGCCGGGCCCTGCAAGCCGGCGCGTGTTCATCGTATCACGCCACTACCGGCGAAAAAGCGTTATATATCCCGGGGTAGCATGGACGAAAGGAGGTTCCATGAAAACCATCATCGAGCCGTTCCGGATCAAGACGGTCGAACCCATCAAGATGACCACGCCCGCCGAGCGCAGGACCCTCATCGAGCGTGCAGGCTTCAACCTGTTCAAGCTGCCCGCCGAGGACGTGATCATCGACCTGCTCACCGACTCGGGCACCAGCGCCATGTCCTCGGCGCAGTGGGGCGCGCTGATGCAGGGCGACGAATCCTACGCGGGTGCGCGCAGCTGGTACCGCTTCGAACGGGCCGTCAAGGAGATCTTCGGTTTCGAGCACGTGATCCCCACCCATCAGGGGCGCGCCGCGGAGCGCATCCTCTTTAGCGTGCTGGTGAAACCCGGCCACGTCGTGCCCAGCAACACCCACTTCGACACCACCCGGGCGAACATCGAGTTCGCCGGCGGCCGGGCGGTGGACCTGCCCGCCCCCGAGGCCGCAGACCCGGCCTCGCGCGCGCCCTTCAAGGGCGACATGGACGTCCGGGCGCTCGAGGCCCTGATCGCCGAGGTGGGGCCCGAGCGCATCCCGGTGATCATGCTGACGGTCACCAACAACTCGGGCGGCGGCCAGCCGGTGAGCATGGCCAACATCAAGGCGGTCTCGCGCATCGCCCGCACCCACGGGATCCCCTTCTACATCGACGCCTGCCGCTTTGCCGAGAACGCCTGGTTCATCAAGCAGCGCGAGCCCGGTTACGCGGACAAGACCCCGCGTGAGATCGCGCGCGAGATGTTCTCCTACGCCGACGGGGCCACGATGTCGGCCAAGAAGGACGCCTTCGCCAACATTGGGGGTTTCCTGGTCACCAACGATGGAGAGCTGGCCGCCCAGGAGCGCGATCTGCTCATCCTCACCGAGGGTTTCCCCACCTACGGCGGCCTCGCCGGGCGCGACCTGGAGGCGATCGCCGTGGGGTTGGACGAGGTACTGGAGGAGGACTATCTGAACTACCGCATCGTCTCCACCGCCTACGTGGCGAACAAGCTGGACGCGGCGGGGGTGCCGGTGATGCTTCCGGCCGGCGGGCACGCGGTCTACCTGGACGCGCGCCGCTTCCTGCCGCACGTGCCGCCCCTCCAGTACCCGGGGCAGGCGCTCTCGGTAGAGCTTTACGTCGAGGGCGGGGTGCGCGGCGTGGAGATCGGCACCGTGATGTTCGGCAAAGACCCCCACACCGGCGAGGAGAAGCCGGCCCACTGGGACCTGGTTCGCCTGGCCATCCCCCGCCGCGTCTACACCCAGAGCCACATGGACTACGTGGTGGAGGCGGTGGCGCAGGTCTACCAGCGGCGCGAGGAGATCGGCGGCATGCGCATCGTGCGCGAGCCCCGCTTCCTGCGGCACTTCTCGGCCGAGTTCGCGTGGGTGTGAGGTTGGGATGTAGGAAGTGGGATGTAGGATGTAGGATTTTTCAGAACGGAAAGTAAACCTTCGGCTTCATCAATACCACAACCCCCTCCCCGGCCCTCCCCAAGGGGAGGGAGAAAAAGATGTGCCAAGCAGCCCGGTTCCGGCAAACAGCAAGCCTCCCCCTTGGGGGAGGTGGCCGCAGGCCGGAGGGGGGTTTTGCCATTAGGTTTTCGTATCCCCGGGCGAACCCGCGAAGCGGGTGAGACCCGGGAGCCTGCCCTGAACTTGATTCAGGGCCTGTCCTGAACTCGATTCAGGATCCATGCTGAATACGAAGCCGAAGTTTCGTTGCCGTTAACGATCCCCACCACAGGCCACAGGCTACTTGCCGCAGGCCTTGCCGTTACCAAGTACCAGGCGCTACGAACCACCCGGGCGGACCTGCGTGTTTGCGCACTTCCCGCAAGGGACGCCCGTCACCCCGGTCCGTGTTACATTGGCCTTAGGCGCCCCGGGCGCCCACAACGCAGCTCCTTCGGGGCAGGGTGAAATTCCCGACCGGCGGTGAAAGCCCGCGAAGCCCGGCGCAAAGCGCGGGGCCCGACCCGGTGGAACTCCGGGGCCGACGGTGAAAGTCCGGATGGGAGGAGGAGGTGAAGGGCCCTCGGGCCCGGGTATGGTCTGGAGCCATCAACCCAAAATTCGCCGTGCGTCCTGGAGGTCGCTGCCTTGAGCTTTAGCGACCCGGACCGCCGCTTCATGCAACGGGCGCTGGCGCTGGCCGAGCGGGCGCGCGGCCACACCAGCCCCAACCCCATCGTCGGCGCGGTGGTGGTCTCTGGCGGCCGCATCGTCGGCGAGGGCTTCCACCCGCGCGCCGGCGAGCCCCACGCCGAGGTCTTCGCCCTGCGCCAGGCGGGCGAGGCGGCCCGCGGGGCGACGGTCTACGTGACCCTGGAACCCTGCAACCACCACGGCCGCACGCCGCCGTGTTCGCTGGCACTCCTCGAGGCCGGCGTGAGCCGGGTCGTCTACGCCGCGGCCGACCCCGGTGAAACCAGCGGCGGCGGGGCTGAGCGGCTGCGCCGTGCGGGCGTGCGGGTCGAGGCGGGCCTGCTGGAAGAAGAGGCCCGCGTCCAGAACCGCGCCTTCTTCCACGCCGCCGCCTTCGGCCGGCCTTTCGTGCTCTGGAAGGCGGCGCTCACCCTCGACGGCAGGGTGGCCGCCCGCGGCCGCGGCGGCGAGGCGGTTTCGAACACCCTCAGCCACCGCGTCGCGCACGGCTACCGCCAGGCTTGCGCGGCCGTCGCCGTGGGCGCGGGCACGGTGCGGGCCGACGACCCGGCGCTGACGGTGCGCGCGCCCGATTTTCGCGCCTTTGCGGCGATGGTCGAGCCGCCCCCGCTGCGCGACCCGCTCAAGGTGGTCTTCGATAGCCAGGCCAAAACGCCGCCCTCGGCGCGGCTCTTCGAACCGGGGCCGCGCGGCGAGCCGGCCCGGGTGCTGGTCTTCGTTGGCGAGGACGCGGATGCGGACCGGGTGCAGGCGCTCGAGGCCGCCGGGGCCGAGGTGGTTTCGCTGCCAGCGGGTGAGGGCGGCCTGAGCGTGGAAGCGGCGCTCGCAGAGCTCTACCGGCGGGGCGTCGACTCGCTGCTGCTCGAGGGCGGGCCCCGACTCGCGGGCTCCTTCGTGCGGGCGGGGCGGGTGGACCGGGCGGCCTTCTTCGTTGCCCCGCGCATCCTGGGCGAGGGGCGTGGCCTGATCGAGGGATTCAGCTTTGGCTCGATGCAAAGGGCGATGCGTTTTCTGCCCGAGCGCTCGGAGGTGCTGGAAGGCGACCTCTGGCTCGAGGGCCGTTTGGAGGTGGGTTAGTGTTTACCGGAATAGTAGAGGAAGTCGGCCGGGTGACGCAGGCCGAGCCAAAGGGCGGCAACCTGCGTGTCTGGATCGAGGCGGAGAAGGTGCTGGAGGGTACCGAGGTGGGCGACTCGATCGCCACCAGCGGTGCCTGCCTGACCGTGGTCGAGCTCTCGCCGCGCGGCTTCGCGGTCGAGCTGGCCCAGGAGACCGTAAAGCGCACCGCGCCGCGCTGGCGGCCGGGGGCGCGGGTCAACCTGGAGCGGGCGGCGCGCGTGGGCGACCGGCTGGACGGCCACCTGGTCACCGGCCACGTGGACGGTGTGGGCCGGGTGACGCGCTTCGACCGCCGCCCCGGGGCGCACGACCTCTACGTGGAAGCGCCGGCCGAGCTGGCCCGCTACATCGCCGCCAAGGGCTCGATCACCATCGACGGCGTTTCGCTAACGGTGGTGGAGGTGCGCGGCCAGGTCTTCTCGGTCACCCTGATCCCCCACACCCTGCAGGTGACCACCCTGGGCGAGCTGAAGCCCGGCGACGCGGTCAATCTGGAGATCGACATCATCGCCCGCTACGTCGAGCGGCTGCTGGAGGTGCGAACGTGATTCACCCCATCGAAGCCATCATCGAGGACCTACAAAACGGCAAGCCCGTGATCATGGTGGACGACGAGGGGCGCGAGAACGAGGGCGACCTCATCTTTCCCGCCCAGTTCGCCACCAAGAGCCTGGTCAACTTCGCGGTGAAGGAAGCGCGGGGGCTGCTCTGCGTGGCCATCACCCCCGAGCGGGCCCAGGCTCTGGAGCTGCCGCCGATGGAGAAGCGCAACACCGACCCTCACGGTACCGCCTTTACCGTGAGCGTGGACGCCGCGAGCAGCACCACCGGCATCTCGGCCGCCGAGCGGGCGGTCACCATCCGGCTTTTGGCCGAGTCGAGCACGGCCCCGGCCGACCTGCGCCGGCCCGGCCACGTCTTCCCGCTGGTGGCCCGCGAGGGCGGGGTGCTGCGCCGCGCCGGGCACACCGAGGCGACCGTCGACCTTCTGCGGCTCGCGGGGCTCGAGCCCGTGGGGGCGCTGATCGAGATCATGAAGGAGGACGGCGAGATGGCGCGGCTCGCGGAGCTGGAGGCGTTCGCCGAACGCCACGGGCTCAAGATCGGGACGATCGAGAGCCTGATCCGCTACCGGCTCGAGCGCGGCGATGGCTTCGTGACCCGCGAGGCCGAGGCCACGTTGCCCACCGAGTTCGGCGAGTTTCGCATCGTCGGCTACCGAGACCGCATCACCGGCGAGGAACACGCCGCGTTGGTGATGGGCGAACTCGACCCCGAAGAACCCGTGCTGGTGCGGATGCACTCGGAGTGCCTGACCGGCGACGCCCTGCACAGCCTGCGTTGCGACTGCGGCTTCCAGCGCGACCTGGCCATGAAGCGGATCGCTGAGGAGGGGCGCGGGGTCCTCGTCTACCTGCGCCAGGAGGGGCGCGGCATCGGTTTGGTCAACAAGATCAAGGCCTACCACCTGCAGGACAGCGGCCTGGACACGGTCGAGGCCAACCTGGCGCTGGGATTCCCGCCCGACCTGCGCGACTACGGGGTGGGGGCGCAGATCCTCTACGACCTGGGGGTGCGCAAGCTGCGCCTACTCACCAACAACCCGCGCAAGATCCGGGCGATGGGCGGCTACGGGCTCGAGGTGGTCGAGCGGGTGCCGCTGCGCAGTGGCGACAACGAGCACAACGCGCGCTACCTGAGGGCCAAGCAGGAGAAGCTGGGGCATTGGATGGATTGATTTGGGATGTGGGGTGTGAGAGGTAGGAAGTAGGAGGTAGGGTAGTGTCCGCGTGGCTGGGCCCGCAGCACATGTAGGGGCGGGCCCATGTGCCCGCCCGACGGCAACGAGGTTCGTAAGTTTTCATGCACGGTACGTGGTGCGTAGTGGAGGAGGAAAAGAATGAAAGAGATCAAGGGAAACCTGAACGCCAAGGGCGTCAAGCTGGTGCTCGTCGTCAGCCGCTTCAACGAGTTCATCACCAAGCAGCTGCTCGAGGGCGCCGTGGACGCCTACGAGCGGCTGGGGGGCAGCAAGGACGACCTGACCGTCGTCTGGGTGCCGGGTGCGCTGGAGATACCGCTGGTGGCCAAGAAGTACGCCGCAAAGGAAGAAGTGGACGCCGTGGTGGCGCTGGGCTGCGTCATTCGCGGCGCGACCTACCACTTCGAGATCGTAGCGAACCAGTCGGCCAGCGGGCTCATGAAGGCGAGCCTCGACACCGGCAAGCCCATCGTCAACGGCGTCCTCACCACCGATACCATTGAGCAGGCCATGGAACGCGCCGGCACCAAGGCGGGCAACAAGGGCGCCGACGCGGTGATGGCCGCGGTGGAGCTGGCCGCGCTGCGATAATGGACGGGTGACCTACCTCAGGTACCTGCCCCACATCGCCTTCCTTTACCTGGCGTGGCGGGTTTGGGATTACCCCTACTTCATCTACACCGAGCCGCCGTTCTGGCTGGTTCTCGGAGGCCTCGCCGCACTCGCGTACTGGGGGCGCGAGCTTCCCTACGTGGGATGGCTGTGGTGGGGCTGGGGACTGCTAACCCTGACCTGGAGCCTTGCGCCGGGGAACACCCTCGTCGCGAGCCTTTGGGAGCTGCCCATCCTGGCGGCCCTGGCCGTCGGCCGCTGGCGCGAAGGCTTGGTGGCGTTCAACCTGTACCTGCTCTTCGTTGGGCTGTTCACGGCCTTGTCGCTCTTCCACTACGGCCTGGTCCAGTACTTTTCGGGTTCGGTGCACTACCTCCTGGGCGAGCAGGCGCTGTGGCTGGTGCCGCTGGCCCTCTACTGGATGCACACCCGTCCGCGTTACCGCTGGGCCGCGGCTTTACTGGCCTCCGTGGCCGTCTACGCCGTGCTCATCTCTGGAGCCCGCGCGGCTTACCTGCCGCTTGCGCTGGTGCTGGTCGCCTTTACCGCCATGGTGTCCCGGCAGGGGGTTCGCCCCGTCCGGGTGCTCGGCTCGCTGGCGCTGATCTTCACCGCGCTGTTCGCCGTGGACGCGGCGATCCCCGGACACCCGGCGCAGACCGCCCTCGTCTACAAGAGTCAGGTGACGCAACGCGACGCCCAAAACGTGGACGAGGGCATCGGCAACGTGGGCTCTCGTTTGACCATGTGGAAGCTCGCCGTGCACATGGCGGTGGAGCGGCCGCTGGGCACGGGGAACGGCAGCTACGCCCAGGTTTTCGAAGGTTTCATGGAAGTTCCCGCGTTCGACGGGGTATGGTCGCGCAGCCCGCACAACTACCTGCTCGAGACCCTGGCCACGGGGGGATGGCCGCGGTTCTTTATTCTGCTCGTGCTGCTCTGGCCGATCGTTCGCGGCTTCTACTCCGACGACTGGCCCTGGGCCCTCGCCGCCGCGGCGGTATGGACGACGCTGCTCTTCGACGTCACCGGCTTCATCCCCGGCTTCTTGATTCTGGCCTTCCTGTCCCTTGGACCTTTGCTGCCGCAAGGCAAGCTTTCGCCTCCGTGGGTTTGGGGTTTGGGTCTGGTGGCGGGCCTCGCCTTGGCGGCTTGGTGGTACCTACCCTGCACGGGACCCGAATGCGCGATCGAGCGGTACCGAGGATACCCGGAAAAAGTTCTGAGCGCCGTGCAGGCGAATCCGGAGGCGGCCGATCGGCTCCTGCGGGAAGCCGAAGTGCTGTACACGCGGTCCCCCTGGCCTATTTTAGGTATGTACAGGATCGCGACGTCGGAGCGTGAAAAAACAGCGCAGCTCGAACGACTTGTCGAGGAGTTTCCTTATTCCAACGCAAACTACTACGCTGCCCTGATCCGACGCTACGAGGAACAGGGAGATGAAGCGAAGGCCGCTGAGTTGCTGCAGAGGGCAAGGAAGTTGTTCCCGCATTCTACCAGGATTGATGACATCAAATAGTTGATTCGGCCATGGCCCATGACCATGACATTCAGATGCGTTTTCTTGTTCCAAAAGCAAGGTGAGGAAGGCTGACTCGTGCCGAAAAGGAGTTTCAGGTCCGAGTGTGAGGTTACCCTAATCCAATTCAAGTTGAGAAATATACGAGAGGAGCGCAACTTATCCTGCGTGACAATCTTCAGGTATAACAAAGATCCGGGCAACGGCCCGGATCTTTGAGTTAGGCGATGAGTACTCTACGGGAAGCTGACGCTCGTCTTCGTGCCGTTGGTGTAGGTAACGGAAACGCTGTTCATCTGCGCAGTGTAGGTGCAGTTGGTGACGAAGTTGCCAGGGTCATTGACCGAGTACTGACCGAAAGTGACGCCGTTGGTGCAGCTCCCGGCCGCAATGGTGTTGGCGGGGTCTTCAGCGAGGTAAGCCTGACCCGCGGTGTAGACGTTCTTGGCGAAGGCCTGGGCGGCGCGGTCGTTGGCCACCTGGCGGGCGCGGAGCAGGTTGGGGATCAGCACGGCGGCCAGGATGCCGATGATCGCGATGACGATCAGCAGCTCGATCAGGGTGAAGCCTTTGGTCTTGTTCTTGCGCATTTTTCGTTCCTCCTACTTTACCCACCGATCAGGTATCGGATACGCGGTGGGGTCCTGCGGTAGTGCATCATAGAACCTTGAGCCTTGGGCCGATAGTAGAGGCGGGACGTCGAACCCTCGTTTGCCTCTTAAGAAGAGAATAGAACCTTCAACCGCGGCGTGCCACCCCCATTTGGGGGTACGCGGCGAGCGGGGCGGGCCAAGCCGCAGGAGCGCCGTTCGGTACGTGCGAATTCCGCGGAACCGGTTGGCGGACCCCATCGCGGTGGGCCGGGCGACGAAGCCCGCGGGCGCGGCCGGTGCAGAATGGATGGGGTGGGGTACGTGTACATGCTTCTGGCCGCGAGCAGCTGGGCGTTGATCGGTCCGGTATCGCGGCTGGCGCTGGATTCGGGGATCGCCCCCGTGGAGGTGGCGTTTTGGCGGGCCCTGTTCGGGGGTGCGCTGTTCGCCCTGCACGCTTGGGCACGTCGGTTGCCCCGCCCCCACGGGCGAAGCCTGGGGGGCGCGGTGCTCTTCGGGGTGCTGGGCGTGGCCCTGTTCTACCTGAGCTACCAGTACGCGGTGGCCTACGGGGGAGCGGCGCTGGCCTCGGTGCTGCTCTACACCGCGCCGGCGTGGGTGGTGCTGGGCAGCCGCGCCTTCCTGGGCCAGCCGATTCGGCCGTACGGGGCGGGTTTGGTGGCCCTTACCCTGCTTGGGGTGACGCTGCTGGCCTGGCCCCTGGGGGGCTGGGCGTTCAATGCGGCCGGCGTGGTGTGGGGGTTGGTGTCGGGGTTGGCGTACGCGGGGTACTACGTCTACGGCAAGCTGCAGTTCGCGCGCTTCCACCCCGTGGCCCTGCTCGCCGTAGCCCTGCCGGTCGGGGCGCTGGTGCTGCTCCCCTGGGTCGATTTCGTGCACAAGGACGCCGCGGTGTGGGCGGCCCTCGCCGTCCTCTCGGTGGTCTCGACCTACCTCGCCTACCTCTTCTACGGCCTGGGGCTGCGGCGGCTCGAGGCGACGCGCGCGTCGCTGGTCGCCACGCTGGAGCCCGTGCTGGCCTCGCTGCTCGCCTTTGTCTGGTGGGGTGAGCGGTTCTCGCTCCTCGGCTACCTGGGGGCGGCGCTGGTGGTGCTGGCGGTCGCGGGCACCGCGGCGGAGCCGTGGTTCAATCGGCGTAGATCCGAGAGGCCGTGACCGGCAGAAAGGGGACCCACTCCTCGGGAACCTCGCGCAGCTCGAAGGTGATCCAGGCCAGGTAGCCCGGGGCCGAGGGTTTACGCAGCAGGGGCATGCCGGCTTCCTCGGGGGTGCGGTCGCCTTTTCGGGTGTTGCAGGCGTGGCAGGCGGCCACCAGGTTTTCCCAGGCGTCGCGCCCGCCGCGGCTCCGGGGGAGGACGTGATCGATCGTCAGGTGGCTCGAGCGTTTCCCGCAGTACTGACAGGTGAATCCGTCGCGGCGCAGCACGTTGCGCCGGTTAAGAGCAAGCCGCCCCAGGGGGCGGCGGATCATGCGGCGCAGGCGGATCACCGAGGGCACGGGCACCCGGCGGCTGGGGGTGCGCAAGAAATGCTGGCTTTCGATGATGGCGTCGGCGGTTTCGTTTTGCACGAGGATGACGCCGCGGCGGATCGTGGTCAACCCCAAGGGCTCGTAACCGGCGTTGAGCACCAGGATGCGCGGCGCGTTCAGGTTCATCTTGCGTCTATCTTAATCGGTTTCCGGGGGTTCTTGCCCGCCGGAGGGTTCGAAGCGCTTCAGGTACCACCACCCCGCGAACAACAACACCAGGTAGGCCCCCGAGGCCCAGGGGGAGTGCGACACGAAGAGGTAGAGCGCCGGAACGGCCAGGAAGGCCACGGCCCAGCGCTGCCCGGCGAGCCAGCCGCGCACGGCCAGCATGAAGCTCAGCAGCATCAAGAGCCCGGCGAAAAAGGGATCCATGGGTCCTAGCCTACCAACTCGAAGCGTACGGGCGTTTCCGGGAGCGCGCGGACCCGCCCCAGGTGCTGGAGGTGCACCAGGTGGGCCAGGGTTTCGGCCCAGGCGAAGCGGCGCTGGGCGGTGCTGAGGCCCTCCTGGGGAAAGAGCTCGAGCGAAAGCTCCCAGGCGGTGCGCGGGCCGCGGGCGAGCCGGTCCGCCAGAAAACGCAGGCGGTCTTTGTGGTGACGCTCGATTTCGCGTGCGCGGGCGTCCACGTCTTCGAGGACCGGGCCGTAGTGCCCCACCAGGGCCTGCCGGGGCTCGAGCCCCCGGATCTTCTCGAGGGAGCGCAGGAAGTCGCCCAGCGGATCGGGGCGGCTGCCCACCCATTTGCCCACGTTGGGCGTGATGCGGTCCAAAATCGCGTCGCCGGCGATCAGCGTTCCATCATCGCGCAGGAGCACCAGGTGGCCGTCCGCGTGCCCCGGCGTCCAGTGGACGGTGAACCGCTGGCCGGCCAGCTGCACGTCCTCGCCGTCCGTGAGGGGGCGGGGGTTCTGGGGCGGGCGGATGCGCCGATGCGTCGCCTCCATGACCTCCCGCAGGTCGGCGATGAAGGCCTCGGGCATGCCGTGCTCACGGAAGTGGGCGGTGGATTGCTCGAGCCAGGGCTCGAAACGGCTCCACCAACCGTGGTCGCGTTCGATGGCCACGTCGAGCATGTAAACCGGCACCCCTTGCGATTCGAACCAGCCCGCCAGGCCGTAATGGTCGGGGTGGTGGTGGGTCAGGACGACCGCGTCCAGGTCGCCCGGGCGGGCGCCGCGCTCGGCCAGCCCCCGTTCGATGGCGTGGCGGGCGTCGGGAAGGTCCAGCGCGGTGTCCACCAACACGAGCCCGTCGCCCTCGATCAAGACCAGGTTGACGTACTTCATGGGGTAGGGGATGGGTACCGGAAGGGGGTGCAGGCCGTCCAGAGCGAGGTCCATGCCATCATTTTAGACCCGGTCAAAGCGTTGAGGCGCCGCCGAAAATGTGATAGAATCACATTGCGTAGGTTCGTTGCACGTATCAAGGGGGCGATCCTGGGTTCGACGGGGGCCCTTGAAGGTGAGGCTGCGAGCCGAGGTGCCGGAGGCCTCGTAAAACACCGGCAACGCCAATAACTGGCAACGATAACTACGCTCTGGCGGCTTAACCCCGCCACGTCCCTGTCAAGCCCGGCCGGTGGCTCGGGCAGCGGACGACACTAAAGCCGGCTAGCCAAGGGCGAGGCTCCGTAACCCGAGGCGAAATTCCACGGAGCTGGGTCCTGACCGCCCGTCCGCGGGCCAAGGCAGGACCGAGAACCTGAAACGCGGACTACGCTCGTAGACGCCCACTGGATAGGCTCTCGGACGCGGGTTCGAGTCCCGCCGCCTCCACCAGATCGCCGGCCCGCCCCTCGGGGCGGGCGCTTCTTTTGGGGCCGGCGGCCTGACGCTGCGCCTCTAGAATGCAGATATGAAACCGACCCGGGGGAACGCGATGGGGCTGTGGGAGGCCGTGGCCATGGCCGTGGGCACAATGATCGGCGCCAGCATCTTCACGATGCTGGGTTTGGGGGCCAAGATCGCCGGGCCCAACCTCCCGCTCGTCTTCGTCCTCAGCGGACTGCTCGCCCTCTTCGTGGCCTACTCCTACGCCCACCTGGGCAAGCGTTACGTTTCCAACGCCGGCCCCATCGAGTTCATCGTTCGCGGCGTCGGCGATTCGGTGGTCACCGGTGCGCTGGCCATCCTGTTCTGGTTCAGCTTCGTCGTTTCCATCGCGCTCTTCGCCAAGGGCTTCGCGGGGTACTTCCTGCCGCTCGTGCACCTGCCCGTGGCCGGCCTGGCCCAGGGGCTGGTCGAAGCCGGGGTGGTGGCCGCGTTCACCGCGCTCAACTTCTTCGGTTCCAAAGCCGTGGGCCGCGCCGAGTTCTGGATCGTGCTGATCAAGCTTTCGGTGCTGGGCGTCTTCGTGGTCCTGGGGATCTGGACCGTCCACCCCGACTGGGTGACCCCCCGCTTCGATCCGGTGCACCTGCGGGGCACACTCTACGGCGCGGCCATCTTCTTCCTCTCCTACATGGGCTTCGGCCTCGTCACCAACGCCTCGGAGAACCTGGAAAACCCGGAGGTGAACGTACCCCGGGCCATATACCTGAGCATCCTCATCGTCAGCGTCGTGTACGTCTCGGTCGCCCTGGTGGCCGTGGGCAACGTGGCCCTACCTGACCTGTTGAAGGCCGAGGAGTACGCGCTGGCCGAGGCGGCCAAGCCGTTTCTGGGCGCCTTCGGCTACGTGCTGGTCTCGCTGGGGGCGTTGTTCTCCATCAGCTCCGCGCTCAACGCCACCCTCTACGGCGGGGCCAACATTGCCTACGCGCTGGCGCGGCAGGGTGAGCTGCCGGCGGCCTTCGAACGCAAGGTTTGGTTCAGCGCCACCGAGGGGTTGTACGCGACCGCGATCCTGGGTTTGCTGTTCGCCCTCGCCTTCGACCTTTCGGGCATCGCCGGCATCACCAGCTCGGTGATGATCATGATCTACCTGTTCGTCTTCGTGGCCCACTACCGCCTGCTGCGGACCGGCCAGGCCGACGGGCGGCCCTGGTTCGTGGTGCTCTCCTTCGTGGTGGTGGCTTCGGTGTTCGGGGTGCTGCAGGTCTACCAGTGGAACCAGGGGCGCGCCGCCTTCTGGGCCACCTTCGCCGCCTTCGCGCTGGCCCTGGTGTTCGAGGCCGTCTACCGGGGGTTGACGCGCAGGGCCATTCGCCGGCGGAACGCAGGCGGCTAGGGTTCGCGCGGGCGCGTCGATCGTCCCGTTCCCACAACACGGTTTCGTTACTGCAGGGGGCGTTTCCGCCAGCGCCACGCCGGGGCCGCTGCGCCGCCAGGACGCGCTGTTCAAGGCGACATGGCCGTAGCGTCATGCACGGCCTGGGCCCTCGGACCAAGTCCGGGACAGGCCCGCTCGCGGTCGCTACGCCCCTTGGCCGGGGACACGAACAACTTCTTTTTTCCTGAACAACAACGTATCCCCGGACGACCGAGGCTAATAGCCGAGGGAGATCCGGGGTCCATGCTGTACATAAAACCGAGATTTCGTTGTCCCTGAATATCGTCGCTTATTCATCGGAATGTTGGCGCAGCTTCAACCACGGGTCGGTGACTCGGTCTGGATCCCAGGTCGCGCGGCTTCGCCGCTTGCCTGGGATGACGAGAATATGTTTGGGTCAAATCGAACTTGCTTCGTCATTCCAGCCAAGCAGGCCGGAGGCCTGCGCGAGCTGGAATCCAGAGCTTAAAGCATGGTGACCGCTCCGTCTTCGTCTGACGGCGTCTTAAAAAGCCCCTACCGTTGCCAAACGTTTGGGCGCGGTCGTTCCGTCTTGGCCAGCGTCCACCACCAACACCACGGGCGGGCACACGAACACGCCCCATACGACGTACTACGAACCACGTACTACGCACAGTTTCTTCATAAATCTCGAGCTAGAGGCGTAATTTTCTTCCCATCAAAGCACGTCCATCTCACCCTGCACCTCCGTCGTCACCTCGGGCCCGGACTCGTGCAGGAAGACGTCGATCTCGCTGCGGATTCCGAACCGCCCCTCCAGGTAGACGCCGGGCTCCACGGTGAAGGCGAGTCCGGGAATGAGGGGGCGGGTGTCGTGGCTCTCGAAATCGTCCAGGTGGGTGCCGCTGCCGTGGGGACCCCTGCGCCCCAGGTGGTGGCCGGTGCGGTGGAGCACGCATTCGCCGAAGCCGCGCGCCTCCAGCACCTCGCGGGCGGCGCGGTCGGCCTCCCAGCCGGCCGGATGGCGGCCGGCCGCGTAGGCCTCACGCACCAACGCCACCGCACGGTCGCGCGCGGCCGCCACCGCTTCCCAGGCCTGCAAGGCTTCGGGCGAAACCTGCCAGCCGGCCATCCAGGTGATGTCGGCGTAGACCCCGCCGGGCTCGCGCGCCCAGAGGTCGAGGAGGACGACGTCGCCGGGCCGCAGGGCGGCGTCGCTTCCGGCTTGGGGGGTGTAGTGGGGGCGGGCGGCGTGCGCGCCGAAGGCCACGATGGGCGGGTGGTCGTACTCGACGCCGCGTTTCCCGAAGACGTCCAGCATGACCCGCTGCACCTCCAGCTCGCGCGGGGGGTCGTCCGGCAGACGCGCGCGCAAGAACGCCAGCGCGGCGTCCCGGGCTTCGTGCAGTACCGCGGCGGCGCGGCGGTGGGCGGCCAGGTCGTCTGAGCTCCAGGTCTGCAAATGCAGCATCGGCAGGGCCGCGCTCACCACTTCTACGCCCAGGGCCCGCACCCGCTCGACGAAGCCGGCGTCGACGCGGGAGAGGTAGGGGATGCGGGCGCCCGGCTGGTAGTCGAGGGCGGCGCGCGTTACGCCTTCGAGCAGGTGCTCGAGCCCCCGGTCGAACTCCTGCCAGCGGGCGTAGGGGAGGCGTTCACCGGGCAGGTGGTCGAAGCGTTCGAGCTCCAGGCGGTGGGCGAGCAGCCGCGGCTCACCCGCGGCCGGAACCAGGTAGGCGAAGCGCCGGGTCAGGTGCGCCCGGCCCAGCTCCAGGGCCTCCAGCGCCAGCGGGTTCGACGCGCCAAAGCTGTAGAAGAGCCAAGCGGGCAGCCCTGCTGCGCCTAGGGCCTGACGTAGAATCTGCGGATCCATGAGACCAGCATAGGCCGAAACGTTCTTTATTGCGTTTCCAGCGGTGCTCCGTATAATAAAAGCGGTGAAACCATCGCCATGGATATGGGGCCGCAAACCCCGGAAAGGAGGAGTATGAAGCGAATTCTTCTTACTCTTGGGCTAGTAGCTGCAGCGGGTCTGGCGCTCGCCGGACCGAGGGACAACAGTCTGGTCGTCGGCGCTTCGCAGGAGCCGCGCGTCCTCGGGGACGCCTGGGCCTTCGTGAGCAGCGCCGCCATCGCCAGCGAGATCGAGAACTTCCTCTGGGCGGGGCTCGAGTACATCGACATCGACGGCAACGACCAGCCCTACCTGGCCACCGAGGTGCCCACCACCGAGAACGGGCGCGTCAAGGTGACCGACCTGGGCGAGGGCAAGAAGCGCATCGACATCCACTACACCCTGCGCGACGACATCTTCTGGTCCGACGGCGTCCCCATCACCTCGGCCGACGTGGCCTTCTTCTACGAGGTGGGCAAGTACCCCGGCGCTCCGGTGCAGGACCCCTCGTACTGGAACCGGGTGAAGCTCTCGGTGCAGGACGACCGCAACTTCACGGTCAGCTTCGAGCCCGCCTACTTCTACGACCTCGTGGGCTCCGCGATCGGGATCGCCCCCGCGCACGTCATGAAGGGCGAGTGGGAGAAGACCAAGGCCGAGATCGCCAAGCTCGACCCCGAGAAGGACGCGGCCAAGATCACCGAGCTCTTCCAGGGCTTCGTCTCCAAGTTCGCCACGCCCAACGCGCTCAACAAGGGCAGCATGGTCTACTCGGGCCCCTTCACCCTCAAGAAGTGGGTGCCGGGCAGCAGCCTCGAGATGGTGCGCAACCCCAAGTTCTTCATCACCCCTCCGGGCGGCGCGGACAAGTACGTGCAGAAGGTCACCTACCGCTTCATCGGTGACACCAACGCCCTGCTCGTGGCCATCCTGGGCGGCGGCATCGACGCCACCTCCTCGGTCGCGCTCACCTTCGACCAGGCGCGGGCGCCCCAGCTCGTCCGCCGCGCCGAGGGCCGCTTCGACATCTGGGCGGTTCCGGGCGTGATCTGGGAGCACGCCGAGGTCAACAAGTTCGGCAACGTCCAGGAAGTCAAGGACCTGATGCTCGACAACCCCAAGACCCGCCAGGCGATCCTCTACGCCATGAACCGCCAGGGTCTGGTGGACGCCTTCTTCGACGGTCTGCAGCCGGTGGCCGACACCTGGGTCCACTTCGCCGACCCGAACGCCAACCCGGACGTCAAGAAGTACCCCTACGACCCCGAGAAGGCCAAGCAGCTGCTGGCCGAGCTGGGTTGGAAGGACCTCGACGGCGACGGCTACCTCGAGCGCAAGACCGACGACGGCCGCACGGTCAAGTTCGAGATCGAATACGTGACGACCGCGGGCAACCGCATCCGTGAGCGCACCCAGGTCTTCTTCCAGAACGACCTGAAGAAGGTCGGCATCAAGGTCAAGATCAACAACGCCCCCTCCTCGGTCGTCTTCTCCAACGACTTCTTCTCCAAGGCCTACGACGGCAGCTGGAAGGGCCTCTTCGAGTTCGCCTGGCTCTTCGGCATCGTCGACGACGCCGGCGTCTTCACCTGCAAGGACTACATCACCGGCGAAACCTACGTGCCCACGCCCGAGAACAACTACTCCGGCGTGAACTTCGGCTGGTGCAACGAGGAGTTCGACCAGCTCCGCGCCAAGGCGATGATCGAGTTCGACGCCGCCAAGCGCAAGCAGTACTGGCAGAAGATGCAGGAGATCTGGGCCGAGGAGCTGCCCGCCCTGCCCTTCTACTGGCGCTCCAACCCGCTGGTGGTCAAGAAGGGCCTGGTCAACTTCGTCTCCAGCACCTACTTCGGCAGCTTCGGCTACCCCACCACCAACGCCTGGTTGATCGGCTGGGCCGAAAACGGCGCGCAGCAGGTCTTCGATCAGGCCAAGTACGGCATCAGCGCTTTGGAACAGTAACCTTTGGATCCCATCGTGGCCGCGCCGACGGCGCGGCCACGAATTTCTGAAGCAAAACAAGGGAAGAGGAGAATCTTCACATGATCGCGTACACCCTCAGGCGTCTTCTGCAGATGATCCCGCTGCTCTTTTTTGTTTCCCTGGCCATCTACACGCTGGTGGCCCTGCAGCCCGGCGATCCGCTCGAAGGCCTGATCTTTCAGAACCCCCACCTGACCCAGGAGGACATCGCCAAGCTCAAGGCCGCCTACGGCCTCGACCAGCCGATCCACATCCGCTACTTCAAGTGGTTGGGGCGCGCGCTCCAGGGGGACCTGGGGCTTTCGCGCACTTACGCGCAGCCCGCGGCCCAGTTCATCTACGGACGCATGCAGAACACGTTGCTGCTCACGGGGCTGTCGTTCCTGTTGGCGCTGGCGGTCGCCATACCCGTGGGGGTCTTCTCGGCGGTGCGGCAGTATTCGATCGCCGACTACGTGGTGACCTTCTTCTCGTTCGTCGGCTACTCCACCCCGGTCTTCTGGCTCGGCATCATGCTGATGCTGCTCTTCGCGGTCTGGCTGCCCGAGCGGCTGGGCCGTTTCGAACCCATCTTCCCGGCGGGCGGGTTCGTCTCGCCGGGGATGAGCCCCGACACCGTGGGCTGGTGGGCCTACCTCAAGGACCGCGCCTGGTACCTGGTCCTGCCCGTCTTCACCCTTTCGGTGCTCTCGATGGCCGGCTGGACCCGATTCACCCGCTCCTCGATGCTCGAAGTGCTGCAGCAGGACTACATCCGCACCGCGCGCTCCAAGGGGCTCAGCGAGCGGGTGGTGATCTACAAGCACGCGTTGCGCAACGCCCTGATTCCGATCGTCACCCTCGTGGGCCTGGCCATCCCCGGGCTGTTCAGCGGGGCGGTGATCACCGAGACGATCTTCTCCTGGCCCGGCATGGGGCGCGCACTCTTTGACTCGCTACTCGAGAAGGACTACAACGTGGCCATGGCGGCGCTCGTCTTCCTGGCCTTCCTGACGGCGCTGTTCAACCTGCTGGCGGACCTGGCGTACGCGGTGGTGGACCCCCGCATCCGCTACAACTAGGAGGCGACCGTGGCAAGCAACGTGAACGTGAAGAAGATCGAACGCGGGGAGTCCACCTGGCACCTGGCCTGGCGCCGCTTCCGCAAGCACCGGATGGCCCAGGTCTCGATGGTCGTCATCGTGATCCTGGTCGCGGCCAGCCTGGCCGCGCCGCTGCTGGTCTCGCTGGGCTGGATCCCCGACCCCAACGAGCAGCCCTCCGGGGCCAACCTCAAGGCCTTCTACTTCCTCCCGCCCGGCTCGCCGGGTCACCTCCTCGGCACCGACGAGCTGGGCCGCGACGTGTTCTCGCGCATCCTCTTCGGCGGGCGCATCTCGCTGCTGGTCGGTTTTTCGGTGGCGATCGTGAGCGTCATCATCGGCACCATCATCGGTGCGCTCGCGGGTTTCTTCTCGGGGCGCCCCTTCGACTTCTACGCGGGTCCCTTTTCCAGGCGCCTGCGGGAGATCGTGGCCGAGGGCAGCCTGGCCGCCTTCGGCCTGGCGCTGGCGCTCGGTTTTGCGGGGCTGGGCCTGCTCGTCTCGCTGGCGGCCGCGGGGCAGACCGGCGCGTTCTGGCTCGCCGCCTTGCTGGTCGCGCTGGGGGTGCTCGCGCTCAACCTCTTCGGCGTCTTCGGCGCCCACCTGAGCCGCATGACCTGGACCGTGCTGAGTTGGGGCATCCTGGGGGGCACGGCCTGGCTGATCTGGGACATCACCCGCACCCTGGCGCTGCCCGCGATCGGCGAGGGCGGCCTGAACGGCGCGCTTTCCACCGCCGGCCTGGTGATCGGCGGGGCCGCCGCGCTGGTGCTGGTGGTCTGGGGCCTGGTCGGGCAGCTGAAGCTGGACCTGGACATCGTGATCAGCCGCCTGATCGACTTCATGCTCTCGATCCCGACGCTGCCGCTCCTGCTGGTGCTCTCGGCCTTCCTGAACGACTCGCGCTCGCCGCTGGGGCGGCTGGCGCAGGGGGTGTTCGGGGAGTCGGCCTCGGTCTTCATCATCATCAGCATCCTGATCATCTTCGGCTGGATCACCTCGGCGCGGCTGGTGCGCGGCCAGATCCTGAGCCTGCGCGAGCAGGAGTTCTCGATGGCCGCCTACGCGCTGGGCGCGAGCGAGCCGCGCATCATGTTCCGCCACCTGGTGCCCAACACCCTGGCGCCGATCATCGTCGACGCCACCCTGGCGGTGGGCACGGCCATCCTGGTGGAGGCGGCGCTCTCGTTCCTGGGCTTCGGCATCCAGCCGCCGGTGCCGACCTGGGGCAACATGCTCACCGGGGCGCAGGACTTCATCTTCTACGCGCCCCACCTGGCCATCTACCCGGGGTTGATGATCCTGATCACGGTGCTGGCCTTCAACTACATGGGCGACGGCCTGCGCGACGCGCTGGACCCGCGCAGTCAGCTGTGAGAATGGTGCGTGGTACGTAGTGCGTAGTACGTAGTGAGCGGTACGCAGTTCGGTGGGTTCGGCCAGGGCCCGCGGGGGGAACCCCCCGCGGGCCCTTTTGCCGCCGTCGCGGTAGGCTGGGGGCATGTGGATCTACGGTCGCAATCCGGTGCTCGAGGCCGCGCGCGAAGGCGGGGTGCGCCGGGTGCTGGTGGCCCGCGGCGTCGAGCGCAAGTTCCTGAAGAAGCTCGAGGACGCGGGCATTCCCTACGAGCTGGTGCCCCGCATCGAGCTCGACCAGCTGGTGCGCACGACCCACCACCAGGGCATCGTGGCCGAGATCGAGGCGATCCGGCTGGCCGAGCCCGACGCCCCCCTGCGCCTGGCCCACAAGCGCGGCGAGCTGCCGCTCGTGGTGCTGCTCGACGGCATCACCGACCCGCGCAACTACGGCGCGATCCTGCGCAGCGCCGAGGCGCTGGGGGCGCACGGGGTGGTGAGCGAGACGCGCCGCAGCGCCCCCCTCTCGCCGGTGGCCGTCAAGGCCTCGGCGGGCGCGGCGCGGCACCTGCCGGTGGTGCAGGTGCCCAACCTGCCGCGCTACATCGAGGAGCTCAAGGAGGCCGGCGTCTGGGTCTACGGCCTGGCGGGCGAGGGCGAGGTGGCGCTCGAGGAGGCCGACTACGAGCGGCCGCTGGCCTGGGTGATCGGCTCGGAGGGCTCGGGCCTGCGCCGGCTGGTGCGCGACCGCTGCGACCAGCTCGTGCACATCCCCCTGCGCGGGCGCACCCCCAGCCTGAACGCCGCGGTGGCGGCGGGGATCGCCGTCCACTGGGCCCTGGCGGCCCGGCGCGGGTAGGATGGGGGTATGAACGTCGTCAAGACCGCCGCGCGGCTCATCCGCGCCGAAAGCCCCTCGGGCGGCGAGGCCCCGGCCGCTCGGGTGCTGATGGAAGAGGCCGAGGCCCTGGGCTTCCGGCCCCAGCTCGACGACGCGGGCAACGTGGAGTTCGCCCTGGGCGAGGGCCCCTTCGAGGTGCTGCTCACCGGCCACATGGACGTGGTGCCGGCGGGCGAGCCCGACGCCTGGCCGCACCCGCCCTTCGCGGGCGAGGTGGCGGAGGGCGAGCTCTGGGGCCGCGGGGCGGTGGACATGAAGGGGGCGCTCGCGGCCATGCTGGGGGCGATGGCGGACCTGGCGAAGGATCCGCCGCCGGGCCGGGTGCGTTTTTTAGCGGTGGTGCAGGAGGAGGTGGGCGGCCTCGGCAGCCGCTTCGCCGCCGAACGGCTCCGGGCCGACGCGGCGATCCTGGGGGAGCCTTCGAACAACCGGCTGATGCGCGGACACCGCGGCCGGATCGAGGTCTGGGCCGACTACGAGGGGCGGCTGGCGCACGCCGCGCGCCCCGAGCTGGGTCGCAACCCCCTGCCCGACCTGGGGCGGTTCCTGGCTGCGCTCGAGGCCTTCGAGACCGCCGAGCACCCCGAGCTGGGGCGGGCGAGCTGCACCCCTACCTACGTGGAGAGCCGCCCCCGGGCCACCAACGTGGTGCCGGGTCTGGCCCAGGTCTGCGTGGACTACCGCTTCGTGCCCGGCGAGGATCCCGAGGCGATCCTCGAGCGCCTGCGCCTGATCGCGGGCGACGCCTCCGTCTACGTACCCGAGACCGAACGCGCCAGCGGCGAGGTGACGATGCGCTACCCCATGGTCTTCCCGCCGCACCTGGTGCCCGCGGACCATCCTCTGTTGCAGGCGGCCCTGGCCGAGCTGGGGCAGGAGGAGGCCGGCGTCTGGTGGTTCACCACCGACGCGCCCTACCTGGCTGCGAGCGGCGCCGTGGTGCTGGGGCTGGGCCCCGGCGACCCCGAGCTGGCCCACACCACGCGCGAACGCGTGCCCGTGGACGAGCTGGAACGCGCCCGGGCGCTGTACGCGCGCCTGACGCGCCGGCTCCTGGAGGTGTTGCATGGAAACGCCTAGGACCAAACGGATCGGGGGGCGGGTCTACGCTTTCCTGCTCTTCGGAGAGCGCCCCATCGTGGACGGCTTCGCCGCCGAGCTGCGCGCCGCCGGCATTCCCGCCGAGATCGAGCGGCCGCCGGTGGAGCTGGAGGGGATGCTGCCCACGATGACGCCGACCTCGCTGTGGGTGCCCGAGGACCAGCTCGAGCACGCCCGCCGGCTCCTGCGTCTGGAGGACGAAGAGGCGTGAAGAGGCGTCACGCCGGCACCGACTACGTGATGCTGCTCGAATGCGAGCCGGTCTTGGCCGAACCGATCGTGCGGCGGCTGCGCGAGGCGGGCATCGCCGCGCGCGTCTTCGGGCCCTACGCCGACTTCGCCGGCATCCTGCCCGAGGCCACCGGCCCCGTGGGGGTCTGGGTGCCCGAGGCGGCCGAGGCCGAGGCGCGCGCCCTGCTGGAGGACGCGGGTGGCGACGCTCGGGATTGACCTGGGGGGCACCAAGATCGCCCTGGGGGTGCTCGAAGGCGGACGCCTGATCCAACGCGGCCGCATCACGACCCCCCGGGAGGGTGCGGAGGCCGTCTTGCAGGCGATGATCGCGGCGGCCAACGAGGCGCTGGCCGAGGCCGGGGCGCCGGTGACGGCCGTGGGGGTGGGCACCCCGGGCCCCATCGACTACGAGCGCGGCGTCGTCGTCTTCGCGCCCAACATCGCGCGGTTCCGCGACGTTCCCCTGCGCGCGCGGCTTGAGGAGGCCTTGCAGCGCCCCGTGGCGCTCGAGAACGACGCCAACGCCGCGGCGCTGGCCGAACACCACCTGGGCGCGGCCCGGGGCGCGGCGAGCTCGTTTTTCGTGACCGTCTCCACCGGCATCGGCGGCGGCCTGGTGGCGGACGGCCGCGTCTGGCGCGGCGCCTACGGCCAGGCGGGCGAGTTCGGCCACCTCACCGTCCTGCCGGGGGGTCCGGTCTGCGGTTGCGGCAACGCCGGCTGCCTGGAGGCGGTGGCGAGCGGGCGGGCGCTGGCGCGCGATGCCAGCTACGCCTACGCCGAACCCCTGGACACGCCCGAACTGTTCGCGCGCTGGCGCGCCGGCGAGGCCAAGGCCGCGCGCATCGTCGAGGCCGCCGCGGACTACCTGGGCCAGGCGCTCGCGGACGCTCAGAAGCTGTGGGATCCGGAGGTCGTCGTCGTCGGCGGTGGGGTGGCCCTCGGCGGCGGCGAGGTCTGGCTCGAGCGCGTGCGCCGGGCCTTCGAGCGCCACGCGGCGGGGTGGCGCACCGCCCCGCTTTTGCCTGCGCGCCTGGGCGAGGACGCGGGCGTGATCGGCGCGGCGCTGGCGGCGCGCGCGCTGGCTCCGGAAGGCCCTTAGCCGCTGCGGCCGGCCGGGTCCCCTGGGCGCTCGAGCTGGTAGAAGACCCGCGGCCCCCGGCGGGCCAGATCCACCGCACGGTAACCGTGGGCGAAGGCCCAGGTGAAGGCCTCGCGGGTGAAGAGCCGCCAGGCCTCGGCGAGGCCCAGGTCGCTGGCCTTGAGGGCGTCGAGGTCGGGCGGCACCTCCAGGTAGACGCGCGGGGCGCTCGGGGTGAGCAGGCGCTCGGGGACCAGGCCCAGGCCCTCCCCCCGGGTGAGCGCCAGGGGTTCCCCTTCGGGTTCGGGCGGGGGCGGGATGCGCTCCAGCCGCTCGCGCACCCGCGGGTGCTCGAGCTCCCAGCTTATGAGCAGCCGGTCCGCGGGGATGCCCGCGTACAGGCCGGTGCGCAGGCCGTAGAAGTCGGGGAAGTAGCGGCCCGCCCAGGCGCCGAGCTTTCCGAGGTTGAACCGCGCGTTCTTGGTGAGCAGCGGGTCGAAGGTCCAGGTGACCAGGTCGTAGCCGCGCTCCAGCGCCCAGCGGCGCTGGTAGCGCTTGAGCGCCAGCGCCACCCCCTTGCCCTGCCAGTCGGGGCGCACGCCCATCTGGTGCGAGTGGTGCCAGACGCGGCCGCCCTCAAAGGCCGGGAAGCCCCAGACGAAGCCCACGGCCTCGCCCCCGGCCCAGGCCAGGGCGACGAGGCCGCCCGAGTGCTGGCTCGCCACCAGCGCCGAGTGCGGCGCGATCTCGCGCTCGCTGAACCCCCAGGCGGCGATCTGCAGGTCCTCGGTCAACATCACCTCTTCGGTGCCGCTCGCCTCGCGCACTTCGATCATGAACCTACGTTACCCGCTCGGCGGCGGGATTGGAAAGAACCCCTCCAGCACGCCATAATGAGGGCATGAGCGAGCTGGGCCGCTGGCTGGTGGCCGTGGGGCTGTTGATCGTCTTTGCCGGGTTGCTGCTTTGGTGGTGGCCGGCGCTCTTCGGCTGGTTCGGCCACCTGCCGGGCGACCTGCGCTTCGAGCGCGACGGCGTGCGGGTCTTCGTCCCCGTCACCTCCATGCTGCTCGTCAGCCTGATCCTCACCCTGGGGCTCAACCTGGCGCTGTGGCTGCTCGCCGCCCTTTCGCGCTAGCGTGTACACTGGGCACCGTGAACGCCCACCTGCGCGGGCTTCTTGCGCTCACCTTCGTTACGCTGATCTGGGGCTCGACCTTCGTGGTGGTCAAGGGGGCGCTCGAGCAGTTTCCGCCCAGCCTGCTCATGCTGCTCCGCTTCCTGGTGGGCGCAGCCTTCTTCCTGCCCTTCTGGAAGCGGGCCCGCGGCGCCTGGGGTCCGGGCCTGGACCTGGCCTTCTGGGCCTTTTTGGGCTACGCCACCCAGACGATCGGCCTGCTCTACACCACCGCCGGGCGCAGCGCCTTCATCACCGCGCTCAGCGTGGTGCTGGTGCCGGTTATCGCGGGCCTCGCGGGCCGGCGCGTGCCCGTCTGGGTCTGGCTCGGAGCCCTGGCCAGCTTCGTGGGGGTGGGCATGCTCGCCTACGACGGCAGCCCGCCGAACGCGGGCGACCTCTGGACGCTGGCCACCGCCGTGACCTACGCGGTCTACATTCTGCGGCTGGAGCTGCACACCCGCACGCACGACGCCTTCGTGCTCAGCCTCACCCAGCTCGTGGGGCTCAGCCTCTTCGTGGGCGCCTGGGCCTGGGTGAGCGGCGACCTGGCGGCGCTGGCGGGGCTTGCGGTCCCCTGGGCGGCGGTGCTCTACCTGGGGGTGGCCGCCACCGCGCTCACGACCTGGCTGATGGCCGTGGGCCAGCGCAGCGTGAGCGCGCCCGAGGCGGCGGTGATCTACTCGATGGAGCCCGTCTGGGCGGCGACCTTCGCTTACTTCGTGCTGGGCGAGGTGCTCGGCCTGCGGGGGCTGGTCGGGGGCGCGCTGGTGGTGCTGGCCGTCGCGGTGGTGCAGTGGAGCGCTGCGGCGGCCGAACGGGGCCGCACCGCCGGGTAGGATGGGACCATGCGCAAGCTGGTGCTCGTGCCCACGCCGATCGGCCACCTGGCCGACGTGACGCTGCGGGCGCTCGAGGTGCTGAAGGAGGCCGAGGTGGTGGCCTGCGAGGACACCCGGCGCACGGCCAAGCTGCTGCGGCACTACGGCATCGCCACGCCGCTGGTTCGGGTCGACCAGCACACGCTGGACCGCGCCGAGCGGCTGCTCGAGGAGCACGCCTACGTGGCCTACGCCTCTGACGCCGGCACCCCGGGCATCAGCGACCCCGGCGCCGAGCTGGTGGCGCGGGCGCTCGCCAGGGGCTTTCGCGTCGAGGTGCTGCCGGGGCCGACGGCCTTCGTGCCCGCCCTCGTGGCCTCGGGGTTGCCCACGGCGCGGTTCGTCTTCGAAGGGTTCCTGCCGACCGGCCGCGCCCGCAGGCCGCGGCTCGAGGCCCTGAGGCGCGAGGCGCGCACCGTGGTGCTCTACGAGGCGCCCCACCGGCTCGAGCGCACGCTGTCCGACCTGCTGGCGATCTACGGTCCCGACCACCCGGTCGCGCTGGCGCGCGAGCTGTCCAAGAAGCACGAGGAGATCTGGCGGGGCCGGCTCGAAGAAGCGCTTGCGCGGTTCCGGAAGCCGCGCGGCGAGTTCGTGATCGTCCTGGGGCCCCGCGAGCTTCCCGAAGACCGCCCCGACGCCGCGGCGCTGGCCGCGGAGCTCGCCGCCGAGGGGCTCGGCGGCCGGGCGCTGGCGGAGGCGCTCGAGGCCCGGAGCGTGCCCCGCAACGAGGCCCGCAAGTGGGCCTACCGAAAGGAGAAGGCATGAAGCGGATCGGTGTGATGACCAGTGGGGGCGACGCCCCCGGCATGAACGCCGCCCTGCGGGCGGTGGTGCGCTGGGCGGCGGCGAACGAGGTCGAGGTGGTGGGCATCCGACGCGGCTACGCGGGGATGATCGAGGGCGAGTTCGTTCCGCTGGCGCCGCGCGACGTGGCCAACATCATCCAGCGCGGCGGCACGATCTTGCGTACCGCGCGCAGCAAGGCGTTCCTGGAGCCCGAGGGGCGCGCCGAGGCGGCGCGCCGGCTGGCCGAGGCGAAGATCGACGGCCTGGTGGCCATCGGCGGCGACGGCACCTTCCGCGGCGCCATCAAGATGACCCAGGAGCACCGCATCCCCATTGTGGGGGTGCCGGGGACGATCGACAACGACCTCTACGGCACCGACTTCACCATCGGCTTCGACACCGCGGTCAACACCGCGCTGGACGCCATCGACCGCATCCGCGACACCGCCGCCAGCCACGAGCGCGTCTTCTTCATCGAGGTGATGGGCCGGCACGCCGGCTTCATCGCCCTCGACGTCGGGCTCGCCGGCGGAGCCGAGGTGATCGCGCTGCCCGAGATCCCCACCGGCCCCGAGGAGATCGCCGAGCAGATCCGGCTATCCGAGGCCAAGGGCAAGCACTCCTCGATCATCGTCGTGGCCGAGGGGGCCTACCCCGGCGGCGCCGACACGCTGATGAAGGCCGCGCAGCAGATCCACCCCTTCGAGGGGCGGGTCACCGTGCTGGGCCACATCCAGCGCGGGGGTTCGCCGACCGCGCGCGACCGGGTGCTGGCCAGCCGCCTGGGGGCGGCGGCCGCCGAGACGCTGGTTTCGGGCAGCAGCGGGGTGATGCTCGGGGAGGTCGAGGGCGAGATCGCGCTCACGCCGCTGGCCGAGGCGGTGGAACGGCGCAAGCCGATCGACCGCAGCGTCTACGACCTGGCGACGGTGCTGGCCGAGTAGCGGCTAGCGCGAGGGTTCGGGGCCGAAGAAGACCTTGCGCGCCACGGGGTGCTGCCAGACGACGGCGAAGAGCTTGGGCGCAAAGGGGCTCGAGGCCACCGCGTCCTGGATGATGGGCGGGGCCGAGAGCGCCGGGTAGCGGATCGCGCCGGTGGCCGGGCTGTACTCCGAGGGCAGCCCCACCCAGAGCACGAGCGCCAGGAAGGCGCCCCAGACGAAGCCCGCGAGGCCGCCCAGGATGGGGTCGAGCTTGAAGGGGAAGCTGACCGGCAGCAGCCCGCTCACGAAGGCGGCGGCCAGCCCGCTGCCGAGGCCGAGCAGGAGCAGCCAGGAAGGGCCGGGCACGTAGTCGAGGCCCAGCCAGTAGAGCGCCGCGGCGATCGGCAGGGCCAGCAGGAAGCCGCCCCCGCGCCGCACGCCCATCGCGGTGGCCAGCGCGGCGGTGGTGATCGCCAGGACGTCGAGCCAGCTGAGCATTGGCCTCAGTATACGTCGCGCCCGCGGGGGCGCGGGTTCAGCCGCGCCCGTAGTCGCGGAAGAAGCGCCGCAGGGTCTGGACGCCGAACTCGAGCGCCTCCACCGGGATGCGCTCGTCGGCGGCGTGGATGAGGCGCGAGAAGTTCAGGTCGGGCGGCAGCTTCATGGGGGCGAAGCCGTAGGTCTGGATGCCCAGGCGCGCGAAGTGGCGGCCGTCGGTAACCCCGGAAAGCAGGAGCGGCACCGCGCGCGCCCCGGGGTCGGCTTCCTCCAGGGTGCGCTTGAGCAGCGGGTAGAGGCTCCAGTCCACCTCCCCGGGTCCCGGGTCGTGGCGCACCACCCGGGCCTCGAAAGGGACCGGGATGATCTGCTCGAGCTCGGCGATGAGGTCGTCGGGGGAGAAGCCGGGCAGCAACCTTCCGTCGAGCTGGAGGCGCACCTCGGCGGGCACCACGTTGACCTTGTCGCCGCCCGTGACGATGGTGGCGTTCACGGTGTTGTGGAAGAGCGGCTGGAAGAGCCGGCCGCCCTCGCCCAGCGCCTCGAGGACGCGGTCGGTGAGCGCGGGCTTGAGCGCGGCCAGCACCCCGGCGCGCGCTGCACCGCTGAGCCCGGCGGCGATCTCGCGGAACATGCGCTCGGCGACGGGCGTGACGTGCACGGGGGTAAGCTTCTTGTCGAGCGCCACCAGCGCCTGCCCCAGCTTGGCCATGGCCCCGCCCTTGTGGATGAGCGAGCCGTGGCCGGCGGGGCCGGTAAAGGTAAGCTCGATCCAGCTGATCTGCTTTTCGGCCACCATCACCGGGTAGAAGCGCCGGCCGGCGATCTCGAGGCTGAACCCGCCGAACTCGCCCAGGGCGTGCTTGATGCCGGCGAACCGCTCCGGGTGCTCATCGGCCAGCCAGCTCGCGCCGTAGTCGCCCCCGGCCTCCTCGTCGCTCACCAGCGCCAGCACCACGTCGCCGGCGAGCTCGCCTGCGGCGTGCGCCTCCACCAGCGAGGCCAGGTACATGGCCACCGCGCCCTTCATGTCGAGCGCGCCGCGTCCCCAGACGAAGCCGTCCCTCTCCACGCCCTCGAACGGCGGCACGCTCCAGTCCTGCCCTTCGGTGGTCACCACGTCGAGGTGGCCGTAGACGAGGATCGGCGGCGCTTCGCCACGCCCGCGCAGGCGCGCCACCAGGTTGGGCCGCTCGGGGTCGCGGGCGAGCAGCTCGGAGTCGATGCCGTGGTCTTTGAGCCAGCCCTGCACCCAGCGCATGGCCTCGGCTTCGCGGCCGGGAGGGTTGGTGGTGTCGAATCGGATGAGTTGCTGCAAGAGCTGGACGACGTTCGTACCTTCCATTCGCTTCTCCTTGGGTTTTACTATAAAGCCCATGCAGAGCCTACAAGTCGGGGGCGTGCGGGTCTGGTTGCTCGACTCGGTGACCCAGGGCGGTCCCGAGCAGACCGGCGCGGTGGTGGTGACGGGCTCCCACGGCGGTCTCAGCGCGGCGCGCTACGCCGCCGCCTACCGTCCGGCGCTCGTCGTCTTCAACGACGCCGGCGTGGGCAAGGAGGCGGCGGGGGTGGCGGGTCTGGCCCGGCTCGAGCGCGTGGGGATCGCGGCCGTGGCGGTCAGCGCCGCCAGCGCCCGCATCGGCGAGGCGGCCGACACCTGGGCAAGCGGCGTGATCAGCCGCGTCAACGCCCCGGCGGCGGCGCTGGGCTTCCGGGTCGGGGTGCGGCTCGCAGAGGCCGTGGCGGCGTTCGCGGAGCGGGGCGGAGGGTAGCGCCGGGGACGCCCGGCAAGGGCGGGTCCGGGGCGACGAAAGAGCGGGACGCTTCCTGGCGGCGTGTGCGGCGTCTGCGGGGGCCCCGAACCGCTCCCAGGCGCGGCCAAACGGGCCCGCCGCCTCGAGCGGCGCGGTCCGGTCCTGATCCCCGCCGGCTCCCGTAGAATGCGGTCGTGCACGTCTTCGTTCTGAAAGGCGACTTCGAGCTGCTCGACGCCTACGTCCCCCGGCTCTTCGAGCTGGGCGCGCGGGGCCTGGAGGAGAAACCCGGCGAGGTCTGGGCCTACTTTCCCGAGCGGGTGGAGCTGCCGCTGCCCGGCCGCTGGCGGGAGCTCCCCGACGAGGACTGGCTCGAGGCCTGGAAACGCGACCTGAAGCCGGTGGTGGCCGGCCCCTTCGTGGTGCTGGCCCCCTGGCACGACTGGACGAGCCCCGAGCGCCGCATCGTGCTCGAGCCCGGCATGGCCTTCGGGACCGGCCACCACGCCACCACGCGGATGGCGCTCGAGGCCCTGGCCGGCGAGAACCCCGCCGGCAAACGGGTGCTCGACGTGGGCACGGGTTCGGGCATCCTGGCGATCGCCGCCGCGTTGCTGGGGGCCGAGGCCCTGGGCGTGGACACCGACGCCAGCGTCGTCCCGGTGGCCCGGGAGAACGCCCGGCGCAACGGCGTCGCCCCCGAGTTTCGGGTGGGCAGCGTGGAGGCGGCCGAGCCGCCCTACGACGTGGTCGTGGCCAACCTCTACGCCGAGCTGCACGCCGAGCTGGCCCCCGCCTACGCCCGGCTGCTGGCGCCCGGGGGGCGGGCGCACCTGACGGGCGTCCTGACCGGGCGCGCCCCGCGGGTGCGCCGCGCGCTCGCCGACGCCGGGCTGCGCCCCGCGGGCGAGCGCCGCGAGGGGGAGTGGGCGCTCCTCAGCTTCGAGCGATGAGAAAGCCGCGCGTCTTCGTGCCCCGCATCGACCCGGAGATCGTGCTCGCCGGGGGGGAGGCGCACCATCTGCTGCACGTGCTGCGCGTGCGGCCGGGGCGCGAGGTGGTCGTCTTCGACGGCGCCGGCCTCGAGGCCGAGGCCCGGGTGACCCACGCCGGCGGGGGCGCGGTGCGGTTGGCGGCGGGCGAGCCCCGGGCGGTGCGGCGTGAGCCGCCGCTCGCGCCGGTGCTCTACGTGGCCCTGCTCAAAGGCGACAAGCTCGCCGACGTGGTGCGCGCGGGCAGCGAGCTGGGGGTGGTCCGCTTCGTTCCGCTCGTCACCGAGCGCAGCGTGCCGCGGGAGATGGGGCGGGCCAAGCTCGAGCGGCTGCGTCGCATCGCGGTCGAGGCCGCCAAGCAGTCGGGCCGTTCGCGGCTGCCCGAGGTGGCCCCGCCACGGGCGCTCGCGGCGCTGGAGCCGGTGGACTTCGGCCTCGTCGCCCACCCCGGCGCGGCGCGGACGCTGGCCGAGGTGGCCTGGCCCGAGGCCGGGGAGGCCGCGCTCGCCAGCGGTCCCGAGGGCGGATTCACCGAGGCCGAGGTGGCGCACCTGGCCGGCCTGGGCTTCGCGCCCGTCTACCTGGGCCCGCGCATCCTGCGGGCCGAGACCGCGCCGCTGGTGCTGGCGGCGGCCGCGGCCGCGGTGCGCGGGCTTTAACCCGCTTCGCATCCGCGCGCGATAGCGTGGAGGGGATGAGGCCGCTGCCGGTGCTGCTGCTGTTGCTGTTGTTGGGGGGTTGCCGCTACACCTTCTGGCCGCTGATCCCCCCCGAGGCGCCCTTTCCCGATCGGGTGCAGGTCATGGGCAGGCTCGAGCCCGAGGGCGAGGCGGCGCGGGCCGTGCTCGTGGTGCGGCGCTGGCCGGAGCCGAACTACCTCGAGCTGCGCTGGTACGCGGACGAGGAGCTGATCGAGGAGCGCTCGCTGTGGGTGGAGACGGTCGGCGAGCTGGAGGTGCGTTTTCCTGCCGAGGCGGGCCGCTTCCACCGCCTGCTCGTCGTGGTCGCAGGCCGGCCCGTACTGCAGCTCGACCTGGGCGAACCTAACCTACCCCCGCCGCCCGCAGCGCCCAGCCCAGCACCAGGGGAAGGGTCAGAAAACTGATCAGCGTCGAGAGCACCACCACCCGCGCGGTGCGCGCGGCGTCGCCGCCGAACTCGGCGGCCATCAGGTAGGTGTTCACGGCCGCGGGCATGCCGCTGATGAGCACGAGCACCACCAGGTCCGCGCCCCCCAGCCCCAGCGCGCGGCCGATCCAGAAGGCGGCCACCGGTCCGCCGAGCACCCGCAGCAGGCTGGCCAGCAGGTCGTAGGCCCCCACCTGGATGCGCGACTCGGCGATCTGCATGCCCAGCGCCAGCAGCAGCATGGGGATCGCGCCCTGGGCGAGCATGTGCACGCCCCCGCCCAGGTTGGCGGGCAGCTGGAGGTTGGCGGCGTTGGCGGCGAGGCCGAGCACCACGGCCCAGATGAGCGGCAGGCGCAGGGTCATGGCCAGCTGCTCGCGCAGGCTGCCGCCGTGGAAGAGGGCGGGTCCGAAGCTGAAGAGCAGCACCGTGGCCACGACGAAGACGATCGTCGCGCGCTCGAGCCCCACCTCGCCCAGCGCGAAGAGGGCGACGGAGAGGCCCATGTTGCCGGTGTTGGGAAAGGCCGTGGTGGCGGTCAGGCTCGCCCGAACCGGCGCGGGCAGGCCGAAGAGCCGCCCCGCGAGCCAGCCCGCGAGGGCGAAGGCCGCCGAGGCGAGGGCGAAGGCCAGGGCCAGCCGCAGCGCCCCGGCCAGGTCGGCGGTGTTGCGCCAAAGCTGGTCGAAGACCAGGAAGGGGACGAGAACGAAGAGCGTGAGCCGCGTCAGCGGCCCGCGGTCGAGCCGCAGGATCCGCGCGGCGAGGTAGCCGGTGGCCACCATCAGCGCCACCGGCGCCACCGCCCCCAGCAGCACGCCCGCCCCGCCCACGGTCAGGCCTCGAAGAGGATGGGGATCAGGATCGGGTCGCGGCCGGTCGCCTTGCGGATGAACTTCTTGGCGGGGTAGTAGACGTCGTCGCGGATCTGCTCGAGCGGCTTCTTCTCGCGCACGCCCCGCTCGATCGCCTCGAGGGCCACCCGACGGATCTCGGCGTGCAGCCGCTGCCCCGCCTTGACGAAGCCGCGGCTCACCACCTCGACGACGGGCTGCTCGGAGACCAGCGCGGTCAGGATCACGATGCCGTCGGCCGCCATGGCCTGGCGCTCCTCGAGGATGTCGTCGGTGATGTCGCCCACCCCGAGGCCGTCCACGTAGAGGGCGCCGGCCTTGACCCGGCCCGTCTTCTTCAGGTCGTCCGCGGTCAGCACCAGCACGTCGCCGTTCTCGGGAACGATCGTCTTGACCGGGGGCTTGGGCATCTTCTCGACCAGCCACTTGAAGTTGGTCTGGTGGCGCACCTCGCCGTGCCAGGGCACGAAGAACTTGGGCTGGACCAGGTTGTAGAGGAAGCGCAGCTCCTCGCGGCTGGCGTGACCGGAGGCGTGCACCTTGTAGGCGGGCGGGTAGAGGACGTGGGCCCCCAGCTCGTAGAGCTTGTTGATCACCCGGTTCACCGCCTCCTCGTTGCCGGGGATGGGGCTGGAGCTGAGGATCACGGTGTCGCCCTCGCCCACGCTCAGCTTGGCGTGGCGGCCGAAGGCGAGGCGGCTCAGCACCGCCATGGGCTGCCCCTGGGAGCCGGTGGCCAGCACCAGCACCTCACGGTCGGGGATGTCCTTGATCTCGTCGGTGGTGTAGAGACGGTCCTTCACCTCCAGGTAGCCCAGTTCGAGCGCGATCTTGGCGAACTTGAGCATGCTGCGGCCTTCCATGGCCACCTTGCGTCCGTGCCGCTCGGCGGCGCGGATCACCGACTGCACCCGGTGGATGTGCGAGGCGAAGGTGGTCACGAAGACCCGGCCCTCCGCCGCTCCGATCGCGGCGTCGAGCGCCACGGCCACCTCGGCCTCGCTGGGGGTGATCCCCGGACGCTCGGCGTTGGTCGAGTCGGCGATCAGGAGCAGCACCCCTTCGGCGCCGGCCTGGGCCACCTTGGCCAGGTGGCTCACCTTGCCGTCCACCGGCGTGGGGTCGAGCTTGAAGTCGCCGGTGTGGACGACGTTGCCCACCGGGGTGCGGATGATCAGCCCCGAGTTGTCGGGGATCGAGTGGGTCATGCGGAAGAGGTCGACGGTGAAGTGGCGTCCGATCTTAAGCGTCTCGTCGGGGCTGACCACGTTGAGGTCGAACTCGCCCGGCTTGAGCCCGAACTCCTCGAGCTTGCCGCGCAGGAGGCCCAGGGTCAGCTTGGCCCCGTAGAGCGGGATCTTGGGCAGCTGCGGCAGCAGGAAAGGCATCCCGCCGATGTGGTCTTCGTGGCCGTGGGTGAGGACCCAGCCCTTGATCAGCCCCGCGTTCTCGACCAGGTAGTCGATCCGGGGGATCAGGATGTCCACCCCGGGCATGTGCTCCTCGGGGAAGGCGAGGCCGCCGTCGACGACGAGGATCTCGTCTTCGTAGCGGAAGGCGGTGATGTTCTTGCCGATCTCGCCCATGCCCCCGAGGGGGACGATCTCGAGTTTGCCGATGGAAAGGGGACCCTTGGGCTTGCGGCTGCGCGAGCGGCGCCGGCCGGGCTTGCGGGTGGGTTTGGATTGTTCGCTCATGCGTTCTCCTAACGCGGCCGGGCCGCCCGCTGGGCGGCCGGCCGTAACGTGCCGGGGTTAGCGGCGGCGCGGTCCGCCCGAGCGGGGCGGGCGCCGCGGCGGAATCTTGCCTTCGAGCTCGGGGCGCACCAGGTCGACGCGGCCCTTCTCGTCGATGCGGTTCACCTTGACGGTGATCTTGTCGCCCACCTTGAGGTGGTCCTCCACTTTGTCGACGCGCTCCTCGGCGATCTGGCTGATGTGCAGCAGCCCCTCGGTGCCGGGGAAGAGCTGGATGAAGGCGCCGAAGTTGGTGGTGCGCACGACCACGCCCTCGTAGACCTCGCCCACCTTGGCCTCGCGGGTGAGGTTCTCGATGCGCGCCTTGGCTTCCTCGGCGGCCCCGCCTTCGGCCGAGTAGATGCGCACGGTGCCGTCTTCCTCGATGTCGATCGAGACGCCCAGCTCCTCGAGCGCGCGGATGTTCTTGCCGCCGGGGCCGATGACCGCGCCGATCTTGTCCACCGGGATCTTGAGCGCCAGGATGCGCGGCGCGAAGGGCTTGAGCTCCCTGCGCGGCTCCGGCAGGACCTGCTCCATCTGGTCGAGGATCGCGAGCCGCGCCGCGCGCGCCTGCTCCAGGGCGCGGCGCATCACCGCGGCGTCGAGCCCCTGCACCTTGATGTCCATCTGCAGCGCGGTCACGCCGTCGCGGGTGCCCGTCACCTTGAAGTCCATGTCGCCCAGGGCGTCCTCCATGCCCAGGATGTCGGTGAGCACCACCGGCTCGCCCTCCTCGGGCTTGACCAGGCCCATGGCGATGCCGGCGACCGGCTTCTTGATGGGCACGCCCGCGTCCATCAGCGCCAGGCAGCCGGCGCAGACGGTGGCCATCGAGCTGGAGCCGTTGGACTCGAGCACGTCGCCGACCACGCGGATGGTGTAGGGGAAGGCGTCCTTCTCGGGCAGCATCGGCTTGAGCGCCCGTTTGGCGAGGTTGCCGTGGCCCACCTCGCGCCGGGAGACGCCGCGCAGGCGCTTGACCTCGCCGGTCGAGTAGGGCGGGAAGTTGTAGTGGACCAGGAAGTCTTCCGACTCGTCGAGGCCCAGGTCGTCGATGATCTGCTCGTCGCGGCCGGTCCCCAGGGTGACCGTGCCCAGCACCTGGGTCTCGCCGCGGGTGAAGATCGCCGAGCCGTGCGAGCGCGGCAGCACGTCCACCTCGATCCAGATGGGGCGGATCTCCGCCGGACCGCGGCCGTCGGCGCGCTTCTTCTCCTCGACGATCATGCGGCGCAGCTCGCGTTTGGTCACGTCGCCGAAGGCCTGCTTGTAGAGGGCACGGCGGACTTCGGCGTCCTCGTCCTCTTCCGGGACGATCTCGGCGACGAGGGCGTCGCGGAAGGCGTCCAGGGCCTCGGCGCGTTCGTGTTTGGAGGCGGTGAGCAGCACGTCCTTCAGGCCGCGCTCGATCGCGAGCCGGTAGAAGGCCTCGAGCTCCTCGTCCGTAAGCGTCGGCGGCGGGCTCCAGGCGAACTTGGGTTTGCCCAGCTTTTCGCGCATCTCCTCCTGCAGCGCGATCAGCGGCTGCATCTCGCGGTGGGCGAAGTCGAGGGCCTCGACGAGCAGGTCCTCGCTCACCTCTTTGGCCCCGGCCTCGACCATGATGATCGCGTCCTTGGAGCCGGCGACGATGAGGTCGAGGTCGCTCTCGTCCAGCTGCTGCAGGGTGGGGTTGAGGACCAGTTCGCCGTTCACCCGGCCCACGCGCACGCTGGCGATGGGGCCGTCCCAGGGCACGTCCGAGAGCATCAGCGCCGCCGAGGCCGCCAGCGGCCCCAGCACGTCGGGCGGGTTCTGCTGGTCGGCCGCCAGCACGGTCAGGATCACCTGGACCTCGTGGCGGAAGCCCTTGGGGAAGAGGGGGCGGATCGGCCGGTCGGTCATGCGCGCCGAGAGGATGGCCTTCTCGCCGGGCCGGCCCTCGCGGCGCATGAAGGAGCCGGGGATCTTGCCGATGGCGTAGTGGCGCTCCTCGAACTCGACCGTGAGCGGCAGGAAGGGCATGTCGATGGGTTCCTTCGAGCCCTCGGCGGTGGCCATGACGATCGTCTCGCCGTAACGCACCCAGACCGAGCCCGAGGCCTGGCGGGCGTACTTGCCGGTCTCGATGACGAGCTCGCGCCCGCCCAGCACGGCGCTGAAGCGGTGGGGTTGGGGGGTGTTTTCCGTAGCGATGGGCATATCGGTCACCTGTCTGCTTTCTTCGTTACGCGACAAAGCGGGACCGGAGCCCCGGTCCCGCCGTCGCTTTGTACGTCCAGTCTACTTCCTGAGGCCAAGTTTCTCAATCAGGCTCTTGTAGCGCTCGGCGTCTTCGCGCTCGAGGTACTTGAGCAGGCGCTTGCGCTGCCCCACCATCTTGAGCAGACCGCGGTGCGAGTGGAAGTCGTGCTTGTGGGCGCGCAGGTGCTCCGAGAGGCGGTTGATGCGCTCGGTGAGGAGCGCCACCTGCACCTCGGTGGAGCCGGTGTCGCCGGGGAACTGGGCAAACTTCTCGATGATCGCCTGTTTTTCCGTTGCGGTTAGTGCCATCGTTTCCTCCGTCAGGCCGGGGAGCGCCGGAGCCCTCCCCGCCTCAAAGCAAACCCCAGCCTACACCCCGCGCCGGCGGTTGTCAAACCGCGCGCCCCGCGCCCAACCCAAAACCGCCCCGTTGGGGGCGGTTTTGGGAGTATGGAAGACCGTTCACCACAGGCGCATGCCGGGGACAGGCACCATGTGAATGAACAACTGCACCAGGGTGGGCATGTAGACGATCAGGACGAGCAGCGTGGCGGCTCCCCACCAGAAGAAGAGGCGGTCCATGACCTTGACCCCGTTCTTGCCCTCGGGGCCGGAGATGGCCTCGGCGAAGGGAATCTCGGGAACCTGGTCGGCCGGCAGGCGGCGGCGCGAGAGGAGGGTGGCGTAGAGGACGTAGAAGAGCTGCACCGCGGCGATCGTGAGGAGCACGCCGGCGATGGCGTTGAAGACCATGTAGAAGGCGGAGCTGGCGTAGATGCCCTCGTTGACCGCGTTCATCGCCGAGATGTGGGCGCGCCGGGGCACTCCCTGCAGGCCCATCATGTGCATGCCGAAGGCCATGAACATCATGCCCACGAACCAGAGCCAGACCCCGGCGAGCGCGGTGCGCGGCGCGGCCAGGGGTTTGTGGGTGATGTGCGGAATGAGCCAGAAGGCGATGCCGAAGAAGGTGAGGGTCGAGGCCGTGGCCACCGGCAGGTGGAAGTGCCCCGGAATCCAGGTGGTGTTGTGCACCACGTAGTCCAGGGTGAAGCTGGCGTTCACGATGCCGCCGGCGCCGCCGAAGATGAAGGCGATGGCGCCGAGCAGCTGGGCGACGACGCTCGGGTTGTTCCAGGGCAGGGCCTTGATCCAGCCCAGCATCCCCTTGCCGCCGTTGGCGCGGCCGGCCAGCTCGAGCGAGGCGGCGATGGTGAAGGCGGTCATCAGGCTGGGGATGGCCACCATCATGGTCAGCACGGTGTGGACGCCCTTCCAGAAGGCGCTGATGCCGGGATCGGCAAACTGGTGGTGGAAGCCCACGGGCGTGGAGAAGACGAGGAAGCCCAGGAAGGCCATGCGCGCCAGCGGGTCGGAGATCAGCTTGCCGCCCGCCTGACGCGGCAGCAGGCCGTACCAGGAGACGTAGGCCGGCAGCAGCCAGAAGTAGACGATCGGGTGCCCCGACCACCAGAACAGGGTGCGGGTGATCAGCGGGTCGACGCCCTTGACCCAGCCGAGCGACCAGGGGATCAGGAAGAAGACGGCGGAGACCACGAGGCCGATGGCGGCTAGGCCCCACATCATCCAGGTGGCCGTCGTCATGAAGGTGACCAGCGGGGTGGGCTTGCCGGGGTTCTGCTTCTTCCAGCGCACCCACATCTCCACCGAGAGGAAGACGCTCACGAGGCTGGAGACGATGATCAGCGCGGCGCCCACGTAGAAGGCCCAGTGCCCCTGCAGCGGAGCGTAGAAGGTGTAGAGCACGGTGGCGTCGTTGAGCAGCAGCGGCCAGGCGGCGAGCGCCAGGCCGATCAGGGCGATCCACCAGGCGGCCCAGGCCACGGGCATCAGCGGGCGGACGTTCGAATCGCGCGCCTGCAGGTAGAGGAGCGAGCCCTGAATGAAGAACTGGGTGAAGACGATGGCGTTGAGGACGCCGTGCAGCGTCAGGCCCTGGTAGTACGACTTGAAGAGGGGCTGGAGGGCGGGGTAGAGGTCGATGTCGGCGTAGTTGAAGATCTGGAAGGGGCCAAAGATGACGCCGATGGTGAGGGCGATGAAGCCCAGCACCATGAAGTAGAGCGACACCTTCTTCTCGGGATGGGTCGCGTAAATGTCTTCGGGGGAAACGCTACGTACGGCCATGTTACTTGTCCTCCACGATGATCTTGCCGATCATGTCCTGGTGCCCGAGGCCGCAGTATTCGTTGCAGATGACCAGGTACTCGCCGGGCTCGTCGAAGGTGTGCTCCACCTTGCCGACCTCGCCGGGGATCACCTGGACGTTGACGTTGGTGCCGCGGATGTGAAACCCGTGCTGCACGTCGGGGCTGGTCACGTAGAAGACGACCTTGGCCCCCTTGGGGACGCGGATCTCGCCCGGCAGGAAGGTGAACGCCTGCGCGAGCACGTAGGCCGTGTAGACGTTGTCGCCCGTCTTTTCCACGCGGGGGTTGGCGAAGAGGCTGCCCTCGTTGCGCACCGTCGTCGGATCGATGCGCTCGGCCGCGCTGGGCACGTAGAAGGCGAAGCCGGTCAGGGTGTAGCCGATGAAGATCAGAAAGACCACGATCATGACGAGCGCGAAGAGCAGCCAGCTGCGCTCGTAGCGCTCGATCGCGTGGATCAGTTTCTCGTTGTTCATGGCTAGCCCCTTTGGATGAAGAGGTAGAACACGCCGCCCCAGAAGACGAGGATCGTGGCTACCAGTACGCCGATGACGAACATGGTTCCTGTGGGCCGTTCTTCATTGCTCATCTTGATACACCTCCGCAAGCACTGACTTAAGCGTACGAAGACGACGTAGGACGTTTGTCCCATTTTACGCTCATCTTCGCGGCGCCGCGGCGGGGACGCGCTAAAATGGAAACGGCCATGAAAAACGCCGAGATCGCCCGCATCTTCTCGGAGATCGCCGACATGCTCGACTTCCTGGGGGACTCGCCCTTCCGGGTGCGCGCCTACCGCTCAGCGGCGCGCTACCTGATGGACATGGAGGAGCCGATCGAGCGCGTGGCCGAGGGCGGCGAAAAGGCGCTCGACGAGCTGCCCTACATTGGCCACGACCTGGCCGCGAAGATTCTCGAGTACCTCGCGACCGGCCGGGTCAGGAAGCACGAGGAGCTGAAGAAGCAGGTGCCGCCGGGGGTGCTCGAGGTGATGCGGGTGCCGGGGGTGGGGCCGAAGACGGCCAAGCTGCTCTACGACGAGCTGGGGGTTGACTCGCTGGCCGCGTTCAAGGAGGCGCTCGAGAGCGGCCGCGTCCTTGAGCTGCCGGGATTCGGCGAGAAGAAGCGGGCGCGGCTGCTGCACAACCTCGAGCTCGTGGAGGCCGCGGGCCGGCGCCGTCCGCTGGGGGAGGTGCTCTGGGTCGCGCGCGCGCTCGTCGAGCGGCTCGAGCAACTGCCCCAGGTGGAGCACGCCGCGCTCGCGGGATCGGCGCGGCGCTACAAGGAGACCGTGGGCGACCTCGACCTGCTCGCCGCCAGCCGCCGCGGCCGCGCGGTCACCGACGCCTTCGTGCGCTTCCCCGAGGTGGACGAGGTGCTGCTCTCCGGGGCCAGCCGCGCGACCGTCTTCCTCAAGACGGGCCTGCAGGTGGACCTCAAGATCGTCGAGCCCGACGCCTGGGGTTCGGGACTGCAGTACTTCACGGGGAGCAAGGACCACTCGATCCACCTGCGCACCATGGCCCTGGACCGCGGCCTCAAGATCAACGAGTACGGCGTCTGGAAAGGGGCCCGGCGCATCGCCGGCAAGACCGAGGAGGAGGTCTACTCGGCGCTGGGGCTGCCCTGGATTCCGCCGCCGTTGCGCGAGGACCGGGGCGAGATCGAAGCGGCCCAGGCGGGCGCGCTGCCCGAGCTGGTGCAGCTGGACCAGATCAAGGGCGATTTGCAGGTGCACTCCACCTGGTCCGACGGCAAGGCCACCCTGGAGGAGCTGGCCGCGGCCGCCGCCGAGCGCGGCTACGCCTACCTGGCCGTCACCGACCACTCGCCGGCGGTGCGGGTGGCCGGCGGGGTGCCGCCGGAGAAGGTCGCCGAGCGCATCGCCGCCATCCGTGCGGTCAACGAGAAGACCGGCGGCCGTCCTTACCTGCTGGCCGGCGCCGAGGTGGACGTCCTGCCCGACGGCCGCCTCGACTACCCCGACGAGGTGCTGGCCCAGCTGGAGATCGTCCTCGTCGCCGTTCACGCCCACTTCAGCCTCGACCGACAGCGGCAGACGCGGCGGATCCTCAAGGCGCTCGAGAACCCCTACGTCCACGTCCTCGCCCACCCCACGGCCCGCCACCTGGGAAAGCGCGACCCCATCGAGGCCGACTGGGAGAAGATCTTCGAGACCGCCCGGGCGCTCGGCAAGGCCGTGGAGATCGACGGCTACTACGCCCGGCTCGACCTCCCCGACACGCTGGCGCGGCGCGCCGGCGAGCTTGGGCTCACGGTCAGCCTTTCCACCGACGCCCACGCGGTCGACCACCTGCGCTTCATGGAGCTCGCGGTGGGCACGGCGCAACGGGCCTGGCTGGGGCCCGACCGGATCCTGAACACCCGCAATCTGAAGGAACTGCAAAACTGGCTCGAGGCCGTGCGCGGCTAGCCCCGCCGCCAGGGCAGCTCCAGCGGCGCCTCCCGGTAGGGGCGGACCGCCCGCAGAGGCAGGCCGTGTTTGCGCCCCCAGGCCTCCCAGGCGTCGGCGTCACGCGTGAGGAAGAAGGCCTCGAGCTCGCGTGCGAGCGCAGCGTCGTCTTCCGGATTCGTGCGGGGAGCGGCCCAGTCGGGCCGGCCGGCGGCTTCGCAGAAGCGGGCCCAAAGGTGCGGCTCGAGTGCCGCCAGCGCCACCCTCCCGGTGGCGGCGGGGTAGACGCGGTAGGCGGGGTTCGATCCGTCCAGCCCGGGGATCGGTGGGTAGCCGAAGGCGCCCGCCGCCTCGCTCAGGTAGACCTCGTAGAATCCCCCGCCGCGGCGCAGCCCGTCGAGCGCCGCCAGCGCCGCCCAGAGCGCGCCGCTCACGTCGGCGAGCTGGGCGTGCGGCCAGGCCCCCTCGAGCCGCTCGAGCAGCCCCGAGGCCGCCAGGTAGGTGAGGTCGTGCCCCGGGGCGGCGGGGTCGTCGCGGTGGCCGGCGAGGCGCACGTAGACGAGGCGGGGGTTCTGCGCGCGCAGCACCGGGTAGCCCAGCCCCAGCCGCTCCATCGCCCCGGCGCGGTTCGACTCGAGCAGCACCGCCGCGTCCCGCACGAGCTCGAGCAGCTCGGCGCGGCCGCGCGCGCTCTTGAGGTCGAGGGTGACCGCCTGCTTGCCCTCGTTCAGCCAGGCGTGGGCTTCGGGCCGCCAGCGCGCCAGGTCGTCGCCCGCCGGCGGAAGCACCCGCAGCACCTCGAAGCCCAGGCGTTCGAGCACCCGTCCCGCGAGCGGCCCCGGCAGCAGCCGCGTGAGGTCGAGCACCCGGCAGCTCAATAGACCCGACCCCCCAGCGGCACGTCGCGCTCCACCGCCAGCAGCACGACCCGGCCCCGGTCGTCGGGCACACCGAGGACGAGCACCTCGGAAGGAAAACCGGCGATGCGCCGCGTGCCCAGGTTGACGGCCGCGACCACGGTCCGCCCCTCCAGGTCTTCCGGCCGGTAGAGCTCGGTGAGCTGGGCGCTGGAGGTCTTCACGCCGAGCGGGCCGAAGTCGATCCAGAGGCGGTAAGCGGGGACGCGCGCGCGGTCGTGGACCTCCGCGCGCACGATCCTGCCGACGCGCAGGTCCAGCTCGGACCAGGCCCGCAGCGTGTTCGTGGGATTTTCGTCCGGCTTCGCCATCCCCTCCATCGTAGTACGCCGGCCCCGCGCCGGATTCCGGCGCGGGGCCGGCGCCACTGGAGGCGGCGTCAACGTGCGGGGCTTTGCAGTTCCCAGGCGGCGTCCACGTAGTCGAGGTAGTTGTAGACCTTGCGCAGGTAGCCGGTCCAGAGGTCCGCCAGGCGGATCTGCAGCTCGTAGAGTTGCAGCTCCAGCTCGTCGGCGGACGCCTCGCCCGATCCGCTGCGCGCGGCCGCCAGCTTTTCCTCCACGCTTCGCAGCTCCTCAAGGGCCAGCCGCACGCGGCGCTCGGCGAACGCGGCGCTCTGGCGGTAACGTTCCCGCTTCGTCTCCACGCGCGACCGGGCCTGCGCGAAGCGCTCGCTGCGTTGCTGCAGCTCGAGCTGCGCCCTGCGCACGGCCGTGTAGGCCGTCGCGTCCAGCGGTACGGTGAGGGCGAGCTCGAAGCCGTACTCCCAGCTCCCGTTCCCGCTTCCCGGCGTCTTGACCACGAGCTGGGTCGAAGGGCCGCGGCTGGAGGCGGAAACCTGGAAGCGGCCCCCGTCGTTGCCCACCCCCGCCCAGACCGACAGGTCGGGGGCAAAGCCGGCCCAGAGGCGCCGGAGTTTGAAGCGCGCGCGTTGCAGCGCGTAGAGGTCGCGCCGGTAGTCGGGCACGTCTTCGAGCGGCACCTCGGGCAGCTGGAAGAGCACGGGCGCGGCCGCGGGCGGGCCTTGCAGGCCGTAGGCGGCGGCCTCCTGCTGGGCCAGTTCGAACTGGACGAGGGCTTCTTCGTGGTCTATCTCGGCCTTGGTGTCCGCCTCGCCCGCCGCCCGCGCCCGGTCCCGCAGGCGTTGGCTTAGCTGCAGCCGCGCGTAGCTCTTGTACAGCTCGGCGTAGGCCGCAAGCGCGTCGAAGACGCCGCGGCGCAGGCTGCGGCGTACCGCGCGCTCAGCGTTCTCCAGGGCCTGCTTGCGGCTGAGGAGCTGTTCCGGGGCGTACGACCAGCCCAGGGAGCCGCTCGCGGTGTAGACGCCCCCTTGCTGGACCTTGGCCTTGAGCTGTCCGGAGACCCCCACCTGCGCCGCGACGTAGTCGATCCGGGCGAGGAGCGCCTGCTCCACGAGCAGGTCGTGGTCGGGCGGGAGGTAGCCGAGCGCGTCCTCGGGCGCGGCCGCCCGGGCCCGGCCGCCGAGCGCGACCGCCGCAACCAGGACGAACGCCAGGGCCAGGGACAGCGGAGCGGTCAGGCGGGTGGGGTGGCGCATCGCATCACTCCTCTCCAGACGGAGGCAGCGGGTACGACTCGACGGAGACCTCGCCGTCCTCCTTGAACGTGTGGCAGCGGATGCAGCCGTCTTGGAAGTGTTGGGGGAAGAGCTCCGAACGCGTGAGGTGGAGCCGGTGCAGCAGGGGAGCCAGCTTCAGCTTCCCCTGGTGGCAGAGGGCGCAGTCGCGCGGGGCCTCCTTGATGATGCCCAGCTCGAAGACCGGAGGGTGCCCGATGCGCTCGCTCAGCGCCGCGATGGCCTCGGGCAGGGGGAACCCGCCGAGGGCGTGGCAGCCGACGCAGCTGTTCGGCTCGACCTGTTGTTCGAGCTTTTCCGGGTAGGCGTGGCAGTCGCGGCAGAGAAGCGCGGGGCCGCGTCCGTGCGGGCGGGTTTCGAAGGCCGCCACGTCGGCGTCGGTGGCGCGGGTGGAGGGGTGGGGCCCGTGGCACTGGAAGCAACCCAACGCGGGCGCGGCGACGTGTGCCTGCTGCACCTCGGCCGGGGAGACGGTGTCCACGACGGGGCCGTCGGACTGGGCCAGCACCGCGACGAGGGCGCCGACGAGCAGACCGACCAGCCACCACGACGTTTTTCCGATCACGCTCTCAACCCCTTTGGGCTGCGGGCAGGAAGGGAGGCCCCCTCCTGCCCGGCGACGAAGGCCGTACGGATCGGGCTACTGGTTCTTCCAGGTGCCCGGATCGCCGGTCTTGAACCCCGCCGACACTTCGTGGCAGACGAAGCAGGGGATGGTGTCCGCGTCAGGCGGGGGCGTCGACTGGTAGGTCCCGGGTTCGGGGTGGTTGCCGTGGCAGTCGCTGCACTCGAGCGTGGGGGCCGACCCCGCGGGGGGGTGCTGGCCGCCGCCCGTCTGCGCGAACGCCATGCCCGGCAACTTCACGTTGGGCATGAGACCCACCAGGGCCAGAAGGCCGATACCGAGTCCAACGCCGAACACCACCACCGTTAGCAACTTCACAAGCGACCGAATCATATGCGGCTCCTTTCTCTACAAACCCAAAAGCCTGAATCCATGCACGGAATGGACGCTAAAGGTGTGCGCTGCGCCGAACGTTCGCGTTCTCGCCTTCTCACCCCCCTTATACCCTTGAGTACATGATAATAAAGGGTATGAACACATAATCAAGAGTATGGATGTCCCGGGTCGCAGCCGGTGCCGCGGCCCGGAAGAATCTCGAACGCAAAGGGAAAAACGCGGGCGAAGGAACGAGGCGCTCTAGGAGGGGGGTACGAATGACCCGGCCTCCAGCCCCTCGAGCAGACGCCGCGCTTCGGCGCACGCCTGCTCGAGCAGGCGGTCCAGGCGCTCGTCCTCGAGGAAGACGGCCCGCGCCGCGAGTTTCTGGAGGGCGGCCGCCGGAGGCCAGGCCTCGAAGGCCTCGGCAAGCTCCGACAGCGTCAGCGCGTCCGGGTCGTCGAGAAAGGCGAGCAGGGCTTCTTTTGCGTCCATGCCCCCATGGTAGTATGGCGCGTGTTCGAGCACGACGACCCCCGGCGGCGGGCCCTCGCCGCCGCCCCACCGGAAGAGCTGCGCCGGCAGCTGGAACGTTTGTTCGAAGAGCCTCCCTCGCCGTTGCGCGACGGAACGATCGCCTTCGTCTACCTGAACCTGGCCCGCCGCCTCGAAGGCGACGAGGCGGAGCGTTGCTTCGTGGCCGGCTACAGTTACGCCCGGACCAGCCGCGACCCCCAGGCCCGGCCGCTCGCCGAGCGGGTGCGGGAGGAGTTTCCGGCATGGCGTCGCTAGGCGCGTGGGCCGCCGCGGCCATCCTCGCCAGCGGGGTGCTGGTGGTCGTGGGCGTGCTGCTGATCCGCCGCGGCCGCCGTGACCTGCACCCCAAGGCGATGCTCGCCGCGGTCCTACTGGCGGCCGCCTTTCTCGTTCTCTACCTCATCAAGTGGACGTTCGTGGGGGCCACCCACTACGCGGGCCCCGAGTGGGGGCGCGCGCCCTACCTGGCGCTGCTGCTGACCCATACCGTTGCCGCGACGCTGAATCTGCCGCTGGTGCTGGCCGCGGTCTACTGGGCGGTGCGGGGCGAGTGGGCGCGGCACCGCGCCTGGGTGCGCTGGGCGGTCCCGGTCTGGCTCTACGCCGCGCTCAGCGGCTGGATAATCTACCTGGTGCTCGCCCGATACGGCGTGCCCGCCTGAGCGTCCGAACGAAGAGAGCGCCGTGCCTGGGGGCACGGCGCTCGGGTTTTGGTTGCGGGGGCAGGATTTGAACCTGCGACCTTCGGGTTATGAGCCCGACGAGCTACCAGACTGCTCCACCCCGCGTCGCCATCGATTAATTTAACAAAGGCGCGGAAGGCTGTCAAGCGAGGTTCGAGGCCCGGCCGCTCCTCCGGCGGCGGCGGGCGGCGGGGTAAAGGTGCCGATTTTCTTGTGACGGAAGTGAAGATCCTGATAGAATAGCGCAAAGAATGTCGGTACCGGGAGGAAGTCGTCTTATGAAACCAACGTGGATCATCCTACTGCTTCTCGGGAGTTGGTTCGCCTATGCGCAAACCGCCCCGTCCGCCAGTCCCGATCCAGCGGCTTTGGAGGAGCAGCTGAAAAGTCAGCCGGGGGACCTGCCCACCATGGTCGCGCTGGGGCGCGCCTACCTGGACGTGGGCCGCTACGACGACGCGGCGCGGGTCTTCGAGGACGTGCTGGCGCTCGACTACGAAAACTTCCAGGCCCACTTCGGCCTCGGCCTCGCGCTTTACCGCAAGGGCGACCTGCGCGGCGCGCTCTTCGAGTTCGACCAGGTGACCCGACTCTTCCCGGACCGTTTCGAAGGCTGGTACAACCTGGCCGTCGCCTACGCCGACCTGGGGCGCTGGAAGGAGGCCGCGGCGGCGTTCAAGAAGGCCCTCGCCCTCGGCGAGGAGCAGAACCTGGCCCCCGAGGTGCTGCGGCCCGCCTACCTGGGCCTGGCCTCCTCACTGCGCAAGCTCGGCTCCCCCGAAGAAGCGGCCGCGGTCCTGATCGAAGCGCTGGGGAAGGTGGGCGAGGACGAAGAACTGCTCTACCAGGTGGCCGACAACCTGGCGATGGCCGGGAAACCCAAGGAGGCGATCCCTTACCTGTACAAGGTGCTCAACCGCGACCGCGGGCACGTGGCGGCGGTGAGCCTGCTGGCCGACATCTTCGTGGGGCAGGGCCTCACCGATCGCGCGCTGCGGGAGCTCGACCGCTCGCTGCAGGCCGTGGACGATCCCGCGGTGCGCGCCAACCTGCTGCTCAAGAAGGCCATGGTCCTCAAGCCCACGGACCCGGACCGGGCCTCGCAGCTGTTGCAGGAGGCGACCCGCCTGGACTCGCGCCTCTGGCAGGCCCACTACGACCTGGGCACCCACTGGCTGCGCGCGGGGGACGCGGACCGCGCGCTGGTGGCCTTCCAGAAGGCGTACAGCGTGAAACCCGACGAGCCGCGCATCCTCGTGGGCCTGGCCGCGGCGTACTTCCAGAAGAAGGACTACAAGCAGGCCTCGCGCTACGCCAAGCTGGCCGCGGCCGCCGCGCAGGGCGACGTGCGGGCGGACGCGCTGCTGGTCGCGGGCAAGAGCGCGTACCGCCTCGGGCGCTACGGCGAGGCGCGGGCGCTGCTCCTGCAGGCCGTGGACCTGGTTCCCGACCGCGCCGAGGCCTGGTTGTGGCTGGGGCTGGCGGCCTACGCGCTGCAGGACCTCGACACCGCGGTGCCGGCGCTCGAGCGGGCCGTGCAGCTCGACCCCTCGCCGGTGGCCCGCCTCAACCTGGGGGCGGCGTACCTGGCGTCCAAGCGCTTCAGCGACGCCGAGCAGGTGCTTACCCAGGTGGTCCTGGAGGACCCCAACAACGCCGAGGCCTGGTACAACCTGGGCTGGGCCCTCAAGGCGCTGGCGCGCGAATCGGAGGCCCAGCGCGCCTGGAAGCGGGCTTTGGAACTGGGCTTCGAGCCCGCACGCAGCCTCATCAAGAAATGAGCTCGTCAAGGAGAACCTATGCGCTGGTTACGAGAAAACTGGATTGACGCGCTTATCTTCGCGGTGTTTGCGGTTACGGTCGTCGGGATCGTGCTCTTCCTCACCGGCGTGAACCCCTTCAAGACCAAGGCCCCCTCCGGGGTGACGGCCCCGGTTCCCATCGCCGCGCCCGCGCAGGGCGAAACGACGGCACCGGGTGTGGACGCCGAGGCCCCGGCGGCCGAGGAGCCGGTCACCGTGGTGCCGCTGCTGCCTGAAGCGCCCGAGGCCGCCCCGGAAGAGCCCGCCGGCGCGCCGCCGGCCGAACCTGCGGCCGCGACGCCCGCGGCCGGTTCCGCGGCACCCGCCGGCCGCACGGAGACCGCTCCGCCCCCCGCCGCCCCGGCGGGGCCGGAGACGGGCATCTTCCGGGTTTCGGTGGGGGCCTTCGGCAACCCGCTCAACGCGTTGGCGCTGGCCCAGAAGCTGGAGGCCCAGGGCTACGCCGTCCGCCTCGAGCCCGTAGGGCGCGTCACCCGCGTGGCCGTCGGCCCCTTCACGCGCCGCGGCGACGCGGTGCAGGCGGCCGAGCGGCTGGCCGACTACGAGCCGCAGATCTACCGCGGCGACAGCCCCGAACCCACCCAGACCTACCTGCAGGTGGGGGCCTTCAAGCAGCTGGCCTCGGCCGAGGCCACGGTCCGCGCGCTGCGCGACCAGGGGATCGGCCCGGTGGTGCTGCAATACCGCAAGCCCTGGATCAAGGTCTGGGTCGGTCCCGTCGCCCCCGAGCAGCTCGCGGCGCTCAAGCGCCGGCTCGTCGAGGCCGGTTTCGAAGTCGTCGAGGTGCGCTAGTGGCCAAGATTCCGGACGCGACGATCACCAGGCTGGTGCGCTACCTGCGGGCCCTGGAGCGCATGGAGGAGGCCGGCGCGGTGCGCACCTCGAGCGAGGAGCTGGCCCGCGCCACCGGCGTCACCGCGTTTCAGGTGCGCAAGGACCTGGCCTACTTCGGCAGCTACGGCACCCGCGGCGTCGGCTACACCGTCCCGGTCTTGCGGCGCGAGCTGCGCCAGATCCTGGGGCTGGGGCGCAAGTGGCGCTTGATCATCGTGGGCATGGGCCGTCTGGGGCAGGCGCTCGCCGACTACCCCGGACTCGCGGAGGGTTACGAGCTGGTCGCGGGGTTCGACGTCGACCCCGGGATTCTCGGCCGCAGGGTGGGGCCGGTGACCGTGCGGCCGATGGAGGAGCTCGAGGCCACGGTGCGGGACGAGCACGTCGACGTCGCCCTGCTGGCCGTGCCCGAGGGGCAGGCCCAGGGCGTGGCCGAGCGGTTGGTCCGGGCCGGGGTGCGGGGGCTGCTCAACTTCGCGCCGGTGGTGCTGAGCCTGCCCGAAGAGGTGGCCGTCGAAAACGTAGACTTTATGGCTGGACTTTCCCGTTTAGGTTTCTTTATGCTGAACCCAAGGTGGCGAGAGGAGATGATGGGATGAAGAAGTGGCTGATCTTAGGGGTATTGCTCGCGGCCGGGGCGCTGACCTCGTGCGGGCTGGACGTGGGGTTTAAACCGTACTATAAGGTGAACCTGACCCCCGACGCCTGGGGTTTCGCCGTACAGAACGGCGAGCTGACGGTGGTCGGCAACCTGGCCCAGGTGCTGGTCAGCCCGGGCGCGCCCGAAGGCGTGCTCGAGCGCGTGGAGGTGCACTACCTCGACGGCGCCGGTCAGGAGATCGACCCCGGCGACTCGACCTACACGGCCAACGTTTCGGTACCTATCCCTCCCGGCATCGTCTGTCCCGCCAGCGACGGCGGCACCCAGCAGTGCACCAAGAGCAGCGCGGACTGGGAGTACGGCTGGGCCCTGTCGGAGCCCTTCGAGTTCAGCCTCGACGGCAAGATCGCCGCGATGATGTACCAGGCGTTCCTGAACAACGCCAACCACCTCGACTGGCACGCGCGCGTCGTCTTTTACGCGCGCACCTCGGGTGGAAGGGCGGTCCAGTGGGAGCAGGACATCAAGATCCTCTTCCCGCTTGAGGCGCAGTAGCCCGGCGCTTTGCGGGTATACTCGACTCGGTGAGCGTAGAGCCGTCGTTGTCCGCCCTGCCCGAACCGGGCGAAGCCTTCGAGCGAAGGTTGCGCGCCCTGCTTCGTTCCGACGTCGAGTTCATCCAGCTGATCGAAGACGACCTGATCGCAGCCGGGGGCAAGCGCATCCGCCCCCGGCTCGCGTTGCTGGCCAGCCGCGCCCTGGGCGGCGTGCCCCACGAGATGGAGCTGGCGCTGGCCGTCGAACTGCTGCACTCGGCGACGCTGCTCCACGACGACCTCGTCGACGACGCCGAGACCCGCCGCGGCCGTGAGGCCGCCTTCCGCAAGTACGGCAACGCCGTCTCCGTCCTCTCCGGCGACTACCTGCTCAGCCGGGTCCTCTTCCTGCTGGCCGAGACCGGCCGCATCGAGCTCGTGCACCTCTTCGCCGAGGCGGCGCGTCAGCTCGCCGAGGGCGAGGTGCTGCAGTTCCAGGCCGCGGCCTATCAGGAGTACTCGGAAGCGCAGTACTACCGCATCATCGAGAGCAAGACCGCGGCGCTGATGCGCGCGGCCACCGAGGGCGCGGCCCTCCTGGGGCGGGCGCCCGAGACTCTGCGCATGGCGCTGGTCACCTACGGGCGCGAGTACGGCATGGCCTTCCAGATGCGCGACGACTACCTCGACCTCATGGGGGCCTCCGAACGCCTCGGAAAGCCCGTCGGCGGCGACGTGCGCGAGGGCAAGGTCACGCTGATCACGCTCTGGCTGCTCGACGCCGAACCCGAACGCGTCGGGAAGGTGCTGCTGCGGCGCGGGCGCGAGCCCGACGACGTCGCCTTCCTGCGGGAGCTGGCGGTGCGGACCGGCGTCGCCGAACGCGTCGTCGAGGTGATCGGCGAACGCATCCGCCGCGCCCTCGCGGCGCTGGAGGTGCTGCCCGGCTCCGAGGCGAAGTCCGCGTTGGAAGGTTTGGCCCTTGCGGAACTGGAGCGGTTGCAGTAGACCTAAGCATCGTGGCGGACCAAGGAGGTACCCATGCTCAAGAGCGCCTACAAACCTCCCGGTGAGCCGGGGCTATGGCACGATTTTCTGGCTCAGCTCGAACGCACCTTGGCGCACGTGAACGCCCACCCGGCCACCGTGGAGTACCTGACCCACCCCCGAAGAACGGTGGCCCTGACCGTGCCCGTCCAGCTCGACGACGGCACGGTCAGTTTCTTCAGCGGCTACCGGGTCGTCCACAACATCGCCCTGGGGCCGGCGCGCGGGGGCGTGCGCTACCACCCCCGCGTCTCCCTGGGGCAGTCGGTGGGGCTCGCGGCCATCGCCACGATCCAGTCGGCCGTCTTCCGCCTGCCCTACGGCGGCGCCGCGGGCGGCGTTTCGGTGAACCCGCGCAAGCTCTCGATCGGCGAGGTCGAGCGGCTCACCCGCCGCTACGCCGCCGAGCTGGTGGACGTGATCGGCCCCGACAAGGACATCCTGGGCCCTGACCTGGGAACGGGCGAGCGCGAGATGGCCTGGATGATGGACACCTTCTCCACCAACCGGGGCTTCACCGAGCCCGGCGTCGTCACCGGAAAGCCCCCGCAGCTCGGGGGCGTTTCCAAGCGCGGCGAGGCCGTGGGGCGCGGCGTTCTCTACGCCGTCGAGGCCTTCACCCGCTTTCAGGAGCAGGACCTCGCCGGCAGCACCGTGGCCGTGCAGGGCTACGGCAAGGTGGGCCGCGCGGTGGCGCGGCTCTTTTCCGAGGCGGGGGCGAAGGTGATCGCGGTTTCCGACGAGTGGGGGGCGGTCTACAACCCCGACGGCCTCGACTACAAGGCGCTGCTGGCGCACTTCAAGGAGACGGGGCGGGTCGAGGGCTTTTCCGGGGCCCACACCATCGGCCGCGACGCCCTGGTGGGCCTGGACGCCGACTTCCTGATCCTGGCGGCCCTGGAAGGGTTGATCAACGAGGGCAACGTGGATCAGGTCCGGGCCCGGGTGATTGTCGAATCCGCCGTCGGGGCGGTGACCGCCGACGCCGACGCGCAGCTGCGACGCCGCGGGGTTCCGGTCGTGCCCGACGTGATCGCCGGCGGCGGGGGCCTGACGATGGACTACCTCGAGTGGGTGCAGAACTTCTCGATGTTCAACTGGTCGGAGGACCGCGTCTGGTCGGCGATGCAGCGCCGCGTGGCCCAGACGCTGGAAGAGGTGTGCACGTACGCGGAGGCCCACGCGATCGATCTGCGGCTGGCCTCCTACGCCATTGCGGTGGATCAGATCAACTTCTCCACGCACATGCGGGGGGTGTATCCATGAAGAGCGAACCGTTGTCCTACCTGCCGTCCGGCGACCAAGGCCCCTGGGGGATCTACCTGGAACAGGTCGAGCGCGTCACCCCCTACCTGGGCAAGCTGAAGTACTGGGTCGACACCCTGAAGCGGCCCAAGCGGATCCTGATCGTCGACGTGCCCATCCACCTCGACGACGGCACCGTGGTTCACTTCGAAGGCTACCGGGTCCAGCACAACACTTCGCGCGGGCCCGCCAAGGGGGGCGTGCGCTACCACCAGGACGTGACGCTTTCCGAGGTGATGGCGCTGGCGGCCTGGATGAGCATCAAGAACGCGGCCGTGGGGCTGCCCTACGGCGGCGGCAAGGGCGGGATCCGCCTCGACCCGCGGCAGCTCTCCCCCTCGGAGCTCGAGCGCGTCACCCGCCGCTTCACCTCCGAGATCGGCATCCTCATCGGCCCCAAGAAGGACATCCCCGCGCCCGACGTGGGCACCGGCCAGCGCGAGATGGCCTGGATGATGGACACCTACTCGATGAACGTGGGCTCGACCACCCCCGGCGTGGTCACCGGCAAGCCGATCGCCATCGGCGGCTCGCTGGGCCGGCAGGACGCGACCGGCAACGGGGTCTTCTTCACCGCCGCCGCGGCGGCCGAGAAGATCGGCCTGCCCATCGAGGGCAGCCGCGTGGTGATCCAGGGCTTCGGTAACGTGGGCAACGCCGCGGCGCGCGCCTTCTACGACCACGGCGCCAAGATCGTGGCCATCGCCGACGTGACCGGGGCGATCTACAACGAGGAGGGCATCGACCCCTATGACCTGATCCGTTACGTGGCGGAGTCGGAGACGCGCGGGGTGCGCGGCTACCCGAAGGCCGAGCCGCTGCCCGCCGCCGAGCTCTTCGCGGTGCCCTGCGAGTTCCTGGTCCCGGCGGCGCTGGAGCGCGTCATTACCGAGCAGAATGCCCACAAGGTGCAAACCAAGATCGTCGTCGAGGGCGCGAACGGCCCCACGACGCCGGCGGCCGACGACATCCTCGCCGAGCGCGGCGTCGTCGTCGTTCCCGACGTCCTCGCCAACGCCGGCGGCGTGACGGTCTCCTACTTCGAGTGGGTGCAGGACTTCAACTCCTACTTCTGGACCGAGGAGGAGATCAACCAGAACCTCGAGCGCGTCCTGCGCGAGGCCTTCGAGGCCGTCTGGCAGGTGGCGCAGGACCGCAAGGTGCTCCTGCGCACGGCCGCCTACATCGTGGCGGCGACGCGCATCCTCGAGGCGCGGGCGCTGCGCGGCCTCTACCCCTGAGCCCGTCCGGCCCAGGCCTTGGCCCGTTCCCGCGGGGATGGGCTAGGCTTGAAGTATGGCACGCCCGCTCGCCGCCGCGCCCGACTGGCCGCACTGCGGTCGGGTCACCCTCAAGCCCTTCGCTTACGGCCTCACGGCCGAGGAATGGCGCGGGTTCTGGGAGAGCTTCCGCGATCCCGAGATCGCGGAGTGGAACGGCAACCGCCCGCTGCGGATGCCGCTGTGGCTCTTCAAGCGGGTGGTGCAGGGGGAGATCAAGCGCGGCGACCGCCTGGGCTTCGTCGTCCTCGACGAGCACGGCGACTGGCTGGGCACCCTCGAGCTCTACGAGATGAAGGGGCGCGAGGCCACCCTGGGCATCATCCTGGGCCGCAAGGACCGCTGGGGGCAGGGGTACGGCCGCGAGGCGGTGCGGGCGCTGCTCGACTACGCCTTCGGCACCCTGGGGCTCGAGCGCGTCAAGCTGCGCACCTTCAGCCACAACCTGCGGGCGCGGCGCGCCTTCGCCGCGGCGGGTTTCCGCGAGGTGGGCGTGGAGGCGTTGCCCGGGGGGAAGCAGGACACCCTGATGGAAGTGCGAAAGGAGGAGTGGCGTGCGCCTTGCGGTGGCGGATGACGTGCGGCCGGACTACCTGAGCGGGCTTCCCGGCGGCGTGGAGGTCGTGCGCTTTCCCCTGGAAGGGGCGCCGGGCCCGGAGGTCCTGGCCGCCGAGTTCGTGGTGCCCACCCGCCGGCCGATGGCCGAGGCCCTGGAGCGGATGCCCAACCTGCGCGTGGTGCAGACGATCTCGGCGGGGGTGGACTGGGTGCTGCCCTTCGTGCCCGAAGGGGTGACGCTCGCCGACGCCCGCGGCGTCCACGACGTGGCCGTGAGCGAGTGGGTGCTGACCGCGTTGCTCGTGGCCACCAAACGCGTGCCCGAGCTGGTGGAACGTCAAGGGGCGGCCGCGTGGGACGGCGGCTTCCGGCCGGGCGAGCTCTGGGGGCAGACCGTGCTGATCCTCGGCTACGGCTCCATCGGCCGGGCGGTCGAGGCGCGGCTCGCGCCCTTCGGGGTGCGCGTCCTGCGCCTCGCCCGCCGGCCGCGCGCCGGGGTGCGCACCCTGGAGGCGATGCCGGAGCTGCTGCCGCACGCCGACGCCGTGGTGCTGCTGCTGCCGCTCACCCCGGCGACCCGGGGGCTGGTGGACGCCGCCTTCCTGGAGCGGATGAAGCCCGGCGCCCTGCTCGTCAACGCCGGCCGCGGCGCCCTGGTGGACACGGGCGCGCTCTTGGAGGCGCTGCGCGCCGGCCGCGTGCGCGCCGCGCTCGACGTGACCGATCCCGAACCCCTGCCCCAGGACCACCCGCTCTGGCGCGCGCCCGGGGTCTGGATCACCCCGCACCTGGCCGGCAGCTCGCCGCGGCTGCGGGCGCGCGGCTTCGCCCTGGTGCGGGCGCAGGTGGCGCGCTACCTGCGCGGCGCGCCGCTGTTCAACGTGGTCCGCGAAGGCTACTGAGCGGCGTAGAATGGGGGCGTACGCCATGGACTTCGATCTCAAGCGCTTCCTGCGCGAGCGGTACCAGGTTTCCGGGCTGGTGGCTCCGGGCCGTTTCGAAAGCGAGCTGGCCAAGCGCATCGGCACCCCGAAGAAGCGCAAGCCGGTCCTCGCCGCCTGGCAGGCCTACCTCGGCGAGCCCGGCCGCGAGGCGGTGCGAAGATTTTACGGGCGGACGCTCGAGCCGGGACCGCACCGGCTCGAGGCCCTGGTCTACGCCCTGCACTACCCCTTCCTGCAGTTCTACGCGCGCGTGGTGCCCGAACTGCTGCCCGCGGGCGGCCGCGTTCTCGAGGTGGGGGCCTACACCGGAGCGCTCGTGCACGCGCTGGCGCTGCAGCGCCCCGAGCTGGAGTGGCACGCCCTCGAGCCCCTGCCCGAGGCCGTGCGCCGCGGCGAGGGGGTGGGCCGGGAGCTGGGGCTCGAGGTCCGCTGGCACACGGACTGGTGGGAGACGTTCGAGCCCGCGGAACCCTACGACGCGGTGCTGCTGCTCTCGGTCCTCCCCGAGGGCTACCTGCGCACCGACCTGCCCCCCGAGTTCGAAGACGACGCCGCGTTCTACCGCGCCTTCGAGCTCTGCGAGCGCCTCGAGCGGCTGGGGCGGGTGCTCGCGCCCGGCGGCCGGGTCCTCTACGGCCACGGCCCCTTCCTGGGCAAGCACCCCGCCGCCTTCGAGCGCCTGCTGGAGGCGATGGGCTTCGAGGAGGTGGAGCGGCACGGTTCCGGCGACTACGTGCTGATCGGCGCCCGCCGCGGAGCGACGCTGCGCGACGCGCGGTCCCTGGGCGCGCGCCGCCCCGCGCCGGACGCCCCCGCGGAGGAGCCGCCGGCGGACCGCGGTGCGCGGGCGCGGGCGGCGCTGGCCGCCGGCGACGCGCGGGCAGCGCTGGAGCTGCTCGAGGGCGTGGAGGGCGACGAGGCCGCGGAGCTGCGCGGCCGGGCGCTGGCGGCGCTGGGGCGCTGGCGCGAGGCCGAGGCGGCGCTGGTCCAGGCCGCCGGCGAGGAGGCCCGCGACCTGCGGGCGCGGGCGCTGGTCGAGCTGGGCCGCGGAGCCGAGGCGCTGGAGCGGCTCGAACGCCGGGCGGCGCGCGACCCCGAGCGGCTGCGGCTCCTCGCCCGGGCGTACGCCCAGGCGGGCCGGGAAGCCGACGCGCTGCGCGCCTTCGCCCGGCTCGAGAGCGAGCGTCCCCCCGAGCTCGAGGCGGTGCTCGAGCGTTTCTCGGAGAAGCTGTTCCGCGACCTGCGCGCGGGGCGGCTGGCCGAGGTGAGCCGCCGGGTGGAGTTCGCCGAGGACCTCTCGCGCGACTTCCTCACCCGCGAGCTGCTCTACCTGGGCCTGCACGCGGCGCTGGGGCAGCGGCTCTGGGCGCGCGCGGAGCGTTACGCCCGCCGCCTCTACGACCTGGGCGAGGTCAGCGGCGCGGTGGGGCTGGCGCTCGCGCACCTGCGCATCCGCGACGTGGACGAGGTCGAGACGATCGAGCAGGCCGACCTGGAGGCCGTCGAGCCCTACCTGACCGACGCGGTGGCGCGCAGCGAGGAACCGCTGGCGCTGATGGCGCTGGGGCGGTTGCGCTACGAACAGGGGCGGTACGAGGAGGCGCGCCGGCTCCTGGAGCAGGCGGCGCGGGCCGCGCGCGGGGCTCCGGTGGGGGCCGCCTACCGGCTGCTGGCCGAAGTGCTCGAGCGCCTCGAGGCCCCGCTGCCCCAGGTGCTGGGGGCGCACAAACGGGCCCACGCCTTCCACCCTTACCCGCCGGGCCGCCTGCTCGAGCTCGCGGAGCGGGCCGCCGAGGCGGGGGAGGAGGTGCTGGCGCGCGAGTTCCTGGGCGCCCTGCGCGAGACCGGCCTGGCCGAGCTGCCGCGGGCGCGCACCGGCGACCTGGTGCGCCTGATCGAGGCCCTGGAGGGCGCGTGGGAGGCCTTCCGGGTCCTGTGGGACGCGCTCGCGCGCACGCCCGGCGCCGGACCCGAGGCGCTGGAACAGGCCTACCGGCTCTCGCGCCCCTTCGCCGCCGAGGAGGAAGCGGAGCGCGCCTTGACCGCCTACGTGGGGGCGCTCAACCAGCAGGGGCGCGCGCAGGAGGCGCTGGCGGTGCTCGAAGCCGAGGTCGAGCGCCGGCCCCACGTGCTCGGCCTCCTCTTCGACCTGGCCGAACAGTACGAACGCCTCGGGCGCTTCACCGAGGCGCAGGCCGTCTGGAAGCGCGCCCTTGAGGCCGCCTACTACCAGGAGAAGGACCTGGAGCTGGCGCGCGAGGTGCTGCGCAACCTCCTCTTCCTCAACCCCCACGACCCCGAGCTCGAGCTCTACCTCGCCGAGCTGAAGGCGACCTCGGCCAAGCTCGCCGAGCTCGAAGGCGCCCCCGACGCGCTCGCGGGGCAGACCCCCAAGAGCGTGATGACCGCGGACCTGCCGCGCTTTTCGGGGGAGTACCTGATCGTCCTCGGCGGCCACACCCAGCTGCGCAGCCGCCTCAAGCCGCGGCTCGAAGAGCTGGGCCTCAGGGTCGACTGGTTCGACTCCGACTCCACCACCGCGGCGCGCGAGAGCCTGCGCCGCATCCAGAGCCGGCTGAGCCGCGCCCACGGGGTGATCATCGTCAGTTCCTACGTGGGGCACGACCTCTCCGAGCCGGTCCGGGCCGAGGCGCTGGCCCGGGGCGTGCCGGTCTACATCACCCCCGGCCGCGCCCGCGGGGTGACCGGGCTGGTGCGCGCCCTCGCGGAGTTCGCCCCCGAGATCATCAAGAAGGCGATCGGCTAGGCTCCGGCTGGTATGATAGGCGGCGATGACGCAAGAAACCCCCATCGAAAAGCTTGCGATCAACGCGCTAAGGTTCCTGGCCGCCGACGCGGTGGAGGCGGCGAAGTCGGGCCACCCGGGCATGCCCATGGGCGCGGCGCCGATGGCCTACGTGCTCTGGCACGACTTCCTCAAGCACAACCCCGCCGACCCGCGCTGGCCCGACCGCGACCGCTTCGTGCTCTCGGCGGGCCACGGCTCGATGCTGCTCTACGCGCTCTTGCACCTCAGCGGCTACGACCTGCCGCTCGAGGAGCTGAAGCGCTTCCGCCAGTGGGGTTCGAAGACGCCGGGCCACCCCGAGTACGGCCACACCCCGGGCGTCGAGGTGACGACCGGGCCCCTGGGGCAGGGGATCAGCACCGCCGTGGGGCTGGCCCTCGCCGAGTTCAAGCTCGCGGCCGAGTTCAACCGCGAGCGTTTCCAGATCGTCGACCACCACACCTACGTGATCGCCTCCGACGGCGACCTGATGGAGGGCGTCGCCTCCGAGGCCTCGAGCCTCGCGGGGCACTGGAAGCTGGGGAAGCTGATCGTCCTCTGGGACGACAACCGCATCTCCATCGACGGTTCCACTTCGCTGGCCTTCAGCGAGGACGTGCTGGCGCGTTACAAGGCCTACGGCTGGCAGACCCTGATCGTCGAGGACGGCAACGACACCGGCGAGATCCGCGCGGCCATCGAGGTCGCCCGGGCCCACACCGCCGCCCCGACGCTGATCGCCGTGCGCACCCACATCGGCTTCGGCAGCCCCAAGCAGGACACTCCGGACGCCCACGGAGCGCCGCTGGGTGAGGAGGCGCTGGCGGCCGCCCGTGAGAAGCTGGGCTGGCCCTACGGCCCCTTCGAGATCCCCGAGGAGGTCTACGCCCATTACCGCCGCGCCCTGGACAAGGGGCTCGCGGCCCAGGAGGCCTGGGAACAGCGTTTCGAGGCCTACAGCTGGGAGTTCCCCGAGCTGGGCGAGGAGTTCACCCGCAGGGTCGTCCAGGGGGCGCTGCCCGCGGGCTGGCGCGAGCGCCTGCCGCGCTTCGAGGCGGACGCCAAGGTGGCCACCCGCAAGGCCAGCGGCCAGGTGCTGGCCGCGCTCTCGCCTCACCTGCCCGAGCTGCTCGGCGGTTCGGCCGACCTGACGCCCTCGAACAACACCAAGGCCCCCGACATGGCCGACTTCTCGCCCGAGAACCCGACGGGCCGCTACATCCACTACGGCGTGCGCGAGCACGCGATGGGGGCGATCCTGAACGGGCTGGCGCTGCACGGGGGCTTCCGCCCCTACGGCGGCACCTTCCTGGTCTTCTCCGACTACATGCGCGGGGCGGTGCGCCTGGCGGCGCTGATGGGCACCCCCGTCGTCTACGTCTGGACCCACGACTCGATCGCCATCGGCGAGGACGGCCCCACCCACCAGCCCGTCGAGCACCTGATGAGCCTGCGGGCGCTGCCAAACCTGTGGGTGATCCGCCCCGCCGACGCCGCCGAGACCGCCGTGGCCTGGAGGATGGCGCTCGAGCGCACCTCCGGCCCCACCGCGCTGATCCTCACCCGCCAGGGGCTGCCGGTGCTCGACCGCGGGCGCTACGCCCCGGCCGAGGAGGCCCTGAAGGGGGGGTACGTCCTCAGCGAACCCTCGGATCCGCCGCGCGGCGTCCTCGTCGCCACCGGCAGCGAGGTGGCCCTGGCGCTCGCCGCGCAGGAGCGGTTGGCGGCCGAGGGGCTGCCCGTCCGCGTCGTCAGCCTGCCCTGTTTCGAGGCCTTCGAGGCCCAGGACGCCGCCTACCGGCGCGCGGTGCTGCCGCCCGAGCTGCCGGCGCTCGCCGTCGAGGCCGGGGCCACGCTGGGCTGGGAGCGCTACGCCGACGAGGTGATCGGCCTCGACCGCTTCGGGGCCAGCGCCCCCGGCGAGGTCGTCTACCGCGAACTGGGCTTCACCGCGGAGCACGTGGCCGAGCGGATGAAGGCCCTGCTGGAAAGGTAGCCTATGAAAAGGGTCGTCAGTGTATCCATCGGGTCGTCGAAGCGCGACTCCAAGACCGAGGCCGAGTTCCTGGGCCGGCGCTTTTCCATCGAGCGCATCGGCACCGACGGCAGCTTCGAGAAGGCCATCCAGCTCATCCAGCAGCTCGATGCCGACCCCGAGGTGGCCGCGATCGGGCTTGGCGGCATCGACCTCTACCTCTACGCCGCGGGCCGCCGCTACACCATCCGCGACGCCCTGAAACTGGCGCGCGCCGCGAAGCAAACGCCGGTCGTCGACGGTTCGGGGCTCAAGCACACCCTCGAGCGCAAGGTGGTGCACGACCTCGACGCCGAGCTCTCCTGGAAGGAGCGCAAGGTGGTCATGACCTCCGCGGTCGACCGCTTCGGCATGGCCGAGGCGCTGTGGGAGCACGGCGCGGAGATGGTCTTCGGCGACCTGATCTTCGGCCTGGGCGTGCCCGTGCCCATCCGCACCCTCCGGGGGCTGCGCATCCTCGCCCGCATCCTGCTGCCCGTCTTCACCCAGCTGCCCTTCAAGATGCTCTACCCCACGGGCGAGAAGCAGGAGAAGCAGATCCAGGACTGGCGCGGCAAGTACTACGACTGGGCCGACGTGATCGCCGGCGACTTCCTCTACATCAAGCGCTTCATGCCCCCGTCCATCGCGGGCAAGGTCGTGCTCACCAACACCACGACCGAAGAGGACGTGGAGATGCTGCGCGCACGCGGCGCGGCGATGCTGATCACCACCACCCCCCGCCTGGGCGGCCGCAGCTTCGGCACCAACGTCATGGAGGGCGTGATCGTGGCCCTTGCCGGCAAGTACCCGCTCGACGAGCGCGACTACCTCGAGTACATCGATCGCCTGGGCCTGGGGCCCAACGTCACCCGCTTCACCGGAAGCGAATAAAATGCGGATTGGAGGCTCACCTGCATGATCAGCGTAACCGACCTGAGACCCGGCACCAAGGTGGAGATGGACGGCGCCCTGTGGGAGTGCGTCGACTATCAGCACCAGAAGATCGGCCGCGGCGGCGCCAAGGTGGTGGCCAAGTTCAAGAACCTCGAGACCGGCGCCACCGTCGAGCGCACCTTCAACTCCGGCGAGAAGCTGAAGGACATCTTCGTCGAGGCGCGGGAGATGCAGTACCTCTACCCCGAGGGCGACGATCTGGTGCTCATGGACCTCGAGACCTACGAGCAGTACCACGTCCCCAAGGCGGCCGCGGGCGAGGCCGGGAAGTTCCTCAAGGAAGGCATCACCCTGATCGCCGACGTCTACGACGGCCGGGTGATCAAGGTCACGCCGCCCACCGTCGTCGAGCTCGAGGTCACCGAGGCCCCGCCCGGCATCAAGGGCGACACCGCCTCGGGCGGTTCCAAGCCCGCCACCCTCGAGACCGGAGCGGTGGTCAACGTCCCGCTCTTCATCGAGGCCGGCGAGGTCATCAAGATCGACACCCGCACCGGCGAGTACGCCGGCCGGGCCTAGGGAGGCGCACGTGAACGCCAAGGAGATCAAGGCCATCCTGCAGGCGATGGTGGCCACCGAAACCGACGAACTGACGCTCGAGACCCCCGACTTCAAGCTGTCGGTGCGGCGCAGCGTGCCCGCGCCGCCCCCCGCGCCCGCTCCGGCGCCGGCCCCGGCGGCCGCTCCGGCCGCTCCGGCTCCGGCGGCGCCCCCCCCGGCGGCCGAGGCGCCCGCGCCCGCGGCCGCGGGCGAGCCGGCGGCGGAGGCCGCGCCCGAGGCGGGCGAATGCCCCGGCTGCGTCGAGATCACCGCGCCCATCGTGGGCACCTTCTACCGCAAACCCGCCCCCGACGCCGAACCCTTCGTGAACGTGGGCGACCGCATCGAAAAAGGGCAGGTCGTCTGCATCATCGAGGCGATGAAGCTCTTCAACGAGATCGAGTCCGAGGTCTCCGGCGTGGTCCGCAAGATCCTGGTCGAAGACGGCGAACCCGTCGAGTACGGCCAGCCGCTCTTCCTCGTCGAGCCGGCCTAGGGGGCGTATGTTCAAGAAAGTCCTCATCGCCAACCGCGGCGAGATCGCCCTGCGCATCCTGCGCGCCGCCCGGGAGCTGGGCGTGCGCACCGTGGTGGTGCACTCCAAGGCCGACGCGGACAGCCTGCCGGTGCTGCTAGCCGACGAGGCCATCTGCATCGGGCCGGCCAGCCCCCAGCAGAGCTACCTCAACATCCCCAACATCCTCTCGGCCGCCATCATCAGCGGCGCCGACGCCATCCACCCCGGCTACGGCTTCCTCGCCGAGAACGCCCAGTTCGCGGAGATGACCGCCGAGCACGGCATCACCTTCATCGGGCCCACGCCCGAGAACATGCGCATGCTCGGCGACAAGGCCACGGCGCGCCGCATCGCCCGCGAGGCGGGGGTGCCGATCGTGCCGGGCACCGACGCGCTTGAGAGCGTGGAGGAGGCCCTCGCGGCCGCCTCCGAGATCGGCTACCCCGTCATTCTCAAGGCGTCGGCCGGCGGCGGCGGCCGCGGCATGCGCGTGGTGCACAACCCCGAAGACCTCGAGAACGCGGTGCTGCAGGCGCAGGAGGAGGCCCGCGCCGCCTTCGGCAACCCCGAGATCTACCTGGAGAAGTACGTCGAAGAGCCCAAACACGTCGAGGTTCAGGTGCTGGGCGACGGCGAGCGGGTGGTGCACCTGTGGGAGCGCGACTGCTCGATCCAAAGGCGGCACCAGAAGCTGCTCGAAGAGGCCCCCTCGATCCTCCCCGACGAGGTGCGCGAGGGCCTGGTCTCGGCCGCGGTCAAGCTGGCCGAGCACATCGGCTACACCTCCGCGGGGACGCTCGAGTTTCTGGTCGACCGCGAGGGCCATTACTACTTCATCGAGATGAACACCCGCATCCAGGTCGAGCACCCGGTCACCGAGATGATCACCGGGGTCGACCTGGTGGCCGAGCAGTTCCGCATCGCCGCCGGCGAGGGGCTGCGCCTGCGCCAGGAAGAGATCGAGGCCCGCGGCCACGCCATCGAGGTGCGGATCAACGCCGAGGACCCCGATCGCAACTTCCGGCCCTCGATCGGCAAGATCGAGACCCTGCTCTGGCCCGGTGGCAACGGCGTGCGCATCGACTCCCACGTCTACACCGGCTACGCCATCCCCAGCCAGTACGACTCGCTCATCGGCAAGGTGATCGTCTGGGGCGCCGACCGCGAGGAGGCCATCCGGCGCATGAAGCGGGCCCTCGCCGAGACCGTCGTGGACGGCCCGGGCCTCAAGACGACCGTCCCCTTCCACAAGAAGGTGCTCGACAACGCCTTCTTCCGCCGCGGCGCGATCTACACCAACTTCATCGCGCGCCGCATGTCGGAGTGAGCGGGCGATGCGGTAAGGTGGAGCCATGGTGGAGTACGAGCTCAGCGACGCGGCGATCATCGGCATCATCACCCTGAGCCTCGAGGGGCTCGAAGGCGCGCGCCTCGCCAGCGGCGGCGGCCGCAGCGTGGGCGACGTGCTCTCGGGCCGCCGGGGCCGTCCGGTGCGCATCTCCCGGGAGGAGGGACGCATCCGCGTGGAGTTGCAGCTGGTGGCCCGCTACGGCGAGCCCCTGCGGGAGCTGGCCGAGCAGGTGCAGCGCACCGTCTACGACGTCCTCACGGCCACGACCGGGCTCAAGGTGGAGGCCGTGGACGTGGTCTTCGCCGACGTGACCGCCGAGGGGGAGCATGCGGCGTAGGGCGCGCGAGCTGGCCTTCAAGGTGCTGTTCGAACATCTCCAGGGCGACGTGCCGCTGGAGGAGGCCTGGCGGCACGCGCTCGAGGGGGAGGAGCTCGACGAGGAGGGGCGGGCCTTCGCGCGCCGCCTCGTGGAAGGCTTCGCCCGCCGCGCCGCCGAGGTGGACCGCATCCTGGCCGAGACCGTCGAGGGCTGGGACTTCGGACAGATGTCCAAGACCGACCTGGCGGTGCTGCGGCTGGCCACCTACGAGATGCTCTACGAGGACACCCCCTTCGCGCCGCTGATCGAGGTGGCCGTCAAGATCGCGGGCAAGTACGGCGGGGAAGACTCCGGAAAGTTCGTCAACGGGGTGCTCGCGCGGCTCAAGCGGCGCATCGACGCGGGGGAGCTCACCGCCGCGCCCAAGAAGGACTGAGAGGAGAACGACGTGCCCACACGGATGAGCGGTCACGAGGTTGCGAAATCCGTATACGCGGAGCTGCGTGAGGTGCTGGCGGGCCTCGCCTACACGCCGGCGCTGCGGGTCGTGCGGCTGGGCGAGGACCCGGCCTCGGTCTCCTACACCCGGCTCAAGGACAAGCGGGCCCGGGAGCTGGGCCTCGACAGCCAGGTGATCGCCCTGCCCGAGGGCACCGCCCAGGAGGAGCTGCTCGAGCTGATCGCCCGGCTCAACGCCGACGCCGACGTGGACGGCATCCTGGTGCAGCTGCCGCTGCCGGCGCACGTGGACGCCCAGGCCGTGCTGGAGGCCATCGACCCCGCCAAGGACGTGGACGGCTTCCACCCCTTCAACGTGGGGCGGCTCTGGTCCGGCGGGCGCGCGCTGCGCCCCTGCACCCCCTCGGGGATCTTGCGCATCCTCGACCACTACGGGATCGGGCTCGAGGGCAAGGAGGCGGTCGTGGTGGGGCGCAGCAACATCGTCGGCAAGCCGCTGGCGGCGCTGTTGCTGGGGCGCAACGCCACGGTCACGGTCGCGCACTCGCGCACCCGCGACCTGGCGGCGGTGACCCGCCGCGCCGAGGTGCTGGTGGCCGCGGTGGGGCGGCCCGGCACGATCACGCCGGAGATGGTCCGCGAGGGCGCGGTGCTGGTGGACGTGGGCGTCAACCGCGTGGGCGACCGGCTGGTGGGCGACGTCGACCCCGAGGCCTGGGCGAAGAGCTCGGCCTACACCCCGGTGCCCGGGGGAGTGGGGCCGATGACCGTGGCCATGCTGCTCGCGAACACGGTGCAGGCGGCGAGGTGGCGCCGGGGATGAAGGCGCTCCTGGCCAACGAGGTGCTGTGGGCCGCGTTGATCGCCAACCTCGTGGCCCAGGGCCTCAAGCTGGTGATCCACTACCTCTTCGAGCGCCGCTGGTCGTGGGAGCGCCTGCTCGAGTCGGGGGGCATGCCCAGCAGCCACTCGGCGATGGTGACGGCGCTCGCGACCGGGGTGGGCTTCGTCGCGGGGCTCGACAGCGTCGCCTTCGCGGTCGCCCTGGTCTTCGCGCTGATCGTGATGTACGACGCCACCGGGATCCGGCGGGCGGCCGGCCAGCAGGCCGAGCTGCTCAACGACCTGGTCGAGGAGCTGCGGGCGGTGCTGCACGAGGGCTTCAAGCCCAAACCGCTGAAGGAGTTGTTGGGGCACACCTACCTCGAGGTGTTGATGGGCGCGATCCTCGGCGTGGTCGTAGCCTGGCTCTACGTCGTCCGCTAGCGCGGCGCGGTAAACTTGTCCCAACGGGGTCTGTTAATATTGAACCGAGTATAAGACGAGGGGGTCGCTATGTTGTCGCCGTTGGAAAAACTGCTGTTCGTCCTGGCGTTGCTGGCTTCGGGCTACTTCGGCGGAATCGGGTTCTGGCGCATCTACAAGGCGGTCGCGCGCGGCAAGCCGGCGCCCGGCCGCCTCGACCGCCTGCCCGAACGGATCGGCCACGCGCTCTGGCTCTTCGTCACCCAGCGGACCGTCTTCAAGCGCCGGCCGCTGGTCTCGGCGCTGCACGCCCTCGTCTTCTACGGCTTCATCTACTACCTGGCCGTCAACCTGGTCGACGTGCTTGAGGGCCTCTTCGGTCTGCACGCGGTCGGGGGCTGGTGGAACCCCTACAACCTCCTCGCCGACCTGCTGACCGCCGCCATCCTGGTGGGCATCGTCGGCCTGATGATCCGCCGCTTCGTGCTGAAGCCGCCCGAGTTTACCTTCAACCCCCGCGTCAAGCTGCACGAGAAGGTGGCCGCCGGCATTCCCCGCGACTCGGCGATCGTCGGGGCCTTCATCACCTTCCACGTGGGCTCGCGGTTGCTCTCCAAGGCCGCGCAGCTGGCGCTCGAGGGCGCCGACCCCTACCAGCCCGTCGCCTCGGCGTTGGCGGGGGCGCTGGCCGGCATGGGCGAGGGCGGCCTGGTCGTGCTCGAGCACGTCTTCTGGTGGGGCGCGATCGGCTCGATCCTCGCCTTCATCCCATACTTCCCCCGCTCCAAGCACATCCACCTGATGGTCTCGGCCTTCAAACTCACCTTCCGCGCAGAGAAGCCGGGGGTCCTCGACCCCATCGACTTCGAGGACGAGACGGCCGAGTCGTTCGGGGCGGCCCGGCTCGAGGACTTCAGCTGGCCGCGGCTGATCGACCCCTACGCCTGCATCATGTGCAACCGCTGCGCCGACGTCTGCCCGGCCAACGTCACCGGTAAGGCGCTCAACCCCGCGGCCCTGATCATCAACGAGCGCTACGAGTTCAACGACATCCTGCCGGCCTTTGCCGCCGGTGAGGCGAGCCCGCGCCCGCTGCTCGAGTTCGCGCTCGACGCCGACGCGCTTTGGTCGTGCACCACCTGCATGGCCTGCGTCGAGGTCTGCCCGGTGGGCAACGAGCAGATGCTGCACCTCGTCGACATCCGCCGCGAGCGGGTGCTGATGGAGGGCGACTTCCCCGCCGAGCTGCAAAACGCCTTCCGCGGGATGGAACGGGCCGGCAACCCCTGGGGCATCAGCCAGGAAAAGCGCCTGGACTGGGCCGAGGGGCTCGACTTCAAGGTCCCCACCACCGCCGAGAACCCGCACCCCGAGGTGCTCTACTGGGTGGGTTGCGCCGCCAGTTACGACCCGCGGGCCCAGAAGATCGCGCGCAGCATGGCCGAGATCCTCAACGCCGCCGGCGTGGACTGGGCGGTGCTGGGCACGCGGGAGAAGTGCACCGGCGACTCGGCGCGGCGCGCGGGCAACGAGTACCTCTTCTTCCAGCTGGCCACCGAGAACGTGGCCACCCTGAACGAGGTGGCGCCGAAGAAGATCGTGACCACCTGCCCCCACTGCATGCACACCATCGGCAACGAATACCCGCAGTTCGGCGGGGAGTACGAGGTGGTCCACCACAGCGCCTTCATCGAGCAGCTCCTCGCCGAGGGGCGGCTCGACGTCAAACCCTTCGACGCCGGCGCCAAGGCGACCTTCCACGACCCCTGCTACCTGGGCCGCCACAACGGCCAGTACGAAGCCCCGCGCGACGTCGTGGGTGCGCTCGGCTTCGTGGTCGAAGACCCGGGCCGCAACCGCGAGAACGCCTTCTGCTGCGGGGCCGGCGGCGCGATGTTCTGGAAGGAGGAGGCCCCGGGCGCGGAGCGCATCCCCGAGAACCGCTACCGCGAGCTCGTGGGCACCGGGGCCGAGGTGATCGCCACCGCCTGCCCCTTCTGTACCCAGATGTTCGAGACCGAGGCGGCGGGGACCGAGGGCGGGCCGGAGGTGCGCGACCTCGCCGAACTGGTTGCCGAGGAGCTGCGCAAGAAGCGGGCCTACCTGGGCAGCAGCCGCCCGGCGTTGGGTTAGCCGCACGCCCGTCCCCGAGGGCTATACTTGAGTACCCCACTCGGGTATACTGGACCCATGAGCGAGGAGACCCAGAGCCCCGCCGCGGCTCCCGAAAACGCCGAGCTGCCCACCAAAGAGCAGATCCTCGAGGCCCTCAAGGTGGTCAAGGACCCCGAGATCCCGATCAACGTCGTGGACTTGGGCCTGATCTACAACGTCGACGTCAAGCCGAACGGCATTGTCGACATCGACATGACGCTGACCGCGATCGGCTGCCCGGTGCAGGACATGATCAAGGCCGACGCCGAGCTCGCGGTGATGCGGGTGCCCGGGGTCAAAGGGGTGAACGTCGACTTCGTCTGGAGCCCGCCCTGGACGCCTGCGAAGATGAGCGAAGAGGGAAAGAAGCAGATGCGCATGTTCGGCTTCAACGTCTAGGAACCCGCGAAGAAGAGGGCCGGCGCCGCGGCGCCGGCCTTTTCGTTAGACTGAAGCCATGCGTTACACCCGAGAGCGGCTCACCGAGCTCGAGGACCGCGTGCTGGCGCCCTACGCGATGCGGGCCTCCCGAACCCGCGGTCGCGCGCACCCCGAGCCCGAGTCGGCCTACCGCACGCCCTTCCAGAAGGACCGGGACCGGGTGCTCCACACCACCGCGTTCCGGCGGCTGGAGTACAAGACCCAGGTCTTCGTCAACTACGAGGGCGACTACTACCGCACCCGGCTGACCCACACCCTAGAGGTCGCCCAGGTCGCGCGCAGTCTGGCGCGGGCGCTGGGGTTGAACGAGGACCTGGCCGAGGTCGTGGCCATGGCCCACGACCTGGGGCACCCCCCCTTCGGCCACGCCGGGGAGCGGGTGCTGGCCGAGCTGATGGAGGCCCACGGGGGGTTCGACCACAACAAGCAGTCGCTGCGCATCGTCACCTGGCTCGAGCGCCGCTACCCCGGTTTCCGCGGGCTCAACCTCACCTGGGAGGTGCGCGAGGGCATCGTCAAGCACGAGACCGTCTACGACCTTCCCTCGGCCGAGGACTACGAGCCGCAGCTGCGCCCCACGCTGGAGGCGCAGATCGTCAACCTGGCCGACGAGATCGCCTACAACGCCCACGACCTCGACGACGGTCTGCGGTCGGGGCTGCTTCGCCCAGAGCAGCTCGCCGAGGTCGAGGTGCTGCGCGAGCTCGCCGCCGAGCTGGAGCTCGACCTGGGCCGCCTCTCCGAGTTCGACCGCCGGGTCTTCATCCGCGAGCTGCTGGGCCTGATGATCACCGACGTGGTCGCGGCCACCGACGCCGTGATCGGGGCCGAGGGCATCGAGAGCCTCGACGACGTGCGGCGTTTCCCCGTGCCGCTGGCCCGCTACTCGGAGCGGCTGGGGGCGCAGATGGCCGAGCTGCGCGCCTTCCTTTACGCCAACCTCTACCGGCACTTCCACATCGTGCGCCAGGTGGCCAAGGCCAAGCACGTCCTCGAACGGCTCTTCGAGGCCTACACCCAGATGCCCGAGATGCTGCCGCCCGGGGTGCAGACCGCCGCCGAGGAGGAAGGGCTGTTCCGCGCCGTCTGCGACTACATGGCGGGGATGACCGACCGGTACGCCCTCGACGAGTACGCGCGCATCTTCGACCCCTACGGCCGCTAGCCGCCGGGGTTGGGGTTCTTCCAAAGCGCCAGGCCGCGCACCGGCGCGTAGACCTCGATCGGCTCGAGCGGCTCCCCGTCGGCCGAGAAGCGATGGATGCGGTCCGAGCCCCTGCGGGCCGCGTAGAGGATGCCCAGGCTGTCGACGACGACGTCCACCAAGCTGAGCGGGTCTTCGTTTTGCATCGCCGGCAGGGCCAGGCTCTGGATGACCTTGCCCTCGGGGTCGAGCTTGCGGATCTTCTGGGCGTCGGCGTCGAAGATGTAGAGGTGGTCGGCCTCGTCGATGCCGAGGCCCGAGAGCACGCGCAGCTCGTCCGAGCCCTTGCTCTTGCGGAAGGCGTAGCGCGAAAGGTAGCGGCCCTCCAGCGAGAAGCGCTGCACCTGGCGGTTGCCGTAGTCGAGCACGTAGAGGAAGTGGCGGCTGGCCACGATCTTGCGCGGGGTGTTGAACTGGCCCTTGCCCGCCCCCTTGCCCCCGAAGCGCCCCAGCGGGGTGCCCTCGAGGTTGAAGCGCTGGATGACGTGGTTCTCGCTGTCGAGGACGAGCAGCTCGCCCAGCTCCGAGGCCGTCACCGAGGCGGGGTAGAGGAACTCGCCGGGTTTGACGCCGTAGGGGCCGATCGAGGCGACGAGCTTGCCCTCGGGGCTGAAGCGGTGGACCATGCGGCTCTGCCCCGAGCCGTACTCGAAGACGGTGATCCAGACGTGCCCCTCGCGGTCCACGGTCAGGTCGAGCGGCGGCGAGGCGAACATGCCGGGGGCGGTGCCCACGCCCGAGAACAGCTTCAGCGGGGTGCCGTCGGGCTCAAGCAGGCGGATCGAACCGCGCTTGGCCTCGGCGGCCACGGCCAGGTAGAAGGGGCGCGAGAGCTCCTGGGTGTCCTTGAACTTGCCCTTGAGGGTCTCGATGACCTCCTCGAGGGTGGGGCGCTTGTCGGCCTCCTTGGCCAGCATGCGCATGATCAGGTCGTTGATCGGGGCGGGGATCTCGGGGTTCAGCTGCTTGGGGGGCGTGGGCAGCTCGTAGATCTGTTGGTGGATCACCGACTCGTAGCCGCCCTGGAAGGGCGCCTGCCCGGTAAGGCTCTCGTAGAAGACGATTCCCAGGCTGTAGATGTCGGAGCGGTGGTCGATGCGCTGCCCCTTGGCCTGCTCGGGGCTCATGTAGACCGGGGTCCCGATGCGCGCGCCGGTGATCGTCAACCGGGTGAGCACCTTGCCCGCGGCGATGCCGAAGTCCATGAGGCGCACGCCCTTGGGGTCGACGCGCCCCTCCTCGTCGATGGCGCTGCGCAGGATCATGATGTTGCCGGGCTTGATGTCGCGGTGGATGATCCCCTGGGCGTGGATGTGGCGCAGCGCGTCGGCGACGTGGCGCATGATGTTGATGGCCGCGGGTACGGTGAGCCGGCGGTTCTCGATGAGGCGGTCCAGCTCCTCGCCGTCGAGGAACTCCATGGCGATGTAGTGGGTGTCGCCGAAGGCGCCGTGGTCGTAGACGCGCACGATGTTGGGGTGCTTGAGCTTCTGCAGCACCTCGGCCTCGCGGTGGAAGCGCTTGACGAAGCGGGTGTCGCTGACGAACTTTTCCTGGGGGATCTTGAGCGCCACCATGCGCCCGTCGCTCTTGCGGCGGGCCTTGTAGACCGAGGCCATGCCCCCGATGCCGATGCGGTCGAGGATCTCGTAGCGGCGCTCGAGCTCGGGGGCGGTCGTCTCCCGCAGCGTCGGGTTGCGGCGCGCCTTGGGGCCCCGCGCGCGCCGGGGACGGCGCTTGCGGCGGCCGCGCGCACGCGCCGGGCGGAGCGCCACCGGATAGGCGACGAGGCCGAGCGACCCCAGCCCCAGCGCCGGCCCCACCGCGCCCCCGGCGTAGCCCAGCAGCGCCACCTCCGCGCCGATCACCCCCACGCCCAGCAACGCCATGAGCGAGGTGTTGAGCCGGAGCGCCAGCACCAGCGTCAACAGGAACAGCGAGAGGGCCACCGTGTATTCGATCATCGTATCCGCACCGCCACGACGGTGATGTTGTCCGTACCGCCGCGCTTCACCGCTTGGGCTGTCCAGTAGTCTACCGCGGATTCGAGGTCCTTTTGGTCCAGGTCGACGACCCACTCCTCCGGCGGCACCAGGTTGTACAGCCCGTCGGTGGTGAAGACGTAGACGTCGCCGCGCACCAGCTCCACCGGGGTGATCTCGAATTCCGCGTCCTCCACGCCCAGGGCCTGGGTGAGCATGTTGCGCCAGGGGTGCTCCTCCGCCTCCCAGTCGGTCATCCGGCCCATGCGCACCTGCTGGGCCACCCAGGAGTGGTCCTGGGTGAGCAGCTTGAGCTCGCCGTGGCGGTAACGGTAGGCGCGCGAGTCCCCGATGTGGCCGATGAAGCCCTTGGGGGCGTTCTCGAAGGCGACGAGCGCGGTCATCGTGGTGCCCATTCCCTGGCTGCCGGGGTGGCGTGCGGCGTAGTTGCGGATGCGCCGCTGCGCCAGGGTGAACGCCTTGAGCACGAGCCGGTCGAGCGGCACCCCCGGCCGGTGGCTCGCCAGGTGGTCGGCGTAGGCGCGCACGGCCTCGCTGAGGCTGTCGATGGCGATCTTGGAGGCGATCTCGCCCGCCTCCGCGCCGCCCATGCCGTCGGCCACCCCGGCGACCAGGAGGTTGCCCTTGGGCGTCGGGTAGACCGCGGCGCGGTGGAAGTCTTCGTTGTTGCGCCGGACGCGGCCAATGTTGGAAGCGGTGGCGATTTCCAGACGGTCGGTAAGGTGCATAAGCCGCGGGACTCCTTCCCTTTATAATAACCGTTGAATGGACTTCGAACTGAGCGACCTTATCGAGCTCTTTGCCTACAAGCTGGACGACCTCGAAGCCGGACGGGAGCCGCGCGGGGGGCGCGGTTCGATCCTGCGTCTGCGGCGGCGTCTGCTGGAGACCAAGCTGCCGGGGCCGCTGGCCAAGCGCTTCCGCGAGGAGGACCGCCGCTGGCGGGAGCTGCAGACGGCCGAGCCGTCCGCGGCGGCCGGCCCCGAGGCGCCGGCCCGCTCCGAGCCCGCCGCGGGCGAGCTCGACCTGGGCATCGTCGACCTGCCGCTCGAGGAGGACGTTCCGGCCGAAGGCGCCCTCGCCCAGGGGGTGCTGCAGGCGCTGGCCGAGGACGTCTACTGGGCGGGGCTGCGGCGCGACCTCAAGCGCGTCGCGCGGGGCCTGGTGGGCGGGCAGCGCTACGAGCTGCGGCTGGCCTACGCCTTCTTGCAGAACTTCGAGGCCTACGCCCAGGCGCCGAGCTTCGCACGCGACTTCAACCTCTCGAAGTTCACGCTCAGCGAGCCGATCCCCGCGCTTTCCGACCCTCTGGTCACCCTCGACGACGAGGAGATCGCCGCGGCGCTCCTGCGCGAGGTCTTCCAGATCGCGCTGCGCCTTGGCGACGGCCGCACCTACCCGCTGCCCCTGCCGCCCGAAGGCGTGGTGCCGTACCTGCGGCGGTTCCTGCGCCGCATCATCGAGACCCCCGAGTCGCTGCCGCTGTCCGCGCCCGGCGGGGGCCCCAGCACCGAGGAGCTGCGCGCGGCGCTCGACGAGGCCCGGCGCAGCGCCCTCACCGCCCACGAACGCGAGCAGCTGGTGCGCGACCTGGAGGCCAAGCTGCGCGAGGTGGCGGCGCAGGAGCGGCGGATGCGCATGGTGGCCGAGGAAGACCGCCGCCGCTTCATGGCCGCGGCCGAGCGCCTGAGCGCCATCCTCCGCCGCTACCTGCCCGCGCCCCGCGGCGAGGCGGCCATGCCGGTCGTTCCCGAGCCCTTGGGCGAGTCGGGCGCCGGCCCCAAGCTCGACGAGCTGGACCGCGAGGCGACGATGGTCACCCTGCGGCGAATGCCGACGCGGCTGGCGCTGGGCGGGGTGCCGCTGACGCTCAGCGTGGCGGGCGAGCACACCCAGCTGACCGTGGCCGACGAGGACCGCCCGCTCAAGCCGGGCGAACCGTTGATGGTGCCCTACGAAAACTGGGAGGTCTGGGCCTTCCTGCGCGACGACTACGTGCACGTCCGCCTCGAGATGCGCGAGGGGGCGCAGCTCTCCGCGTTGCTCTCGGAGGGCCGGGTGCTGGCCCACCTGGTGCACCCCCACCGGGACTACGCCTACCTGCGGCTGCTGCGGGCCTTCTCGGCGCGCCTCAAGGGCCCCGTCAACTACGAGGAGTTCGCTCCCGAGTCGGCGGCGAAGTTTCCGGAGGCCTCGCTGGACACGCTCGAGGCCTTCGCCCGCAAGGGCCTAGGCGTGGTCAAGGACCGCTTGAAGCGCACCCCGGGCGGCCTCAAGCTGATGCGCGAGGTGGCGACCTCGCTGGGACTCGAGCCCGAGGGGCAGCGGCTCCTGCGCGTCCTCGGCGACTGGCTCAACTTCCGCCCGCCGACGCGAGAGACCCTGGGCGGCGAGCTGGGGGTCTCGACGATCGCCGGGGAACCCGTCAACGTCAAGGCCGGGAACCTCGTGCTCTCGGTGCGGCAGACCGACGACGCCGTCTACGTGGGGGCCGCGGGGGCGGTGCCCCGCAAGCTGGGCGACCTGCTGATCTGGCCGCTCGAGGACGGGGCCGTGGTGATCGCGCGCGAGGGCAGCCGGCTGGCCCACACCCAGGTCAAGGTAGTTTAAAACGGTTGCCACTTTACGCGCCGTCTCGTTATAATCCGAGCCAATGCTGAAGGTATTACAAAACCCAGACTTCGCACGTCTGTTTATCTCGAACTTTATCTCCGAGGTCGGTAGCCAGATCTACCGCATCGCCATTCCGGTCTGGGCCTACACCCAGACCGACTCGGCGCTCACCGCGGCCATGGTCATCGCCGCGCAGTTTTTCGCCAAGATGGTCGTGGGGCCGTTGCTATCGCCGCTGCCCGACCTCTACGACCGCAAACAGCTCATGTTCTGGTCGGAGGCGCTTTCGGCGGTGGCGGTGGCGTTGCTGCCGCTCTTTTTCATGCAAAGCGTCGCGGGCTGGGTCTTCGTCGCCCTCCTGATCGGGGTGCTGCAGTCGATCGGCGACCCCGCGGTGAGCACCGTAGTCCCGGAGCTGGTGGGTAAGGAGGACCTGGACGCGGCCAACAGCCTCATCGAGCTGCCCCGCCGCTCGCTGGAGATGGTCTTCATGGGCATCGCGGGCGTGCTCGTGGGCTTGCTGGGCGCCTACGCCGCCTTCTGGATCGACGCGGTCTCGTTCGCCTTGTCGGCGCTGGTGCTCTTGACCCTGCGGCCGTTGCCGGCCCCGGGCGACGGCATGGGCAAGAGCGGGTACTGGGGGATGGTGGCCGGCGGGCTGCGCTACGTCCTCAGCAACCCGGTGACCCGCTACGTGATCGGCGTGCTGGCTCCGGCGGCGATGTTCGGGGCGATCGACGCCACGGTGCCGCCGGTTCTGGCCACCCAGGTCTTCGCCGGGGGGGACGACCAGCTGGGCTCGATGTACTACGGCTTCATGGAGGCCTCCTTCGCTACCGGCGCCGTCCTCGGCCTGCTCGCGGTCACCACGGTGACGAAGCGGTTCTCCCGGCCGCTGGCCTTTCTGGGCGGACTCGTCGTCTTCGGCGTGGCCGAACTGCTGATCGGCGTCTTCGAGTTCTGGGGGCCGGTGCTCGTCTTCCTGGCGGTCATGGGCTTCACCAACCAGATCTTCATCGTGCCCGCGCGTTCGCTCATCCAGCTGGGGGTGGAGCCGCGCTTCCTGGGCCGGGTGATGGCCGCCTGGGGGGCGGTGATGGGGGGCGCGGCCCTGGTGGGCATGATGCTGGGCGGCTTCCTGGCCCAGTACTTCGGGCCCCAGCAGGCCTTCATCATCGGGGGCGGCGGCGTCCTCGCCGCGGCGTTGTTCGGCTGGGTGCGCGGCGTTCCCAAGGTATGACCCGCTGGTCAGTTATAGTGGGGCATGCCTGAAGCGAGCCTACCCCGCTGGGACCTTTCCCCGCTCTACGACTCCACCGAGGACGACCGCTTCCTCGCCGACTGGGCGGCGCTGGAGCGCCGCATCGACGCCCTCGCCCGGGCCCTGGAGCGGCGCCGGGTGGGGCAGGCCGACGCCGAGACCGGCCCCGAAGCCTTCCACGACGTGGTCGAGGCCCTGAACGCGGTGCACGAGGCGGCCCTCCCCCTCCGGGCCTACGTCCACCTGCGCCAGGCCACCGACGCGGGCGACCGCGCGGCCGCGGCGCGGATCAGCGAGCTCGAGGGCCTGCTGCTGCGCGTGGATCGCTGGATGCCGCGCATCGTGGCCTGGTGGGGCGGTTTCGAGCCGGGGGGTTGGGCCGGGGAGTACGCCCTGCTGCTGCGTGAGGCGCGGGTGCGGGCTGCCCACCAGATGAGCGAGGAGGAAGAGGCGCTGGCCGCCGAGCTGGCCCTGCCGGGCGAGCGCTCCTGGGTCCGCCTCTACGGCAACGTCTCGAGCCGCATCGCCGTGCGCTTCGAGGGCGAAGAGCGCCCCATCACGGCGCTGCGCAACCTGGCCTACGATCCCGACGAGGCGCGGCGCAAGGCGGCCTACGAGGCCGAGCTGGCCGCCTGGAAGGCGCACGCCGACGAGATCGCCGCCAGCCTGAACGGCGTCAAGGGGGCGCGGATCGTCCTGAACCGCCGCCGCGGCTGGACGGACGCACTCGAGCCCACGCTGCACGAGCGGCGCATCACCCGCGCGGCGCTCGCGGCCATGCAGCGCGCGGTGGAGGCCAGCCTGCCGGTGTGGCGGCGCTACTTCCAGGCCAAGGCGCGCCGGCTGGGCAAGGCGCGCCTCGACTGGTGGGACCTCTTCGCCCCCGTGGCCGAGGAGCGGCGGCGCTGGAGCTGGGACGAGGCCCGCGCCTTCATCGTGGACCACCTGCGCGCCTTTTCGCCCGCCGCGGCCGATCTGGCCGACCGCGCTTTTCGTGAGCGCTGGATCGACGCCGAGCCCCGCTCCGGCAAGCGCGGTGGGGCGTTCTGCATGCACGTCGGCGGCGGGGCGAGCCGCATCCTCGCCAACTACACCCCCAGCTTCGACGCGGTTTCCACGCTGGCGCACGAGCTGGGCCATGCCTACCACAACCTGCGCCTCGCGGGGCGGCCGCCGCTTCTGCGCCGCACACCGATGACGCTCGCGGAGACGGCTTCGATCATGAACGAGACGGTGGTCACCCGGGCGGCGCTCGCCGAGGCGGAGGGCGACGACGCCCTCGCGATCCTCGACACCTGGCTGTCCGGCGCGGCGCAGGTGGTCGTCGACATCCACGCCCGCTTCCTCTTCGAGTCGTGGGTCTTCGAGCGGCGTGCGGGGCGCGAGCTTGCCCCCGAGGAGTTCTCCGAGCTGATGACCGAGGCCCAGGACCGTACCTACGGCGAGGCGCTGGCCTCGCGCCACCCCTACATGTGGGCGGTCAAGCCCCACTACTACGGCAGCGACTTCTACAACTACCCGTACACCTTCGGGCTGCTCTTCGGCCTCGGCCTCTACCGCGCCTACCGGGACGACCCCGCGGGCTTCGGCGAGCGCTACGACGCGCTGCTCGCGGACACCGGCGTCGAGGACGCGGCCGCGCTCGCGTCCCGGTTCGGCTTCGATCTCGAGGACGAGGCCTTCTGGGCCGGGGGGCTCGAGCTGCTCGCCGAGGACGTGGCCCGTTTCGAGCGCGACGCGGGCTGAACGCGGAAGCGGCCGCGCTTCGTGCTAAACTGTACGTACTATGATCGAGCCAACGGTGGCCTTGTACGGCGACGCCTTCAACCGGGCGGCGTCCGTTTTGGAAGAGTTGATCGACCAGGCCCAGGTCCGCTACGTGCTGCTGGTGGACCGCAAGGGCTTCGTGCTGGCCCATCGCGAGGCCCTCTGGGCCCCGCGCCCGCCCGCGCTCGACTCCATCGCGACGCTTGTGGCGGGCAACGCCGCGGCCACCCAGGCGCTCGCCAACCTCCTGGGCGAGCCCAAGTTCAACGAGCTGGTCAAGCAGGGGGAGAAGCAGGGGCTCTACGTCGAGGAGGTCAACGACCTGACCCTGCTCGTCATGATCTTCGACACCGACACCCCGATCGGCCGCGTCAAGCTCTTCGGCAAGAAGGCGGCGAGCGAGCTCGACGAGATCACCCGCAGCGCCGTGGTCATGCCCCGGGAACTGGGCATCGACAAGGACTTTCACGAATCCGCCGACGCCATGCTGGACGACCTCTTTGGAAACTAGACCATGAGCACCATCAACTTCGCGAACCGCGAGATCAACTTCAAGATCGTCTACTACGGCCCCGGCCTCTCGGGCAAGACCACGAACCTGCGCTGGGTCTACCAGACCGTGCCCGAGGGCCGCAAGGGCGAGATGGTCTCGCTGGCCACCGAGGACGAGCGCACCCTCTTCTTCGACTTCCTGCCCGTGGACCTGGGGGAGGTCAAGGGGTTCAAGACCCGCTTCCACCTCTACACCGTGCCCGGCCAGGTCTTCTACAACGCCAGCCGCAAGCTGATCCTGCGCGGCGTCGACGGCATCGTCTTCGTGGCCGACTCCGCCTCCAACCGCCTGCGCGCCAACGCCGAGAGCATGCGCAACCTGCGCGAGAATCTGGCGGAGTACGGGCTCAGCCTCGAGCACATCCCGATGGTGCTGCAGATCAACAAGCGCGACCTGCCCGACGCGCTCCCGGTGGACATGATCCAGGCGGTCATCGATCCCGAGGGGCGGTTCCCCACCTTCGAGGCCGTGGCCACCGAAGGCAAGGGCGTCTTCGAACCGCTCAAGGACGTGAGCCGCAGGGTGCTCTCCAAGCTCGCCGAGCACACCTGAGGCCGCCCCGCCCGCCCGTTCGCCCGCCCCAAGGGGCGGGTTTATGCTGGGGAAGATGAAACGAACCCCGCTCTACGACGAACACCAAAAGCTGGGCGGCCGCATCGTGGACTTCGCCGGCTGGGCGCTGCCGGTGCAGTACACCTCGATCACCAAGGAGCACCTGGCGGTCCGGGAGGCCGTGGGGCTCTTCGACGTGAGCCACATGGGCGAGTTCTTCGTGCGCGGCCCGCAGGCCCTCGCCTTCCTGCGTTGGGCCACCCTCAACGACCCGGCCAAGCTGAAGGTGGGCCGGGCCCAGTACTCGATGCTGCCCAACGACCGCGGCGGCGTGGTGGACGACGTCTACGTCTACCGCACCGGCGAGGAGGAGTACCTGGTCGTGGTCAACGCCGCCAACGTGGCCAAGGACTGGGCCCACCTCAACGCGCTGGTCGGGAGCTTCGACGTCGAGCTCGAGGACGCCTCCGACGCCTGGGCGCTGATGGCGCTGCAGGGGCCGCGGGCCGAGGGCGCGCTGCAGACGCTCACCGACACCGACCTTTCCCGGGTGCGCAAGAACGCCACCCTGGCGCTTACCGTAGCCGGCGTGCCCGCCCGCATCGCCCGCACCGGCTACACCGGCGAGGACGGCTTCGAGATCTTCACCGCCCCCGAAGACGCCCCGGCGGTCTGGCGGGCGCTCCTGGAGGCCGGAGCGACCCCGGCGGGCCTGGGCGCGCGCGACACCCTGCGGCTCGAGGCCGGTTTCCCCCTCTACGGCCACGAGCTCACCGACGCCACCAACCCCCGCTGCACTCCGCTCGCCTGGGTGATCAAGGACAAGCCCTACTACGGCCGCGAGGCCCTGGAAGCCGCAGCCTGCGACGAGCGCCTGGTGGGGATGGTAATGGAGCGCGGCATCCCCCGCGAAGGCTACCCGGTCCTCGCCGGTGGCGCGCCGGCGGGCCGCGTCACCTCCGGCACCCAGTCGCCCGTGCTCAAGAAGGGCATCGCCCTGGGCTGGGTGCGCGCCGACCTGGCGGAGGAGGGGACCGAGCTGGCCGTCGAGGTGCGCGGACGCGCCCTGCCCGCACGCGTCGTCCGGCCGCCGTTCGTCCCGCTCGGAAAGAAGTAGCTGCGCTAAGCTAGAACGAGGAGGCTCGCTATGAACGTTCCCGCTGACCGCAAGTACACCCGCTCCCACGAATGGGCCAAACAAGAGGACGGCCTGATCGTCGTCGGCATCAGCGACTTCGCCCAGGAGTCCCTGGGCGACGTGGTCTTCGTCGAGACCCCGGAGGTGGGCCGCGAGGTCCAGGCCGGCGAGGCCGTGGCCGTCGTCGAGTCGGTGAAGACGGCCTCCGACATCTACGCGCCGGTCTCCGGCAAGGTCGTCGAGGTCAACGAGGCGCTGGCCGACGAGCCCGAGCTGGTCAACGGCGACCCCTACGGCGCGGGCTGGATCTTCAAGCTCGAGCCCAGCGACCCCGCCGAGTTCGACGCCCTGCTCGGCCCCGACGACTACACCAAGGTCATCGAAGAAGAGTCCTGAGGGAGGACCCATGGACTTCACCCCGCACACCCCGGACGACGTGCGGGCGATGCTCGAAGCGCTCGGAATGCAGGACCTGCGCGAGCTCTTCGCCGATCTGCCCGACGCGCTCCTGGAACCCGACCTGCGCCTGCCCGCGCCCATGAGCGAGCAGGAGATCCTGGCCCACCTACGCGAGCTCGCCGCCAAGAACACCCCCGCGGACAAGGCTTTCCTCGGCGGCGGCCTGCGCCCCCACTTCGTGCCCAGCCTCGTCCCCGCGCTCGCCCAGCGCGGGGAGTTCCTCACCGCCTACACCCCTTACCAGCCCGAGGTGAGCCAGGGCGTGCTCCAGGCGGTCTTCGAGTACCAGACGATGATCGCCGAGCTCACCGGCCTTGACGTCTCCAACGCCTCGCTCTACGACGGTGCGGCGGCGCTGGCCGAGGGCGTGCTGCTGGCCCTGCGGCAGACCCGGCGCATGGGCGTGGTGGTGAGCCAGGGGGTGCACCCCGAGTACCGCCAGGTGCTGGCCACCTACCTGCACGCCGTGGGGGCCGAGCTGCGCACCGTGGCCCTTGAAGGCGGCCTGACCCCGCCCGCCGAGTTCGACGACTCGGTGGGCGCGGTGGTGCTGCAGAGTCCCAACTTCCTGGGCGCGATCGAGGACCCCGCCCCCTGGGTGGAGGCGGCCCACGCCCGCGGGGCGCTGGTCGTCTACGTGGCCGACCCCCTCAGCCTGGCGCTCCTCAAGCCGCCGGGTGAGTGGGGCGCGGACATCGCCGTGGGCGACGGCCAGCCGCTGGGCAACCCCATGAACTTCGGCGGGCCCCAGTTCGGCTACATCGCCGTGCGCGAGAAGCTGGTGCGCCAGCTCCCCGGCCGCCTGGTGAGCCAGACCCACGACTCAGGCGGTCGCCGCGGCTACGTGCTGGCGCTGGCCGCGCGCGAGCAGCACATCCGCCGCGCCAAGGCCAAGAGCAACATCACCACCAACGCCCAGCTGACCGCGCTCATGGGGGCCATGCACCTGGCCGCCCTGGGCCCCGAGGGGTTCGCCGAGGTGGCCGCCGCCTCGGTGGCGCGGGCGCACGCGCTCGCGGAGATGCTGGCCCGGCTTCCCGGGGTGGAGCGGGTGACGCCGGAACCCTTCTTCAACGAGTTCGCGCTGCGCCTGCCGCGTCCGGCCCCCGAGGTTCGGGCCGGGCTGGCGGAACGCGGCTGGCACGCGGCCGCGCCCGTCCCCGCCGAGTACGGTGCGAACCTGGCCCTCTTCGCCGCGACCGAGCGCCACGAGGAAGACGACCTGGCCGGCCTTGCGGCCGCCCTGAAGGAGGTGTTCGCGTGAAACGCGACTTCCCGACCCTCTTCGAACGCTCGCGCCCCGGGCGGCGCGGCACCCGCCCGCCCCGCCCGCCCGAGGTGGATCTGGCCGGCCTCCTCGGCGCCGAGAACCTGCGCTCCGCCCCGCCGCGGCTGCCCGAGGTGGACGAGCTCACGGTGGTGCGCCACTACACCAACCTCAGCCGCCGTCAGGTGGGGGTGGACACCAACTTCTACCCCTTGGGCTCGTGCACGATGAAGTACAACCCCCGCGTGAACGAGGCGGCCGCCGCCCTCTTCGCCGAGCTGCACCCCTACCAGGACCCCGAGACGGCCCAGGGCGCGCTCCAGATCGTCTACGAGCTGCAAGAGTACCTGGCCGAGATCACCGGCATGGACGCGGTGACCCTGCAGCCGGCGGCGGGGGCGCACGGCGAGCTGACCGGCATGCTGCTCATCCGCGCCTACCACGAGTCGCGCGGCGAAGGCGAACGGCGCCGGATGGTGCTCGTGCCCGACAGCGCCCACGGTTCCAACCCGGCGACCGCCAGCATGGCCGGCTACCAGGTCAAGGAGGTGCCCAGCGGGCCCGACGGCGAGGTGGACCTGGACGCCTTGCGCGCGGCTTTGGGGCCGGAGGTGGCGGCGATCATGCTCACCAACCCCAACACCCTGGGGCTGTTCGAGCGCAAGATCCTCGAGCTCATCGACGCCGCCCACGACCAGGGCGTGCAGCTCTACTACGACGGCGCCAACCTCAACGCCATCATGGGCTGGGCCCGGCCCGGCGACATGGGCTTCGATGTCGTCCACCTCAACCTGCACAAGACCTTCTCCACGCCCCACGGCGGCGGCGGGCCCGGTTCGGGCCCGGTGGGGGCCAAGGCCCACCTGGCGCCCTTCCTGCCGGTGCCCACCGTCAAGCGCGAGGGCGAGCGTTACGTCCTGGACTTCGACCGGCCCCAGACGATCGGGCGGATGCGCTCGTTCTACGGCAACTTCGCGGTGATGGTGCGGGCCTACGCCTACATCCGCATGCTCGGGGCCGAGGGCCTCAAGCGGGCTTCGGCCATGGCGGTGCTCAACGCCAACTACCTGCGCAAGAAGCTCGCCGCGGCGGGCTACAGGATCCCTTACGACCGGCTGTGCAAGCACGAGTTCATCGCCCAGCCGCCCGAGGGGCTGAAGGCGCTCGACGTGGCCAAGGCGCTCCTCGACTACGGCTACCACCCGCCCACGGTCTACTTCCCGCTCATCGTCAAGGAGGCGATGATGATCGAGCCCACCGAGACAGAGAGCAAAGAGACCCTGGACGAGTACGTAGAGGCGATGGCCGAGATCGCGCGGCGCGGGCTCGAAGACCCCGAGTGGATCGCCCACACGCCCTACCGCACCCCGGTGCGCCGCCTCGACGAGGTGGCGGCGAACCGCAAGCCGGTGCTGCGCTGGAGGCCGGAGGAGGCGTAGATGGGGCGTTCCCGTCTCGCGGACGCGGTGCGCCGGGCGCGCGCCGAGCTCGAGGCCTGCATCGAGCGCGAGGAGCTGGCCTACGGACCTGACTACTACCTGGACGTCGCGCGCATGGAGGACGAGGGGCCCGCGCCCGACCCCTGCCTCGAGCGCTTCAACGAGCTGGTGGCGGCGGTGCGGGCCTACCGCGAGGACGGCGGCGCACTGGGCGACCTCGACCTGGGCGTGCACGCCCGCGCGGTGCGTGCGGCCCTGGAGGACGAGCCCCCGGCATGAGGTGGGCCGCGCTCCTCCTGTTCCTGGGCGCGACGGCGCTGGCCTGGCCGCAGGAGGCCGCGATGCAGGCCTTCTGGGGGGTTGAGCTCTCGGCGGCCGGCCCCGCCTACTTCGGGATCCAGGGGCGCTACGAACGCGAAGCGGGCCCCTGGAGGCTGCACCTGGAAGGGCGGTTGCGCCTGGGGGCGCCGGCCCGGGGCGAGGGCGACGCCTGGCTGGAGCTGGCCCCGGCGGGACCGTTGCGGTTGCGGGCGGGTTTCGCCCCCTGGTTCGCCGCCCCGCCCGCCGAGGGGCGCGGATGGGGCGGGCGCGCCGAGCTGGCGTTCGGGGGCCCCTGGCGGCTCGCGGCCGCAGCCGCGGCCCCCGCCGCGTTCGGCGGGGGCGTCGGTTACGAGACCGGACCGTGGTCGGCCTGGCTGTGGGCGCGGAGCGACGGGCCCGCGCTCTACGTACACGGCGGACGCGGCGGCTGGAGCGTAAACGGATGGTACCGCGCCGGCTACGCCTCGCTCCGGCCCCTTCGCGCCGGCCTGCGGTTCGCGGCCCAGGCCGGTCCCTGGAGCGGGTTCGGCGGCTGGCGCAGCGACGCCGGCGTCTTTCTGGGGGGGTCCTGGCAGGGCCCGTTGCGGCTCGGCCTCGAAGGCCGCTGGAACCCGGGCCGCGCCGCGGCGGCGGGGGTGCGCGCCGAATACCCGCTGGCGCCGGGGTTGACCCTCGCCGGCCGTTTCGACTACGCCTTCCGGCCCTTTCGCGCCGGGTCGCTGGGGCTCGAGCTGCGGGTGGACGCCTACGCGGCCCCGGCCTCCCAGGGCGAGTAGCCGGCGGCCACGAAGTAGAGCCCCTGGGGCGGCGCGGTGGCGCCGCCCTCGCTGCGTTCGGGGTTTTCCAGCAGCCGGGCCACGTCTTCGGGCGGCCGGCGGCCCAGCCCCACCTCGACCAGGGTGCCCACCATCGCCCGCACCTGACCGCGGACGAAGCCGCTGCCCACGAAGTGCAGGTGCAGTTCGCCCCCCACCGCCTCCACGTGCGCCTGGTAGAGGCGGCGCACCGTGGCCCGCTTCTCGCGGTTGGCGAAGGCGCCGAAGTCGTGCTCGCCCACCAGCGTGCGCGCGGCCGCGGCGATCGCCGGGAAGTCGAAGGGCTGGGGCACCCACCAGACCCGGTGGCGGTCGAGTGCGGTGGGCTGGCGGCGGTTGAGCACCCGGTAGAGGTAGCGGCGCCAGCGGGCCGAGTAACGGGCGTGCCAGTCGGGCGGCACCTCCTCGGCCTCGAGCACGCGCACGTCGGGCGGCAGCAGGGCGTTCAGCGCCTGCGGCACCCGCTCCACCGGGACGGTGTCCTCGGTGTCGTAGTGCACCGGCATCGCCAGCGCGTGCACGCCGCTGTCGGTGCGGCCCGCGGCCGTCACCTTGGGGCGCGCCCCCGGGATCCGCGCCAGCGCCGCCTCCAGCACCCCCTGCACCGTGCGTTCGCCCCGGGCCTGCAACTGGAAACCGGCGAAGTCGGTGCCGTCGTATTCAAGAACGAGCTTCAACCTGCGCACGACCCCAGCCTAACCCGCCCCGCCGCCGCGGTTCAGCGTCGCTCCGCGGGCGACGCCAGCACGACGGCCCGCTCGCGGGCCCGCAGCCGCGCCGCGTCGCCGGGGCGGAAGGGGAGCCGGTAGTCCGCCTGCACGCGGAAGCTTCCCGCGGGGCCCCGGACCTGCAGGGTCACGTCGTGGCCTTTGAAGTAGCGCGCCTCCACCACCACCGGGGCGCCCTCCGCGCCGAGTTCGAGGTGTTCGGGGCGCAGCGAGAGCAGCACCCGGCCCTCGGCGGCGCGGTCGAGCTCGATCGGGCCCAAGGGCGTGTCGGCCACCCGCCCGCGCGCGGTCCCGCTGAGGAGGTTCGTGCTCCCCAGGAAATGGGCCACGAACGCCGTCCGCGGGCGGTGGTAGACCTCTTCCGGCGTCCCGATCTGTTCGATGCGGCCTTCCCGCAGCACCGCGATCCGGTCGGCCGCGGCGAGCGCCTCCTCCTGGTCGTGGGTGACGAGCAGCGTTCCCACGCCCCGACGCCGGAGCAGGCCGAGCACCTCGCTGCGCGTGCCCTCGCGCAGCGCGGCGTCCAGGCTGGAGAAGGGTTCGTCGAGGAGGACGAGTCGGGGTTCGGGGGCGAGGGCCCGCGCGAGGGCGACGCGCTGCTGCTGCCCGCCCGAGAGCTCGTGGGGGTAGCGTCGGGCGAAGGCGGTCAGACCGACCTGCTCGAGCACCCGCTGGGTTCGTTCGCGCCGCTCGCGCGCGGGGATGCGGCGGAGGCCGAAGGCCACGTTCTCGTAGACGTTGAGGTGGGGAAAGAGCACGTACTCCTGGAAGACGTAGCCGATGCCCCGGCGCTCCGGCGGCAGCTGGCGCCCGGGGGTGCCGAGCAGCCGGCCGTCCAGGCGCAGCCACCCCCCGTCGGGCCGCTCGAAACCGGCGATCAGCCGCAGCGTCGTCGTCTTTCCGCTTCCCGAAGGGCCGAGCAGGGCCAGGATCTCTCCGGCGTCGAGGGCGAAGGAGAGGTCTTCCACCGCGGTGCGGCGGCCGTAGCGCTTGGTCAGTTCCCGGACTTCGAGCAGGCTCATCTTTGCTTCTCCAGTTGCGGGATCAGCGCGGCCGATCCCAGGCCCACGAGGGCCAGCAGCAGCACGAAGGGGGCGGCGTAGGGGTAGTTCGCCTCCTCGGTGTAGTCGAAGGCGGCCAGGGCCAGGCTTTCGAAGCCGAGCGGCGCCAGCAGGAAGGCGAGCGGCAGCTCCTTCATCGCCCCCAGGAAGACGATCAGGCCCCCGGCCAGCAGGCCGGGGCGGATCAGCGGCCAGCGGATGCGCAGGAGCACCTCGAGCCGCCCCGCCCCCAACCCGCGGGCGGCCTCCTCCAGGCGCGGGGGCAGCGCGAGCATGCGGGCGCGCAGCGGCCCCAGCGCCTCGGCGAGAAAGTGCACCGCGTAGACGAGGATCAGGAGCGGCAGGGTTTGGTAGAGCTGCGGCAGGTAGCTGAGGCTCAGGTAGACGTAGCCCAGTCCGAAGGCCAGCGGCGGGCTGGCGTACCCCAGGTAGGCCAGCCGGGCGGCCAGGCGAGCGAGGGCGCCCGGGTGGCGGGCGGTGAGCACCGCGAGGGGCGTGGCGGCGGCCACGCTCAGCAGCGCGGCGGGGAGGGCCACCGAGAGCGACTGTCCAAGCGCCCGCGGCAGGTCGGCGACCACCCAGTTGGCCGCGAGCTTCGCCGCCCAGTAGCCGGCGGGCAGCAACGGCAGCGCCAGGGCGAAGAGCGGGACCGCCGCGACCGCCAGAAAAGCCGGCGGACCGAGCCGGCCCAGCGGGGCCAAGGGGGCGGGCGGCCCCGTGCGCCCGGGGCGGTTCGGGTTCAGCCAGCGCCCCTCCAGCGTCAGCACCAGCAGCGCCAAACCCAACAGCCAAAGGGCCAGGGCCGCGGCGCGCTCCTGGTCGTACAGCGCCGCGTACTGCAGGTAGATCGCGTAGGAGAAGGTTTCGTAGCGCATCAGGCTGACGACGCCGAAGTCCGCCAGCACGTGCAGCAGCACGATCGCCCCGCCGCCGAAGAGGGCCGGCTTGAGCGCGGGCAGGACGACGCGAAAGAAACGGGCGGCCGGTCCGTGGCCGAGGCTGCCCGCCGCTTCCTCCAGGCGCGGATCCAGCGCGCCGAGCGCCGCCTTGAGGTTGAGGAAGAGGTAGGGGTAGGTGTAGGCCACCAGCGCGATCCAGGCCCCCACGAAGCCTGAAGGGCGCGGCGGGGCCCAGCCGAAGACCTCGGCGAGCACCCCCGCGGGCCCGGTGGCGGCGAGCAGGCCGTAGGCGAGCGCGTACCCCGGCAGGGCGAGGGGCAGCACCAGCAGCACCGCCAGCCAGCCGCGGCCCGGTAGCGCGGTGCGCACCACCAGCCAGGCCAGCGGCAGCGCCAGCAGCACGTCGGCGGCGAGCACCGCCGCGGCGAGGAGCAGCGTCCGCCCGAGCAGCGGGAGGTAGCCGGGCGTCCTCCACGCTTCCCCGCCCTCCACGGCGCGGACGAGCAGGTGCAGCAGCGGCAGGAGCACGGCGCCCGCCGCCAGCACCACGGGCAGCCACAACCAGGGGGAAGGGCGCATGCGTTAGAACCAACCGGCTTCGCGAAGCAGGCGGATCGTTCCTTTCAGATCGGAAAGCTGTCCCAGGGAGACGTTCGGGGCGAGCCGCAGCAGCTCCTCGAGCGAGGGGAGGCCCGCCGGCGGGGCCACGCCGGTGACGAGGGGGTACTCGAAGACTTCCCGGGCGAAGTAGCGCTGGGTCTCTTCTTCCAGCAGGAAGGCGAGGAAGCGCAGCGCCTCGGCCTTCCGCCGGGAATGGACCAGCACCGCCGCGCCGCTCACGTTGACCAGGTTGCCCACGTCGCCGGGGGCGAAGAAGGCCTGCGCCACCGGAAACTCGGGGCGGGTCGCGCGGATGCGCAGCAGGTAGTAGTGGTTCGGCAGGGCGAAGTCGATCTCGCCGGCCGCAATGCCCTCGAGCAGGGCGGTGTTCTTCGCGTAGGCGCGGGCGCCGTTCGCTTTGAGGTCGCGCAGCCAAGCCAGCGTCCGCGCGTCGCCGTGAACGGCGCGCATCGCGGTGACGAAGGTCTGGAACGAGGCGTTGGTGGGGGCGATGCCGACGCGGCCCTGAAAGCGCGGCGCGGTCAGGTCGAAGACGCTTCCCGGAAGTTCCCCCGCCGCGGCGCGCTCCGGAGCGTAGGCCAGGGTGCGGGCCCGGCCGGTGACGCCGATCCAGCGGCCGTCCGGATCCCGGAAGCGCGCGGGAACCCGCTCGAGCAGCGCTTCGGGCAGGGGCGCGAAGCGCCCCGCTTCGGCGAGCAGGCTCAGCGCCCCGGCGTCCTGCGCGAGGAAGAGGTCGGCGGGGCTCCGGTCCCCCTCCTCGAGCAGCAGCAGGGCGAGCGGCGCGGTCTTGCCGTACTTCACCCGAACCCGCAGGCCGGTGGCCTGCTGGAAGCGTTCGATCGCCGGTTCCACCAGGCTCTTGGAACGGCCGGAGTAGACGACCAGCGGCTGGGCCGCCCAGGCCAGCGCGGACGAGACGACGAGCAGCATCAGGAAGGGGATTTTTCGGTTCACTTCCGGGCCACCTCCGAGGGGCAGTATAGGCGGCCCCGGCTCCATAATCAAGTATTCCGACCAAATTACTGTAGTATTGCAAACGGTAACCGTTCGCAAACTCGTTTCGCTTCCCGGCCCCTTCACCGGCCGCGCGGGAAAACCCTGCCGCCCCGGGCCGGGGGCCGCCTTGCGCAGGTCGCGGAACGCTTGTATACTGCTAAAGTTGCGGGACCCCGGTGTCGGCCCCGGCACCGGGCAGCCTTCCGCCTCCTGAAGGTCCGATCGGGAAGGGCCAAGGAGGCGGTTACAATCGGAGCCCAGCGTGGGCTCCGGGAGGTTCTTGCCAAGACGGGGGCGATCGCCCAGGCGGTGTCGCCCGGAAAGTGAAGGGAGTGAGGTAGGCTTGCCGACAATCAACCAGCTGCTACGCAAAGGCCGCAAGGCGGTCAAGAAGAAGACCAAGGTCCCGGCGCTCAAGGGGAGCCCCTTCCGCCGCGGGGTCTGCACGGTGGTGCGCACCGTGACCCCCAAGAAGCCGAACTCGGCGCTGCGCAAGGTGGCCAAGGTGCGCCTCACCAGCGGTTACGAAGTGACCGCGTACATTCCGGGCGAGGGCCACAACCTGCAGGAACACTCGGTCGTGCTCATCCGCGGCGGCCGCGTGAAGGACCTTCCGGGCGTGCGCTACCACATCGTTCGCGGCGTCTACGACACCCAGGGCGTCCAGGACCGCAAGAAGAGCCGCTCGAAGTACGGGACCAAGCGGCCCAAGAGCTGACGAGGTAAGGTATGGCACGCAGAAGAAGAGCAGAAATCCGCAAGCTGGCCCCCGACCTGGTCTACGGCGACGTCGTCGTCTCGGCCTTCATCAACAAGATCATGCGCGACGGCAAGAAGAACCTCGCCGCCCGCATCTTCTACGACGCCTGCAAGCTCATCCAGGAGCGAACCGGGCAGGAGCCGCTCAAGGTCTTCCGTCAGGCGGTGGACAACGTCAAGCCGCGCATGGAAGTGCGCAGCCGCCGCGTGGGCGGGGCCAACTACCAGGTGCCCGTCGAGGTTTCGCCGCGCCGTCAGCAGTCGCTGGCGCTGCGCTGGCTCGTGAACGCCGCCAACCAGCGCCCCGAGCGCACCGCCGTCGAGCGCATCGCCGGTGAGCTGCTCGACGCGGCCGAGGGCAAGGGCGGCGCCGTCAAGAAGCGCGAAGACGTCGAGCGCATGGCCGAGGCCAACCGCGCCTACGCGCACTACCGGTGGTAGCCATGGCGGTCAAGACGGAGTTCGACCTCAAGAAGACGCGCAACATCGGGATCGCCGCGCACATCGACGCCGGCAAGACCACCATCACCGAGCGCATCCTCTACTACACCGGCCGCATCCACAAGATCGGCGAGGTGCACGAGGGTGCGGCGACGATGGACTGGATGGAGCAGGAGCGCGAGCGCGGCATCACCATCACCTCGGCGGTGACCACGGCCTTCTGGAAGGATCACCGCATCAACATCATCGACACCCCGGGCCACGTGGACTTCACCATCGAGGTCGAGCGCTCGATGCGCGTCCTCGACGGCGCCGTGGCGGTCTTCGACGCCAGCCAGGGCGTGGAGCCGCAGTCGGAGACCGTCTGGCGGCAGGCCGAGAAGTACCGGGTGCCGCGCATCGCCTTCGCCAACAAGATGGACAAGACCGGCGCCGACATCCTGCTCGTGCTCAACAGCATGAAGCAGCGCCTGGGCGCCCGGCCGGTGCTGATGCAGTGGCCGATGGGCCAGGAGGACGAGTTCCGGGGCATCATCGACCTCGTCTCCATGAAGGCCTACACCTACGGCAACGACCTGGGCACCGACATCCAGGAGATCGAGATCCCCGCCGAGTACCAGGAGGTGGCCGCGGAGTGGCACGACAAGCTGGTCGAGGCCGCGGCCGACCTGGACGAGGACGTGATGATGAAGTACCTCGAGGGCGAGGAGGTGACCGCCGAGGAGCTGAAGAGCGCCTTCCGCAAGGGCACCATCTCCCTCGACGTGACCCCCGTCTTCCTGGGCTCGGCGCTCAAGAACAAGGGCGTTCAGCTCCTGCTCGACGCCGTGGTGCAGTACCTGCCCTCGCCCCTGGACGTGCCCCCCATCAAGGGCGCGACCCCCGACGGCGGCGAGGTGGAGCGCACCCCCGACGCCGACGGTCCGCTGGCGGCCCTGGCCTTCAAGATCATGGCCGACCCCTACGTGGGCCGCCTCACCTTCGTGCGCGTCTACTCCGGCACCCTCAAGGCCGGCTCCTACGTCTACAACTCCACCAAGGGCAAGAAGGAGCGCGTGGGGCGGCTGCTGCGCATGCACGCCAACCACCGCGAAGAGGTGGAGGAGCTGCTCGCGGGCGACCTCGGCGCCGTCGTGGGCCTCAAGGACACCGTGACCGGCGACACCCTGGTGGGCGACGGCGACGACCCGATCGTGCTCGAGTCCATCGACATCCCCGAGCCCGTCATCTCGGTGGCTATCGAGCCCAAGACCAAGGCCGACCAGGAGAAGCTGGCCATGGCGCTCTCGCGGCTGGCCGAGGAAGACCCCACCTTCCGGGTGCACACCGACCCCGAGTCGGGCCAGACCATCATCTCGGGCATGGGCGAGCTGCACCTGGAGATCATCGTCGACCGCCTGAAGCGCGAGTTCAAGGTCGACGCCAACGTGGGCCAGCCCCAGGTGGCCTACCGCGAGACGATCACCCGGATGGTCGACGTCGAAGGCAAGTTCGTGCGCCAGTCGGGCGGCCGCGGCCAGTACGGCCACGTCAAGATCAAGGCCGAGCCGCTCCCGCGCGGCGGCGGCTTCGAGTTCGTCAACGCCATCGTCGGCGGCGTGATCCCCAAGGAGTTCATCCCCGCGGTGCAGAAGGGGATCGAAGAGGCCATGCAGTCGGGCCCGCTCATCGGCTTCCCGGTCGTGGACGTCAAGGTCACCCTCTACGACGGCTCCTACCACGAGGTGGACTCTTCGGAGATGGCCTTCAAGATCGCGGGTTCGATGGCGATCAAGGAGGCCGTGCAGAAGGGCAGCCCGGCCATCCTCGAGCCCATCATGCGGGTCGAGGTGACCACGCCCGAGGAGTACCTGGGCGACGTGATCGGCGACCTCAACAGCCGCCGTGGCCACGTGCTGGGCATGGAGGCCCGCGGCAACGCGCAGGTCATCAGCGCCCACGTGCCGCTGGCCGAGATGTTCGGCTACGCCACCGACCTTCGTTCCAAGACCCAAGGCCGCGCCTCGTTCGTGATGTTCTTCGACCACTACGCCGAGGTGCCCAAGCAGGTGCAGGAGAAGCTGATCAAGCATTAGCGCGACGCGCAAGGAGGAAACCATGGCCAAAGGTGTATTCGAACGAACCAAGCCCCACGTCAACGTGGGCACCATCGGTCACGTCGACCACGGCAAGACCACCCTCACCGCGGCGATCACCTTCGCCGCCGCCGCCGCCAACCCCAACGTCGAGGTGGCCAGCTACGAGGAGATCGACAAGGCCCCCGAGGAGAAGGCCCGCGGCATCACCATCAACACCGCCCACGTGGAGTACGAGACCGAGAAGCGCCACTACTCCCACGTCGACTGCCCCGGCCACGCCGACTACGTCAAGAACATGATCACCGGCGCGGCCCAGATGGACGGCGCCATCCTGGTCGTCTCCGCCGCCGACGGCCCCATGCCCCAGACCCGCGAGCACATCCTGCTCGCCCGTCAGGTGGGCGTGCCCTACATCGTCGTCTTCATGAACAAGACCGACATGGTCGACGACCCCGAGCTCCTCGAGCTCGTCGAGATGGAGGTGCGCGAGCTCCTCAGCGACTACGAGTTCCCCGGTGACGACGTCCCCGTCATCGCCGGCTCCGCCCTCAAGGCCCTCGAGGCCCTCCAGGCCAACCCCAACACCCAGCGCGGCGAGAACGAGTGGGTGGACAAGATCTGGGAGCTCCTCGACGCCATCGACGAGTACATCCCCACCCCCGAGCGCGACGTCGACAAGCCCTTCCTGATGCCCGTCGAGGACGTCTTCACCATCACCGGCCGCGGCACCGTCGCCACCGGCCGCGTCGAGCGCGGCAAGATCACCGTGGGCGAGGAGGTCGAGATCGTCGGCCTGCGCCCCCACCCACAAGACCGTCGTCACCGGCCTGGAGATGCACCGCAAGATCCTCAACGAGGCCATCGCCGGCGACAACGTCGGCGCCCTCCTGCGCGGCGTCGCCCGCGACGAGATCGAGCGCGGCCAGGTCATCGCCAAGCCCGGCTCCATCACCCCCCCACACCAAGTTCGAGGCCTCGGTCTACATCCTCAAGAAGGAGGAGGGCGGCCGCCACACCGGCTTCTTCACCGGCTACCGCCCCCAGTTCTACTTCCGCACCACCGACGTCACCGGCGTCGTCACCCTCCCCGAGGGCGTCGAGATGGTCATGCCCGGCGACAACGTCGAGTTCTCCGTCGAACTCATCAAGCCCATCGCCCTGGAAGAAGGCCTCCGCTTCGCCATCCGCGAAGGCGGCCGCACCGTGGGCGCTGGGGTCGTGACCAAGATTCTGGAGTGAGGTGAGGGATGCCAAAGATTCGCATTAAGCTGCGCGGTTTCGACCACAAGAGCCTGGACGCTTCCGCGCGCAAGATCGTCGAGACGGCCCGGCGCAGCGGCGCCAAGGTGGCGGGGCCGGTTCCCTTGCCCACCCGCATCCGCCGTTTCACCGTGCTGCGCGGTCCGTTCAAGCACAAGGACAGCCGCGAACACTTCGAGATCCGCACCCACAACCGTCTGGTGGACATCACCAACCCCAACAAGAAGACGATCGAGAGCCTGATGACCCTCGACCTGCCGACGGGCGTGGAGATCGAGATCAAGACGGTGGGAGGTGGCCGGTGAAGGGCATCCTAGGCGCCAAAGTGGGCATGACCCAGATCTGGAAGAACGACCGCGCCATCCCCGTGACCGTGGTGCTGGCGGGCCCCTGCCCGGTGGTGCAGCGCAAGAGCCCGGAGCGCGACGGCTACGCTGCGGTGCAGCTGGGCTTCGTGCCGCTCGAGCCCAAACGGGTCAACAAGCCGATGAAGGGCCACTTCGCCAAGTTCTCGGCCGAGCCGGTCCGCTACCTGCGCGAGATCCGCGACTTCGAGCCCGAGGGCGACGTCGTCACCGTCGAGATCTTCCAGCCCGGCGACAAGGTGGACGTGACCGGCACCAGCAAGGGCCGCGGCACCGCGGGCGTGATGAAGCGCTGGAACTTCGCCGGCGGCCCCGCCTCGCACGGCGCCCACCGCATCCACCGCCACGGCGGTTCGATCGGGCAGCGCAAGGCGCCCGGCCGCGTCTACAAGGGCAAGAAGATGGCCGGCCACTACGGCGCGGAGCGCATCACGGTGCAGAACCTGGAAGTGGTCGAGGTGATCCCTGAGGAGAACCTGCTCCTCATCAAGGGCGCGATCCCGGGCCCCAACGGCGGCCTGGTGGTCGTGCGCGAGACCACGCGCGACAAGGGGGCGAAGTGATGTACAAGGTTCCCGTCATTCCCGCCAAGGGGAAGGCCACCTCGCGCGAGCTGCCCCTCCCCGAGGAGGTGAACCCCCACGTCCTCTACGAGGTGGTGCGCTGGCAGCTGGCGAGCCGCCGCCGCGGCACCGCCTCGACGAAGACCCGCGGCGAGGTGAGCTACTCGACCCGCAAGCTCTTCCCCCAGAAGGGCCTGGGCCGCGCCCGCCACGGCAGCCGCGGCGCGAACATCTTCGTCGGCGGCGGGGTCGTCTTCGGCCCGCGTCCGCGCGACTACGGCTACACCCTGCCTCGTAAGGTGCGCCGCGCCGGCCTGGCCATGGCGCTGGCCGACCGCGCTCGCGAGGAGAAGCTGCTCATCGTGGAGGCCTTCGCCGGGGTCGAGGGCAAGACCAAGCAGTTCGTGGAGTGGGCAAGCAAGCACGGTCTGGACGGCTCCGAGCGCGTCACCCTGGTGACCGCCGACGAGAACGTGCGCCGCGCAGCGCGCAACCTGCCCTGGGTCGTGACCCTGAGTCCCGAGGGCATCAACGTCTACGACATCCTGCGCACCGACCGGCTCGTCCTCGACGAGGCGGCGCTGGCGCTCGCGCTCGAGCGCGCCGGCATCGGAGGTGAGGCGTGAAGACCCCGTACGACGTGATCATCGAGCCGGTGCTCTCGGAGAAGGCCTACGGCGGCTACGCCGAGGGCAAGTACACCTTCTGGGTGCACCCGGACGCCTCCAAGACCGCGGTCAAGAACGCGGTGCAGCAGGCGTTCAAGGTCAAGGTCGTGGACGTCAACGTGATGAGCGTGCGCGGCAAGAAGAAGCGCATGGGCCGCTACGAGGGCAAGCGCCCCGACCGCAAGAAGGCGATCGTGACCGTGGCCCCGGGCCAGAAGATCGAAGCCCTGGAAGGGCTGATTTAGAGGTGAACCATGGCGGTTAAGAAGTTCAGGCCCTACACCCCCTCCCGTCGCTTCATGACGGTGGCCGACTTCTCGGAGATCACCAAGACCGAGCCCGAGAAGTCGCTGACCGAGCCGCTGAAGAAGACGGGCGGGCGCAACAACCAGGGGCGCATCACCGTGCGCTTCCGCGGCGGCGGCCACAAGCGCCTCTACCGCATCATCGACTTCAAGCGGCGCGACAAGGCCGGCATCCCCGCCCGCGTCGCCGCCATCGAGTACGACCCCAACCGCTCGGCGCGCATCGCCCTGCTCTTCTACCGCGACGGCGAGAAGCGCTACATCATTGCCCCCGAAGGGTTGAAGCCGGGCATGACCGTTCAGTCCGGCCCCGAGGCGCCGATCCAGGTGGGCAACGCCCTGCCGCTGCGCTTCATCCCCGTGGGTACGGTGGTGCACGCCATCGAGCTCGAGCCCGGCAAGGGCGCCCAGCTGGCGCGCTCGGCCGGCACCGGCGCGCAGATCCAGGGCCGCGAGGGCGACTACGTGGTGCTGCGCCTGCCCTCGGGCGAGCTGCGCCGCATCCACGCCGAGTCCTACGCGACCGTGGGCGTGGTGGGCAACGCCGACCACAAGAACATCGTCATCGGCAAGGCCGGCCGCACCCGCTGGCTCGGCCGCAAGCCGCACGTGCGCGGCTCGGCGATGAACCCGGTGGACCACCCCCACGGCGGCGGCGAGGGGCGTGCGCCCCGCGGACGTCCGCCCGCCTCGCCCTGGGGCTGGCAGACCAAGGGCAAGAAGACCCGCAAGAAGCGCAAGCCCTCGGACCGGTTCATCATCAGCCGGCGGAAGAAGAAGTAGCGAGGTGAAGCATGCCGCGTAGTCTGAAAAAAGGCGTATTCATCGATGACCACCTTCTCGAAAAGGTCGAGGCCATGAACGCCGCCGGCGAGAAGCGGGTCATCAAGACCTGGAGCCGACGCTCCACCATCGTTCCCGAGATGGTCGGGCACACCATCGCCGTCTACAACGGCAAGCAGCACGTGCCCGTCTTCATCACCGAGAACATGGTGGGCCACAAGCTTGGCGAGTTCGCGCCGACCCGCACCTACCGCGGGCACGGCAAGGACGTCAAGCAGGCCAAGAAGCGCTAGGGGGGCGGAGCATGGAAGCGAAAGCCGTGGCCAAGTACATCCGCATGTCTCCGCGCAAGGTGCGCCTGGTCGTGGACCTGATCCGCGGCAAGAGCGCCGACGAGGCCGACCAGATCCTCAAGTACACCAACAAGCGGGCCGCCCACGCGGTGCGCAAGGTCCTGAAGAGCGCGGTCGCCAACGCCGTCAACAACCACGACCTGCTCGAGGACCAGCTGGTGGTCAAGGCGGCCTACGTCGACGAGGGCCCCACCCTCAAGCGCATCCTGCCGCGGGCCCGTGGCCGCGCCGACATCATCAAGAAGCGCACCAGCCACATCACCGTCATCGTGGAGGAGAAGCATGGGTAACAAGATCAACCCCATCGGCTTCCGCCTGGGCATCACCCGGGACTGGGAGTCGCGCTGGTACTCGGGCAAGAAGGGCTACGCCCAGCTGCTCGAGGAGGACCGCAAGGTGCGCGAACTCATCGAGAACGAGGTGGCGCACGGCGGCATCGCCCGCATCGACATCGAGCGCGCCGCCGACAACCTCTCGGTGACGGTGCACGCGGCCAAGCCGGGCGTGATCATCGGGCGCGGCGGCGAGACGATCAAGCGCATGCGCGCGGAGCTGCAGAAGATGTTCCCGAACCGCACGATCGCGCTCAACGTCCAGGAGGTGGGCAACCCCAACCTCTCCGCGCCGCTCGTGGCCCAGCGCGTGGCCGAGCAGATCGAGCGCCGCTTTGCGGTGCGCCGCGCCATCAAGCAGGCGGTGCAGCGCGTCGTCGAATCGGGCGCCCAGGGCGCGAAGGTTGTGGTCTCGGGCCGCATCGGCGGCGCCGAACAGGCCCGCACCGAGTGGAGCTCCGACGGGCGCGTGCCGCTGCACACCCTCCGCGCCAACATCGACTACGGCTTCGCCCTCGCCCGCACCACCTACGGCGTGCTGGGCGTGAAGGCCTACATCTTCAAGGGCGAGGTCATCGGTCAGCAGAAGCCGGCGCGCAAGGCCGCCGCGGCCGCGGGCAAGCCCGAGCGCACCCGCCGCCGCCCCGCCGTGCGCCGCCGCGTGAAGAAGGAGGCCAGCGATGCTGATGCCTAAACGGCTCAAGTACCGCAAGCAGCACCGCGGCAACATGCGCGGGGCCACCAAGGGGGGCGACTACGTCGCCTTCGGCGAGTACGGCCTGGTGGCGCTCGAGCCCTCCTGGATCTCCAACCGCCAGATCGAGGCCGCGCGTGTGGCCATGGTGCGCCACTTCCGCCGCGGCGGGAAGATCTACATCCGCATCTTCCCCGACAAGCCCTTCACCAAGAAGCCGCTGGAAGTGCGCATGGGTAAGGGTAAAGGCAACGTGGAAGGCTGGGTGGCCGTGGTCAAGCCCGGCCGCGTGATGTTCGAGGTTGCCGGCGTGACCGAGGAGCAGGCGCGCGAGGCCTTCCGCCTGGCCGGCCACAAGCTGCCGATCAAGACCAAGTTCGTCAAGAGGGATGCCTACGATGAAGCTCAATGAGATGCGCAACCTGAGCACCGAGGAGCTCTACGAGCAGGTGCGCGAGAAGAAGCGTGAGCTGATGGACCTGCGCTTCCAGGCCTCGATCGGGCAGCTGGCGCAGAACCACCGCATCCGCGAGACCAAGCGCACCATCGCCCGCCTGCTCACGGTGATCCGCGAGAAGCAGCAGGCGGCGGAGTAGGGGAGGAGAGCCGATGCCCAGAAAAGTACTCACCGGCGTCGTGGTCAGCGACAAGATGGACAAGACGGTCGCCGTGCTGGTGGAGCGCCAGTTCCCGCACCCGCTCTACGGCAAGGTGACCAAGCGTTCCCGCAAGTACCTGGCCCACGACGAGGAAAACGCCTACAAGGTGGGCGACGTCGTCGAGATCGTGGAGGCGCGGCCCATCTCCAGCCGCAAGCGCTGGAAGGTGACCCGCCGCCTCGAGGAAGGCCGCATGGACGCGGTCGAGCGTTACCGCCTGCGCAAGGAGCGTGGTAAGGCATGATCCAGCAGGAAACGAGTCTTACGGTCGCCGACAACTCCGGCGCGCGCCGCCTCAAGGTGATCCGCGTGCTCGGGGGCTCGTACCGGCGCTACGCCAGCATCGGCGACGTGGTGGTGGCCTCGGTCAAGGAAGCCATCCCCGGCGGCGTGGTCAAGGAGGGCGAGGTCGTCAAGGCGGTGATCGTGCGCACCAAGAAAGAGGTCAAGCGCGCGGACGGCAGCGCCATCCGCTTCGACTCCAACGCCGCGGTGGTGCTCAACAACCAGGGGGAGCCGCGCGGGACCCGCGTCTTTGGCCCGGTGGCGCGTGAGCTGCGCGAGCGCAAGTTCATGAAGATCGTCTCCCTGGCGCCGGAGGTGCTCTGATGCAGCCCAAACTGCACGTCAAGAAGGGCGACAACGTGGTCGTGGTCTCGGGCAAGGACCGGGGCAAGACCGGCCGCGTCATCGCCGTCTACCCCAAGAAGCAGCGGGTCGTCGTCGAGGGCGTCAACGTGGTCAAGAAGGCCATGCGCGCCACCCCCGACAACCCCCAGGGCGGTTTCCACGAGATGGAGGCGCCGGTGCACGCCAGCAAGGTGCGCCCCGTCTGCCCCAGCTGCGGCAAGCCCGTCCGGGTCAAGAAGAAGCTGATCGAAGAGGAAGGCAAGGTCCGCCGCATCCGCGTGTGCAACCACTGCGGCGCCGCCCTGGACGAGGAGTGAGGTGAACGATGCCTTTGGAGATTAAACTCAAACAGCGCTACGTCAGCGAGGTGCGTCCGGAGCTGATCCAGCGCTTCGGCTACGACAACGTCTGGGCCGCGCCGCGCCTCGAGAAGATCGTCATCAACCAGGCCCTGGGCGAGGCCAAGGAAGACGTGCGCATCCTCGAGAAGGCCGCCGAGGAGATCCGCCAGATCACCGGGCAGAAGCCGGTCATCACCCGCGCCAAGAAGTCGGTCTCGAACTTCAAGCTGCGCAAGGGGATGCCCATCGGCCTCAAGGTGACGCTGCGCGGCGACCGCATGTGGGTCTTCCTGGAGAAGCTGATCAACGTCGCCCTGCCCCGCATCCGCGACTTCCGCGGCGTCAACCCGAGCGGCTTCGACGGCCGCGGCAACTACAACCTGGGGATCCGCGAGCAGCTGATCTTCCCCGAGATTTCCTACGACCAGGTGGACGCCGTGCGCGGCATGGACATCGCCATCGTGACCACCGCCGAGACCGACGAAGAGGCCAAGGCTCTGCTCGAGCTCTTGGGGTTCCCCTTCCGTAAGTAGAGGAGCGACATGGCTAAGAAGGCACTCGTAGAAAAGGCGAAGCGCAAGCCCAAGTTCAAGGTCCGGGCCTACAACCGCTGCACCCGCTGCGGCCGTTCGCGCGCGGTCTACCGCTACTTCGGCCTCTGCCGCATCTGCATCCGCGAGCTCGCGCACAAGGGCCAGCTTCCGGGCCTGAAGAAGGCTTCCTGGTAGCGAGGGCCGGTCGGGGGGTTTCCCTCGAGACCGCTCGCTGAGCCTTAGGAGACAAAAGGAGAGAAGATATGACCACCGATCCCATTGCGGACATGCTCACCCGGATCCGGAACGCGCTCATGGTGCACAAGGCCACCGTGGACGTTCCGGCCTCCCGGTTCAAGGAAGAGATCGTCAAGATCCTCGTGCGCGAGGGCTACCTGAAGGGGTACGAGCGCGTCGAGAACGACGGCAAGCCGCTCCTGCGGCTCGAGCTCAAGTACGGCCCCCGCCGCGAGAAGGCCATCAAGCACATCCAGCGCGTCTCCCGTCCCGGCCGCCGCGTCTACGTGAGCGCGGACCAGGTGCCGGTGGTGCGGCGCGGTCTGGGCATCGCCATCGTCTCCACGTCCAAGGGCGTCCTCGTCGACCGCGAGGCGCGCCGCAAGGGCGTGGGCGGCGAGGTCGTTTGCGAGGTGTGGTGAGATGTCGCGCATCGGCAAGCTTCCCATCCCCCTGCCCGCGGGCGTGACCCTCGACGTCAAGCCCGGTCAGGTGACCGTCAAGGGCCCCAAGGGCCAGCTGGTCGTGGACTTCGACCCCGACCTGGAGATCGCCGTCGAGGAAAACCAGGTCGTCGTCAAACGCCCCACCGACAGCCGCCGCCACCGGGCGCTGCACGGGCTCACCCGCTCGCTGGTGGCCAACGCCGTCGAGGGCGTTTCCCAGGGCTTCGTCAAGGAGCTCGAGATCAAGGGCATCGGTTACCGCGCCAAACTGCAGGGCGGCAAGATCGAGCTCTCGATCGGTTACAGCCACCCCGTCATCGTCGAGGCCCCCGAGGGCATCACCCTCGAGGTGCCCGAGCCCACCAAGATCCGCGTTTCGGGCATCGACAAGCAGAAGGTGGGCCAGGTGGCGGCGAACATCCGCGCCATCCGCCCGCCCGACGCCTACCACGGCAAGGGCATCCGTTACGCGGGCGAAGTCCTGCGCCTCAAGCCGGGTAAGGCCGGCGTGACCGGAGGTTAGTCATGGCCCGATTGAACACCTTTCAGCGTCGCAAGTACCGCACCCGCAAGCGCGTGAAGCGTTCCGGGCGCCCGCGGCTCACCGTCTACCGCAGCCTCAGCCACATCTACGCCCAGATCATCGACGACGAGGCGGGCCAGACCCTGGTGGCCAGCTCCACGCTCGCGCTCGGGGTGAAGGGCAACAAGACCGAGGCCGCCAAGCAGGTCGGCGCCGACATCGCCAAGAAGGCCGCCAGCAAAGGCATCAAGCAGGTGGTCTTCGACCGCGGGGCCTACAAGTACCACGGCCGGGTCAAGGCGCTGGCCGAAGCCGCCCGTGAAGCGGGGCTCGAGTTCTAAAGGAGGACGGCATGCCAGAAACCGATTTTGAAGAGAAGATGATCATGATCCGGCGTACCGCCAAGACCTACAAGGGCGGCCGTCGCTTCCGCTTCGGGGCGCTCGCCGTCGTCGGCGACCGTCAGGGCCGTGTCGGCGTGGGTCTGGGCAAGGCCAAGGAGGTGCCGCTGGCGGTGCAGAAGGCGCAGAACATCGCCCGCCGCAACCTGATCGAGGTGCCCCTCGAAAACGGCACCATCCCCCACGAGATCGAAGTCGTCTACGAGTCGAGCCGCGTCATCCTGCGGCCTGCCGCCCCGGGTACCGGCGTGATCGCGGGCAAGGTGCCCCGCGCCATCCTCGAGCTCGCGGGCGTGACCGACATCCTCACCAAGGTGCTGGGCAGCCGCAACGAGATCAACGTCGCCTACGCGACGATCGAGGCGCTCAAGCAGCTGCAGACCTGGGACGAGGTCAAGAAGATGCGGAAGGAGGCTTCCTGATGGGTACCCTTCGCGTCAAGCTGGTCCGTAGCCCCATCGACTTCCCGCGCGACCAGAAGGCCACCCTGCGGGCGCTGAAGCTCACCAAGATGAACCGCGAGCGCGAGCTTCCCGACAACCCCTCGGTCCGGGGCATGATCCGCAAGGTCGAGCACCTGGTCCAGATCGTCGAGGTGAAGGAATGAAAGTCACCGACCTGAAACCCAACCCCGGCGCCACGAAGCGCAAGAAGCGCGTCGGCCGCGGCACCTCGAGCGGCCACGGCAAGACCGCGACCCGCGGCCACAAGGGGCAGAAGTCGCGCTCCGGTGGCCTCAAGGACCCGCGCCGCTTCGAGGGCGGCCGCTCCACCCTGATCATGCGCCTCCCCAAGCGGGGGATGCGCGGCCAGGTTCCGGGCGCGATCAAGCGCCCCGAGTACCAGACGGTCAACCTCGGCCGCCTGGTGGAGCGCTTTCCCGAGGGCGGCGAGGTGACCCCCGAGCTGATGGCCAAGGCGGGCCTGATCCGCAAGGCGGGCGGTCGGGTCAAGGTCCTCGCCCACGGCGAGGTGACCGTCGCCCTCAAGGTCCACGCCCACAAGTTCTCCAAGAGCGCCGCCGAGAAGCTCGCCGCCGCTGGCGGCGAGGCCCTGACGCTGGAAGCCGAGCCTGGCGAGGAGGCCTGAGATGCTGCGCGCGTTTAGGGATGCCTTCGTGGTCCCGGAGCTGCGGCAGCGCCTCTTCTTCACGCTGATGATGCTGGCCGTCTACCGGCTGGGCACCTTCGTGCCCACGCCGGGGGTGGACACGGCCAAGGTCTCCCAGTTCCTGGGGACGGCCGCGGGCGGCGTCTTCGGCATCATCAACCTCTTCTCGGGCGGCAACTTCGAGCAGTTTTCCATCTTTGCGCTGGGCATCATGCCCTACATCACCGCGGCGATCATCATGCAGCTCCTCACCACCACCGTGCCGGCGCTCGAGAAGCTGCAGCGCGAGGGCGAGGAAGGCCGCCGCATCATTACCCAGTACACCCGCATCGGCGGTATCGCCCTGGGCGCCTTCCAGGGGCTGTTCTTGGCCGTGGGCTTCCTCGAGAACAACGGCGGGCAGTTCCTCCTGCCCGGCTGGGAGCCCGGCTGGGGCTTCCGACTCATCGTCGTCATCACCCAGGTGGCGGGCATCGCCCTGCTCTTGTGGATGGGCGAGCGGATCACCGAGTACGGCCTGGGCAACGGCGTTTCGCTGATCATCTTCGCCGGCATCGTGGCCAACTGGGTGCCCCAGCTGATCGGCCTCTTCCAGCTCGTCTCCCGCGGTGAGGTGGGGATCGTCAACGTGATCTTCTTCTTCGCCTTCATCGTCCTGGCCTTCGCGGGGATGGTGGCCGTCACCCAGGCCGAGCGAAGAATCCCGGTACAGTACGCCCGCAAGGTGGTGGGCCGCAAGATGTACGGCGGCCAGACGACCTACCTGCCGATCAAGCTCAACGCCGCCAACGTCATCCCCATCATCTTCGCCGCGGCGATCATCCAGATCCCCATCTTCCTGACCGCGCCCTTTCAGGCGAACAGCCCGATCGCGTCCGCGATCGCGAGCTTCTTCAACCCGCGCAACCCCAGCGGCCTGATCATCGAGGTCATCCTCGTCATCCTCTTCACCTACATCTACACCGCGGTGCAGTTCGACCCGCGCCGGATCGCCGAGAACCTGCGCGAGTACGGCGGCTTCATCCCCGGCGTGCGCCCCGGCGAGCCGACGATCAAGTTCCTCGAGCACATCGTCAGCCGCATGACGCTCTGGGGCGCCCTCTTCCTGGGGGTGGTGACGGCGCTGCCGCAGATCATCCAGAACCTGACCAAGGTGCAGTCGCTGGCCTTTTCGGGGATCGGCCTGTTGATCGTCGTGGGCGTGGCGCTCGACACCCTGCGGCAGATCGAGTCGCAGCTGATGATGCGCAACTACGAGGGCTTCCTCTCCAAGGGCCGGATCAAGGGGCGGAGGAACTTCTGATGGCCGCGGGGTCGATGGTCGTGATCTTCCTGGGGCCGCCGGGTGCCGGCAAGGGCACCCAGGCGGCCCGGCTCGCGGACGACCTGGGCCTGGTTAAGATCTCGACCGGCGACATCCTGCGCGACCACGTGGCCCGCGGCACCGAGCTGGGGCGCCAGGCGGGGCCGATCATGGAGCGCGGGGATCTCGTGCCCGACGACCTGATCCTCGCCATCATCCGCGAGGAGCTGGCGGGGATGCCCGAGGTCCGCGCCATCTTCGACGGCTTCCCGCGCACCACCCGCCAGGCCGAGGCGCTCGACGCCCTGCTGGCCGAGCTGGGCGCCCCGGTGAACGCGGCGCTGCTGCTCGAGGTGCCCGAGGACGAGCTGGTGCGGCGGATGCTGAAGCGCGCCGAGCTCGAGGGCCGCGCCGACGACAACGAGGCGACGATCCGCCGCCGGCTCGAGGTCTACCGTGAGCAGACCCAGCCGCTCGTCGACTACTACGCCGCGCGCGGGGTGCTGAAGCGCATCGACGGCCTGGGCGACCCCGGCCGGATCTACTGCCGCATCCGGGAGGCGCTCTAGTGCCGATCGTCCTCAAGAGCCCCGCCGAGATCGAGCGCATGGCCGAGGCCGGCGCGCGCCTCACCGAGGTGATGGACCGCATCGCCGAGGCCGTGCGCCCGGGGGTGAGCACGCTCGAGCTCGACCGCATCGCCCGCGAGGGGATCGAGGCGCAGGGGGCCAAGCCGGCCTTCCTGGGCCTCTACGGCTTTCCGGCCACGATCTGCGCCTCGCCGAACGAGGTCGTCGTGCACGGCATCCCCTCGGAGCGGCCGCTCGAGGAGGGCGAGATCCTCTCGGTGGACGTGGGGCTCTTCTACGGGGGCTACGCCGCCGACATGGCCCGCACCTTTCCGGTGGGCGCGGTCTCCGAAGAGGCGGCGCGCCTCATCCGGGTGACCGAGGAGAGCTTCTGGAAGGGGTTCGAGGCGGCGCGTCCGGGCGCGCGGCTCGGCGACGTCTCCGCCGCCATTCAGCAGCACGTGGAGGATGCGGGCTTCTGGGTGGTGCGCGAGTTCGTGGGCCACGGCATCGGCAGCGAGATGCACGAGGACCCGCAGCTGCCCAACTTCGGCCGGCCCGGCGTGGGGCCCAAGCTGCGCCCGGGGATGACCCTGGCCATCGAGCCGATGGTGACCCTGCACGCCGCGCCTGTAGTAGTATTGGAAGATGGCTGGACCGCCAGCAGCGGGCGGGGGAACCTCGCTGCCCACTACGAAAACACGGTGGCGGTCACCGAGAGCGGCCCAAGGCTTTTGACGGGAAGACGCTAGGGGGAGCAGAGTGGCGAAGGAAAAAGACACCATACGCGCGGAGGGCGTCGTCCTGGAGGCGCTGCCCAACACCCAGTTCAAGGTCAAGCTGGACTCGGGCCTCGAGATTCTGGCCTACGTTTCGGGAAAGATGCGCATGCACTACATCCGCATCCTGCCGGGCGACCGCGTGGTGGTGGAGATTACCCCCTACGACCCCAGCAAGGGAAGAATCATCTACCGGAAGTGAGGTTTGGTCATGAAAGTGCGTGCTTCGGTCAAGAAGATGTGCGACAAGTGCAAGGTGATCCGCCGCCACGGCCGGGTCTACGTGATCTGTGAGAACCCCAAGCACAAGCAGCGCCAGGGGTGAGGTGAGGAGGCAGCATGGCTCGTATCGCAGGTGTTGAAATTCCCAGGAACAAGCGCGTGGAGATCGCGCTGACCTACATCTACGGCATCGGCCGCACCCGCGCCAAGGAGGCGCTCGAGGCCACCGGAATCGACGGCTCCATCCGCGTCAAGGACCTTTCCGAGCAGGACGTGGTGAAGCTGCGCGACTACGTCGAGAACAAGTGGAAGCTCGAGGGCGAGCTCCGCAGCGAGGTGCAGTCGAACATCAAGCGGCTCATGGACATCGGCTGCTATCGCGGGCTGCGCCACCGCCGCGGCCTGCCGGTGCGCGGGCAGAAGACCAAGACCAACGCCCGCACCCGCAAGGGGCCGAAGCGCACCGTCGCCGGCAAGAAGAAGGCGCCGCGCAAGTAGCTTGCGTACCGGATGAAGATCGGGTACACTCCTAAGGTTGCTCCAGCCGCCGGTGCGGCGAGGGCCAGTTGATACTCCAAGGAGGAGAGTATGGCCAAGGCTAAGAAAACCAGAACGACGCGAAAAAAGGTCAAGAAGCAGGTCGCGCACGGGAAGGCGTTCATCCACGCGACCTACAACAACACGATCATCACGATCACCGACCTGGACGGGAACCCCGTAACCTGGTCCTCGGGTGGCGTGATCGGTTACAAGGGCAGCCGTAAAGGCACCCCCTACGCCGCGCAGCTGGCCGCGATGGACGCCGCCAAGAAGGCGCAGAACTTCGGCATGACCCAGGTCGACGTCGTGGTTCGGGGCACCGGCGCGGGGCGCGAGCAGGCGATCCGCGCCCTCCAGGCCAGCGGGCTGCAGGTGCGGTCCATCGTCGACGATACCCCGGTCCCCCACAACGGATGCCGTCCCCGCAAGAAGAAGCGGGCGTAGGAGGAGCTGAACCATGGGCAGATACATTGGTCCCGTTTGCCGGCTTTGCCGCCGTGAAGGCGTGAAACTCTACCTCAAGGGCGACCGCTGCTACAGCCCCAAGTGCGCCATCGAGCGCCGGCCCTACGCGCCGGGGCAGCACGGTCAGCGCCGCGCCCGCCGTCCGAGCGACTACGCGGTGCGGTTGCGCGAGAAGCAGAAGATGCGCCGCATCTACGGCATCAGCGAGAAGCAGTTCCGCAACCTCTTCGAGGAGGCCTCGAAGAAGAAGGGCGTGACCGGTACGGTCTTCCTGCGCCTGCTCGAGAGCCGCCTCGACAACGTCGTTTACCGTCTGGGCATCGCCAGCAGCCGCAAGCAGGCGCGCCAGCTGGTGCGGCACGGCCACATCGCCGTGGGCGGCCGCAAGGTCACCGTGCCCAGCTACCGGGTGCGCCCCGGCGACGTGATCGCCGTGACCGAGGCGGGCAAGAAGATCGGCGCCATCCAGGCCAACGCGGAGGCGGCCAAGGGCCGCAAGACCGGGCCCTGGCTGGAGTTCGACCCCGAGAAGATGGTGGGCAAGTTCCTGCGCCTGCCCGAGCGTGAGGACCTGGCCCTGCCCGTCAACGAGCAGTTGGTCATCGAGTACTACTCGAGGTAAAGGAGGCGGTCTTGTTGGAAACCTTAACGGCGAAAGCCCCGGTACTGACTTCCCGCGTCGAGGGGAACTACGGCGAGTTCGTGCTCGAGCCCCTGGAGCGCGGCTTTGGCGTCACCCTGGGCAACCCGCTGCGCCGCATCCTGATGTCCTCGATTCCCGGTACCGCGGTCACGAGCGTCTACATCGAAGACGCGCTGCACGAGTTCGCGACCCTGCCCGGCATCAAGGAGGACGTGGTCCAGATCGTCCTCAACCTCAAGGAGCTGATCGTCAAGTTCCACGAGCCCGGTTCCAAGACGCTGCTGCTGCGCGTCGAGGGGCCGCGCGAGGTCTACGCGCGCGACCTGGTCGTGCCCTCGAGCGCCGAGCTCGTCAACCCCGACCTCTACATCGCCACCCTGGGCGAAGGCGCCAAGCTGGTCATGGAAGTGCGCGTCGACGAGGGCGTGGGCTACGTGGCGGCGGAGAAGCACGGCATCAAGGACCGCATCAACTCGATCCCCGTCGACGCCCTCTTCTCGCCGATCAAGCGCGTGGCCTTCCACGTCGAGGACACCCGTCTGGGCCAGCGCACCGACCTGGACAAGCTGATCCTGCGCATCTGGACGGACGGCTCGGTCACCCCCGACGCCGCCCTGGCGCAGGCGGTCGAGATCCTGCGCGGGCAGCTGGGCTACTTCGACCAGCTCGCGCCGCAGGCCGCCCCCGAGCCCGAGGCGGCGGAGGCGCCGGCGCCCGAAGCCGCGCCCGCCGAACCCGAAGAGGCCGCGGCCGAGCCCGGCCGTGAGGGCATCGCGCTCGAGGACCTGGGCCTTTCGACCCGCGTGCTGCACAACCTCCGCGAAGAGGGCATCGACTCGGTGGCCAACCTGACCGCGCTCACCGAACGCGAGCTCAAAAAGGTGCCCGGCATCGGGGAGCGCAGCGTGGAAGAGATCAAGGAGCGCCTCGCCGCGCTCGGTCTCGCGTTAAAGGAGTAAGCCATGCGCCACATGAAGACCGGACGCAAACTCAACCGCTTCAGCGATCACCGTCGCGCGATGTTCCGCAACATGGCCACGGAGCTCCTGCGGCACGGGCGCATCCGCACCACGATCCCCAAGGCCAAGGAGCTGCGCCGCTTCGTCGAGCCGCTGATCACCAAGGCCAAGCGCGGCGACCTCTCCGCCCGCCGCCAGGTGATCCGCGAGATTCACGACCTCGACGTGGTGCGCCGCCTCTTCGACGACATCGCCCCCCGCTACGCCGAGCGCAACGGCGGCTACACCCGCATCCTCAAGCTGGCCGAGCGCCGGCGCGGGGACGGGACCCAGCTCTGCATCATCGAACTCGTCGAGTAGCGCCGCCGGCGCACAAGGCGACGCCGCCCCAAGGGGCGGCGCTCGTCGTTTCCGGCCGGACTAGCCCTCTTCGGTTCGGGGCTCCTCGGAGGCCTCGGCACCCGCGTTTTCGGTGTTCGCGAGCTCCTGGGTCACGTCGGGGAAAACGCGGCGGCCGCCGCCCTCGCGCTCGAGCAGCTCCCGGTATTCCTTGAGGTCGATGAAGCGGTCGGTGGCGCTGCGGATGTCGAGGTCGACGAGCTCGGGAATGCCCAGAAGGTGCACCTCCTTGCCCATCGTGCGCACCGCCTCCACCGCGGGCACCAGCTGCGCCGCGCCGCTCGCGAGGAGCGCCACGTCCCAGCGGGGGGCGGTGATGAGCAGGTCGGTGGCGATGTGCGCCTCGAAGCTGGGCGCCTCGCCGCGCACCTCGCGCGAGCGCACCGAGTAGCCCATGAAGATCAGGGCGTCCAGGAACTTTTGTTGCCGTTCGTCGTTCCAGTCGGTGATCGGCGCGTAGTAGAAGGCGTTGAAGAGCGCGAAACCGGAAGGGAAGTGCTCGATCACCTTGCGATGGTCCACGTTCCAGCCCATCCGCTTGGCGCAGTTGTACACGAACGAGCCGTCAATAAACAAAGCCAATCTATCCACGCGCCCATCATACTCTATGCGCCCGGCAAACGAAACGGCGCGGGCGCGCCCGCGCCGTTTCCGGACGTGCGGGCCTCAGCCCTTCTGCGGCTCGCAGGTGTTGACCCCGAGCAGGCGGTACAGCGGGCAGAAGCGGAAAGCGGCCGTGACCACCAGGATGATGCCGACGATGAGCGCGACCGTACCCCAGGTACCGGCGATCCAGCCCAGGAAGTAGGCGAGGAGCAGCACCACACCGAGCACGAAACGGAAGATCTGATCTCCCTTCCCAACGTTGCAGCCCATGATGTCACCTCCTCTTCAAGCCTAGCAGAAGGCGGCGGCGCGTGCGTTCCCCAAGCCACCTTTGCGCTCCGTCCGGGAACGCGGTGCCTGCGGCGCCAAAGGTCAGCGGCGGGGCCTGGCCGCCCAGTACGAGCGGGCCGCGCCGGCGATCAAGACGACGGCGGCGGTCAGAATCATGAGGCCGAGGGCTTGTCCGGGCCAGCCGGAGAAGTAGACGAGCAGCAGCCCGGCGCCCAAGGCCAGGCGAACGGCGGGGCGGCCCTGCTTTGCGTTGCGGTCCATGTCGTCCCCCTTCCGCACCAAGGTACCGCGGGCCGGGCGCGCCGGGTGTTTCTTGGATTACCTTTGATCGTCGCCCACGGTCAGCACCACCTTGCCGAAGACGGCGCGGTCTTCCAGCAGCGCGTGGCCCCGGGCCGCCTCTGCGAGCGGCAGCACCCGGCCCACCACCGGGCGAAGCGCCCCGGCCTGGACGTGGCGCATCACCTCGAAGAGGCGCGCCTTCGAGCCCATCGTCGAGCCGTAGATCGTCAGCTGGCGGTAGAAGACGTGGGCCAGCGGGGTCTGGGCCAGGTAGCCGGAGGACGCCCCGACGAGCGCGATCCGGCCTCCGTTGCGGGTGGCCTTGAGGACCCCTTCCCAGAACTCGGCGCCGGTATGGTCGGCCACCGCGTGCGCGCCGCCGCCGGTGAGCTCGCGCACCCGCCGGTGCCAGCCGGGTTCGCGGTAGTTCACCGTCTGTTCCGCCCCCAGCGCCCGCGCCCGCTCCAGCTTCTCCTCGCTGCCCGCGGCGGCGAGCACCCGGGCGCCGAAGAGCCGCCCGATCTGCAGCGCCGCGCTGCCCACGCCCGAGCCCGCGGCCATGACGAGCAGCCACTCGCCCGGGCGCACCTTCAGCTTGTCGACCACCATCTGCCACGCGGTCAGGAAGACGAGCGGCACCGCGGCGGCCTCTTCGAAGCTCAGGTTCGCCGGTTTGGGGAGGAGGTTGGCCTGGGGAACGACGACGTACTCGGCGTACCCGCCCCAGACGTGTTCGCCGAGGATCCGGTACTCGCCGCAGAGGTTGTCGCGTCCCGCCAGGCAGGCTTCGCACCGCCCGCAGGAGAGGCCGGGATTCAGCACGACCTCGCGGCCCAGCAGGTCCGCCTCCACGCCCGGACCCAACGCGTCCACGACGCCGCTGACGTCGGAGCCCAGGACGTGCGGCAGCGGCAGCTCGGGCGAGGCCGCCCCCTTGCGCACCCAGACGTCGAGGTGGTTGAGCGCGACCGCGCGTACGCGCACGCGCACCTCGCCCGGCCCCGGTTCGGGATCGGGCAGCGTGGCGGGCCCGAGCACCCCGGGCCCGCCGCGGGCGTTCATGACCACGGCTTGCATGGGTTCAGCATAACGCCCCGCGGAGGCGGGGCGTGCGGGCTAGAGGGCGCGGACGGCCGCCGCGACCTCGTCGTAGGGCGGTTCCTGGCCGGGATTGTCGGCGATCCAGGCCCAGCGAATCTTCCCCTTGGCGTCCGCTACGAAGGCGGCGCGCTGCGCCAGCTCCTTGAGGCCCTTGAGTTCGGGCAGCACCACGCCGAAGGCGCGGATGGCCTCCTTGTTGAAGTCGGAGAGCAGCGGGTAGTCGATGCGGTTCTTCTCGGCGAAGGCCGCCTGGCAGAACGGGGTGTCGACGCTGATGCCCACGACCTGGGCGCCGACCTCGTTGTAGGCCGCCATGCTGTCGCGGAAGGTGCAGAGCTCCTTCTCGCAGACCGAGGTGAACGATCCGGGGAAGAAGAGGATCACCAGCGGCCGGCCGCGACCGTACGCGGCGAGGTCGACGGGCTCGAGGTCCTTGTTGAACACGGTGGCCTGGGGTATGGGGTCGCCTACGTTTACGCTCATCTCGATCCCTCCGCGTTCCAGCCTACCCCGGTGGGCCGCGGGAAAGGTGACGCGTGGCAGAATACGGGGGATGGTCGAGGTCCGGGGCCGCCGCGTCGTGATCACCCCGCCCGCGGGTGCGGTGGCCTTCGTGGCCGACGTGACCGACTGGACCCACGATCCCTGGCCCCTGCGCGGCCCCGTCGAGCTCGAGCTGCCGCGGGGGGCGATCCTGGAGTACGCCTTCCTGGACGCCGCTGGCGCGCCCCTGGCCGACCCCGACAACCCGGCGTCGGCGCAGAACCCCTGGCGCCCGTACGCGCGCGTCGTGCGGCTGCGCGGCGCCCCCTCGCCCCCCTCGTACCCCAAGGCGTTGCTGGGGCGGGTGCACCCGCTGCGCACCGGCGGTCGCCGGATCGTCGTCTACGAACCCCCGGCGGGTCCGGCGGCCTCGCTGCTCGTCTTCGACGGGGTGGCCTACCACCGCATCGGCAGGCTGGCGCACGCCGCCGAGGCGCTGTGGCGCGACGGGGCGATCGTGCCGCTGCGGCTCGTCTTCAGCGAGCCCGAGGACCGCGAACGCGAGTACCGCTTTGACCCCGCGCTCGAGCGGCACCTGCTCGACGACGTCCTGCCCGCCGTCGAGGCGGCGTTCGGCCCCGGAGGCCCCTGGGGGGCGTGGGGGGCGAGCCTGGGCGGGCTCGCGGCCCTCTGGCTGGGGCTCGAGCACCCCGACGTCTTCGCGCGGGTCGGCGCCCAGTCCCCGGCGCTGCTGGCCGCACCCGGTGGGCGCGACGCCCGCCGCGACCCCGAGTGGCTTGCGGAACGCTACCGCCGGGCCGAGCGCGGCCCCGCACGGGTCGCGCTGCAGGTGGGCCGGCTCGAGTGGCTGCTGGCTCCGGCGCGCCGCTTCGCGGCGGTGCTGGCGGAGCGGGGGACGGCGCACGAGTACCGCGAGTACCCCAGCGGCCACAACTGGACCACCTGGCGGATCGGCGCGGCGGAGGGGCTGGTGGATCTGTTCGGTGCCGACCTTGACGTAAGATAGGGCCGTGCCGCGCGACTGGGACGCCTACTACCAGGGCAGCCCCGAAGCCTTCGACCCCGCCTTCGTGGTGCGGGCCTACGGTTTCCTGCTGCCCGACGGGGAGGTGCTCGACCTTGCCGGGGGAACGGGGCGCAACGCCTTCTTCCTGGCCTGCCGGGGGCACCGCGTCTTCCTGCTGGAGAAAAGCGCGGTCGCCGTCGAACGGGTGCGCGCCATGGCGCAACGGCGGCGCGCCGCGGTGCACGCCCTGGTGGCCGACCTGGAGGCCGCGCCCGGCGACCTTCCCCCCGGCCCCTTCGCGGGCGTGGTCGTCAGCTACTTCGTCAGCCGGCCGCTGATGGCCCAGCTCGCGCCGCGGCTCAAGCCGGGAGGCCTGGCCCTCGTCGAGGGGTTCAACCGCAGCGAGGCGCTGCGGCGGGGGCGGCCCGAAAGCCCGCACTACTGGGAGCCGGGCGAGTTGATGCGCCCCCCCGAGGGGCTCGAGCTGCTGGCGGCGGGGGAGGGCTGGCAGGGGCTGGCCTACCGCAGCTGGGCGGTCTGGCGCCGGGGCTGAGCCCGGACGGTATACTCAGGACCATGAACAAAATCTGGTCGCACATGCGCGACGCGCTCGAGCGCGTCAGCGGTGCGGGCCCCGAGACCGCGGGCTGGAGCGAGCGCGGCTACCAGGCGGCCGCCTGGGTGGGCCTGGTCGTCCTCGCCTGGGCCTTCGCCTGGCTGGGCAAGGCGGTCACCCTGCGGGCGGCGCGCCGGCTCGAGCCGCGGGTCCGCCGCCGGCTGGCGGGCGGTTGGGACCTGGTCTTCTGGAGCGCGGCGCTCGTCTTCGCCGTGGCCGTCTTCGGCCTCGGGGATCCGCAGGAGGTGGCGCGCGCCGCGGCCAAACTGCTCTTCGTCTACCTCGTCTGGGTGGCGCTCGAGGCGTTCGTCGAGGGGCGGCTGGTGCGCCGGGGCTTCGACCCCAACCTGGTGCTGCTCCTGCGCTACGTGACCCTGACCCTGCTCGTCGTCTGGGGCGCCTATATGGTGGCGGGGGCGCAGATCGCCCCGGTGATCGGCGCTCTGGGTGTCCTCGGTCTGGCCGTGGGGCTGGCGGCGCAGGACACCTTCTCGAACTTCATCGCCGGCATCATCCTGCTGATGGACCGCCCCTTCAAGATCGGGGACTGGGTGCAGATCGGCGGCGAGTACGGCCAGGTCGAGGGGCTGACGCTGCGCACCACCCGGCTGCGCACCCCCGACAACGAGAGCGTCGCCATCCCCAACGCGGTCGTGGCCGGGGGCGAGATCAAGAACCTCTCGGCCGGCGGTCCCCTGCGGCTGCGCATCCCCGTGGGGGTGGCCTACCGCCACGACCCCCGCGAGGTGCGCAAGGTGCTCGAAGCCGTCGTCGCCGCGCACCCCAAGCTGCTCTCCGACCCCGCGCCGGCGGTGCTGGTGACGGGCCTGGGGGACAACAGCGTGGACTTTACCCTGGTGGTCTGGATTCCCGAGCACGAGATCCCGGGGTACCCGGTCGTGGCCGCCGAGCTCACCGAGGCGGCCAAGATCGCCCTGGACGAGGCCGGCATCGAGATTCCCTTCCCCCAGCGCACCGTCTGGTTCCCCGAGCCGTTGCGGGTGATTCAGGAAACGCCGTCCGGCGGGTAGGCCGCCTCCAGCGCCTCCCACAGCGGCAGCAGCGCCGCGTGCAGCCGGTCGAGGCCGGCTTCGCTGGGCCGGAGCTGCGATTCCGTGCGCTCGAGCAGCCCCTCCGCCTCCAGCCGCTCGATGGCCGGGGCGAGCACGCGTTCGAGGTCGGCGAGGCCGCTCCGGCGCGCCAGCGCGGCGAGGTCCACCCCCTCGCGCAGGCGCAGCCCCATCATCAGGCCTTCCTTAGCGTGCTCGAGGGGGCCGATCGTTTCGCGCGCGGGCGGCTCGCCCGCCGCCCAGCGCGGCAGCGGCGGGTTCGTGCGCCGTTCGGCCACGCCCGGGCCCGCGTGGGTGTAGAAGTGGGCGCTGGCCGCGGGCCCCAGCCCGCCCCATTCCGCCATGCGCCAGTAGGCGAGGTTGTGGCGCGCCTCCTCGCCGGGCCGGGCGAAGTTGCTTACCTCGTAGCGCGCCAGCCCGGCCCGGCCGAGCACCGTTCGGGCCAGGGCGAAGGCCGCCGCCTCGCGGTCGGGGTCGGGCTCGAGCCCCACCAGGGCGAAGGGCGTTCCGGGTTCGACCTGCAGCGTGTAGGCGGAGACGTGGCCCACCCCCAGCGCCGCCGCGGTCTCCAGGTCGGCCCTCACGTCCTGGCCGGGCAGCCCCAGGATCAGGTCCACAGAGACCCGAAACCCCGCGTCCAGCGCCTCCTCCACGGCCCGGAGCGCGCCGCGGGCCTTGTGGGCGCGGCCCAGGCGCGCGAGCACCGGGTCCTGGAAACTCTGCACCCCCAGCGAGAGGCGGTTCACCCCCAGCGTGCGCAGCCGTTCGAGCCGGGCCGGGGAGAGGGTGCCGGGGTTGGCCTCGAGGGTCACCTCCGCGCCGGGCGCGAGCGCCCAGGGCAGGGCGGCGAAGAGGCGCGCGAGCTCGCGGTCGCGCAGGTAGCTGGGCGTCCCGCCGCCCAGGTAGAGGGTGGCGAGCGTTCCCGGCCGTTGGGCGTGGAGGGCTGCAGCCTCGGCCGCGAGCCGCTCCAGGTAACGCTCCACCAGCCCCGGCCCCCGGCGCACGACGTGGAAGTCGCAGTAGGGGCAGATCGTGGGGCAGAAGGGGACGTGCAGGTAGAGGTGGCGCATCGGCGGCCTCATTGTATGCGGCGCTAGGATGAGGGGGTGGAAGGGGTCGTCCTCACCCGCAACCCCGAGAAGGACCGCGAGCTCGCCCGTCGCCTCGACGCCTTCGGGGTGCCGTACGCGAGCGTCCCCTTGCTGGAGCACGCGCCCGGACCCGACTTCCCCGACCTCGCCGGTGCGTTGGGCGAGGCCTGGGCCTGGGTGGCCGTGACCTCGCCCACCGCGGCCGGTTTCCTGGCGCGCGCCTGGGAGGCGGCGGGGCGGCCGGCGCTGCGGGTGGCGGCGCTGGGCGGAGGCACGGCCCGGGCGCTCGAGCGCGCGGGGCTCACGCCCGAGTTCACCGCCCCCGAGGCCTACGGCCGGGCGCTGGCCGAGACCCTGCCGGAGCCCGGCCCGCTGCTCTGGCCCACCTCGAGCCGGGCCGGGGAGGAGCTGGGCCGCGTCTTGGAGGCCCGGGGCTTCCGGGTGCGGCGGCTCGACGCCTACACCACCCGCCCCCGGCCGCTCGCGCCGGAAGAGGTCGCGCGGCTCGAGGCCGCCGCCGTCGCGGCGGTCGCCTCGCCCTCGGCGGTGGCGGCTTGGGTGCGCGCCGCCGCGGCCCGCCCTCCGCTGGCCGCGATTGGGCGCGTGACCGCGGAGGCGGCGCGCGCCGCCGGCTTCGTCTGCGTGGTCTGGCCGGAGCGGCCCGGGGTCGCGGGCTGGGCCGAACGAATCCGCGACTTGTACGAGGAAAAGGGACACCTGCCCTGAGGTGGTTTGGGGTAAACTGCCGCTTGGGAGGGCGTCGTGGAACCGCCGCTGGAGCTCGTCGGAATCAGCCACAAGACCGCACCCATCGGGGTGCGCGAATGCGTGGCGGTCTCCGGGGCGCGCCTCGGGGTGCTGCTCGGGGAACTGGCCGACGAGGCCGACGAGGCCGTGGTCGTCTCGACCTGCAACCGCACCGAGGTCTACCTGGTGCGGCCGCGGCGTTCGGCGCTCGAGATCTACCGCGACCACCTGGGCCAATACACCGCGTACGCCTACCGCCACCGCGGTCAGGCGGCGCTCAGGCACCTCTTCCGCGTCGCCGCGGGGCTCGACAGCCTGGTGGTGGGGGAGGCGCAGATCCTGGGTCAGGTCAAGAACGGCCTCTTCGCCGCGCGCGAGGCCGGCACGACCGGCCCCATCAGCGAACAGGCGTTCCAAACGGCGATCGCCGCCGGCAAGCGGGCGCGCGCCGAGACCGCGATCGGCCGCGGCGCCACCAGCGTGGCCTACGCCGCGGTGGACCTCGCCCGCGCCGTCTTCGGGGACCTGGCGGGCCTGCGGGCCCTGGTCCTGGGCGCCGGCGAGATGGCCGAGCGGGTGCTCGAGCACCTGGCCCACTACGGCGCCCGCGAGGTCTGGGTGCTGAACCGCACCCTCGAGAACGCGGAAAAGCTCGCCGGGCGTTACGGCGGCCGGGCCTGCGGCATGGAGCACGTGGCCGAGGCGCTGGCCTGGGCCGACATCGTCATCGCCTCCGCGGCCGCCCCCCACTACGTGGTGCGCGAGTCGCGGGTGCGCGAGGTGCTGGAGACCCGCACCCAACCGCTCTTCCTCATCGACATCGCCCTGCCGCGCAACGTGGACCCGGCGGTGGGCCGGCTGGCCGGCGCCTACCTCTACAACCTCGACGACCTGGAGACCGTGGCCGAGAAGAACCGCGCGGCGCGCGCGGGCGAGCTGCCCCGGGTGGAACGCATCGTGGAGGACGAGCTCGCCGGCTGGATGGAGTGGTACGCCGGCCACGTCGCCGCCGACCGGATCCAGCGGCTCAAGGCCTGGATCGAGGACGGGCTGCGGCGGGAGCTCGAAGCGGCCCTCGGCGGTGCGGCGCGAGGCGAGGAGCTTGAGCGGCTGGTGCGGCGGCTCAGCGGCAAGACCGCGCACCCCCTGATTCAGATGGCCAAGGATCCCAAGCTGGGGCCGCGGCTCGAGCGGATGCTGGAGGGCTAGCGTGACCGCCGCCCTGGCCGGCCTGGGGGCGCTCGTACTCCTGGCCTCGCTGGTCTGGGACGAGCGGCGCTCGGGCTGGTCGCTGTGGTTCTTCTTCGCGGCGGCCGTCTGGCACGCCGTCACCACCGGACAGGTGCTGGGTTCCTCGTTCGAAGCGGCGATGCTGCTCGTCATCGGGCTGGTCGGGGTGGCGCGGGGCTACGCGGCCCGGCCCCGCTGGCGCACCTGGGTGCGCTACGCCTACGCCACCGCGCTCTTCTTCGCGCTGCTCTCGCTGCGTTTCGTGGGCACCACGAGCGGACCGCTGCCCTGGTCGCTGGTGGTGTTTCACGCGGGGGTCCTCACCCTCGCTTACGTGAGCCTGACCGTGGCCTTCCTGGCGGCGGTGGCGGGCTGGGCCCAGCACCGCCGGCTCAAGTCCGCCCCCTGGCGTTCGCTCTCCGCACCGCCGCTCGTGGGCCTGGCGCGGCTCGAGGGCCCCTACCTGCGCGCCGGCTACGTCCTCTACACGGTGGGGGTGCTCACGGGGATGGCCTGGGCCTGGCGCCTGTGGGGGAGCCCGGTCGCCCCCGACGTCAAGGAGCTGGCCACGCTGGTGACCTGGGCGCTGTTCACGCTGCTGCTGCTCGAATACCGGCCGGGCCGCGTCGGCGGCGGCCGGGTGCTCCTCTGGTGGGCGGCCTACGCCGCCCTGGTCTTCGTCTTCTTCGTGGCCCCGTACTGGGGCGGACGCCACCCCGTTTAGCATATGTAAAGCAGCACTTGACAATACATAAAATTAGGGTTTACAATCAGGCCAAGGAGGTCCAGATGCTGGCTTCGGTTTCTTGGCAAGACCCTGCGGCGCTCGCGGCCCGCGTGCGCACGCTCCGCCGCGAGGCGGCGGCCGCCCGGCGCGGCGGTTTCGCAGCGACCCCGGAACCGCGGGCGCGAAACGAAGGCCGCCCCCGGACCTTCCCGGGCGTGGAAAGGCTGGGAGGCGCTCATGGATGAGTTCATGCGGATCGCCAAACTGCTCGAAGAGGGCAAGATCGACCCCGAGGAGGCGGGGCGGCTGCTCGAGGCGCTGGACGAAGGCGGGCGGGCGCCCGCCGCGGCGGGCGCCGCCGGGCGCCTGCGGGCGCGCCTCGAACGCGCCGACCTGGAGGTGCGCGTGCGGGAGGGGCTGAGCGCCCCCGTCGTCGAAGAGGACGGCGGCTTGGGGCTGCGGCTCGAGGCCGCCGACGGGGGCTGGCAGCTCACGGGAACCTCGCGGCAGCGCTTCCTCGGCGCCTTCGGCCTGCTTTCGGCCCGAAAGGCGGCGGTGCTGGCGCTCCCGGTCGGGGTGGGGCTCGAGCTGCGGCTGGGCCAGGGCGAGGTCCGCGTCGAGGGTGTGCTGCCGGCGCTGAAGGCGCAGCTGGGCCAGGGGAGGCTGCGCTTCGCCGCCGCCGAAGCGCTGGACGTGCAGCTGGGCCAGGGCGAGGTCCAGGGAAGCGTCCGCATCACCGGCGGCCGTCACCGCGTGCGGCTGGGCATGGGCAGGGTGAAGCTGGTCCTGGCGGAAGGAAGCGACGTGCAGTTGCACGCGAGCACGAGCCTCGGCGAGCTCAGGGTCCGCGGCGGCCTGCAGCACCGCGGGGAAGGGCGCGCCCAGCACTTCGAGGGCGCGCTGGGCAGCGGGCAGGGCCGGCTTGAGATCGCCGTAGGCATGGGGGAAGTGGAGGTGGAGACGCCATGAACGAAGAACGCAAACGAATCCTGCAGATGTTGGCCGAAGGGCAGATCACCACGGAAGAGGCGGCCGAGCTGATCGAGGCGCTGGGCGACGCGCCGCATGCGGATGCGGAGCTGCGGCCGGGGGGTCCGGCGCGGCTGTTGCGCATCTACGTGCACGACCCGGAGGACGCCACCGAGGTCAAGGTCAACCTGCCGCTGGCGCTGGCGCGCTTCGCGCTCAAGTTCATCCCCGAAGAGCAGCGGGCCCAGATCGCCGAGGCCGGTTTCGACCTCGACGAGCTGCTGGCCTCGCTGAAGAGCGAGACGCCCGAGGGCCGGTTGGTCGAGCTCGAGCAGGCCGACGGCACCCGGGTGATCATCGAGGTCGTATGAGTTCCTTGCTGAACAGGCTGCGCCGCCGCCAGCCCCGCTGGCTGCACTTCGAGGTTCGGCCCGGCCGGGGGCGGGGGCTGCGCTTCGTCCTGCCGCTCGAGCCCTTCGAGACCCCGATCGCCTTCCTGATCGCCCTCGCGGGTTGGATGGCGCAGCGCAAGCTGGGGGTGCGCGGCGGCTGGCGGCTGCTGCTGCAGCCGCCCCGGCTCGGCCTCGAGCGGCTTCGCCCCGACGAGCCGCTGCTGGAAGTCAAATCGCGCGACGCCTACGTCGTTCTGCGTATCGGAGGACTGCTGTGAAACCGCTCATGCCCTACGAATGCCCCGTCTGCCACGCGCGCCTGGAGGTGACGGGACTGGCCTGCCCCAGCTGCCAGACCCGCATCGAGGGGCGTTTCGCCGTCAACGAGTTCGCCGCGCTGCCCCCGGAACAGCTCGAGATCCTGCGCCTCTTCGTCAAGACCCGGGGCAACCTCAAGGAGATGGAGCGCATCCTCGGCGTCAGCTACCCCACGGTGCGGGCGCGCTTCGAGACCCTGCTGCGGGTCCTCGGGTACGAGGCGGAGGCGGGTTCCGACGTGTCCGTGGAGCGGGCGCGGGTGCTCGAACAGCTGGAGAAGGGCGAGATCAGCGCAGATGAGGCGGCGGAGCTGCTGCGTGCTTTAAAGAAACACTGAAGGTGGTGCCCTCGCCCACCTGCGACTCCACCCAGACCTCGCCGCCCAGGGCCTCGACGATGGCCTTGACGATGGCCAGCCCCAGGCCCGAGCCGCCCGCGGCGCGGTCGCGCGCCTTGTCCACCCGGTAGAAGCGTTCGAAGAGGTGGGGCAGGTGCTCCGGCGGAATGCCGGGGCCGTTGTCGCTCACCTGCACGATCACCCGGCCCGGCGGCCGCCGCACCCGCAGCGTGATGCGGGTGGCCCCGGCCTTCACCGCGTTCGCGATCAGGTTGGCGAAGACCTGGTGCAGGCGTTCGTCGTCCCCCTCCACCCAGACCTCGTCGGGCGCCTCGAGGACGATCTCGCCCTCGAAGGTGGGGGCGTACTCGCTGGCGATCTCCTGCAGCAGGCCGCGCAGCTCGACGGGGCGCACCTCGAAGCGCCAGCCCCCTTCGCTGCCGGCCAGCTCGAGCAGGTCGGTGACGAGCTTGGTCATGCGCTCGCCTTCCCGCCGGATCGTCTCCAGGCTCTCGCGCTGCACCTCGTTGACCGGGGTGCGCCGCAGCAGGTAGCCGACGTGCCCCAGGATCGCGGTGATGGGGGTGCGCAGCTCGTGGGAGGCGTCGGCGAGGAAGCGGCTCTGCGTCTGGAAGGCGTGCTCCAGCCGCTCGAGCATGCGGTTGAGCGCGCGCGCCAGCGCCGAGACCTCGTCGTGGGTCTCGGGCTCGGGCAGGCGGGTGCGCCCCTTGATGCTCACCTCCTCGGCCTTCTGGGCGATGGCCTCGAGCGGTTCCAGGGTGCGCGCCACCAGCAGGTAGGTGAGCACGCCCCCCAGGGTGAGGACGAAGATCGAGGTGAAGAGGAAGACGCGCGAGAGCTCGGCGAGGGTGGACTCGAGCGGCCGCAGCGGTTTGGCCACGAAGATGGCCACCCAGGTCTCCAGGTTCAAAGGCGCCGTGGGCGCTTTGACGAGGACGCCGTAGACGAGCAGCCGCAGCGGCGGTCGGTCGCCCTGCGGCAGCTGAGCGGTGGCCCAGACCTCGCCCTTCTGCAGGAGCTGGGCGTAGTCGTTCGGGGTCAGGAGGAGGCGCTGGCCCAGGGTGCGGCTCGTCGCCGCGATCACCTCGTTGGTGAACGACTCCGGCGTCGGGTGGCTGGGGATGAGCAGGTCGATCTCGCCGTAGACCGAAGGCGGCAGCACCTTGTTGAGCACCCCCGAGCGCGAGCCGATGCTGAACTCGATCTCGTACTGCTGGATCACCTGGGCCATCGCGTCCTGCAGCTCGGCCCGCAGCGTCTGGTAGAGGTAGCGCTGCAGCAGCGCGTAGACGCTGGCCCCGATGACGAGCAGCGACAGCGAGAGCACCAGCAGCGTGAGGAGGGTGATGCGGGTGCGCAGGTTCACGGGGTATGGCCGGGGCCGCTCGCCACCTTTCCTCGGGGAGTGGGGATCAGTCCTCGCGCAGCACGTAGCCGACGCCGCGCACGGTGTGGATCAGCCGGCGCTCGCCTTCGGCCTCGAGCTTCTTGCGCAGGTAGCCGATGTAGACGTCGACCACGTTGGAGCCGCCCTGGTAGCCGGGCCAGACCTTTTCCTCGATCTCGAAGCGGCTGAAGACCTTGCCGGGGCTGCGGGCGAGCAGCTCGAGCAGCTCGAACTCCTTGTTGGAAAGCTCGATGCGGCGGCCGCCGCGGAAGACCTCGCGCCCCTCGAGGTTGATGATCAGGTCGGCGACGCGGATCTCGCCGGTGATCGCCGGGGTGACCCGGCGCAGGTGGGCGCGCACCCGGGCGAGCAGCTCCTCGATGGAGAAGGGCTTGACCAGGTAGTCGTCGGCGCCGGCGTCGAGGCCCTCGACCTTGTCGGTGACGGCGTCCTTGGCGGTGAGGATGAGGATGGGGATGTTCGAGGTCTTGCGGATGCGCCGCGCCACCTCGAGGCCGTCCATGACCGGCAGCATCAGGTCGAGGATGACCAGGTTGGGGCTGGTCTCGCGGAACTTGGAGAGGCCGGTGATGCCGTCGTACGCCACCTCGGTGCGGTAACCCTCGGCCTGGAGCTCGAGCTCGATGAAGCGGGCGATGTCCTTCTCGTCTTCGACGATGAGGATCAGCGGTCCGTCCATGTGTTCGCTGGCTTCGTAGTCGTGTTCCATCATGGTTTAGGTATAGCCTACTTTCTCATGAGAAAGTGGCGTATATCTTAAGAATACACTCATTTATGAAAACCGTCAAGCCGGCGGGCTAGCTGCTGGCGGCGAACAGAACCCAGACGGCGGCGAACATCGTGGCGCTGCCCCCGAGTACGAAGAGGTGCCACAGCTCATGAAAACCGAAGCCGCGGAAGTTGGGCCGCTTGAGCGCGTAGACCAGCGCGCCCACCGAGTAGAGCGCGCCGCTGGCGAGCAGCCAGCCCAGGGCCGCCGGCGGCAGCTGCAGCTGGGGCACCAGGAAGACCGCGAGCCAGCCCAGGCCCAGGTAGGAGAGCGTCGAGAGCCAGCGGGGTGCGGTCATCTTCCAGAGCTTGAGGGCGATGCCGAGCGCCGCCAGCCCCCAGACGAGGCCGAGCCAGCCCCAGCGCGCGACGCCGTCGAGGCGGGTGAGCAGCACCGGGGTGTACGACCCGGCGATGAAGAGGAAGATGGCCGCGTGGTCGAGCTTGCGCAACCAGGCGAGGCCGCGCTCCCCCAGGCGCGCGGCGTGGTAGCCGGCGCTGGCGGCGTACATCAGGAACATGGTCACGCCGAAGACGACGGCCCCCGCCACCAGACGGGGATCGGGCCAGGCCAGCGCCACCAGCCAGGCCAGCGCCGCGAGGGCCAGCAGCGCACCGGCGGCGTGGGTGTAGGTGTTGACGGGTTCGCGCGGGGTCTTCACCCTTCGAGCCTACGCCGAACCCGCTTGAGCTGGGTGAGCCTCGGGGGCGCGGGCGAAGACCCAGAAGCGGTCGGTCAGCGGGTCGGGGGTGCGGCCGCCGGGGTAGGTGAGGCAGAAGACGGGGCCGTAACCCAGCCGCTCCAGCATCGCCCTAACCTCTTCGGGCTCGTAGCCGCGCTCCAGGTGCACCTCGACCTCTTCCCCCACCCAGGCTTCGAGCCGGCCCAGGCGGGTTTCGGGGTCGTAGCCGTAGACGAGGCGGACGCCGTCCTCCTCCCAGACCTCCTCGCGCCAGAGCTCGCGCAGGCCCTCGGGGGTGTTCAGGTCGGCGGCGAGCCAGCCCCCGGCGTGGAGGTGCCGCAGGGCGGTGCGGAAGGCCGCCTCCAGGTCCGCGGGTTCGGTGAGGTTGTTGAGGCTGTCGAAGGCGGAGTAGACGAGGTCGAAGCGGCGCCTCAGGTCGAAGCCGCGCACGTCGGCGCGCTCGAACCACACCCCCGGCAGCTTGGCGCGGGCGCGGGCGAGCATCTCCGCGGAGACGTCCACCCCCGCGGCCTCGAGGCCGCGGGCCACGAAGGGCTCGAGGGCGCGGCCCGTCCCCACCCCCAGCTCGAGCACGCTGCGCGGGAAGCAGCCCTCGCCCCCCAGCACCGCGAGCACGAAGCGCGCCCATCCCTCGTAGGGGACGTCTTCCATGAGGTGGTCGTAGACCCGGGCGAGGATCGAGAACGGCGGGTGCGGTTCCACGCCCCCCAGTCTACGGCGGTACAATGGAACCATAGCACCCCCCTTTGGGGAGAAAGGACCGAGCATGAAACGTTTCCGTACCCGTGCGCTGCACGTGGGTTCGCGGCCCGACCCCGCCACCGGGGCCCACGTCACCCCCGTGTACCGCACGTCCACGTTCGCGTACGGATCCTTCGACCGCGGCGCGCGAATGTTCGCGGGCGAAGAGTCCGGCTACGTCTACACCCGCATCGGCAACCCCACGGTGCGGGTGTTCGAAGAGAAGCTGGCGAGCCTCGAGGGCGCCGAGGACGCGGTGGCCTTCGCCAGCGGCATGGCGGCGATCGCGGCGCTGACCCTGACCTTCCTGCAGCCGGGCGACGAGCTGGCCTTCCTCGGCCCCCTCTACGGCGGCACCGAGGGGCTCTTCCTGGAGACGCTCGCGCGTTTCGGCATTCAGGTGCGCGACGTTTCCGAGGAGCCGCCCGCGGCGTGGGTGGGCCCCAAGACCCGGATGCTCTACGTGGAGACGCCCACGAACCCGACGCTGCGCATCCACGACCTGGCGCAGGTCGGCGAGGTGGGGCGCGCGCACGGGGTGCTGACCGTCGCCGACAACACCTTCGCCACCCCCTACCTGACGCGGCCGCTCGAGTTCGGGCTGGACGTGGTGGTGCACTCGGCGACCAAGTACCTGGGGGGCCACGGCGACGCGATCGGCGGCGTGGTCGCGGGGCCCGGGGAGATGATGCAGGAGCTGCGGATGCACGGTCTGCGCCACGTCGGCGGGGCGATGAGCCCCGAGGACGCCTTCCTCTTCATGCGGGGAATCAAGACGCTGGCGCTCCGCATGGAGGCCCACTGCGACGGCGCCGAGGCCGTGGCCGCCTACCTGGCCCGCCACCCGGCGGTGGCCCGGGTCTACTACCCTGGGCTGCCCCAGCACCCCGGGCACGAGGTCGCCGCGCGGCAGATGGACCGCTACGGCGGGATGGTGGCCCTCGAGCTGCACGGCGGCTTCGACGCGGCCCGCGTCTTCCTCGACGGCCTCGAGCTCTTCACCCAGGCGGTCTCCCTGGGCGACGTCGAGTCGCTGGCCACCCACCCGGCGAGCACCACCCACGAGCTACTGCCGCCCGAGGTGCTCGAGCGCCAGGGGATCACCCCCGGGCTGGTGCGGCTCTCGGTGGGGATCGAGGACCCGCGCGACCTGACCGAGGACCTGGAGCAGGCCCTCGCGCGCGTCGAGCGCAGCCTCGTCTCCTGACGGGACCGGTCAAGAAGAAGGCCGCCGCGCTTTGCGCGGCGGCCCGTCCTTCGAGCGGCGGCTACGAGACCTTCTTGTAGCGCAGGTACCAGCGCTTGAACTCGACGTACTCGTCCTTCTTCGCTTCGTCGGCCTTGATGTCGTCGATGGTGCCCGGAGGCGGCACGATCGCCGACTCGCCCGGACGCCAGTCGGCCGGGGTGGCCAGGCCGGTCTTGTCGGTGAACTGCAGCGCGTCCACCAAGCGCAGCACCTCGTCGATGTTGCGGCCGTTGGTCAGCGGGTAGTAGAGCATCGCGCGCAGGATGCCCTTGTCGTCGATGACGAAGACGGTGCGCACGGCGGCGGTGTCGGCCGCGGCGGGGTGCACCATGCCGTAGAGGCTGGAGACCTTCATGTCCAGGTCGGCGATCACCGGGAAGTCGATGGTGATGCCGGTCAGGTCCTCCAGGTCCTTGATCCAGGCCAGGTGGCTGTAGATGCTGTCGATCGAGAGACCGACGAGCTGCACGTTGCGCTGGGCGAACTCGTCCGCGCGCTTGGCGAAGCCCAGGAACTCGGTGCTGCAGACCGGGGTGAAGTCCGCCGGGTGACTGAACAGCACCACCCACTTGCCCTTCAGGTCCGAGAGCTTGAGCGTGCCCTTGGTGGTCTTGGCCTCGAAGTCAGGCGCCGGTTCGTTGAGCCGCGGAAGCGAGACGACTTTTTCCGTGTTTTCCATACCCGTATACCTCCAAGGGGTAGGATAGCGCAAATCACGTTTTAGTGCAAGTCATTACTATTAGCTGTTTCTGAGGCGGGGCGGCGTCGTAGAATGCTCGTGCATGCACTGGCTGATCGACGCGGCGGACGGCGGGGCTTCGGAGCGGATGCTGGAGCGCGCCCGCGAGCTGACGGCCCAGAGGCGCCGCGTGTGGTGGTTGACGCTGCCCTCGAACCGCAACTTCGCACTGCGGCGGCTCGCGGCCCGGGGCGCGACCCTGGGGGCCGAGGCGGTGCACTTCCAGCAGGTGCACCAGCGGGTGCTGGCCCAGGCCGGCCGCACCGGAACCTTTCTCTCGACCGGCCTGCGGGTGGCGCGGGTGGGGGAGGCGCTGCGCGAGCTGGCGGGCGGGCGCATGCCCGCGCCCGGCGAAGCGCGCCTCTTCGCCCGGGCCATCGCGGAGCTCAAGCGCTTCGAGGTCGCGCCCGCGGAGGTGCCGGTCGGCGACGAGGAGTCCCGTAGGCTGCAGCGCGTCTACGCCGCCTACGAGCGGGCCAAGGGCGCGGCGCTGGACCCCGACGACGTGGCCCGGCTCGCCGCCGACCTGGTGGGGGAGGGCGCCTGGCGCCCCGAGACCGACGCGCTCTTCGCCGCCGGTTTCTGGGAGCTCTCGCCGCTCGCGCTCTCGCTGCTGACCGCGATGGAGCGGGCCGGCGTCGAGGTCTGGGCGTCGCTCCCCGAGCCCCCGGGGCCCGCGGAGGACCCGCCGCGGCTGCCTTCGGCCGTCGAGGTTTGGCGCGCCGAGAACCCGGTGCACGAGCTGCGTTGGGTGCTGGCGGGCCTCAAGCGCGACCTTCTGGTCGAGGGGCTCGAGCCCCTCGACCTCGCGCTCGTCGTCCCCCCCGAGCGCCTGGAGGCGACCAAGATGCTGGCCCGGGAGTACGACCTCTACCTGATGGACGAGACCTACCACGCCCCCAGCGAGGAGGAGCCGGGCAAGTTGCTGGTCGACCTGCTGCGCTTCCCCGACCACCCCACGGCCGAGGGGCTCTTCCTCTTCGAGGAGCTGGCCCCGCTGGGGCGGGCGGCGCTGGCCCGGGGGTTGGCCGGCCTGGACGCGATCCGCAAGCTGGCCCGGCAGCTCGACGAGGCCGAGGGCGGCCGCCTGGCGCCGGCGCTGGAGGAGGTGCTCGCCTCCCTCGACCCGCTCGCCGGCGCCCCCGTCGACGAGGCGGCGCGGCGCGCCCACCTGCTCGCCTGGGCGGAGCGGCTCGTGGACGGGCGTCCGCTGCTGGCACAGAGCCGCTGGCGCGAGGTCTTCCTGCTGCGCGCCCGCGAGGCGCTCGAGGCCGGGGGCCCCGAGGGCTTCCGGGCCTGGTGGGCGGGGCTCTTGGAGCGGGTGCGCCTGCGCGCCCGCCGGCCCGGGGGCGTGGCCCTGCTCAGCCCCCGCGAGGTCAGCGGCCGCCGTTACCGCAAGGCCTACGTCCTGGGCGCGAGCGAAGGGGTCTACACCCTGGGCGAGCGTGAGGACTACTTCATCCCCGAGGAGGCGCGCCTCCCCTGGTCCGAGGTCTTCGCGCGGGTCTATGCCGAACGCGGGGTGCTGCCGCGCCGCCTGCGGGGGCGGGACGTGCACCTGTGGCGCAGCCTTCGGGCCCTGGCCGACGAGGTCGTGATCAGCTACCCGGAGGCCGACGGGGGGCGGCCCCTCGAGCCCGAGCGCGACCTGGTGGGCGCGGCCGAGCCCCGGCCCATGGGGCCGGTGCCGCTGGTGAGCCGGGCGCTCTCCCGCGAAGGCGCGGGGTACCGCGCCCCCCGCGAGGGCGTTCCGCTGCCCCCGCCCAGCGGCCTGAGCCAGGTCTACCGTTTCGAGCGCAGCTACGGCGGCTGCGGCTTCCGCTCCTGGCTCGAGGCCCGCGAGGGCCTGCGCCCCGACGAGGACGAGCGTCCCGAATGGTACCGGGCGCTCGAGCGGCTCGCCGAGGCGAAGCGCGAGGGGCGCGCCCCCGACCCGGACGCGCTCGCCCGCTGGGGGATGACGCCCGACCGCTTCGAGCGCCTGACCTTCTTCCCGGGGGTGAGTTTCGGGGAGCTGACCGTGCACGTCCACGCCGGTGAGCGCGAGGGGCGCACCGCGCGCGTCTTCCGCTTCGGCGAGGAGCGGCTTACGGAGGCCGAGGCGCGCGAGCGGCTGCGCGACCGCTGGGCCGAGTTCATCGTCGCCGGAACCTACCTGCGCCGCGGCTACGCGGTGGAGCTGTGGTACTGGCCGCTGGGCGGGCCGCCGGTGCGCGGGTACGGCGCCGACCCGCGGCGCGACCGCGAGGCCTGGGTGCGCAAGTTCCAGGAGATGGCCGACCAGCGCCGCCGTTGGGCGGAGCGGGCGCTGGAACGCTGGCGCGCCGCCCGCGCCGAGGCGGTGCCGGGCTGGCACTGCCGCAGCTGCCCCTTCGCCGACGTCTGCCGCAAGGACGAGGTGGAGACGTGAAGGTTCGCATCGCTTCCGCCGGCACCGGCAAGACCTACGCGCTGACGAGCCGCTTCACCGCCGCGCTCGCCGAACATCCGCCCTACCGCCTGGCGGCGGTCACCTTCACCCGCTCGGCGGCCGCCGAGCTGAAGGCGCGCCTGCGCGAGCGGTTGCTGGCCATCGCCGCGGGCCGCTTCCAGCCCTCTGGGGCGGAGGACGTCCCGCCCGAGGCGGTGGTGCGGCGCGCCGGGGCGTTGGCCACCGAGGTGCTGGGCGCGACCGTGACCACGATCCACGGCTTCTTCGCCGAACTGCTGCGCCAAAACGCCCTGGCCCTGGGGCTCGAGCCCGACTTCCTGCGCATCGACGCCTCGGAGTCGCAGCAGATCTTCGCCGAGGAGGCGCGCGCCTACGTCTACCTGAACGAGGAGGACGACGCGCTCGCCGAGGTCCTCGGCCGACTCTTCGCCAAGCGCTCGCTGGCGGCCGAGCTGCGGCCGCAGGGGGAGGCGGCGGAGGCGTTGTGGGCCCATTTCCGGGCGGTGCTGGAACGCTACGCCCGCCGGCTCGGGGGCGAGGCGCTGGGGCCGGCCGACATCGAGCTGCACGCCTGGCGGCTGCTCGAGCGCGCGGGCCGCGAGGAGGCGCTGGCGGCGCGCATCCGCTCGCGCCTCGCCCGGGTCTTCGTGGACGAGTACCAGGACACCAGCCCGCTGCAGGGCCGGGTCTTCGCGGCGCTGGAGGCGTTGGGGGTGGAGGTCGAGGTCGTGGGCGACCCCAAGCAGTCGATCTACGCCTTCCGCAACGCCGACGTGGAGGTCTTCCGGGAGGCCATGCGCCGCGGGGAGCCGCTGCCGCCGCTGGTGACCAGCTGGCGCCACGACCGGGCGCTGGTGCGGTTCCTCAACCGCTACGTCGACTGGGTGGCGGAGGAACGCCCCGAGGCGTTCGCGCGCGCGGAGGCGCCGCCGGTCGAGGCCCGGCCCGACGCCGGGCCGGGGCGGGTGCGGCTCCAGCTCGTGCAGGGCGAGGCCCGGCAGGACGCGCTGCGGCCCTACGAGGCCGACCAGCTCGCCCGCTGGCTGCAGGAGCGGCACGCGGAGCACGCCTGGCGCGATATGGCCGTGCTCGTGCGCAGCCACAGCTCGGTGCCCCTCCTCGTTCGCGCCCTTGCCGCCCACGGTCTGCCGCACGTCGTCGTCGGCGGGCGCGGGTTCTACGACCTGATCGAGGTGCGCGACCTGGTGCATGCGGCGCGGGTGGCCCTCGACCCGCGCGGACGGTTCAGCCTGGCCGCCTTCCTGCGCGGGCCCTTCGCGGGGCTGGACCTGGGCCGCGTCGAGCGGGTGCTGGCGGCGGAGGACCCGCTCGCCGAGCTCGAGCGCGCCGCGCCCGAGGTGGCCGAGCGCGTCGACCGCCTCGTCCGCTGGGTGCAGACCCTCCGCCCCCTCGACTTCTTCGAGCGGATGGTGCGCACCCCCTTCCTCGAGGGGGCGAGCTACCTCGAGCGGCTCGAGCCCCCCGCCCGCGCCAACGTCGACCAGCTGCTCTTCAAGCTCGCGAGCCGGCGCTACGGACGGCTCGAGTTCTTGCTGCGCGACCTCGAGGACCTGCGCGGCAGCGACGAGGCCGGCGTCCCCGAGGGCGGCTTCGACGCGGTGCGGATCTACACGATGCACGGCAGCAAGGGGCTGGAGTGGCCGGTCGTCGCCGTCTTCGACCTCAACCGCGGCCAACCCGACGGCGCCGAGCCCTTCTACGTGCGTCCCGGCTCGGGCGAGTTCGCCGCTGAGGGCGACCCCGACTACCCGCGCTTCGCCGCCGAGTGGAAGGAGCGCGAGCGGCAGGAGGCCTACCGCCTGCTCTACGTCGCCCTCAGCCGCCCCCGGTCGCGGCTGCTGCTCAGCCTGAGCGTGCAGCTCAAGCCCGACGGCGAGGGGCTCCGCCCCAAGTTCTGGCGGCGCACCCTGGGGCGCACCCTGATCGAGGAGATGAACCTGGCGGCGTGGGACGCGCTCGAGGTGGAGCGGCTCGACGCCGCCCGGCTGCCCGCGCCGAAGGCCGCCGCGGCCGCGCCCCGCCGCGCCGCCGACGTCGACGAGCGCCTGCGCGCCCCGGTGGAGCCGCTGGCGCGGCCGCCGGTCTACTCGCCCAGCGCCCTCAAGGCCGAGCGCCCCGCCCCGCCCGAGCTGGACGACGAGGGCGACGTCGCCGTCGAGCTCGAAGAGCCGGGGGTGGATCCGGGGCTGGTGGCGCGCACCGTGGGCATCCTCGTCCACTACGCCATCGGTCAGGACTGGGGCCCCGAGCGCCTGCAGGACCTTTGGAACCAGGAGGCGGTGCAGCGCCTCACCGAACCCGAACGCACGCGGGTGAAAACCGAGGTGGCCCAGCGGCTGGAAACCTACTGGAGGCTGCTGGGAACGGAACTTCCGGCCCTCGACGAGCGGGACGAGGACTACGCCGAGTTCCCGCTGCTCCTGCCCACCCGCACGGCGCGGCTGGACACGGTCTGGGAGGGCGTGATCGACCGCCTCTACCGCGTGGGCGACGTCTGGGTGCTTGAGGACTACAAGACCGACCGCGAGCTGCACCCCGAGCGCTACCACTTCCAGCTCGCCCTCTACCGGCGGGCCGTGGCCGCGGCCTGGGGCATCGAGCCCGAGGCGCGGCTGGTCTACCTACGCTTCGGCGAGGTCGTCCCCCTCGAGGCCCAGCTCCTGGAGGAGGCCTTCGAGCGTGGGACGCGCGAGGCCGAGGAGGTCTAGCGCCGCGTCGGCGCGCTCGATCGCGAGCGTCCCTTCGACTTCGCGGCCGCTCCGGATCAGCAGCAGCCCCGACCAGCGCTCGAGCACCGCGCCTTCCGCGCGCGGCGCGGCCTGCGCCGCGGCGCGCAGCAGCAGGGCGGCCTCCCGCTCCCGACCCGCGGCGAGCGCGGCCCGCAGCCGCGCCCTAAGCTCCGGCGTCAGGGGCGTCTTCGAGGCGGACCTCCCAGGTGATCTCGGCGTTGAGGTTGGCCGAGGCGCTGCAGAACTTCTCGTGGCTCAGGCGCACGGCCTGGGCGAACTGTTTCTCGGTGACGCCCTCGCCGCCGCCCACGTGGACCACGTGGATGTGGGTGTAGCGCCGGGGGTGCTGCTCGGCGCGCTTGCCCGTGACCTCGACCCGGTAGTGGGCGAGCGGGGTGCGTTTCTTCTTCATGATGTCGACCACGTCGTAGGCGGTGCAGCCCCCGAGCGCCGCCAGCAGCAGCTCCATCGGGCGCAGGCTCACTGCGGGGCTTCCCCCGTCCACGATCACGGTTTCGCCGCTCTCGTTGCTGGCCGAAAAACGCTTCTCGCAAAGTTGCCGTACCACCACGGTTCTCTTCTCGCCCATCTTCCCTCCGGCCCCCACTCTACTAGAGCAGGCCGTGGGTGTAACCGCCGTCCACCATGACCGCCTGCCCGGTCAGGTACGACGCCGGTTCGCTCACCAGGAAGGCCGCCACCGCGGCGATCTCCTCGGGGCGCGCCATGCGCCGGGCGGGGATCTGGGCCAAAAGCCGCTGCTCCAGCGCCTCGGGCGTGGTGTTCTGACGCGCGGCGTTGTCCTCGAAGAGGTGCTTCACCCGCTCGGTCGCGGTGTAGCCGGGGCCCAAGGTGTTTACGGTGACGCCGTCCGCGGCGACCTCGCGCGACAGCGTCTTGGCGAACCCGGTCACGGCCGCGCGCAGGGCGTTGGAGAGCGCCAGGTTCTCGATCGGTTCCTTGACCGAGATGGAGGTGACGAAGAGGATCCGGCCCCAGCCGCGTTCGCGCATGCCGGGCAGCACCCGCCGCGTCAGGCGGATCTGGGGGTAGAAGAGCAGCTCCGCGGCGGCGCGCCAGGCCGCCTCGTCGAGGGCGTGGGCCTCGCCGCTGGGGGGGCCGCCGGTGTTGCCCACCAGCAGGTCGACGGGTCCGAACTCGCGCTCGGCGAAGGCGACCAGCTGCTCCGCGGTCTCGGGGTCGTTCAGGTCGCCGGCGTAGTAGGCGGCGTCGCCCGCGGCCGCGCAGATCTCGGACGCGGCGCGCGCCAGCTTCTCTTCGTTGCGGGCGGAGAGCACCACCCGCGCTCCTTCGGCGGCCAGGGCGTCGGCGATGGCGCGGCCGATGCCCTGGGAGGCGCCGGTGACGATGGCGGTCTTGCCCTTGAGTCCCAGGTCCATGCCCCCATTATCGCAGGCCCGCGCGGTGTAGGCTGCGTTCATGGAGATCCGCGTCCTGGAAGAGCTGGTCGAGTTCGGCCAAGAAAAGATGAAGAAGATCCCCGTCTTCGACTCGCCCCACATGTTCTACGACCTCTACGCCCTGCTGCCGGGGCAGATGCAGAAGGTGCACGCCCACGAGGGCTCCGACAAGGTCTACCTGGTGCTCGCCGGCGAGGTGCGGGTGCAGGTGGGCGAGGCGCAGGCCACCCTGACCACGGGGCAGGCCACCCGGGCCCCGGCGGGAGAGGTGCACGGGGTCTGGAACGCCGGCGAGCAGCCGGCGGTGCTCCTGGTGGTGATGGCGCCGCGGCCTAGCTGAGCCGTTTGTAGTACCAGCTCAGGGTGGGGCCGCCGTCCTTGAGGTAGCGGTAGCCGAGCTTCTTCCAGAAGGCGACGGCGCCGGGGTTGTGGCCGTAGACCGCCGCGTAGAGGCGCCGCGACTCGTGCGCGAGCAGCGACTCCAGGTCCTCGATGGCGGCGCGCCCGAAACCGCGGCCCTGGTGGGGCTCGGCGATCAGGATCAGCGTCACCGTGGCCTCGTCCTCGCCCGGGTAGCGGCGTTTGAAGTCGAGGTAGCCGACGGTCGCACCGGCGTGCTGCACCAGGTAGGCGCGCCGCGCCGGATCCGCCAGGATCGCCTCGACCTCGCGCTCGACGTCGGGGAGGCCCGGTACCTCGATGCCGATCCGTTCGAAGTGGCGCGGGCTCGCCCGGTAGACGGAGTGGATGCGGGGCGCGTCCCCCGCGCCTACGGGCTGCAGCTCGACCGCTCGTGTGGGCATCATCTCAGCGTCATTCTATCCAGTCGCGGGTGAAGGTTGTGTGATGAGCGCGACGAAGGCCAGGGCGTAGTCGCGTTCGTGGCTCAGGGTGACGAGCGCGGTCAGGCCCCGTTCGGCGAGGGCGCGCTCGAGTTCGGGGCTGAAGCGCAGCACCGGCCGCGGCCCCTGGTGCGCCACGGCCACGTCACGCCAGCCGAGCGGCTGGGGCCAGACCTTGGCGAAGGCCTCCTTGGCCGCCCAGCGGACCGCGAGGCGGGGGGCGGGGTCGGCGGCGGCGAGCGCGTAGGCCCGTTCCTCGGGGGTGAAGTGGCGTTCGAGGAAGCGCCGGGGATGGCGCCGGTAGACCCGGCGGATGCGCTCCACCGCGACGAGGTCGCTGCCGATGGCGACGATCACGCCTGCAGTATACTTTCGGGGCGATGGCGGAGCTGCCGGGGGCCTTCCTGAACAAGATGGCCGAGCTGCTGGGGGACGAATACCCCGACTTCCTGCGGGCCCTGACCGAGGAGGAGCGCAGCCACGGCTTGCGCGTCAACACCCTGAAGCTCACCCCGGCCGAGCTGCGGGCGCGGGCGCCCTGGCCGCTCGAGCCCATTCCCTGGAGCCCCGCGGGCTTCTACTACCCCCCGGAGGCCCGCCCCGGACCCCACCCCTACCACTACGCCGGCCTCTACTACATCCAGGAACCCAGCGCCCAGGCGGTCGGCGAGGTGCTGGACCCCCGGCCCGGCGAGCGGGTCCTCGACTTGGCCGCGGCGCCCGGGGGCAAGACCACCCACCTCGCCGCCAAGATGGCCGGGCGCGGCCTGCTCGTGGCCAACGAGGTGGACTCGGGCCGCATCCGCGGCCTGCTCGACAACCTCGAGCGCTGGGGGAGCACCCAGGCGGTGGTGCAGGCGCCGGTGGCGCGTTTGGCCGAGCGCTGGGGGGCGTTCTTCGACCGGGTGCTGCTCGACGCCCCCTGCAGCGGCGAAGGGATGTTTCGCAAGGAGCCGGCGGCCGCGGCGCGCTGGGGCCCGGCGGCCCCCGCGCGCGCCGCGGCGGTGCAGGCGCGCCTGCTCGAGGCGGCCGCGGCGCTGGTGCGGCCGGGCGGGGTGCTCGTCTACGCCACCTGCACCTTCGCACCGGAGGAGAACGAGGGCGTCGTGGGCGCCTTCCTGAGAACCCACCCCGAGTTCGACGTCGAGGACGCCCGCCTCCACCCCAGCTTCGCCCCGGGCGTTCCCGCCTGGGGCGGGGGCGAGCCGCGGCTCGAGCGGGCCGCCCGGCTCTGGCCCCACCGCCTGCGCGGGGAAGGGCACTTCCTGGCGCGGCTCGTGCGGCGCGAGGGCGCGGCGGGTTCGCCTCCGCGCTTTCGCCCGCCGCGGCCCGACCACCGGGCACTGGCCGAGTGGCGCAGCTGGGCGCGCGACCACCTGAAAGACCCGCCCGAGGGGGCGCTATGGGAGCGCAGCGGGCACCTCTACCTTCTGCCCGATGGCCTGCCCGACCTGGGCCGGATCGCCACGCCGGCGCCGGGCCTCTACCTGGGCCAGGCCAGGAAGGGCCGCTTCGTTCCCGCGGCGCACCTGGCCCACGCGCTCCCGCCCGGGGCGGCCGGACCGGAGCTCGCCCTCGGCGCCGACGACCCCCGGGCCCTCGCCTTCGCGCTGGGCGAGCCGGTGCCGCACCCGGGCCCTGGCGGCTGGTACTGGGTGACGGTGGAAGGCTTCGGACTGGGCTGGGGGAAGGCCAAGGGCCGGGTGCTGCGGCCGGCGCACGCCCGGCTCTAGCGTTCCAGGATCTCGTAGACGAGGTCGAGGTCGTGCACGACCTCGGGGCCCGGTTCGCCCAGCCGCACCAGGTAGGCGTGCCAACCGCTGCGGCGCGCGACGCGAACGTTGTCGGGGTAGTCGTCGAAGTAGGCGATCGCGTCCGGAGGAACCCCAAGCTCCTCGCTCACGCGTCGGTAGATCCGCCCGTCGGGTTTCAGCAGGCCCAGGGTGTTGCTCGCGAAGAAGCGGTCGACGAACTCGGCGAGGCCGTGGTAGGCCAGGCTCTCGCGCAGGCTGGGAGTGGTGTTCGAGAGCACGGCGACGGTGTACCCCTGCACCTGGAGCCATTCGAGCAGCGGCCGCGCCCCGACCGTGGGCTCGATGAAGCGGTAGTAGGGCCAGGTGGCCACCAGCTCGGCGGGCGAGCAGCGGCTCCCGAGCCGCCGCAGCAGTTCCCGCGCCATCTCCTGCCAGAAGCGCGGCTCTTCCCCGGGCGGCACCTTCAGCCTGCGGATCTCGGCGGCGTAACGTTCCCAGAGCGGCGCCAGGGTCGCGAGCAGGCCGTCGGCGTCGAGCCCGCCGGGGGTGCAGCGCGCCAGCCACTCGGCGAACCGCCGCACCACGCCGCGGGCCGGCTGCATCAGCACCCCGTCGCGATCGAAGACCACCGCCCGGATCATGGAGCCATTTTATCGGGATCGTGGTCCCGGAGCGCGGGGCGCACGCCCCGTTCGGTGGCCAGGAAGTCCACGGGGACGTCCCAGGGGTCGCGGGGCAGGGCCTCGAGCACCAGGGCTTCGGGCACCAGGCCGATGCGCAACACCCGCGGCGGCAGCGTGGCCAGGAAGCGGTCGTAGTAGCCGGCCCCGTAACCGAGCCGTCCGCCGGCGCGGTCGAAGGCGAGGCCGGGGACGACGACGGCGTCGAGCGTCGCCGGATCGACCTCGGGCGCACCCGCGGCGGGCTGCGCGAAACCGTAGCGGTGACGTTCGCGCGGGGCGTCGAAGGGGTGCACGCTCAGGCCCTCGGCGGTCGTGCGCGGCAGGAAGTAGCGGGCCTCGGGGTGGAGCCGCAGCAGGCCCAGGGGCGAGAGCTCCCCTCGAAACGGCAGGTAGAGCATCACCCGGCCGGCCCCCCGCCGGCGCAGGAAGCCCGCCAGCGCCGCGACCGCGGCCTCGCCGATCCGCTCCGTGTCCAGGCGGGCGCGCCGCTGCAGCAGTTGCTTGCGCAGCTCCGGCTTCATGCGGATTAGTCTAACGCCCGCCGCGGTCTTGACACTTGAGCGCCATGAGTGTCAAAATGCCCAGCGGAGGAACGATGCCGACTTACGTGTACAAAGGACTGGAAAGCGGCGAGTACTTCGAAGTGGAGCAGAGCATCCACGACGACCCGCTGACCCATCACCCGGAGACGGGCGAGCCGGTAAAGCGTGTGATCCAGCCGGTGGGCGTGATCTTCAAGGGTTCCGGCTGGTACGTGAAGGATTCCCGCAGCTCCGGCTCGCAGGCCGGGAAGAAGAAGTCCGAAGGCGGTTCCGAGAAGGCTGCGAAAAGCGCCGCCGCGGACTGAGCGGACGGCGGAGGGTCAACGGGGGCGGCACGGCCGCCCCCGCGCTTCATTTCCAGGGCCCGAAGCTGATCGAGTCCCCCTCCTTGACGCCGCGGGCGGCGAACCAGCCCTGGTTCACCTCCAGCGCCCCCACATAGGCGAGGCCGGGCGCGTAGACCGGACAGCGGTCCGATTCCTCGGGCGGAAGGGTGCAGGGGTCCATGTCGAGGATGCGCACGATGCGTCCGTTCTGGTCGAAGAAGGCGATGGAGAGCGGAATCTTGGTGTTCTTCATCCAAAAACCCACGTCGGTCGCCCTGGGGAAGAGGAAGACCATGCCGTGGTCTTCGGCCAGCTCGGTGCGGTACATCAGCCCCCGCATCTGCTGTTCGGGGGTCTCGGCCACCTCCACGACGAGTTCGTAGGTCTGCGTCGGGGTGGTCACGTAGAGCACCCGCTGGCGCAGTTGCAGCGGCGGCGGGGCGGATTCGAGCCGCAGCTGGGTGGCGGCGAAGTAGCCGTAGGTTCCCAGCGCCACGACCGCGCCGATCAAAAGCCACTTAAACTTGGCCATCGTGAGATCACCTCCCGGGCGATGCGGGCTTCCAGTTCGTCTTCGGGCAGCTCCGCGTCGAGGACCACGAAGCGTTCGGGTTCGCTTTGGGCCAGGCTCCGGTACCCCTCGCGCACCCGCCGGTGAAAGGTGAGCGACTCGCCTTCGAGCCGGTCGCGCCCGGCCAGCCGCGCCAGCCCCCGTTCGGGCGGCAGGTCCAGCAGGAAGGTGAGGCTGGGGCGGACGCCGCGCAGGATGCCGTCGCTCACCGACCGCAGCCAGGCGAGGTCGAGGCCGCGGCCGTAGCCCTGGTAGGCGTAGGACGAGTCCACGAAGCGGTCGCAGATCACGAACGATCCCGCGGCCAGGGCGGGCTCGAGCACCGTGCGCACGTGCTCCGCGCGGTCGGCGGAGTAGAGCAGGAACTCGGCCTCCGGGCTCATGGCCGCGCCCTGGTGCAGCAACCAGCGACGCACCTCCCGCCCCAGCTCCGTCCCCCCGGGTTCGTGGGTCAGCACCGTGGACACCCCCCGCGCCCGCAAGCGGGCGGCCAGCCGCGCGGCCTGGGTGCTCTTGCCCGAACCCTCGGGGCCTTCGAAGCTGATGAAGCGCAGCGGTTCCGCCATGGTCACAACCCCGTGGGGCGGTCGAAGAAGGTCCACGGCAGGCCGAACTCGGCCTCGATCCGGGCGGCCAGCGCCTTCACCCCGAAGGTCTCGGTGTCGTAGTGGCCGGCGTAGACCACGTTGATGCGGCGTTCGAAGGCTTCGTGGAAGACCTCGTGCTTGGGTTCGCCGGTGATGAAGACGTCGAGCCCTTCCTCGTCGGCTTCGACCAGCGTCCAGGCGGCGGCGCCCGAAACGATGCCCCCGCGGGAGATCAGGTCGCCGCCGCCCTGGTGCACCAGGCTCTGCATGCCGGTGAGCTGGCCCAGGCGGTCGGCCACGTCGTGCAGCGTGGTGCCGGCGGGGAAGCGGCCCTTGAACCCGATCTTGACGCCCTTGTAGCTGCCGAAGGGCTCCAGGTCCACCATGCCCAGCTCGCGGGCGAGGACGGCGTTGTTGCCCACCTCGGGGTGGGCGTCGAGGGGCAGGTGCGCGGCGTAGAGGCCGATGCCGGCGTCGAGCAGCGTCTGGATGCGTTTCTTCACGTGCCCCCGGATCGCCAGCGGCTGGCCCCAGAAGAGGCCGTGGTGCACGATCAACAGGTCCACCCCCGCGGCCACCGCGTCGTCGAAGGTGGCCTGGGCGGCGTCCACGGCCACGCCGATGCGTTCGATGGTTTCCTTGCCCTCCACCTGCAGGCCGTTGAGGGCGAGGTCGGGGTAGTCGTGGATCTTCAGGAAGTCGTCGAGCCAGGTTACGAGGCGGTCTCTTTGCATGGTTGCTCCTTCGAACGGCGTCCGCGGATCAGGAAGATGGCGACCGCGAGCACGAGGGTGATCGCCCCCAGCAGCCCCAGCTCCACCATCGTCTCCTGGAAGGCGAGCGGCGCGGGGGCGGGGGAGGAGGTGCTGAGCGTCGCGGTGATCACCAGGATGCGCCGCACCGAGGCGATGATGCCCACGATCAGCACCGGTTCGATCTGCAGGACCCCGGTCTCGAGGAAGGTGAGGGTGGTGTAGACGACCTGGGCGAGCATCAGCGTGAGCAGCGAGCCGTTGAGCAGCGCCAGCGTGCCGTCGGTGTAGCTGGCCTGGGCGTAGAGCCCGAAGACGTAGACCAGCGTGTAGCCGAGGTAGACCAGCGCCCCGATCATCAGCGAAACCGCGACGAGCCAGTAGATGACCCGCTCCCCGTGCTCGAGGGGAGGGATCAGGTTGGGGCGCAGGCGCGGCACGACCCCAGTCTACCGCCGCCGAATTAGGAAGATGGCGAAGGCGAAGCAGACGATGGCCAGCGACAGCAGCCCCAGCTCGGCCAGAACCGCGAGGAAGTGGGCGCTGTCGAGGCTCATTTCCACGGTGCTCTCGGCGGTGATCACCAGCATCCGCCGCACCGCGGCGATCACGCCCACGACCAGGAAGGGCTCGGCCTCGAGGTGGCCTTCGCGTGAGAAACGGGCGACGGTGTAGATGATCTCGGCGATCATCAACGCCAGCAGCACCCGGTCCAAGAGCCGCACGATGGCCCCGGCCAGGTTTTGACTGGAGAACAGCCCGATCGCCTCCCAGACCGCGAAGCCCAGGAGCGCCGCGGCGGCGAGCGAGAGGATGTAGCCCGCGGCCAGGTAGATCGACGCCTCGATGCGTTCGAGCAGGCTGGTCGGGAAACGCTCCATGCCTTAGTTTAGCCCGGGAGGTTCGCACCGGGAACGTGATCCCCGGTACCGGGCCGGTCTGGCGGCCCCGGCGGAGGCTGGTGCGCAGCACGCGGTGCGCAAGCGCCGTAGGGGGCGGACCCGGGTTCCTGCCCGGCTTGTGGCGGGCCAACCAACGGCGTCCGAAGTTCGGCTTTGCGTCCGGCATGGACCCCTGCTTTCGCAGGGGCAGGCCCGGTCCCGCCTTGCACGTCCAGGGTGACGGAGTTTGTCTAGCACCCGCGAGACCCTGAATCAAGTTCAGGACAAGCCCCGGATCTCGCTCCGCTCGTCCGGGGTGACGAAGAAAAAGAGAGGGCAGAAAAGACGCCCCCGTCGTTCCGGACAAGCGGGCCGTTGACCCGCTCGAGCCGGGCCTGCCCCGGACCTGATCCGGGGGTCCATGCCGCGCCTGAACCCCACGATTCGGTCACCGAAAAGCAATGCTCCCTCCCCTGGGGGAGGGTTGGGGTGGGGGTTGTTGGTGATGCTTGGGCCAAAAGCTGGTCGCTGGTGCATGGCCGGCCCACACCCCACATCCGGCATTCCAGCAAACAACCCCCCTCTGGCGGCTACGCCGCCATCTCCCCCAAGGGGGAGGCTTTAAAGTCGGCCATCAAACAAACCGTAGCGTTCACCATGCTTTAAGCTTTGGATCCCCCCGCTTTCGCGGGGGCAGGTCCAGCTCGCGCAGGTCTACGACCTGCTTGGCTGGAATGACGAAAAAATGGCTGAATAAAATCCACTTGTAGCCCAACTGCCAACTCGTCATCCCAGGCAAGCGGCGAAGCCGCGCGACCTGGGATCCAGACCGGGTCACCGACCCGCGATTGAGGTTGCGTCAGCATTCTGGCGAATAGATGGCGACTCGTTGGTATCAACCTAATTTCGGCTTACCGCTCAGCATTGACCCCGGATCTCCCTCGGCTTCAAGCCTCGGTCGTCCGGGGATACGGCTTTGGTTGCGGAAAAGAAAAAGTGGTTCGCGTCCCCGGCCAAGCGTCCATTGCGGCCGCGCGAGCCGGGCCTGCCCCGGACCTGATCCGGGGCCCGTGCCGCGCCCGAACTCCACGATTTAGTCGCCGCGAAAACGAACCTCCCTCCCCTTGGGGAGGGCCGGGGTGGGGGTTGTTGGTGATACAACGGCCAAAAGTCGGTCGCCGGTGCATGGCCGGCCTACTTCCTACCAACTACACCCCACACCCCTCTATTCCAGCCCAAGTAATTTCCGCGCCAGGGCGACTTCGTCCCAGGGTAGGGTTTCGCTGGCTCGTTCCAATGTGCGTTCGTGCCCCTTGCCGGCCAGGACGACGGTGTCGCCCGGGCGGGCGAGCTCGAAGGCCAGGGCGATGGCGCGCGCGCGATCGGGCTCGAGCAGATAGTCTTACCCCTCACGCCCGCCGGATTCCCCAGCCCGACAGACTTTGAAAAGCCCCCAAATTGGCCCAAATCGCGCCGCTTACCACCGCCGTAAGCGGGTCGGGTGAATGCAGGGTTTGTCTGTCAACTGCTCACACAAAACACATACCCCTTCAACCATATCGCTTAGGGCGACAAGCCATCTTCATATACTTATCACCCTGCTCTAACTCTTCCAGCATCTGCGCAAATCGCTTTTCTCTCGTCTCCGTCCGCTTCGCTCTGGTTATCCATCCAATATAATCATTCTGCTGGTACGGCGGGCGGCTACGATAAGCTTCCATCAGCCTGCGCTCAACCAGCGCATCACGAATATATCCGGCATTTCATAGCGCGGTCGCTTCAGACGAGTGCCAGGGCCACCCATCTCACACTTGCTCTATCGGTTGATTGATTTCTATCAAATTCCCGTCCGGATCGCGGAAATGCGCTGTGCGAATACCCCAGTCCGGATGATCTGTTGGTTCTACAACCATTCTCACGCCCTTCAAACGCAAATACTCACTGGTTTCGTCCACGCTCGCTACACCAAATATCAGACACACACTATCCTTACTTTCCACTCTCTCCGGCAGTTTTTCCGCTCCGACTGTTGCCGCCATTTCCCTTTTGTCAAACAAAGCAATATTGACTGTTCCCGTAGAAAAATCGGCGTAAGTGTCATTCTCTGTCCCAAATGTCGGCGTGAACCCCATCACATCTCGATAGAAGAGGAAGCACTCCCGAAAATTCGTCACCAGCAAACGCGTAAAATCGTACCTAAATTGCATGTTTTCTCCTTTGGCTCAATCTACATACCTCTTATCTGGCAGGCTAACGAGGGCGTAAGCTGACCGCCGTGTTTGCAAACGCAACCCGATTTTACACGAAAAAATGTACACGAAAAACGCGCCGCATACCCTGAGCCGAAGGCGTGTCAGCTTTACGCGGGGTTAGCCCGCTCTGCCTTTAAGGTTCATCATACTGCCATCTCAAAGAGATTACTCATTTTTCAGTTTCTCGCGCAGACGCATACATAATGCGTCTATCTCTTCTGCGCCACCACGAGGTGCGCCTGGCCACTCGTCCACGTGGATACCCCAATATTCACGTGGCGCACCAGGATAACGCGGTACTACATGAACGTGAAGATGGTGTACAAAATCTCCCAGCACAAATACATAAACATGCTCTGCTTTTTCGCTGGCTTTGAGCACTTTGCTTAGGCGTGCCACCATCAAACCTATCGCCTGGGCTTCTACATCTGTTAATTCTGCCACTCCTGGAACATGCCGCTTTGGTTCAACCATAAGATAACCCAGATAAGCTGTGGCTTGCCCTTCGCGGATTTGAGCATGTCCTATGTAAACCAGGTCATCTTCGTAGATTGCCCCGCCGGGAATATGTATTTCTTTTCGATGTTTGCGGCAAATGAAGCAGTCGGGGTCATACTGTATCAAGTTGACGATTCCTTCCCTTCCAAAAGGCTGTATTTGTTTGTCTTTCTTACCACACAGCTGTACGGGATGAACAAGCGGGCTAACGTGAGCGTAGGCGGCAGTGGCGGGTTTGCACAACCCACACTGACATTGTAGCACCAGCGTTGGCAAAATTGCGCCGATTCTGGGAGCGGCGTAAGCCGCTGTCCGCTGCACACAGGGTTGGGTTGCCATCTTCCAATTCAAGCAGTATTTATATGATTTCGTTCCCGTATGTCTGCCGTAAATGCCAATTCGTCAAACCCAGTTCTCTTCCGTATATCTTCGTCTGCGTTCCCACTATTTCATCATCTCTCCTATTTCCTTTGTATTCTCCACTCGCGGTTCGGGAATTGCCAGCACTTTTTTCATGTTTTCCTTTTCATATCTTTCCAGCACAAATCTTGCTGCACCACCATACCTGTCATTCACTCCCCATACGATCGCTGTAATATCCGCCGCTATTATTGTCCCCATGCACATGAGGCACGGCTCTACAGTTACATAAAGCACGCTTTGGTGTTCGTGTTTTCGCGAATACTTTCCTGCTTTGCGTATTACCTCGATTTCAGCATGTGCAGTTGGATCATTTCTTGGTATCACCAGGTTGTAGGCCTGCGCAATGCCAATCCGGATTACATCCATGATAACAGCATCTACCGAATACGTTTTAGACGCTTCGCCTTTCTTGCTTGTTCTAACGCAAGTTGGAGACCATTTGTTATTTGCTCATCCGAAAGGTTAATCTCAGCTGGACCCATCGCTGGTCTTTTTTCAAAAATGTACGCTTCACTCCGCCAAAGCTAATCGGCAACCCAACAACGGCGTCAGCGGCTTGCGAGCCAAGCGAGCGAAGCGAGTGCTGGCGAGCAAGTTACGCATAAAAAGTCAGCTTACACTTTACAACTCAAAAGCACTTTTCGCGTGCCGCTTATGCTTCTAAGCTAAGTCTGCCTTTGGCCTGTTCGCTTGTTGACCGTTCGGAACTGCATCCTCTCCGTTTGGACGCTTACCCTTGCCAATAGTATGGTGCTTGCAGCACCGGTCGGCCAGAGTGTCAAAGCGCTCACCATGCTTTAGGCTCTGGATCCCCCGCTTTCGCGGGGGCAGGTCCAGCTCGCGCAGGCCTCTGGCCTGCTTGGCTGGAATGACGAAAAATGGCTGAACAAAATCCACTTGCAGCTTAACTGCCACCTCGTCATCCCAGGCAAGCGGCGAAGCCGCGCGACCTGGGATCCAGACCGTGTCACCAAGCCGTGACCAGTTTTTCAAAAGCGTCAACGATGGATGATATTTGCTTTCTCCCCTCGGGAAGGGCCGGGGCGGGGGTTGTTGGTGATACAACGGTCAAAAGTCGGTCGCCGGTGCATGGCCGGCCTACTTCCTACCAACTACACCCCACACCCCTCTATTCCAGCCCAAGTAATTTCCGCGCCAGGGCGGCCTCGTTCCAGGGGAGGGTCTCGTTCTCGCGCTCCAGCGTGCGTTCGTGCCCCTTGCCGGCCAGGACGACGGTGTCGTCCGGGCGGGCGAGCTCGAAGGCCAGGGCGATGGCGCGGCCGCGGTCGGGCTCGAGCAGGTAGTCTTTTCCTTCGCGCCCGCTGGCTTCCTCCGCCCCCCGGGCCAGCTCGGCCAGGATTTCCTCCACCGGTTCGCTGCGGCTGTCCTCCTCGGTGAAGACGGCCAGGTCAGCCAACTCCACCGCGGTGCGGCCCAGCGGCGCGCGTTTGCCGGGGTCGCGCTCGCCGGCGGAGCCGACGACGACGACGAGCCGCCCCTCGGTGGTCGGCCGGAGCGCGGAGAGCGTGGCGGCCAGGCCCTTCGGGGTGTGGGCGAAGTCCACCACGACCCGGAAGGGTTCGGTCCGCACGATCTGCATCCGCCCCGGCACCCCCGCGAACCGCGGCAGCTCCGCCGCGGCGCGCTCCGGGCTCACGCCCGCGGTGTAGGCGGCGGCCAGGGCCGCGAGGGCGTTTTCGGCGTTGTAGCGCCCCAGCATTGGCAGCCGGGTTTCGAAGCGGCCCTCGGGACTCGCAAAGGCGAAGGCGAGCCCGGCGGCCTCCTCGTGCACCTCGAGCAGCTCGAATTCGCCCCCCGGGCCGTAGCTCAGGTGCGGCCGGTGCACCAGCCGCATGGCGTAGGGGCAGGCGGTGTTGAGCACCGCGAGCCGCGCCCGCTCGACCAGCAGGGCCTTGGCGCGGAAGTAGCCCTCCATGTCGCCGTGGAAGTCGAGGTGTTCGGGGCTGAGGTGGGTCCAGACGGCCAGGTCGAAGTCCACGGCGTCGAGCCGGTGCTGGGCCAGGGCGTGGGAGCTGGCCTCGAGCACCGCGTGGGTCAGGCCGCCTTCGACCATCCGCGCCAAGAGCCCCTGCACCTCCGGCGCCTCGGGGGTGGTGAAGTGGCCTTCGGGGAAGGCGAGCCCCGCGCCGGCGTCGTAGCCGACGGTGCCGATCATCCCGGTTCGCCGGCCGCTAGAGGCCAGCAGGTGGTGCAGCAGGAAGGTGGTCGTCGTCTTGCCGTCGGTGCCCGTGACCCCCGCGACCCAGAGCTTTTCGGAGGGGCGGCCGTGGAACTCCGCCGCCAGCCGCGCCAACGCCGGCCGCAGCTCGGTCTCGGGCAGGCGCAGGTAGGGCACCCCGGGGCTCAGCGCCCGCGCGCCCGCCACGGCCACGGCGCCCCGGGCCACGGCGTCCGCGACGAAGGCGTGCCCGTCGAAGCGCCGGCCCGGCAAGGCCACGTAGACGAAGCCGGGCTCTACCCGCCGCGAGTCGTGGGTCACCCCCCGCACCTCCACGTCGGGAGCCGCGAGGCCGAAGGGGGCGAAGAGTTCGCGAAGGGTCATGGGTTCACTCGAAGAGCTCGAAGGGCTGGAGGCCGCGCACCTCGAGCTGCTGGTAGATCCAGCGGCGGTCCTCGGGGTTCTCCACGAAGTCCAGCTCGTCGCCGGGCAGCGTGAGGACCGGCACGTCCTTGAGGCCGCCCACCCACTCCTCGTAGAGCTGGTTCAGCGCCGCCAGGTATTCTTCGGGAATCGCGCGCTCGTAGTCGCGTCCCCGCTTGGCGATGCGCGCCTTGAGCGTCGTTACGCCGGCGTGGATGTAGATGAGCAGGTCGGGCTGCCGGAGCGCCCGCGCCACCCCCTGGAAGAGCGCGGTGTAGGTGGCCCAGTCGCGGTCCGAGAAGTGCCCCTGCTGCCGCAGGTTGCGCGCGAAGACGTGGGCGTCCTCGAAGACGGTGCGGTCCTGCACCACCCGCCGGCGGGGGTTGATCTCGCTCAGGTGCTGGTCGAGCCGCTTGGCCAGGAAGAAGACCTGCGAGTGGAAGGCCCAACGCCCCATGTCGAGGTAGAAGTCGGCGAGGTAGGGGTTCTCCTCCACGGCCTCGTAGACCGGGTGCAGCCGGTAGCGCGCCGCCAGCAGCCTGGTGAGCGTGGACTTGCCCGATCCGATGTTTCCGGCGATGGCGATGTACATGCCCGCCCTCAGTCTACGCTGGCCCGGGCCAGCACCTGGCGGGTGACCCAGTGGGCGGCGGCGGGATCGTCGGCGTAGTTGACGTCGGTGTTGTCGAAGACCCAGAGGCGGCCCCGGTAGCGGGCGAAGTGGCGGTCGTAGGCCTCGGTGAGGCGCTCGAGGTAGCCCGGGTCGATGCCGCGCTCGAAGCTGCGGCCGCGGCGGCGGATGCGCTCCAGCAGCACCTCCAGCGGCGCCCGCAGGTAGATCGTCAGGTCGGGGGTGGGGATGCGCGGCGAAAGGCTCTGGTAGAGCTCCTGGTAGAGCTCCCATTCGTGCCCCTCGAGGTTGAGGGAGGCGAAGATGAAGTCCTTGTCGAAGAGGTAGTCGGCGACCACCGCGCGCTCGAAGAGGCGCGGCTGCGCCAGGTGTTCGAGCTGCTTGTAGCGCGAGAGCAGAAAGAAGACCTGGACCTTGAAGGCGTAGTGCTCCGGGTCCTCGTAGAAGAGCGGCAAAAAGGGGTTTTCCTCGACGACCTCGAAAAGCGCCTCGCCCTCCAGGGCCTGGGCGAGGTGGCGGGTGAGCGTGGTCTTACCGACCCCAATGGGTCCTTCGATGGCGATGTACACGTCGTCTCCCGGGTGTCAGCGTCGTGCGGTGAGTTGCACGGTCACGGTGATCTTCTGGCCGTTTCTCCAAAGGGTGAGCTCCACCTTCTCGCCCGGGCGGCGGCGGGCGATCTCGCGGATCACGTCGAAGCGGTTCTTGACGGCCTTGCCGCCCACGGCGACGATGACGTCGCCCAGCTCGACGAGTTTGCCGTAGCGGTCGCGCCGCGCACCTTGCAGCCCCGCGGCCTCGGCGGGCGAGCCCGGTTGCACCCGGTCGACCATCGCCCCCTGGGTGCTTTCCAGGCCCGCCAGGCGCAGGGTGAGCGGATCCAGCTCGGTCAGGTCGACGAGCGCCGCGCCCAGCCAGCCGCGCTGGGGCACCCCGAACTGCTCGAGGTCGTAGATGCTCTGCACCACCAGGTAGGCGGGCACGGCGATGCCCAGCCCGCCAATGCCGCTGGCGCCGCCCAGCACCGCGTCGATCACCCCGATGACCCGGCCCTGACCGTCGAGCAGGGGGCCGCCCGAGTTGCCGGGTTCGACGCGGGCGTCGGTGTAGAAGATCTCGGGAATCTCGATGCCCACGTCCCCCTCGCCTAACTGCCCCACGTAGTCGAAGGGGCCGCTGCCGGAGATGACGCCGACGGAGACGAGGTTGCGCTTGCCGAAGGGGGAGCCGAGCACGATCGCGGTCTGCCCGGCGAGCACCTTGGTTTCGCGGGCGAAGGTGAGGGTGGCCGGGGCCGTGGCTCCGTGCACCTCGAGGATGGCCAGGTCGATGCCGCGGTCCACGGCGAAGACGTCGGCGGGGTAGCTGCGGCCGTCGTAAAGGGTGACCGTCAGGTTCTTGAGGCCGTCCACGACGTGAAAGTTGGTGACGACCCGGCCGCTCGAGTAAAAGAACCCCGAGCCCCAGACGGCGTCCTCGCCGCCGGCGTAGGTGGGGGTGCCCTGGATCTTGACCACGGCGGGCATGGCCTCCTGGATCACCCGGACGCGGGCGGCCTCGGCCGCGCCCGAGACCTCGGCCCAGGCGGGCAGGGCGAGCACGGCGATCAGCCAGAGGGCCGTGGCGAGGGAGGGGCGCAGGTCGCGGGGTCGCATTCGCCTTAAAGTATACGGCCCGGGTCTTAAACTCGCGTAAGATTACATGGCTTCGGGGGCGCCGATGCCGAGCAGACCGAGGCCGGTGGCCACCGTCTGCTTCAACCGGCGCACCAGCGCCAGCCTGAGGCCGCGCAGCCCCTCGGGAGCGGTGAGCACCGGGGTGGCCGGCCGGCCGTCTTCCTTGGCGTTGTAGTAGGCGTTCCAGGCGGCGGCCAGGTCGAGCAGGTACTGGGCCAGCACGTGCGGCGTCTTGAGCTGGGCCGATTTCTGCACCGACTCCTCGAAGCGCAGCAGCACCTTGGCCAGCTCCACCTCGTAGGGCGTGGCCCGGTCGAAGTCGGGTGCGTCGGCCAGGCCTTCGGCCTCGGCCTTACGCAAAATCGAGGCGGCGCGGGCGTGGGCGTACTGCAGGTAGGGGGCGGCGTCGCCCTCGAAGCTGAGCGCCTGGTCCCAGCGGAAGTCGATCTGCTTCTTCGGCTCGGTCTTGACCATCGCGAAACGGACCGCGCCGATGCCCACCATCCGCGCCACCGCGTCCGCGTTCTCCAGGCCGGGGTTCTTCTCGGCGATCACCGCGCGGGCGCGGCGGACCGCCTCTTCGAGCACCTCGTCCACGCTGACGGTGTGCCCTTTGCGGCCCGAGAGCGGCCGGCCCTCGAGCAGCACGGTCTCGTAGGCCAGGTGGTAGGCCCCCTCGGCTAGGTCGTGGCGGCCGGCGGCCTCGAGCGCCGCCTTGAGCACCTGCTGCGGGTAGCTCTGGCGCACGTCGATGACGTTGATCGTCTCCTGGGCGTTGCCGAAGGGCATGGGCTCGCCTTCGGGGTGGCTGGTGTAAAGCTCGCGCCCCGAGGGCTGGCGGGTGAAGGGCCGGAAGCGCAGCCCCTCGAGAAGGCCCATCTTCCAGAACTGAAAGGCGATGTCCTTGGCCGTGTAGGTCGCGGTGCCGTCCGAGCGGAGCAGCACCAAATAGGGGTCTTCCATCCCCTCGATGAAGGCCGAGGTGTCCATCACCAGCGCGCCGGCGTACTTGCCCTCGGTCGGGCGGCTCACGTAGGGGGTTTGCTCCAAGAGCGCCAGCGCCCGCTGCAACAGCCCCTCGCGCACGAGGTCGGACTCCCAGACGAGGACGTCGTACTCGGCGTTCAGGTCCCACATCGTCTCGAGCTGGGCGGTGAGCAGCTTCTCGATCTCGCCGCGCAGCTCGCCGGCCTCGAGCCGGTGCAGCACCGCGCGAATGGCCGGCTCCAGCCGCGCTTTGGCTTCTTCGTCCTCCATTTCACGGTGCAGGCGCACGTAGGCCTCGCCGACCCAGTGGTCGTACTTCTTGGCCCCGTCGTAGGTGAGGCCGTAGTGCTCGAGCGCGAACAGGCTCTCGGCCGACTGGCGTCCGGTGTCGTCGATGTAGTTGAGCACTTCGACCCGGCGCCCGGCGAAGTCGAGGATGCGGGCGATGGCGTCGCCCAGGGCGACGTTGCGCAGGTGCCCCACGTGCAGCTCCTTGTTGGGGTTGACCGAGGTGTGCTCCACCAGCACCTTGCCGCCCTGCTTGGGCGCGGGCTCCACCGGCCGGGCGGCGGCGCGGGCGAGCCAGGCGGGGTCGAGGAAGAAGTTGACGTAGCCGCCCACGACCTCCACACGCGCGACGCCCTCGGGCGGTTCGATCCGCTCGGCCAGCTCGGCGGCGATCCGCGGCGGCGCCTTGCGCAGGACCCGCGCCAGCTGGAAGGCGACCGGGGTGCCGTAGTCGCCGGGTTTGTCCGCGGGGGTTTCCTGTACGTCGATCTCGGGGGGTTCGCTCACGCCCATGCGCTCGAGGGCCTGGGCGACGGCTCGTTGGAGGGGGGCCTTGACGCCGGTCATCAAGGGGCCATTCTAACCGGAAGGGCGGCCCGGAGGCCGCCCTTCGCCGGCGCTTGCGGATTCAGTGGCCGCAACCGCAGCCCCCGCCGCAGCCGCAGCCCTCGTGGGCGCGGGCCGGCTGGATGACGAAGCCTTCGCCCTGTTCGCCTGCGGTCCAGTCGATCGTCGCGCCCTCCAGCTGGGTCCAGCTGACGGGGTCGACGCGGATCGTCACCGTGCCGGCCTGGAGCACGACGTCGCCGTCCAGCGCGTGTTCGTCGACGCTCATGCCGTACTGCACGTGGTGGCCGTGGCCCTGGGCGTAGACCCGGACCGCGGCCCGGGGTTTCTCGAGCTGCTGGAGCACCTCGGCCAGCTTGGCCGCGGCCGCTTCGGTCACGGTGAGTCCCACTGCGGTCTGCGTTTCCATGGCGCAAGGGTATCACGGCCTGGAGCAGGCGAAGGGAAGCGAGGTGACAAACGTCCCGCCTCCTTGGGGGGCGGGACGTTTGGGTTCCGGGCGGCCGTCAGGCCACGGGCTCGAAGCGCGCCTGGAAGAAGCGCAGGTACTTGGGCTCGTAGACCATCCTGAGGCCTTTCGCCTCGTGCCGGCGGTCGAAGACGGCCTTCACCGACTCGGCCACCACGTCCATGTGCGCCTGGGTGTAGACGCGGCGGGGGATGGTGAGGCGCACGAGCTCGAGCTTGGGGTAGTTGTGCTCGCCGGTCTCGGGGTTGCGGCCGGCGCTCACCACGCCGCGCTCCATTCCGCGCACCCCCGAGTCGGCGTAGATGTGGGCGGCGAGCGCCTGGGCGGGGAACTGGTCCTGGGGGATGTGCTCGTAGATCTTGCGGGCGTCGAGGAAGATGGCGTGGCCGCCGATGGGTTGGACGATGGGGATGCCCCAGTCGGTGAGCAGCTCGCCCAGGTAGCGCACCTGGCCCACGCGGGCACGCACGTAGTCGTCCTGCACCGCCTCCTGGATGCCGATGGCCAGCGCCGCCATGTCGCGCCCGGCCATCCCGCCGTAGGTGTGCAGCCCCTCGTAGACCACCACCAGGTTGCGGGCGGCCTCGAAGTGGTCTTCGTGGTTGAGCGCCAGCCAGCCGCCGATGTTGACCAGGTTGTCCTTCTTGGCGCTCATCCAGGCGCCGTCGGTGTAGCTGCAGAACTCCTTCAGGATCTCGGCGACGCTCTTGTCTTCGTACCCCGGCTCGCGTTCCTGGATGAAGTAGGCGTTCTCCATCATCCGCGTGGCGTCGAGGTAGACCCGGATGCCGTACTTGTCGGTCAGCGCCCGCACCGCCTTGATGTTCTCCATGCTGATCGGCTGGCCGCCGGCCATGTTAACCGTGCCGGCCACGCTGACGTAGGCGATCTTCTCGGGCCCGACGCGCTGGATCAGGTCTTCCAGCTTGGCGAGGTCGATGTTGCCCTTGAAGGGGTGCAGGCTGGCCGGGTCATGGGCCTCGTCGATGATCACGTCCACGAACTTGCCGCCGGCCAGCTCCTGGTGCAGCTTGGTGGTGGTGAAGTACATGTTGCCGGGGACGTACTGCCCGGGTTCGATGGCCACCTGGCTGATCAGGTGCTCGGCGCCGCGGCCCTGGTGCGTGGGCACGATGTACTTGTAGCCGTAGTAGGTGCGGATGGCCTCTTCCAGGTCGTAGAAGTTGCGGCTGCCGGCGTAGGCCTCGTCGCCCAGCATCAGCGCCGCCCACTGGCGGTCGGACATGGCGCTGGTGCCCGAGTCGGTGAGCAGGTCGATGTAGACGTCCTCGGAGCGTAGGAGGAAGGTGTTGTACCCCGCCTCCTCGATGGCGCGCTGGCGCTCCTCGGGGCTCATCGTCTTGATGGGCTCGACCATCTTGATCTTCCAGGGCTCGGCCCAGGAGCGGCGGCCGAACTGCTGCCCCATGGTGACCACGTGTTTCTCGCTCATGTGAACCTCCTTGGCGTTCAGCCGCAGGCTAACACGCGCGCCCCGTGTCGGCTAGACGACGCCCGACCCCCGCGCCGGCGTCTAGCGTAGGGGCATGAAACGAATGGGGTGGTTGGCGTGGGCGCTGCTGGGATCGGCGCTGGCGCAGGGCGCCTGGCAGCTGCTCGAGATCCCCCGGGAGGGACCGCTCGTCTCGTTGCGGGCGATCGAGGCGGGCGGCCCGCCGCCCCAGGGCATTCCCGCGCTGGGGTTCGGCGGCAGCCACAACGGCGCGGTGGAGCCGAGTCCGCCGCCGCGCTTCGAAAGCGTCGAAGCGGCCCGCGGCTGGCTGGACGCGCGGGAGCCGGTGCTGGTGCTCGAGCTCGCGGGCGAGGCCCGCGCCTACCCGCTGCAGATCATGATCTGGCACGAGATCGTCAACGACGTGGTGGCGGGCCGGCCGGTGGCCGTGACCTACTGTCCGCTGTGCAACAGCGGCCTGGGCTTCGACCGGCGCCTGCGCCTTTCGGACGCGCAGGCGGAGCGGGTGCGGGCGCGCAACCCCGAAGCCGCGCTCGTGCGGTCGGGCGCGGGCTGGACGCTCGAGGTCACCCTGGGCACCAGCGGCCTGCTCTACAAGTCGAACCTGCTGATGTTCGACGACGCCACGGCCACCCTCTGGTCCCAGATCCTGGGCCGGGGGGTGGTGGGGACGCTGGCGGGGGTGCGGCTCGAGCCCCTGCCGGTGCAGCTGCTGGCCTTCGAGGCCTTCGCGCGCGCCCATCCAGAGGGCCGGGTGCTTTCGCGCGCGACCGGCTACGAGCGAAACTACGGCGAGAACCCCTACTTCGCCTACGACGCCCCCGAGGGGCGGCCCTTCCTCTTTCGCGGCGAGCCCGACGCGCGCCTCCCCGCGATGGAGCGGGTGGTGGCCGTGCGGCTCGGGAACGAGGCCGTGGCCTATCCCTACGGCCTGCTGCGCGCGGCGCGGGTGGTCAACGACGCCGTTGGCGGGGTTCCGCTGGTCGTCTTCTGGAGCCCCGGCGCCGCCAGCGCGCTCGACCGCGCGCGCGTCGCCCGCGGCCGCGACGTGGGGGCGGCGGGCGTCTTCGACCGGCGGATCGCGGGCCGCGAGCTCGCCTTCGTCTGGGACGGCGGGGGTTTCGTGGACCTGCAAACGAGGAGCCGCTGGGACCTGCTGGGGCGGGCGCACGCCGGGCCCCTGGCGGGCCGCAGGCTCACGCCCCTGACCCACGACAACACCCTCTGGTTCGCCTGGGCGGCCTTCTTCCGGGACACGCGCGTCTACGGCGCGGGGCGCTAGGCTTCTTCCTTGCCCGCCGAGAGCACGGCCAGGAAGGCCTCCTGGGGCACCTCGACCTTGCCGATCGCCTTCATGCGGCGCTTGCCCTCTTTTTGCTTTTCCAAAAGCTTCTTCTTGCGGGTGATGTCGCCGCCGTAGCACTTGGCCAGCACGTCCTTGCGCAGCGCGCGCACGGTGCTGCGGGCGATGATCTTGCCGCCGATGGCGGCCTGGATGGGCACCGCGAACTGCTGGCGCGGGATCACGTCCTTCAGCTTTTCCACGATGGCTCGGCCGATCGTCTGGGCCTTGTCTCGGTGGGCGATGAAGGCCAGCGCGTCCACCGGCTCGCCGTTGACCAGGATGTTCACCTTGACCAGGTCGCCCGGCTTGTAGCCGATCTGCTCGTAGTCCATGCTGGCGTAGCCGCGGCTGAGCGACTTGAGGCGGTCGTGGAAGTCGTAGAGGATCTCGCCGAAGGGCACCTCGTAGACGAGCTCGACCCGCTTGCCCAGGTAGTTCATGGTGACCATCTGACCGCGCTTTTCCTGCAAAAGCTGCATGATCGGGCCCACGTAGTCCTCGGGGGTGTAGACCGAGAGGCGCACGTAGGGCTCGCGGATCTCCTCGATCAGGGTGGGGTCGGGCAGGTCGGAGGGGTTGTGGACCTCGATCTCCTCGCCGCTTTTCAGGGTCACCTTGTAGATCACGCTGGGGGCGGTGGCGATGAGGTTGAGGTCGAACTCGCGCTCGAGCCGCTCCTGCACGATCTCGGCGTGCAGCAGGCCCAGAAAGCCCACGCGGAAGCCGAAGCCCAGCGCCTCGGAGGTCTCGGGCTCGAAGTCGAGCGCGGCGTCGTTGAGCTTTAGCTTCTCCAGCGCGTCGCGCAGCTTGTTGTACTCCTGGGTGTCCACCGGGTAGAGGCCGGCGAAGACGACCGGTTTGGCGGGCTTGAAGCCGGGGTAGGGGGCGTCGGTGGGGTTGGCGTCGAGGGTGACGGTGTCGCCGACCTGGGCGTCGCCGATCTCGCGAATGCCGGCGGTGAGCCAGCCCACCTCGCCGGGGCCCAGTTTTTCGGTGCGCTCGAGCGCCCCCGGGCGGAAGACGCCGGTGCGGTCGACCTCGAAGGTCTTGCCGGTGGACCAGATGCGGATGACGTCCCCGGGCTTGACGGTGCCTTCGAAGACGCGCACGTAGGGCACCACGCCCTGGTAGGCGTCGAAGATGGAGTCGAAGATCAGCGCCTTCAGCGGCGCGTCGGGGTCGCCTTGCGGCGGGGGGATGCGCCGGACGACGGCCTCGAGCACCTCGTCCACCCCCTCGCCGGTCTTGCCGCTGGCGAAGATGCACTCCTCGGCGGGGATGTCGAAGGTCTCTTCGATCTCCAGCGCCACCTCCTCGGGGCGGGCCGAGGGGAGGTCGATCTTGTTGATCACCGGGATGATGACGTGGTCGTGCTCGAGCGCCAGGAAGAAGTTGGCCACCGTCTGCGCCTCGACGCCCTGGGTGGCGTCCACCACCAGCAGCACGCCCTCCACCGCGGCCAGGGCGCGGCTGACCTCGTAGTGGAAGTCCACGTGGCCGGGGGTGTCGATCAGGTTGAGAATGTATTCTTCCCCGTCTTTCGCCTGGTAACCGAGCCGCACCGCCGCGGCCTTGATGGTGATGCCGCGCTCGCGCTCGAGGTCGAGCGAGTCGAGGAACTGCTCGCGCATCTGCCGCTCGCTGACGGCGCGCGTCTTCTGCAAGATGCGGTCGGCCAGCGTGGACTTGCCGTGGTCCACGTGGGCGATGATGGAGAAGTTGCGGATGCGCTCCTGCACAAGCTCTAGTCTACAGGCCCTGCGGAGGTCTGAACAGGCGGCCTCCTCCGCCGCAAGGAACGACCCCCGCGCGTGGCGGGGGTCTGGTGCCGGGAGCGGGACTCGAACCCGCACGGGGGAAACCCCCAACGGATTTTAAGTCCGTTGCGTCTACCGATTCCGCCATCCCGGCCCGGCGGGCGCTACGCTCATCCTAGCCGGGCCGGGGGCGTTTGCCAACCGCGCTAGTAGCAGCCGTAGGCGTTCGTGACCGTGTCCAGCACCCGGTCGGCCCGCACCAGCCCGGCTCCCGTTTCGACGTCGACGCCCGCAGGGTCGAGGTCCTGCGCGGCCGAGCGCAGGCAGGTGGTCACCTGGCCGGGCGTGGGCAGACCGGCGTTCTTGGCGTAGTACTGGCTGATGTAGAGCGCGGCGACGCCCGCGGCGTAGGGCGTGGCGAACGAGGTGCCGTCGCCTTGCAGGTAGGGTTCGGCGTCGTTGATCGTGGGGATGCCCGCGCCGATGACGTTCACCCCGGGCGCGACCACGTCCAGGTCGCTGCCGTAGTTCGAGAAGCTGGCGCGCGCGGGCGGCGTGCTGGTGTTGGGGTCGCCGTTGTCCGTCGCCCCCACCGCGATCGTGTACTGCGAGCTCGCCGGATAGCCCACGAAGCTGTCGTTGAAGTTGCCCGAGGCCGCCAGGCTGACGACGCCCTGGTTGTAGGCCGCTTGCAGGGCGGCTTCGATGGTGGCGTCGGGGCTCGCGGTCATGTCGGCGCAGGCGGTGCCGCTGCTGTCGAGCAGGCAGAGGCTGAGGTTGAGCACGTGCGCGCCCCGCTGGCGCGCCCAATCGACGGCGTCGGCGATCGTGGCGCTCGTGCCGTTGGGGAAGACCTTGAGCGGCATGACGTAGGCCAGGTTGTTCGTGCTGCCCGCCATGCCCTGGGCGTTGTTGGTCTCGGCGGCCACGATGCTGGCCACGAAAGTGCCGTGGTCGTCGCCCGCCGCCGGGTAGGGGTCGTCGTCGCCGTCCGAGAAGTCGTAGCCGAAGATCACGTGGGCGGCGAGGTCGGGGTGGTCGTTGGCCACGCCCGAGTCGATCACGCCCACCACCGGGCGGCAGCCGCCGGAGAGGAGCAGGTCCCAGCCCTGGGTGATCTGCATGAGGCCGAACTGGTCTTGCTGGTAGGTCGCGAAGAGGGTGTCGTTCGGGGTGTAGAGGGGGCCGTAGCGGTAGTTGGGCTGAACGTAGACACCCAGACCGCTCGCGAGGATGCGCCGGGCCGCTTCGGCCTCGCCGCCGGCTTCGGTGCGGTAGCGGATCCAGCCGTCCAGGCCGGGGGCGGACAGGCGCTCGAGCCCCAGCTCGGCCTCCAGCGCCGCCACCTCCGCGCTTTGCAGCGTCACGCCGTCGGGGCGCAGCACCAGCAGCTCGCCGGGGACGTAGGCCACCCCGTCGAACCGCCCCATGCCCGAGGGCGCCGCGTCCCCGGCCGGAGCCTGGAGCGCCAGGCTCAGGCTCCCCGGGGCGGGGCAGGCGTCCGCAGGGGGCGTGGGGGCGCTGGCCGTGATCTGGGTGCCGGCGCTGGCGGTGCCGCCGCGCCCGTCGCTGACCGTGAGCGTCGCGGTGAAGCTGCCCACGTCGTAGCTGTGCAGCACCGTCAACAGGCTGCCGCAGGCGAACTGGGCCGGGGTCGTCCCGTCCCCGAAGTTCAGGGTGCAGCTGAGCGTGTCCCCGTCCGGGTCGAGGGCCGAGACGGTGAACTGCACCGACAGCGGGGCGTACCCCGTCGTCGGCGCGGCGGTGAACGAAACGATCTCGGGCGGGGTGTTGATGCGACATCCCGCCAGGACGAACAGCAGAAAGAGCAGGGCGGTACCGACTTTCCTGTACATGGCTTTACTTTACCCTTTGGGGGGTAACGCGCAGGTTAACGTGCGTTAAGGCAGGGTTAAGGCGGGCATGCGGAAAAGGGGCTCGGGGGCGACCTGGACGGAGGCCTCGGTTCGCGGCTCGCCCCGGTCGCAAAAGCCGTTGGCGGTGTCGTCGCGGCAGGCGACGACCGCGTAGGGGGCGCTGGGCAGGTAGACGGCGAAGTTGCCGTCGGCGTCGGGGGTGACCCAGCGCTCGAAGGGGCCCCGGAAGCGCACGCGGTAAGGGCCCGGGGGCAGCTCCAGCGCCAGGGCCTGCGGAAGGTTGAGGAAGCCGTAGCCGTAGTACGCGTCGCGGCCGGGCGGGCCCAGGTCGGTGGCCGTGGCGGTGAGCCGTTCGAGGGCCGCCTCGGTGCTGCGGCCGGGGTCCTGCGCGAGCAGCAGCGCCAGCGCCGCCGCCACCTGGGGGCTCGCCTGCGAGGTGCCCATGTAGAAGGCGTAGTTCGGCCGCTGCGTCTGGAAGTTCCAGGTCGTCGAGAGCACGCCGTCGGGGTAACCGTCCCCGTCGGCGTCCTGCTGGACGTCGCCGCCCGGGGCGCTGAGGGCGACGCGGTCGTTGTGCTGGCTGTACCAGGTGGGTCTGGGTTCGCCCGCGGCGTTGTCCACCGCGGCCACGGAGAGGGCGCCCGGGCAGCTCGCCGGGTAGAAGTAGGCCGTTCCGCCGCTGTTCCCCGCGGCGGCCACGACGAGCGCCCCCGCGGCGCGGGCGTCGGCGACGGCCTCGCACATGGCGTTGGAGAACAGCGTGGCCCCCAGCGACAGGTTGATGACCTGGGCCGGGTGGGGATTGCTGAGCGTCTGCCCCTCCCATTCCACGGGCAGCCCGGCGGCGTAGCGGATGGCGGCGGCCACGGCGCTGAAGCTGCCGTTGCCCGTTTCGTCGAGCACGCGCAAGGGCAGAACCTTGACGTCCGCCGGCCAGGCCAGGCCCGCGAGCCCGGTTTCCGAACAGATGGGGTCGCCGTTCGGGTCGTAGCACGCGGGAGGCAGCGGGTTCACGCCCGTGCGGGCGGCGATGATCCCGGTCACGTGGGTTCCGTGGCTGCCGGCTTGGGGGTTGCGGTTGTCGCCGGGATCGGTGGGGTCGGGGTCGCCTTCGACGAAGTCGTAGGCCCCGTCCGCCGGGCCCCAGAGGCGGTCGGTGAGGTCGGGGTGGTCGTAGCGCACGCCGGTGTCGATGACGGCGACGGTGACGCTGCGGGGGTAGCCGTCCAGATAGGCCCAGCGCGCCCCGGTGCGGCGCAGGTGCCACTCGAGCGGGTAGTACTCGTCGCTCGGCTCGCCCAGGGCCCGGACCGTGCCGTCGGGCTCGGCCCAGACCACGTTGGGGTCGCTTTGCAGCCGCGCGAGCAGCGCCGCCGCGTCGGCCGTCTCCAGGACCCGCAGCGTCGGCGTTCCCGCGGACTTCGCCCCCAGAGGGGCGGCTCCGGCGTCGCGGTAGCGCACGAGCACGCGGGTGGGGGCGGGGGCGGGGGCGGGCTCCGGAAGCGGGCGGGCGGGCAGGTCCAGACCCGCGCGCGCCGCGGGGGGTTCGACGACGCGGCCCTCCACGCGCACCAGCGGCCAGCGGACGGTGAGCGTTCCCTGCAGGTCCCCCCGCCACTCGAGCGTGAAACGCTCGGCGGGGAGGTTGGGGGCGCGCTCGAGCGGGGCCTCCAGGGCCAGCACGGCGGGGCCGATGCCCTGGGCGGGCTCCACGCGCAGCCCCTCCGGACCCTGGATCCGCCAGATCGTTCCGTCGGGGACCGGCAGGTTCAGGGTCCCGCGCCCGTCGAAGTTGAGCGTCAGGTCCCGGGGCGCTTCCGGCAGGCCGCTCGAGCAGGCGGCCAGCAGCGCGGGCAGCAGCACGGCGGCAAGGCGGCGCATGCCCCTAGCCTACCTCCGGCACGCCCTTGGGGTGGGCCGCGCGTTCGCGCCAGCGCTGCAGCAGGAAGAGCGCCAGCGCCAGCGCCCAGAGGTAGGAACCGACGGGCGTCGGTTTGCGCCCGGGCGCCGGCAGCTCGGCGGGCTCCGTGAGCCAGGCGCCGCCCGAGTCGCGGGCGAGTTCGCGCAGGCGCTCGGCGCCGTCGACCGCGGGCCACTCGCTGGGCTTGGGGGCGGAAACGGTGAAGACGGTGCGGTCGCCGCTGGTGACGCGCACGCTGCCCGAGAAGCCGCGGGGCAGCCGGAGGCGGAAGGTGAAGGGGGCGGTGGGCTCGAGCGGCTCCACCCGCCCCGCCCACTGGGCCAGCGGCAGCGGGTCGAAACGTCCGTAGACCCAAAGGACGGGCCCCGCGTCCGTGGTGGACCAGTCGTAGCGCGGACGGGCGGGGGTCGCGGTGAGCCAGCGCGCCAGCTGCGCGAGCAGCCGCGCGGCCCCGGGGTCGTCCTTCCAGCTGCGCCCGAGGTCGGTGGCCAGCGCCGCGACGCGGCCGCCCTCGACCTCGCCCAGGGTGAGCAGGGGCCGCCCTGCGGCCGTCTGCACGACGACCTGGGCCCATCCCGGCGCACGCGCCGGCAGCAGCACCGGGACCGGGGCGAGCTCCCGCAGCCCCTGGGTGACGGGGTGTTCGCGCAGCTGGAGGCGGAAACGGCCTTCGACCACGGGGGGCTTGAAGGCCTCCTCGCCCAGGAGCGCCAGCACCTGCGGCAGCGCCGCGGGGTCGGCCAGGTCCAGGAAGCGCCCCCCGCCCTCGCGGGCCAGCCGCGCCAGGAAGGGACGGTCGGCGTCGGCGCCCAGCGCCAGGGTGAGGGTCTTGACCCCCCGGGCGGCCGCCTGGCGGGCCCGCGCCAGCGTGCGCTGGGGATCGTCCTCGAGCTGGCCGTCCGAAAGGACCAGGATCCAGCGGGTGCGCGCGTCGAGGGGCTCCAGCGCCTCGGCGGCGGCGGCGTAGGCCGTGGCGAGCTGGGTGCCGCCGCGGGCCTCGAGCGCGTCCAGGCGGGTCTCCGCTTCGCGCTTCGCGCGGTAGGTCATGGCCTTGGGCGCGAGCAGCCAGCGGCTGCGCGAGGCGAAGGTGACGATGCCCAGGGTGTCTTCGGGTCCGGCCGCGTCCACGAGTTTGCGCGCCCCCTCGACCGCGCGCGCCAGCTTGCTGGGCGCGCCAAGGCCCATCGACCCCGAGACGTCCAGGACCAGCACGAGCGCCGCGCCCTCCTGGGGCTCGGGCTCCAGGGGGATCTTTTCGGCCAGCAGGGTGCGCTGCCAGCCGCCGAAGAAGAGGCCCTTGGGGGTCGCGGTCCACAACGCCGCGCCGCCCTGGCGGAGGTAGCGCTCGAGCCGCGCCCGGTCCGCAACGTTCCAGGCCTCCGCGGGGCCGCCGATCACCAGCAGTTCGGGCACCTCGGCCAGGTCGGCGGGGGTTCCCTCGGTCACCGTCCAGCCCGCCGCCCCCAGGTAGGCGGCCGCCGCCGGGTCGTCCACCACCAGCACCCGCCCCGGGCCCAGTGGGTCGAGCGTCACCTCGGCGCGGTCGCGGCCGATGGGCGTCTCCAGCCGCACGCGCACGGTGGTGCGCCGTTCCAGTTCGAAGCGGTAGGGCACCGAGCTGGTTCCCGCCGGCAGCCGGCGTTCGTAACGGGTCGTCGTTCCTCCGCCCTGAAAGCTCAGCCGCGCCGTGGTGGGCTCGGTGCTCTCGATCACGGCGCGCACCTCCACCGTCTCCCCGAGTCTGGGTGCCGCCGGGGCGATCAGCCGCGCGATCCGGGCGTTCGGCCGCGGGGCGACGTGCAGGGCGTAGACGGGTACGGGGCTGTAGACCCGGCCGCTCCAGAGGCCGTCCGAGATCAGCACGATGCGGTCGGGCGCGTGCGCGAGAACCGCGTCCAGGGCGGGCTGCACCAGTGTGCGCCGGCCCAGGTCGTTGCGCCGGGCGTCGGGCCCGGGCAGCGGCTCGGCGCGCTCGGCGAAGGCCCAGAAGCGGGTGCCGGGGGCTGCGAGCTCGGCCGCGATGCGGCTGGCTTCGGCGGGGGCCGAAGGGCTTTGGTCGATCAGCACCACGGTGCGCTCGTGCTCGAGCGGCAGCGTGGGGCCGGCGGCTCCCAGCACCAGCAGCAGCACCACCAGGCGCAGGAGCGGCTCGCGCACCCCAAAGAGCAGCGCCAGCGCGAACAGGAAGCCCGGCTGTTCAAAGCCCAAGGCCTAGCCTCCAGCGCCGGCGCCGAAGCGCCGCTCGACGTACTCCTCCAGGATCTGCACGAACTGTTCGGGGATGCCCTCGCCGCTCAGGGTGGTGTAGAGCTCGCCGTCCACGTAGACCGGAGCGCGGGGCGCCTCGCCCGAGCCGGGCAGGCTGATGCCCACGTCGGCGTGCTTGGACTCGCCGGGGCCGTTGACGACGCAGCCCATTACCGCCACCTTCAGCTCCTCCACGCCCGGGTAGCGCGCGCGCCAGGCGTCCATCTTGAGCGCCAGGTAGCGGCTCACCTCCTGCGCCAGTTCCTGGAAGAAGGTGCTGGTAGTGCGCCCGCATCCGGGACAGGCGCTCACCGAGGGGGCGAAGCGGCGCGCTCCCACCGCCTGCAGGATCTCCTTGGCCACCTCCACCTCGCGCGTGCGCGGCTCGCCCGGCACCGGGGTGAGCGAAACCCGCAGGGTGTCGCCGATGCCCTCGGCCAAGAGCGGCGCCACCGCCGCGGCGCTGAAGACCACCCCGCGGTCGCCCATGCCCGCCTCGGTGAGGCCCAGGTGCAGGGCGTAGGGGCTCTTCGCAAGCTCGCGGTAGACCAGCCAGAGGTCGGCCGGGGCCGAGACCTTGGCGCTGAGCACGATGCGGTCGCGCGCGAGCCCGATCTCCTCGGCCAGCTCGGCCGAGCGCAGCACCGAGACGACCAGGGTCTCCAGCAGCACCTCGTGGGCCGTCTTCGGCTCGGGGCGGCGGGCGTTGGCGTCCATGATCTCGGCCAGCAGCGCCTGGTCGAGGCTGCCCCAGTTGCCGCCGATGCGCACCGGCTTGCCGTGTTCGAGGGCCGCCTCCACCATCGTGCGGAAGTTGCCGGCGGCCCCCGCTCTTGCGCCCACGGTGCCGGGGTTGATGCGGTACTTGTCGAGGGTGCGGGCCATCTCCGGGAAGCGCGCGAGCAGCAGGTGGCCGTTGAAGTGGAAGTCGCCCACCAGCGGCACGTCCAGCCCCTCGTCCTCGAGGCGCATGCGGATCTCGGGCACGGCCCGGGCCGCGGCCTCGTCGTTGACGGTGATGCGCACGATCTCGCTGCCCGCGCGCGCCAGCTCGGCCACCTGGCGCGCGGTGGCCGCGGCGTCGGCGGTGTCGGTGTTGGTCATCGACTGCACGCGCACGGGCTCGCCGCCCCCCAGGGCTACGGAGCCCACGCGCACGGTCGGGGTGCTTCGTTTCACGTCTTCAAGGGTAACAGGGGAGGGGATGAAGGGGGTGGGAAGGGGGCGGGTGCCGGTGCGCTGCGGCAGGGCGGACCCATGGGTTCGCCGGTAACGTCGTGGCGAAGGGCGGGCGCGAAGCTGCGGCGACCCCGACCGGATGCCGGCGTCGGTGGTAGGGCGGTTTCAACCCCCCACGCTCCTACGACTCGGTATTCGTGCGGTTCGCGGCGCCTCCGAGATCCCGAATCAAGTTCGGGACAGGCCCTGAATCGAGTTCAGGAAAAGCCCCGGATCAAGTCCGGGACAGGCCTGGAACTTCGATACGCGCACGGGGCAGCCGAGCACGTTTTGTAAACAGCACCGTCGAGACCCCGGATCTCGCTCTGCTCGTCCGGGGTGACGAGGAATGTAGAGGACGCAAAACACACCCCGTCGTTCCGGACGAGCAGGTCGCCTGCCCCGCGAGGCTCCGAAGCACGTCCGGTGCAGACCCCGGATCTCGCCCGCTGCGCGGGCTTGTCCGGGGTGACGTGGAAGGAGAGGTGAGGCGCAGTAGTACTCCCCGTCGTTCCGGACAGGGAACCGCAAGGTTCCCGTGATCCCGGGTCAAGCCCGGGACAGGTCCGGAACCTCGCAGCGCGCATAGCGTGGGCGATGACCGGTGGAAGCGGGGCTTGCGCGGTTCCGGGTGAAGGCGGGGGCGGGCCACCGGGCCCGCCCCCGCCGCAGCGGCCGGAACCGTCGCGCTATTCGCGGATCTTGTACCCCGCTTCGAGGACCGCCGTGACGATGCGGCCCATCTCCTCGTCCACCTCGGCGTCGGTGAGCGTGCGCTCGGGGTGGCGGAAGGTCAGGTGGTAGGCCAGGCTCTTCTGCCCTTCGGCGAGCGGCCGGCCGCGGTAGACGTCGAAGAGCTCGGCCGCCTCCAGGTAGGGGCCGCCAAAGCGGCGGACGAGGTCGAGGACCTCGACGTGGGGCACGTCCTCGGGCACCACCACCGCCAGGTCGCGCCGCGCGGGCGGGAACTTGGGCAGGTCGCGGAACTCGCGCGCCGCCTCGGGGAGCGGGAGCACCAGCTCGAAGAGGTAAACCGGGCCCAGCTCCAGCGCCTCCTCCACCTCGGGGTGGAGCCGGCCGATGAAGCCGCGCGGCTCGTCGTTCCAGAAAACGGTGCCGCTCACCCCCGGGTGCAGCGGCTGGTGCGGCTGCGGCCGCACCTCGACCCGCGCCCCGGCGCGGGCGGCCAGCGCCTCGAGCAGCCCCTTGACGGCCGGGTAGCCTTCGCCGTAGGCGGGCTGCCAGGTGGCCTCGACGAGCGGCCCGCCCAGCACCGCCGCCAATCGGGTCTCCTCGACGTCGAGGAAGACGTGGCCCAGCTCGAAGAAGAAGCGGTGGCGCTCCTCGCGGTTCGCCGCCAGGTTCTCGAGCAAGCCCGGGTAGAGCGCGGTGCGCAGGGCGTTCTTGCTTTGGTCCATCGGGTTCTTGAGGAAGCGGCGCGGCTCGGGGGCGCGGGTGAGGCTCAGGTAGGCGGGGCTCTGCCAGGTGTAGTTGATGACCTCCCAGCCGCCCAGGCCGCGCATCGCCCGCCGCAAGGCCTCCTCGCGCCGGTAGGGCTCCTCGGCGTTCAGGTTGTCGGGGGCGGGGATCAGCGCCAGCGGCTCGGTGGGCACGTGCTCGTAGCCGAGGATGCGGCCCACCTCCTCCACCAGGTCCTCCTCGATGTTCAGGTCCACCCGCCAGGTGGGCGGCCGCACCGTATAGGGCTCCTCCCCGCCCGCGACCTCGCAGCCCAGGCGCGCGAGCGCCGCCAGCTGGCTTTCCGTATCGAACGCGGTGCCGAGCAGCCGGTTGGCGTAGCTGGGGCGGAAGGGCACCCCGCGCCGCGGCTTGTCGCCGCCGACGTCGACCACCACGTCGCCCACGGCGCAGCCGGTCCAGCGCTGCAACAGGTGCAAGAAGCGCGCCGCGGCCCGCGGGGGCAGGTTGGGGTCGACGCCGCGCTCGAAGCGGTAGCTGGAGTCGGTGGAAAGCCCCAGGCGGCGGGCGGTCAGGCGCACCCGCACCGGGTCGAAGTGGGCCGCTTCCAGCACCACCTCGCGCGTCTTCTCGGTGACCTCGGAGTTGGCCGCGCCCATCACGCCAGCGACGGCCACCGGCTCCGTGCCGCTGCCGGTCTTGCGGGCGATGACCAGGTCTTCCGGTGTGAGCCGGCGCTCCTCGCCGTCGAGGGTGACGATCTTCTCGCCGGCCTTCGCGCGGCGGACGACGATGCCTTCCTTGACCTCTTCCAGGTCGAAGGCGTGCAGCGGGCTTCCCAGCTCCCACATGGTGTAGTTGGTGGCGTCGACGACGTTGTTGATGGGCCGGAGGCCGACGGCCAGCAGCTTGCGCTGGGCCTCGAGCGGGCTGGGGCCGATCTCCAGGCCGCCGGCGTAGCGGGCCAGGTAGCGGTCGCAGCCCTCGGGGTCGGCCACCTCGACGGTGACGAAGCGGGCGACGGGGCTTTCCTCGATCTCGGTGGAAGGTTCGACCAGCTCCAGCTCCAGCTTGGCCGCCAGGTCGCGGGCCACCCCCAGCACGCTGAAGGCGTCGGCGCGGTTGGGGGTCAGCTCCAGCTCGAAGACGACCTCCGCGGGCCAGACCTCGGCCAGTTCGCGGCCGGGCTCGAGCGCGTCCGCCGGCAGTTCCAAGAGCCCCCCGGCGTACTCGCCCACGCCCAGCTCCGCCGGGCTGAGCGCCATGCCCTCGCTCGCCACGCCGCGGATCTCGCGGGCGGTAATCTCCGTTCCGTCGGGCAGCACCGCCCCCGGGCGGGCCACCGCCAGGCCGATGCCGGCGCGGGCGTTCGGCGCGCCGCTGACCAGGGTGACGACCTCGCGACCGACGTCGACCTCGAGCTTCTTGAGTTCGGTGCCCGGGACTTCCTCGGCCTTCAGTACCCGCCCGAAGACGACGCCTTCGGGCGGCGGGGGCAGGCGGTGCACCTCCTCCACCGCCAGCCCCAGGGCGTCGAGCACCTCGCGCACCGCCTCGGGCCCGGGAAGGTCGGGCAGGAACTCGCGCAACCAGGAATAGGGTACGTTCATCAAGGGCCTCCTAGGGACGCGGGAACTGGCGCAGAAAGGCCAGCCGGTTCGAGTAGAAGTAGCGGACGTCGGGGATGCCGTAGCGCAGCATGGCGATGCGCTCGACGCCCAGGCCGAAGGCGAAGCCGGTCACGTTCTCGTAGACGCGCGGCAGGCCCGCCTTTTCGCGGGCGTCGTCGGCGGCCTTGAAGACCGCCGGGTGGACCATGCCGGCGCCGCCCACTTCGAGCCAGCGGCCCTCGCCGGTGCGCGGGTCGGTCCACCAGACCAGGAACTCGACCCCCGGCTCGACGAACGGGAAGAAGCTGGGCTGCAGCCGCACCTTGGCGTTTTCGCCGTAGAGCGCCCGCGCCATCGTGAGGAGCGCCCCCTTGAGGTGGGCCAGGGTGATGCCCTCGCCCACCGCCAGCCCCTCGAGCTGGTGGAACATCGCCTCGTGGGTGGCGTCGGTGGCCTCGTGACGGTAGACCTTGCCGGGCACGACGATCTGGAAGGGCGGGGTGTGGGCCTCCATGTAGCGCACCTGCATCGGCGAGGTGTGGGTGCGCAGCAGGTGCCCGTCCTCGAGCCAGAAGGTGTCCCACATGTCGCGCGCCGGGTGGTGGGGCGGGATGTTGAGGGCGTCGAAGTTGTGGAACTCGTCCTCCGCCTCCGGCCCCGTCACCGCCTGGTAGCCCATGCGCCGGAAGACGTCGACCAGCTCGTCCAGAATCTGGGTCGCGACGTGGAACCCCCCCGGCGCCAGCGCCAGGCCCGGCAGGCTGACGTCCTCGCGCTCGCGCTCGAGTTTGGCCGCCAGCTCGGCCGCCTTGATCTCGGCCTCGCGCTCTTCGAGCGCCTTCTCGATGGCCTGCTTGACGCGGTTCAGCTCCTGGCCCCGCGCCTTGCGCTCCTCGGGGTCGAGCCCCTTCATCGCCTTGAAGGCCTGGGTGAGCCGCCCCTTCTTGCCCAGGAAGCGCACCTTGATCTCCTGCAGCGCTTCCAGGCTCGCCGCGGCGCGTATTTCGGCCAACGCTTCTTCCAACATGCTGCCTCCCAAGAATTTGGGGCGGCCCCATGCCGCCCCGCGGAAGCCCGGTGGAGCTTCCGCTAGTAGCTAAAAAAGAACCCGTAGGCCCGCATACTGGGCGTAGTATACCGCCGCGGCCCCGCTTTTCGCCAGGGTCTCATGCGCCGCGGTTAGGCTGGGGAGAGGAGGCGAGGCGAATGCGCGCAGGGATCTGGCTGGTGCTCTTGTTCTTGCCGGTGCTGGCCCTCAGCCCCGAAGCGGTGCAGTTGCTGAACGAGGCCCGCGCCCTGGCCGAACAGGCGCAGGAAACCTACGAGGCCCAGTTTCCCGACAAGCCGCTCTGGGCCCAGGCCATCGCCAAGGCCGAGGCGGCGGCGAAGCTGGAGCCCGACGAGCCCGAGGTCTGGCGGGTCTTGGCGCAGATCTACACCACCACGGGCTGGTGGATCCGGGCGGAGAAGGCCTGGAAACGCTACCTGGTGCTCGCCGGGGAGTCCAACCCCGCTCCGCTCGCCGAGGCGCTGCGGGCGCTGGGCTTTCTGGCCTACCAGCGGGGCGACGTGAAGGCGGCCCTGGACTACTTCGAGCAGGCGTTGGTCCTCGAGCCCGAGAGCGAGGAGGCCCTGGCCTGGCTGGGCCGGATCTACCTGGAGCTGGGCGACGGCATCCGCGCCGCCGAGTACTGGCGGCTGGCGGCGAAGGTGAACCCCAGTCCCCGCAACACCTACTTCGCCGAGCAGGCCGAGAAGATGGCCCAGTACGGCTCCGAGGCGGTCAAGGCCTTCTACCAGGGCTACGCCGCCTGGGAGGCCGGCGACTACCCGACGGCCATCCAGCAGTTCGAGACCGCCGCGGGGCTCGCCCCCGACTGGTCCGAGGCCCACCGCTGGCTCGCCCGCAGCTACATGGACGCGGGCATGCCCGCGAGGGCGATCCCCCACTGGGAGAAGGTGATTGCCCTCGAGGGCAACCCCGCGGACGCCCGCCACTTCCTCAAGCTCGCGCGGGAGGCCGCGGGGGTAGGGCTCTCGGCCGCCGACGCCTTCTTCAAGGGGGTGGCCGCCTACGAGGCGGGACGGCTCGAGGAGGCCGAGCACTGGTTCGCCCGGGCGGTGGAGGCCGACCCCGAGTACGCCAAGGCCTGGCGCTGGTTGGGCCGCGTGCGCTACGAGCAGGGGCGCTACGCCGAGGCCGCGCGGGCCTACGAGCGGGCCGTGGAGCTCGACCCCGAAGACACCTCGGCCCGCTACTTCCTGCGGCTGGCGCGCCAGGCCGCGGGCGAGTGAGCGCGGGAAGGCGACGAAGAGGGCGCGCCGCGGCGCGCCCTTTATGCGCGGGAGGAAGCTAGGCGCGCACCGCCCGTTCGATGCGCGCGGCCACCGCCGCGGGCAGGTCCAGGGCCCGCTGCAGTTCTTCCAGGTAGCGGTTCTCGGCGGCCGTGTCCACCTCGACCGCGAGCAGCGTGGCCGCGTAGACCTGCGCGGCCAGCTCGGGGTCGCCGCGCGCGGCCTCGACCACCGGGCCCGCATCGGGCGGGCCCGACATCTGCTCGAAGACCCAGTCGCGCACCTCGCGGTCCGCGTTCATCGCGTCGAGCCGGCCCACGATCCGCCGGGCCTCGTCGGGGTCGATGCGGCCGTCGGCTTTGGCGGCGTTGATCATCGCCATCAGCACGACCTGCGCCGCGTTTTCGAGCTCCTCTTCCTCTTCGGAGGTCTCGGGGGCGCGCAGCCCCACGGGGGCACGCGCCGGCCGCCGGCCGTCCGGGGCCATGGCGGCCATCGCCAGGCCGCCCAGGAGGGCCATCAGGCCGCCGCCGAGGTCGCGCGCCCGGGCCGGACGTCCGCCCCCGAGCAGCTGGCCGGCCAGGGCCTCGAGCCCGCCGGTGTTCGCGCGGCCGCCGGAACCGCCCAAGAGCTGGCCCAGCACCCCCGCCGCGCCCCCGCCCCCGGAACCGCCCAGCAGCTGGCCCAGAGCGCCGCTTGCGCCACCGCCGCCCAGGGCCTCGCCCAGCATCTGCTCGAGCCCGCCGCCCTGCAACCCGCGTTTCAATTTTTCCGCGGCCCCGCCCGAAAGCTGGCTTTCGAGCAGGGCGCCCAGTACGTCGCTGAATCCCCCCATGCCGCTCCTTTCTGCACGTCGGAAGCCGAAGCAGCCCATTCTAACCGCGGGGTTTTAAAGCGGCGTAAAGGCCCGATCAGGCTTCGGGTTCGTCGATTTCGACGGGAAGCAGCAGGTTCACGATCACGCCCACCAGCGCCGCCAGCGCCATGCCGCTGGCCTGCAGCGGCACCTCGGCCCCGGCGACGGTGATCGTGCCCAGGTCGGCCACCGCTCCGCCCAGGCCCAGAACCAGGATGAGCGCCACCACGATCATGTTGCGCGAGTGGGTGAAGTCGATCTGCGCCTCCGAAAGGGTGCGGATGCCCACGCTCGCGATCATTCCGAAGAGGAGGATCGAGATCCCGCCCAGCACCCCAACGGGCAGCGTCTGCAGGAGCGCCGCCAGCTTGGGGCTGAAGCCGAGCAGGATGGCGAAGACCGCGGCGATGCGCAGGATCGCCGGGTCGTAGACCTTGGTGACCGCGAGGACGCCCGTGTTCTCGGAGTAGGTGGTGTTGGCGGGGCCGCCGATCAGGCCGGCGAGCGCCGTGGCCGCGCCGTCGCCCAGAAGGGTGCGGTGCAGCCCCGGTTTCTTGAAGAAGTCCTGGCCCACAACCCGGCCGTTGGTGAGGATGTCGCCGATGTGCTCCATCACGGTCACGAAGGCCACCGGAGCGATGAGGAAGACCGCGCCCAGCTCGAAGCGCGCCCAGGTGAAGGCGGGCAGGCCCACCCAGGCGGCCTCGCGCACCGGAGTGAGGTCGACCGCGCCGGTGAAGAGGGCGACGACGTAGCCCACGCCCACGCCCACCAGGATGGGCAGCATCTTGAACAGCCCGTGGAAGAAGACCGCGGCGACGATGGCGGCCGCGAGGGTGACGATGGCGAGCAGCCAGCCCTTGGTGGCCATGTCGATGGCCACGGGCGCCAGCGTAAGACCGATGACGACGATGACCGGTCCGGTGACGACCGGGGGGAAGACCCGGCGCACGCGCTCGGAGCCGATGGCCGTGACGACGAGCGCCATCAGCGCGTAGACCAGGCCGGCGGCGGCGATGCCCCCGCCGATGGCGGCGATCGAAAACCCCGCCTTACTGGCCGCCACCATGGGGGCGATGAAGGCGAAGCTCGACCCCAGGAAGACCGGCACCCGGCCGCCGGTGATGAGGTGGAAGAGGAGCGTTCCCGCGCCTGCGCTCACCAGCGCCACCGAGGGGTCGAGGCCGGTGAGCAGGGGCACCAGCACGGTGGCCCCGAACATCGCGACGGTGTGCTGCAGACCCAGGATCCACTTGTTCGGTGCGTGTCGTTCCATACCCGTTCCTCCCGGCAGGGATCAAAAAAACACGCCCCAAAGGGCGCGTGGCTGTGCGTGCGTCCGGCCCTGGGGCGATCCCATACCGGGAGTCCAGTCTACCACACCCCGGCGCGCGCCATCGCGTCTTCGAACCAGCCGGGCGCGCCTTCGGGCCAGCGGCGTTCGGCGAAGGCGCGGGCGAAGGCGCCGTAGCTGCCGGCCTCGACGGCCGCACGCGCCCGTTCCATCAGCCGGTGCAGGTAGCGCAGGTTGTGCAGCGAGAGCAGCCGCAGCCCCAGCAGCTCCTCGGTGCGCACCAGGTGGGTCAGGTAGGCGCGCGAGTGGTTCTGGCAGGCGTAGCAGTCGCAGGCTTCGTCGATGGGGGCGGGGTCGTCCTTGTGGCGGGCCGAGCCCAGGTTGAGCCGGCCCCCGTCCACCAGGGCGTAACCGAAGCGGCCGGTGCGGGTCGGGTAGACGCAGTCGAACAGGTCCACGCCCAGGGCCACCCCCGCCACCAGGTCCTCGGGGTGGCCCACGCCCATCAGGTAGCGGGGCCGGTCCTCGGGCAGCAGGTCGGTGGAAAGGTCCACCACCGGCACCATCTTCTCCTTGGGTTCGCCCACGGCCAGGCCGCCGATGGCGTAGCCGGGGAGGTCGAAGCGGATCGTCTCCAGCGTGCTCGTCCGCCGCAGGTCGGGCTCGACGCCGCCCTGGGTGATGCCGAAGAGGGCCTGATCGGGGCGCGTCTTGGCCGCCAGCGAGCGCTCGAGCCAGCGCAGGGTGCGCTCGAGCGAGCGCTTCAGGTAGTCGGGCTCCGAGGGGTAGGGCGGGCACTCGTCGAAGGCCATGACGATGTCCGCCCCCAGCTGCTCCTGCACGGCGATGCTGCGCTCCGGGGTGAGCAGGATGCGGTCGCCGTTGAGGTGGCTCGAGAAGGCCACCCCCTCCTCGCTGATCACCCGCCGGTGCCCCAGGCTCATCACCTGGAAGCCGCCGGAGTCGGTGAGCCAGGGGCCGGTGTAGCCGGTGAAGCCGTGCAGCCCCCCGAGCCGCGCGACGCGCTCGGGACCGGGCCTGAGCAGCAGGTGGTAGGTGTTGGCGAGCACGATCTGGCTGCCGATCTCGACGAGCTCGCGGTTCGAAAGCCCCTTGACCGTGGCCTGGGTGCCCACGGGCATGAAGAGCGGCGTGGCCACCTCGCCGTGCGGGGTCGTGAGCCGGCCCGTGCGGGCCTTGCCCTGCTGGTGGAGGACGCGGAACTCGAAGGCCATGGCGTACCTGCCCCACTCTAGGGTGCGCCTCGGGGTTGTGCAACCGGCGCTAGGGCCCGGTGCAGCCGACGCGGTAGTTGCGCGGAACGGCCTTGAGGGCGAGCGGCGGGCGGTCCGGTGGTGGAACCCGCACCGTTCGCTTCGCCGTCTTTTTCAGCATGCGCAGGCGCAGCTCCACCGAACCGTCGGGCAGGACGCGGAAGATCGTGTACCCCGGCGAGGCGTCCTGGGGTTGCACGTACTCCACCAGCAGCCGGCCGCTGCCGGAGAGGCCGCCGTTGGGGACCGGGGTGTTGGTGCAGGGCGGGTTGGCGCCGGTGTTGGGGGCAAAGCCCGCCAGGGTGCTGCGGAACTCCATGAGGACCCAGGTGCCGTCGTTGCGCGGGTCGGGGTCTAGGCGCTGGTCGCTGTCGCGATCGATCACCTCGTCGTCCAGGTAGTGGCTGCGCGGAAAGGCGTAGTAGGCGTAGAAACGGTAGCAGCCGTCGCGGTCGCTGGCGCAGTCCTCGTCCGGGTCCTTGGGCGGCAGCACCAGGGCCAGGAAGGGCTGGTCCGGGCCGCCGCCCACCGTCCAGGAGCTGGAGCCGGCGAGCGCGTTCGCGGTGGTCTTGCCGCCGTTGATCTTGATCGTCGTGCCCGCCGGGTAGACGTACCAGGCGAGCTTGACCTTGCTGGCGATCAGCTGCTGGGCGATCTGGGCCTCGTGCAGCAGCTCGTTGCGGGCGCTGATGTTCCCGGTGGCGTCGAAGGTGGAGGAGAAGATGCGGACGAAGACGAGGCCCAGGAACCCAAGGATCGCCAGGGCGATCAGCACCTCGAGCAGGGTGAAGCCCCGGCGTGCGCCGCTCACGGTCCGCCTCCGCCGGACGCCGGCCGGGCGACGTCGAGCACCACCTCGGCCTTGGGCCCGCCGCTGGCGGCCACGATGTGCACGCGCCGCAGCGGCGCGCTCGAGGCCGCACCCCCCGGGCAGGCGGCGAGGGCCCGGGGGGCGGAGGTGGGCGCGGCCAGGGCGTCCAGGTCCTGTACGGTTACGCTCACGCCCGCGGGGAGCGGTTCGGCGGCGAGGTCGAGGCAGCCGCCGGAGAACCGCGCGGGGTCCGTCCAGGCGCTCACGACGCGTTCGGCCACCTGCTGGGCCAGCGTGGTGTTGTTCAGGGTCTGCTGGTTGCTCTTGCTCATCTTGAAGAGCCCGCCGATCGGCCCCAGCACCGCCGCCAGCAGCACCCCCAGGATGACCGTGGCCACCAGGGCTTCGGCGAGCGAGAATCCGTTCCTGTTCATGGCGCCCTCCTCACGTTCGAGCGAATCACCTTTCCGGTGACGCCGACCACGCGCACGTCGGCCTCGAACCCGTACCCCCGGATCGTGATGCGGTGGGGGACGGCGTCGATCTCGCCGTAGGGGGCGGTGTAGGTGATCCGGCCGCCGACCGGGGGGTTGGCGAAGGTCAGGCCTGCGGGCAGGCGGGCGTCCACCGCGTTCGCGCCCAGGGTCAGCCGGTAGCTGGCCGCGCCGGTGCGCTCCCAGCGCGCCGGCAGGTTGGCGCGCTGGGCAAAGCTGCGGGCACGCTGCAGCGAGGCGGCCACCGCCGCCGTCGCCTCGCCCACCCGGCTGCGTTGCGTCAGGGGGCGCAGCGAGGCGTAGCCCACCGCCAGCACCGCGCCGAGGACGGCCAGCACGATGAGGAGCTCGACGAGCGAAAATCCCCTTCTGCGCATCATGGCCCTTCGACCGGCTTCCAGAAGCCCGAACCCGACCCGCCGGCGGGGCCCGCGAACTCGGCCGTGCTGCCCCAGGGAAGCTCGCCGTCGAAGGTGGGGAAGAAGGGCGGTACGAGCCCGTTGTTGCGCATCCGCGGGTCGTAGGTGAACTTGCGTCCGTAGCCGTTGCGGATCGTCAGGTCGGGTTTGAGTTTCCCGAAGCGCCCGTACCAGTTCTGGATCAACCCGCCGGTCAGGTGCAGGTAGCCCTTGGGGGGCCCGCTGTTCCAGCGCTGGTAGTAGACGCTGCGACTCGCGGACATGAGCACCCCGTCGATGTGCAGGTTGTAGGGGGCGTTGCCCTTGATGACGATCGCGCCCCGGTCGGAGTAGACGCCCAGCACGTTCCGCGCCCCGGTGTTCGGGCAGTCGGCCGGGGCCACCGACCCGTCGGCCCGCCGCTCGGGGGCCGAGGTGCAGGGGCGGTCCTCGTAGACGAGGTCGCGGTTGAGGCCGATGTTGCGGCCCACGACGGTCAGCTGCATGAAGTCGGCGATCGAGGGTTGAATGCAGTCGTAGCCGCCGTCGTTGGCGGTGACGGTGTACGGGCAGAGCCCGGGACGGGCGACGCTGTATCGCGGCCGGTGGGTCTCCCAGGGGCGGACGTCGCTGGTGGGCGGCGCCACCCCGCCCCCCTGGAGGGTGAACGAGGAGGTGCGGCCCCCGGGGACGTCCCGCCCCACGTAGATCACCCCGTTGAATCCGGTTCCCACGCTGTACCAGCCCGAGCCGTCGTTGCGCTCGACGTTGCCGGCCGCGTCGATGCGGAAGGCGTAGGTGAAACGCCGGATGTCGGGCGCGGTCGTGGGGCCGACCCAGTGCTGCCCCGGCGGGCAGGTCCCGGCCTGGGCGCGGACCGTCGCGGCGAGGCCCTCCGCGATCCAGGCGGCGGCCGCGCGTCCGGGGCCGGGGGCGCCCAGCCGGGCCGCGAGGTGCAGCGCGCCCTGGAGCAGGGGCGGCGCCCAACGTTCGACGCTGGGTCCCGCGGGTGGCGGGGGCGGCGGCGGTGGGGGCGGGGGAGGTGGCGGTCCGGGCGGTCCGGGCGGGGGCGGCGGCGGTGGATCGGCGACGCAGCGCCCGGGCACGGTTCGGGTGCCCACGTTGCGGCGTCCGTGAACCTGGACGAACTGGTACTTCACGCCGGCGACCACGTCGGTGCTCAGGGTGACGGCCTCGACGTTGACCGCCCCGGTGGACGAGGTGGAATCGTCGTCTTCGATGAAGAGGCCCCCGCGCTTGGCGGCGCGGTACTGGTCGCCGCTCGTCTTCGGGAGCGCGATGTAGTCCTTGTCCCAGGCGTGTCCGCCCTCGAAGGCGGGCTCGGCCCAGGCCGGCGGGATGGGGTCGATGGGGGGCGTGACCTTGACGTGGCGCTTGGCGCCCGCGTCCCAGTAGTAGTACCCCGGGCGCCGGTCCAGGCAGGCGTCCTTGTCGGCGTTCTCGGCTTCGCAGCCGACGCTGGTCACGCTGTCGCCGAACCAGGGCCGCCCGGTGAAGTTGAACTTGTCGTTGGTGTGCACCGGTCCGTCGAAGAGGGTTCCGTCGTAGAAGTAGACGCGTTCCGCGCCGGCGCCGGCGCCGGCGCGCTGGTAGTTGGTGAAGAGCATGAAGTGGGAGAAGCTGGGCGGGCGCAGGTCGATGCGCAGCTCGCCGGTGAACGCCTGTTCGATCTTGTGCCGGGCGACGTCGGTGCCCTCCTTGGCGAGGAAGCCGCTGGACACGGTCGGCCGGGCGCGGAAGGTCAGGCGCACCGCCGCGTTGGGCAGGACCTCGGCGCGCCAGGATTCGAAGCCGTAGGTCACGGTGTAGGCGGTGACGAGGCGGCCGCGGCTCTTCAGGGTGCGTTCGAGGGTTTGCGGCCCCAGCCGCGTGCGCCAGTAGTCCTCGGGCGCCGCGCCCCCGGGGTAGCGGGAGGCGTCAATGTGGCCGTCGAGAAAGATGCTGTAGGGGGCCGCGCGCGGGTCGGACCAATCGACCAGGTCGGGGTCGGCGGTGCAGATCACGCTTCCGACGGCCGGCTTGTCGGTGGGCACGAAGGCCGGGTCGCCGGGCTCGCTCGTGACCCCGCAGAACTTCTGGAGGTAGGTCCGCAGGGAGGCCCAGTCCGTTCCGGAGGGCATTTCGAAGTCGCTGACGTTCGCGATGAAGTCCGCCACCTCGCTCCCGACGAGGCTCAGCCGCGTCGTCGCCAGGGCGAGCCCGGACTCGGCGGCGTACTGGGCTTCGAGCGCCGCCTTTTGGTTGGCGGTCACGCGTTTGCCGGACAGGGAAAGGCTGCTGCTGACGGTAACGATGGCGATGAAGAGCAATAGGGCGAAAAGGAGGGTCACGACCAGGGCAATGCCGAGGGGTTTTTTCATGCTGCCGCCTCCGATGTATTCAATTCTAATCCAAACACGGCTGGATCCGGTACTCGTCCAACCTAACTGCACCTCAATGACCTTCAGTGTACCGTGACGGCCCCCGCGGCTTGGGTCACGCGCCGCGGGCCGGCGGACTATACTCTTGAGGGTGGAGCGCTGGCTATGGATCATGGCGGGCGGCGCCCTGGGGGCGCTCGGCCGCTACTGGGTCTCGGGCTGGGTGCAGCAGTGGGCCGGCTCGAGCTTTCCCTGGGGTACGGTCGGGGTCAACCTGATCGGCAGTTTCTTGTTGGGGTTCGTGATCCAGGCGAGCCTGATCGGCGGCTGGACCGGCGAGTTGCGCCTCCTCGTCGCCGTGGGCTTCCTGGGGGCGTTCACCACATTTTCGACCTTTGCGTTCGAGGCCCTGGAGCTGTTGCGGGCCGGCCAGGGGGCGGAGGCGCTGGCCTACGTGGGCCTGAACCTGGTGCTGGGGGTGCTGCTCGTGGCCCTGGGCATGGCCGCGGTGGCCGCGCTGCGCGGCGCGTGAGGAGGCGGGTATGCAGCTGAACGGTACGGCGGTACTGGCGCGGATTTTCCTGGGGGAGAGCGACAAGATGCACGGCCGTCCGGCGTACGCCGTGATCGTCGAGGAGGCGCGCCGCCGGGGAATTCGAGGCGCCACCGTCCTGCGCGGCATCATGGGCTTCGGCGCGGGCAGCCGCATCCATTCGGCGGCGATCCTGCGGCTTTCCGAGGACCTGCCGATTGTCGTGGAGCTCGTCGACGAGGAGGCGCGCATCCGCGGCTTCCTGCCCTGGCTGGGAGAGATGCTGGGCGGCGGGCTCGTCACCCTCGAGAAGGTCGAGGTCGTGCGCTACGCCGCAAAGGGCGGGGCATAGGCCCCGGACGCCGGTGGTATAAAAATACAAAACCGAAGGGAGGCAGGCAGGTGCGTATCAAGCTGCTGGCGTTCGTGGCCGTGTTGGTGGGCGCTTCGGCGGGGGCCGTTTCGCCCGACGGGTTGGTGCTGTACTGGTTGGGAAAGACGCCGGCTCCTGCGCCGTCGGTCGCGACGGTGGACGAGGGGCTGGACTTCCAGGCCGCCTTCGTGCGCGGGCTGGTTCCCATAGCGGGCGGACCGGTGGGGTACAAGGTGGGGCTCACCAGCAAGGCGGTGCAGGAGCGGTTCGGCGTGGACCATCCGCTGCGCGGGGTGCTGCTCGAGCGCATGCTGCTCGAAAGCGGCGCGCTGGTGCCCGCGCGCTTCGGCGCGGTGCCCGTCGCCGAGGCCGACCTGATGGTGCGGGTGAAGGACGCCGGGGTCAACCGGGCGAGGACGCCCGAAGAGGTGCTCGCCCACCTCGACGCGGTCATTCCCTTCATCGAGCTGCCCGACCTGATGCTGAAGAAGGGCGAGCCCCTGAACGGCGCGACGATCACCGCGATCAACGTGGGCGCGCGGCTGGGGGTGCTGGGCCGCCCCATCCCGGTCGAGGCCACCCCGGAGTTCGCCCGGGCGCTTTCGGAGATGCAGGTCTACGTGAGCGTGGACGACGCGTTGGTGATGAAGGTGCCGGGCAAGGCGATCCTGGGGCACCCCCTCAACGCGGTGATCTGGCTCGCCGAGGACCTGGCGCGCCGCGGCCAGGCCCTGAAGGCCGGCGACCTCGTCAGCCTGGGCAGCCTGGGCAAGCCCTTGCGCCCGCAGGCGGGGCAGACCCTGTGGGTGGGCTACAGCTTCGGCCGCTGGGGCGGCGAGGTGAAGGTCCGCTTCGAATAGGCGCGCGAATGTGTTTTCGGGCGGGCTGGGCCCGCCCGTTTTCGTTTAGATTGCGGGCATGAGGGACGACCTGCCTCCCGGCCAGACGCCGACGCGCAACTTCCCGCTCTTCACCGTGGACCCGGCCCCGCCCCTCGAGGCCGCGGCGCTGCGGCTGCGCGTCCTGGGTGCCGTGGAGCATCGCCTCGAGCTGGGTTGGGAGGAGCTGGCGGCGCTGGGGGAGGAGGCGCTCGAGCACGACTTCCACTGCGTCACCGGCTGGAGCCGCACCGCCACGCGCTGGCAGGGGGTGCCGCTCGCGCGGGTGCTCACGCAGGCGGTACCGAAGCCGGGCGCGACCCACGCGCTCGCCTGGTCCCGCGGCGGCTACAGCGCCAGCCTGCCGCTCGAAGACCTCACCGCCCCCGGGGTGCTGCTCGCCTGGTCGCTGGACGGCGCGCCCATTCCCCACGAGCACGGCGGACCACTGCGGCTGGTGGTGCCCCACCTCTACGGTTGGAAGAGCGTGAAGTGGCTCGCCAAGATCCAGCTCTTCGAGCGCGAGGTCGAAGGCTACTGGGAGATGCGCGGCTACCACCGCCGCGGCGATCCCTGGCGCGAGGAACGGTTCGGCTGACCATGCGGGTGCTCCTCGTCGGCGGCAGCGGCTTCCTGGGCACCCACCTGGCCCGGGCGCTTCTGGCTGCCGGGCACGAGGTCGCCGCGCTTTCGCGCCGGGGCGCGGGCCCGCTCGCGGGGGTGCGCTACCTGGCGGGGAACGCCGACCGCGGGCAGGGGCTCGAGGCCGTCCGCGCGGCCGACGCCGTGGTCTACCTCGCCGGGATCATCCGCGAGGGCGAGCAGACCTACGAGGCGGTGCACGTCCGCGGGGTTCGCCGGGTGCTGGAGGCCATGGCCGCGGCGGGCGTGCGGCGGATCGTACACGTCTCGGCCCTGGGGGCCCGGCCGGACGCGCCCAGCCGCTACCACGCGAGCAAGGCGCGGGGCGAGGCGCTGGTGCAGGCGAGCGGGCTCGAATGGACGATCTTCCGCCCCGGCCTGATCTTCGGCGAAGGCGACGCCTTCTTCGGCGGGGTGCTCAGGGACCTGGTGCGCCTGCCGCTGCCCTTCGTCCCGCTGGTGGGCGCGGGCGGCTACCCCTTCCGCCCCGTCTGGGCGGGGGACGTGGCCGCGGCCACGCTGCAGGCGCTCCAGCGGCCGCGAACCGTGGGCCGGCGCTACGACCTGGTGGGGCCGCACGAATACACCTACCGCGAGCTCGTCCGCCTGGTGGCGCGCACCCTGGGCGTGCGCAAGCCGCTGTGGCCGCTGCCCGTGGCCTTTTTCGCGTTGCTGGCGCGCCTCCCCGGCGCGCCCCTCACCCGCGACCAGCTGCTCATGCTGCTCGAGGGGAACACCGCGGACCCCGGCCCCCTGCTTGCCGACTTCGAGCTGGAACACCGCCCCCTCGAGGTCGAACTACCCCGGATCCTCGGCGCCGGCTAGTTCGTGGCCCGCGGCGGTCAGGGCGGTGCGGGCCGCCGCCAGCCGCGCGCCGGGCACGAGCAGGAAGTCGGTCGCCCAGGTAGAGAGCACGAAGACCGGCACCCCCGCTTCCGCGAGCGGGGCGGTGAGCGCGGCCAGCACGCCGGTCAGCCCGAAGTCGAGCGGCCCCTCCACCGCCAGCGCGCGCCAGCCGCCGCGGCAGGTCGCGCCCTGCGGGGCTTCCGCTTCGGGCCCCACCCAGGTGTAGCCGTCCGCGTCGCGCAGCACCGCGGCCAGCGCGCCGGGCCCGGGTTCGAGCGGGTGGGGCGCGGTACAGACCGCGTAGGGCTCCGCGAGCAGCATGAGCTTCATCCGTCCCCCAGATAGATGCGCGGCAGCCGGCGGCTGAGCGCCGTGGCCAGCTCGTAGTGGATCGTGCCCAGCGCCCGTGCCCGGCCGGTCAGGCCGGTGCGTTCGTCCAGGTCGGGCGTCACCACCTCGAAGACCTCGTCCAGCCCCACGGGCTCGGGCAGGCGCACCGTGGTCTGGTCCATGCTCACCCGCCCCGCCACCGGCGCGTAGCCGCCGCGCCAGCGCACCCAGCCGCGGTTCGAAAGCGCCCGCGAAAAGCCGTCGGCGTAGCCGAAGGGCAGGGTGGCGATCCACTCCTCGCCTCCGGCGCGGTAGCTGAGGCCGTAGCCCACACCGTGGCCCGCGGGCAGCCGCTTCACCTGGGTAGGCCGCGCCTTCCAGGCGAGGACGGGCTCGAGCCCCGGCGCTTCTTTCATATCCGGCGGCAGGCCGTAGAGCGCGACGCCGGGACGCACGAAGTCCAGCCCGGTGCCGAGGCCGGCCAGGATCGCCGCCGAGTTGGCCGCGTGCAGCGGGTAGCGGCGCGGCAGGGCGCGCGCGGCCTCCAGGAAGACCGCGAGCTGCCGCCTCGTTTCGGCTTCGTCCTCGTCGGCGACGGCGAAGTGGGTGTAGATCGCCTCGACCTCGAGCCCCAGCCCCTCCACCGCGGCCATGAAGCCCGCCAGCTCCGCCGGGGCCACCCCCACCCGACCCATGCCGCTGTCCACCTTGACCTGCACCCGGCCGCCCGGGCGCGCCGCGGCGAAGGCGCGCGCCGCGGCCAGGGTGACGAGCGTGGGGGTGAGGCCGTGCCGGGCGGCGCCTTCCGCGTCGTCCGGGTGGAGCGCGCCCAGAAGCAGCACCGGCTCGGCAATCCCGGCCGCCCGCAGCTCGGCCCCCTCGCCGCTGGTGGCCACGGCGAAGCGCCGGACCCCGCACCGTTCCCGCAGGTAGCGCGCCACCCGCACCGCGCCGTGGCCGTAGGCGTCGGCCTTGACCACGGCGATCAGCTGCGCGTCCGGGGCCCGGCCCGCCAGGTGCGCGCAGTTGCGCCCCAGCGCCCCCAGGTCGATCTCCAGCCAGGTCGGCCGCATGCCCCAAGCCTACCGGCCCCTCCGCGCCGCCGCAACGCGCATCAGGGACACCTGTCCTTACGCGTCGCGATACACTCACCTTGCTGCGTCCAAGATCCACTGATTGATCCCTCCCTCCGCAGGCCCGCGAAAGCGGGCCTGCACCCCTTCGCAGGCGTGCAGAGGCGGTAGGCTTTAGGGTATGAAGCTCTACACGCGCACCGGCGACGCCGGCGAAACCGGGCTCTACGGCGGCGAGCGCCTGGGCAAGGACCACCCACGGGTCCGGGCCTACGGCGAGGTGGACGAGGCGAACAGCCAGATTGGCTTCGTCCGCAGCCTGCTGCCGGAAGCCCTTGAGGACCTGGACGCCCACCTGGCGGCGATTCAGAACGCGCTCTTCGATCTGGGGGCCGACCTGGCCACCCGTTTTGGCGGCCCCCACGAAGCCAAGGTGCGGCGGATGGGGGAGGACGACACCGCCCTCCTCGAGGCCTGGACCGACCGCTACACCGAAGAGGGGCCGCCCTTCACCGGTTTCGTGCTGCCCGGGGGGCACCCCGCGGCCGCGGCGCTGCAGGTGGCGCGCGCGGTGGTGCGCCGCGCCGAGCGCGCGGTCGTCGCCCTCGCCCGCGTCGAGGACGTGAACCCCGAGGCGCTGCGCTACCTCAACCGGCTCTCCGACCTGCTCTTCGCGATGGCGCGCTGGCTCAACGCGCGCGAGGGGGTGAGCGAGCCGCTTTGGCAGCCCCGGCCGTCCTCGCCGAACAGCTGAGCAAGACCTTCCTGGTCGCGGAGAAGGACCCTGGCTTCGCGGGGACGCTGCGCCACTTCGTGCGCCGCCGCTACCGGCGCATCGAGGCGGTGCGCGGGGTGAACTTCGAGATCGCGCCCGGCGAGGTGGTGGGCTTTCTGGGCCCCAACGGCGCGGGCAAGACGACGACGCTCAAGATGCTGACCGGGCTGGTCCAGCCCACGAGCGGCCGCGCGCGGGTGCTGGGGCGCGACCCCTACCGGCGCGAGGCGGCGTTGCTGCGGAGCCTGACGCTGGTCATGGGCAACAAGCAGCAGCTCATCTGGGACCTCCCGGTCCTCGACTCGCTGCGCGTCAACGCCGCGGTCTACGAGATCCCCTGGGCCGAGGCCGAGCGCCGCACCGCGGAGCTGGCGGAGATGCTCGGGGTCGCGGACGTGCTGCGCCAACCGGTGCGCAAGCTCAGTCTGGGCGAACGGATGAAGGCCGAGCTGCTGGCTTCGCTTTTGCACCGGCCGCGGGTGCTCTTCCTCGACGAACCCACGCTGGGCCTCGACGTGAACGCGCAGCTGGCGGTGCGCCGTTTCCTGAAGGCCTACCGCGAGCGTTACGGGGCGACGCTGCTGCTCACCAGCCACTACATGGCCGACATCGAGGCGCTGGCGGAGCGGGTGATCGTGATCCACGAGGGGCGGCTGCTCTACGACGGGCCGCTCGGGGGGCTGGTCGAGCGGTTCGCGCCCTTCAAGGAGGTGCGGCTGGTGCTGGCGCGGCCGGCGGCGGCCGCCGCCTTCGCCCGCTACGGCGAGGTGGAGGAGGCCGGCGGCCTGCGGGTGCGCCTGCTCGTCGAGAAGGAGCGGCTCACCGCCGTGGTGGCGGAGCTGCTGGCGAACTTCGAACTGCGCGACCTCTCGGTGGACGAACCGCCGCTGGAAGAGGTGATCGGGCGGGTCTTCGCGAAGGGGGCGGTCTAGGTGCTCCTGGCCAAGGTGCGCACGCTGCTGGCGGTCCATTTCGCGTACATGATGGAGTACCGCGCCGAGATCTTCTTCTGGATCCTGGGCGGCCTCGTCCCCTTCTTCTTCATGGCCGCCTGGAGCGAGGCGGCGCGGCAGGGGTACACGCCGTACAGCCCCCTGGAGTACGCCCGCTACTTCTTCGCCGTCTTCGTCGCGCGCCAGCTCGCCATCGTCTGGGCCAACTGGACCTTCAGCGACTGGGTGCGCACCGGCAAGCTCTCCTTTTACCTGCTCCAGCCCCTCGACCCGATGTGGCGGCTGCTCGCCGACCACGTAGGGGAGCGGGGGGTGCGCTTTCCCGTCCTAGCGGTCATCGGGGCCGTCTTCGCCGCCCTCTTCCCGGGGGCGCTCGTCTGGCCCGGCTGGGGGGCGCTGGCGCTGGGGCTCGCCGCCAGCACGCTGGCCTTCCTCCTCAGCTTCTTCGTGGCCTACTCGGTGGGCCTGCTGTCGTTCTGGCTCGAAGACGCGACCGAGATCTTCGAGCTCTGGTACGTGCTGGTGCTCTTCTTCTCGGGGATGCTCGCGCCGCTTTCGCTCTACCCGGAGGCCGTGCAGCGGGTGCTCCTGTGGACGCCGTTTCCCCACCTCGTCTACCTGCCGGCGGCGCTCTGGTCGGGGCTCGAGCCCGCGGACGCGCGCGGCTTCGCGGTGCTGCTCGTCTGGACGCTCGTCTTCTTCGCGGCCTCGCGGCTGCTCTGGCGGCTGGGGCGCCGCCGCTACAGCGCGATGGGGGCCTAGGTGCGCTACCTGCGTCTTCTCGGCATCTTCTGGGCCGCTTCGGCGGCGGCGCGGATGGAGTACCGGGCGGCCTTCGTGGTGGCGATGTTCGCCTCCGTCATCGAGACGGCGGGCAAACTGTTCGGGGTCTACCTCTTCTATTCGAGCGGCTTCGAGCTGGGCGGCTGGCCCTGGCAGGAGGCCCTCCTCGTCCTCGGCTTCGCGCAACTGGTGGACGCCTTCTTCCTGCTCTTCTTCGTCCCCAACCTGCGGCGGATCTCGGAGATGGTGCAGGACGGCACCCTCGACTTCGTGCTGCTCAAGCCGGTGGACAGCCAGTTCTGGGTGAGCGCGCAGAAGCTCGATCCCATCGGCCTGCCTTACCTGCTGCTGGGCGCGGCGGTGCTCGGCTACGCCGGGTGGGCTTCGGGTCTGGCGGCGGGCGGCTGGGCGTGGCTCGCCTTCGCCGGCGCCGGCGCGGTCTTCCTGGTCTACGCCCTGGCCTTCCTGCTGGCCACCACCTCGATCTGGTTCGTCAAGATCTTCAACGTCGTGCACTTCCTCAGCTCGATGATCTGGAGCGCCCAGTATCCGGTGCAGGCGTACGCGCGCCCCTTCCGGCTCTTCCTCACCTTCGTGCTGCCCGTCTACTTCATGACCACGGCGCCGGCGGAGCTGGCGCTGGGCCGGGTGGGGGGCGGCGCGCCCTGGGCGATGTTCCTCGTGGCCCTGGGGCTCTTCGCGTTTTCCCGGGCCTTCTGGCGCTTCGCCCTGCGTTTCTACACCTCGGCCTCGAGTTGAGGTCTTAGAATGCGGGCGTGAGCCTCTACGCCCTCGTCACCCTGCTGCTCGCCTACCTGTTCGGATCCGTGCCCGCCGGCGTGCTGATCGCACGCCTCTACGGGGTGAACATCCGCGAGGTCGGCTCGGGCAACATCGGCGCCACCAACGTGCTGCGGGCGCTGGGGTGGGGTCCGGCGCTCGTCGTCTTCGCCTTCGACATGTTCAAGGGCGGTCTGGCGGTGCTGATCGCGCGGGCGCTGGGCGTCGACGGCTGGCTGCTGGGCGGCGTGGCGCTGGCGGCGGTGCTGGGGCACAACTTCTCCGTCTTCCTGGGGTTCAAGGGCGGCAAGGGCGTGGCCACCAGCTTCGGCACCGTCCTCTTCCTCGATCCCGAGGTCGCCCTCTTCGGTTTGGTCGTGGCCCTCGTCGTCATCGCCCTGACGCGGTACGTTTCCGCGGGCAGCCTGACGGGCACCTCCGCGGGCCTCGTCTACGCCGCCTTCGTGGGCCGCCCCGCCTGGGAGCTGACGGCGCTGGCGCTGCTGGTCGCCCTCGTCTTCTGGACCCACCGCGAGAACGTGGTGCGGCTGCAGCAGGGCAAGGAGCGCCGGTTGGGGGAGAAGGCCGACAGGAAGCCGAGGTACCCGTGACGCTCGACCTGCTCGTGGTGGCCCCGCACCCCGACGACGCCGAGCTCGGTGCCGGCGGCACGCTGGCCAAGGCGGCGCGGGCCGGGCGTGCGGTGGGCGTGATCGACCTCACCCAGGGCGAGCTCGGGAGCAAGGGCGACCCCGAGACCCGCGCCCGCGAGGCCGAGGCGGCGGCGCGGGTGCTGGGGCTGGCGTGGCGCGCCAACCTGGGTCTGCCCGACGGCGGCGTGGCCGACGCCCCCGAGCCCGCCCGGGCGCTGGCGGCGCTGCTGCGCCGCACCCGCCCGCGGGTCGTCCTGGCGCCCCACCCGGAGGACCGCCACCCCGACCACGTGGCCGCGGCGGCGCTGGCGCGCCGGGCGGTCCACCTGGCCGGCCTTGCGCGCGCGGACGTCGAGGGCCGGCCTCACAAACCCGAGCGGTTCCTGCACTACCCCGGCAACGCGCCCGTCCGCCCGGACCTGCTCGTCGACGTCAGCGACGTGATCGAGGTCTGGGAAGCGGCCGTGCGCGCCTTCGCCAGCCAGTTCGAGGGAGAGGACGTCAGCGAAACCGTGGGCCCGGCGGGGCTGGAGGCCCGCCGGGCGCTGCGCCGCTACTGGGGCAACCTCGCGGGGGTGGCCTACGCCGAACCGCTGGCGAGCCCCCGCCCCTGGTTGCTCGACCTTCCTTAGTCCCCGGGGCTGAAGTGGGCGCGCCCTTCCAGCCGCGCGTCGGGAATGAGGAAGGTGGCCGCCAACCCCAGAACCACCAGCCAGGCGGCGTAGAGGTAGACCTGCTTCATCGCCTCGGTGATGGCGAGGTTGAGCGCTTCGGTGACCTGCCGCTTGAGCTGCTCCGCCTGTGCGGCGAGCTCTTCCTTGACCTTGGCGAGCACCATCTCGCGGTAGGCCGCCGGCGGGGGCGGCCCTTCGAGCATCTGCTTCAGCTCGGCCGGCAGCAGCGGGTTCTTCAGAAGGGCGGCCTTGGCCGCCTCGTCGCCGGAGAGGGCGCGCTCCAGTTCGTCGAGGGTCGCCTGCAGCTCGGTGTCGAAACTGCGTTCCAGCGCGCCGGGGTCGCGCATCGCCCCGAGGTCGACCTTGCCGTTCGTGAGGTTGCTCGGCAGGTTGGCGCTCAGCTGGGTTTGCAGGCTCGCCGCCAGCACCGCGCCCATCAGGGCGATGCCCATCGTCGAGCCGATCTGGCGGAAGAACTGGGTGGCGCTCGAGGCCGTTCCCATGCGTTCAGGCGGCACCGCGTTCTGCACCGCGAGCGTGAAGAGCGGCATCCCCGGGCCCAGTCCCAGCCCCATGCTGACCATCAGCGCCAGCACCTGCCACAGCGGGGTGTCCACCTGGATCAGGAAGTGCATGGCGAAGAAGTTGACGAGCAGCCAGCTCATCCCCCCGATCATCAGGGGCTTGTAGCGCCCCCAGCGGCTGGCGATCTGGCCGGAGCCGATCGCGCCGACGATGGCGCCCAGGGTGAGCGGGGTGATCGTGAGGCCGCTCATCGTCGCCGAGATCCCCTTGACCTGGATCAGGTAGAGGGGCAGGAAGAACATCGCGCTCAGGAAGGCCGCCCCGAAGAAGAAGAGGGCCACGCTGGCCCAGCGGAAGACGGGGTTCTGGAAGAGGGTGAGGTCGAAGAGCGGCTCCGGCGTGTGCGTCTCCACGTAGACGAAGAGCGCCAGACCCGCCGCCGCCCAGGCGAAGAGGCCGAGGATGACGGGGCTCGTCCAGGCGTACTCGTGGCCGCCCCAGGAGGTGGCGAGCAGCAGCGGGATCGTCCAGAGGGCCAGGGTGAGGGCGCCGCCCAGGTCGAAGCGGTGCGTCGAGGCCGGGCGCAGCACGGGCATGTGCACGGCGATGAAGTACACGGCCACGGCGCCTACCGGCACGTTGATGTAGAAGACCCAGTGCCAGGAGAGGTGGTCGGTGAGGAGTCCGCCCAGCCAGGGGCCCACCACGCTGGCGATGGCGAAGACGGCCCCGAACAGCCCCTGGAACTTCCCGCGCTCCCGCGGCGAGAAGAGCAGGCCGATCGTCGTGGTGGCCACCGCGAAGAGGGCCCCGCCGCCGATGCCCTGCAGTCCGCGGAAGGCGATGAGCTGCTCCATCGTTCCCGAGAGGCCGGAGAGCATGGAGCCCACCAAGAAGATGACGATGGCCCAGAGGAGCAGCATGCGGCTCGAGACCAGGTCGGCCAGACGGCCGAAGATGGGCACCGCGATTGTGGAGGCGAGCAGGTAGCTGGTTCCCACCCAGGCGTACTTGTCCATCCCGCCTAGGTCCTGCACGATGCGCGGCAGCGCGGTGGCCACGATCGTCTGGTCGAGCGCCGCCAGGAAGATGCCGAGAAAGATGCCGATCAGGGTTAGCCGTTGGGTGCGGTTCATGCGTGTTCCTCCAGCATGCGGTCCAGAAGGGCGATCAACGTCGCCCGTTCCTCGGGGGCCAGGCGGCTCAGCCGGTCGCGCAGGCGTTCGACCAGGCAGACGCGCCCGGCCTCCAGCGCCTCCCGCCCCTTGGGGGTGAGGGTGAAGAGGAAGCGCCTCAGGTCCTGGGGGTCGTGCTCGCGAACGATCAGACCCGAGCGTTCCAGGCGTTTGAGGGCGTGGGTGACGCTGGGTGCGGGCAGGTGCAGCTCGCGGGCCAGCTGCCCCGCGTGGGGGCGCTTCTCCACGAAGGCGAGCAGCATCAGCTCCTTGGGGTTGAGGCCGTACTCGCCGATGCAGGGCGCCGCCTCCTGCGCCAGGGCGCGTTGCAGCCTCCAGATGCGGGTGAGCAGGGGCCAGGCTTCCACGGGGAAGAGGATAGCACGACGGTTGAAATGTTTCAAGTGAAACTATAACGCTTTGAAAGCGTAGGATTGGGTTGAATAAACATGCGAACCCCGCCTATACTGAAGCACGTTGTCTTGGGAGGCGCATCCTGTATGTCCAACCACCTCTTGTCGATCTCCGATCTCGATACCGACCGGTTGCACGCCCTGCTCAGAACCGCGGAGCAGTTCAAGAACGCGCGTTACCGGGGCAGTGAACTTCGCGGCAAGACGCTGGCCATGATCTTCGAAAAGCCCTCGCTGCGGACGCGCACCACCCTCGAGGTCGCGGCCGTGCACCTGGGCGGGCACGCGGTCTACCTCGACGCCCGGCAGGTGGGTCTGGGCGTGCGCGAGCCGGTGCGCGACGTGGCCGAGAACCTGGGCCGCTGGGTCGAGGGGGTTTCGGCGCGTGTGAATAAACATGAAACGGTGGCCGGACTCGCGGAGTTCGCGGGCGTGCCCGTGATCAACGCGCTGTCCGATGCGCACCACCCGTTGCAGGCGCTCGCCGACCTGATGACCCTGAAGGAGAACTTCGGCCGGCTCGCCGGGGTTCGCCTCGCCTACGTGGGCGACGGCAACAACGTGCTGACCTCGCTGCTCGAGGCCGCGGCGCTTGCGGGGCTCGAGGTCGTGGTGAGCACCCCCGAGGGTTACGAGCCCGACGCCGGGCTGCTCGAGCGGGCGCGCGCCCGGTTCGTGCGCGATCCCTTCGAGGCCGTGCAGGGGGCCGACGCGGTCTACACCGACGTCTGGACCTCGATGGGGCAGGAGGCCGAGGCCGAGCGCCGCCTGCGCGACTTCGCGGGCTACACGGTCACCCCCGAGCTGATGGAGGCCGCCGGGGGCGAGGCCATCTTCCTGCACTGCCTGCCGGCCCACTACGGCGAGGAGGTGGTCGAGGAGGTGGCCCACGGCCCCCGCAGCCGCATCTTCGATCAGGCCGAGAACCGCCTTCATACGGTCAAGGCGGTGCTCGCCCACTACCTGGGAGGCCGTCCTTGGTCCGGGTAGCCATCCTGGGGGCCAGCGGCTACGGGGGTTCGGAGCTGATCCGCATCCTCGGCCGCCACCCCGAGGTGCGGCTCGTGGGTTTCAGCAGCCGCGCCTACGCCGGTCGTCCGCTCAGCGCCGCCTGGCCCCAGATCGACCTGAACACCCCCTTCGCCCAGGTGGAGGAGGCGGTGGCCGAGGCCGAGCTGGTCTTCATGGCCCTGCCGAACGGCATCGCCATGGAGCTCGCGCCGCGGCTCGTGGAGGAGGGGCGCCGGGTCGTCGACCTTTCCGGCGATTTCCGGCTGCCGCCCGACGTCTACGAGGCCTGGTACGGCATCCGCCACGCGAGCCCCGACTGGTACCCCCGCGCCCGTTACGGGCTCACCGAGCTGTTTCGGGACGACCTCCCCGGCGCCGAGCTGGTGGCCAACCCCGGCTGCTACGTGACCGCGGCCAGCCTGGCGCTGGCGCCGCTCGTGACCGCGGGGCTCGACGGGCGCGTGGCCGTCGCCGCCATGAGCGGCGTCTCGGGGGCGGGGCGCGACGCCGGGGGCACGGCGTTCGCCGAGGTGAACGAGAACCTGCGCCCCTACAAGCCCGCGGGCCGGCACCGCCACACCGCCGAGATCGAGTTCAACCTGGCGCGGTTGCGCGCCCAGGGGCGGAAGGTTCGGACCCACGGCCCCGCCGAGGCGCGGCCGCTCTCGTTCACGCCCCACCTGGTGCCAATGACCCGGGGCATCCTGGTGACCGCCTACGTCGACCCGCCCCGCGGGGTCGCGCCGGGGGAGCTGGCGGAGCTGTTCGGGGAGTTCTACGCCGGCGAACGCTTTGTCCGCCTGACCGAAGACCTGCCCCAGACCAAGGGCGTCTACGGCGCCAACACCGTCTGGATCAGCCCCAAGCTCGACGAGCGCACGGGGCAGATCGTCGTCTTCGCCGCCATCGACAACCTGGTCAAAGGGGCCTCGGGCCAGGCGGTACAGAACATGAACGTCGTGCTCGGGTACGACGAGGGGTTGGGCCTGGAGACCCACGGGCTCTGGCCCTAGGAGGTGCGGCATGCGGTTACCCGAAGGATTCACGGCCGGTGCGGTGGCCAGCGGCATCAAGCCCAGCGGTCGCCCCGACCTCGCGCTGGTGCGGATCGAACCCCAGGCCGACTGGGCCTACGTGGCGACCACCAACCGCGCCGCCGCGCCCTGCGTGGGGCGCGGCCGGCGGCTTTACGCCGGCGGAGCGCCGATCGCGGGCCTGATTGTCAACGCCGGAAACGCCAACTGCGCCACCGGGGAACGGGGCGTGGCCGACGACCGCAGGCTCGCGGAGTTGGCGGCGCGCAGGCTGGGCCTTGCGCCCGAGGCGGTGCTGACGGCCTCGACCGGGGTGATCGGCGTGCCCCTCCCGGTCGACAAGGTCGAGGCCCGCATCGATGCGATCGAGCTCGGGCGCGACCTGGAGGCCTTCGCCGAGGCGATCCTCACCACGGACACCCGCGTCAAGCTGAGCGAGCGGCCGCTGCCCGGCGGCGCGCGCGTGGTGGGGGTGGCCAAGGGAAGCGGAATGATCCATCCCAACATGGCGACGATGCTCGCCTACCTGTTCACCGATGCGGCGGTGGACCGGGAGGCGTTGCGCGACCGCTGGCCGCGGGTGGTGGGGGCCACCTTCAACCAGGTCACCGTGGACGGCGACACCTCCACCAACGACATGGCTGTGCTCTTCGCGAGCGGTCGGGCCGGGCCGGTCTCCGACGGGGCCTTCTGGGAGGCGGTCCACGCGGTGGCCCGGGACCTGGCGCGGCAGATCGCCCGCGACGGTGAGGGGGCCCAGAAGCTGATCACGGTGCGGGTGCGCGGGGCGGTGAGCGAAGCGGAGGCGCGGGTCGCGGCGCGCGCGGTGGCGGCGAGCGCGCTTTGGAAGGCCGCGGTGCACGGCAACGACCCCAACTGGGGGCGCATCCTGGTGGCCCTGGGGTATTCGGGGGCCCGCTTCGAGCCCGAGCGGTTGGAGATCCGCCTTCAGGAGACCGTGATCTACGACGGCGGGGCGGTGCCCTACAGCGGCATCGCCTTGTCGCAGGCGATGCAGGCGGAGGAGGTCGTGGTGGACGTCGACTTCCGCGAGGGCGCGGGCGCGGGCGAGGCTTGGGGCTGCGACCTCACCGAGGGCTACGTCAAGATCAACGCCGAGTACACCACCTAGCCGTCCGTGGGGGTGGAAAACCCGTTCCCATGGGATGTTTTGCCCTGGTGCTGTGCTATACTTTAATGCGTAACATAACTTGGAGGTGATGGTATGAGGAAAGTTCTAGCAGTTGCAGCGTTGATGATGGTGTTGTCCTTCGCCTCGGCCAAGAGCTACATGGGTGTGTTCTCGGGTTACCCCGAAGCCATCGGTGTGCAGTACACGATGGACAGCGGCATGCGGTTCAGCATCGGGTTGCCGGTCTTCGGCGGATTCGGCGTGGCCGGTTCGGCGGACATGATCATGGGCAGCGGCCCGCTGGGGGTCGAGGGCTTCGACCTCAACTACTACTACGGCGCCGGCGTCTCGGCCTTCTTCGTGAACTACACCTTCTACGGGAGCGCCTTCGGCGTGAACGGCCACGGTCTGCTGGGCGTCGAGTGGATGATCCCCGACACCAACTTCGGGGTGTTCTCCGAAGCCCAGATCGGGGCCGAGTACGACTCGTACTTCGCCTTCGGTCCCTTCTTCGGCGGTCGTTTCGGCGTCAACTTCCGCTAATCTTCGGCTGTTACGATGGGGGAGATGCGCAGGTATCTCCCCCTTCTCCTTTTGTTCCTGTTCGCCGGATGTTCCCGCAGCGGCGACGCGATGGCTCCGCTTCTGGGCATCACCCAGCCGCGCAGCGGCGCGGTGAGCGAAGGGCAGAAGGTGACCGTCGAGGGCTACGCCTTCGACGACTCCGGGGTCGAGAGCGTGCGCGTGGGGGGGCAGGAGGTGCTGCCCCAGGCCGAGCGCGGACGCAAGCTGGTGCAGTTTCGCTTCCTGGTCGAGGCCAAGAAGGGCGGTCAGGTCGAGCTCGAGCTCGAGGCTCGGGACACCGGCGGCCAGGTGCGCAAACTGAAGCTGCCGCTCACCCTCGACACCGAGAAGCCGAAGTTGGTGCTCGAGCGCGTCGAGCTGACCGAGGACAAGCTGCTCCGCATCGTGGGCAAGGCGACCGACGACGTGGAGGTGGACCGGGTGGTCGTGAAGTACGGCAAGACCTTCAGCCGTCTGCCGCTGCCGCGCGGCAAGGAGGTCAGCTTCATGATTCAGGTGCCGGCCACCTCGGCCACGGTAATCGCCGTGGATGCCGTCGGGCAGCGGGTCGAGCGCGTGGCCAAACCTTGACAGCCCCCCGCGGGGTTGATACGATATCCCGTGCTGGGCGACCGACGAGGGCGATTAGCTCAGCTGGTTAGAGCGCACGCCTGATAAGCGTGAGGTCGGTGGTTCAAGTCCACCATCGCCCACCACCAGGACGGGGTTTAGGCCCCGTCCTCTTTTTGTTGGCTGACCCCAGTGACCCCAGTTGGGGTCTCGCCGGGCACCGGGAAAAGCCCGTGCAGGGCGCGCGCCGCGCGCACCAGCTCGCCGGGCTCGACGTGGTGCGTGTAGATGTCGTGGACGTCCCGGATCTGGTGGCCAAGGATCTGCATCCGCACCTCGCGCCCGATGCCCGCCTGGCGCATCAGGTTGGCCGCGGTGTGGCGCAGGTCGTGGAGGCGGATGCGCGGCACGCCGGCCTCGGCGATGGCCGCGCGGAGGTCGCGCCGAACGTTGTTGTGGCTCAGCAGGCGGCCGTTACTGGCCGGGATGAGCCAGCCCTGTTCGTCCCAGCTGGGCAGCCCGGCTTCGGCCTCGCGCCGTTCCAGCCAGGTTGAGAGGGCCACGGCGAGATCGTCCGGGGCGTAGACCGTTCGGCGCGCCGCGGGCGTCTTGACTCCGGCCAAAGAACCTTCGACCGTGGCCGTGCACTCGGTACGCAGCCTCAACGACCCCACCGCGGGGTCGTGCGCCCAGTCGCCCACCTCGAAGGCTATGGCCCCGCCCACGCGCAGGCCTAGGGCGAGCATGATGCGGTAGAGGGAGCAGAGGCGGCGCTTCTGGGCGGCGGCCAGGAACCTGCGGGCCTCGTCGAGCGTCCACGCCTGCCCGCTGGTCTGCCGCGGCTGCCTGGGCAGCTTGACCGGCGCCGCGGCGTTGCGGTGCAGCAGCTCCAGGGCCTCGGCCTCGGCCAGGGCATTGCGCAGCATCTGCAGGGCGCGCAGCTTGGTTCGGTGCGAGTAGTCGAGGCCATCGAGCCAGTCCTGCACCTGCATCGGGGTCAGGTCCTCGAGGAGGCGGTCTCCGAGCGCCTGGTTGATGATGTCGGCTAGCCTGGAGTCCTCGTGCACCTTGGTTGACGCAAGTATGCACGGACTGGCCAACTGGCACTCAAGCCAAGCCGCCACCGTCCACCCCGAGTGCAAGCGCTGCCCGGTTCCACGTCTGGCTCGGTGTACAGGGCACAGTCGCCCTATGGCGACCGTACTTAGCGGCCGATGCGCCGCCCGTCCACTTGCACCCGTACCTCTATGCGGTCGTCGCGACGCAGCTTCGAGTTTGGAAGAAGGTCGGGTGACGGGGCGTGGCTATCCTTCCCCGATCTCTGCTTCTAAGCGGTTTAAATTGTCTTGAACTATATTTATTAAGTGTGCTTGCAATTCATCCGGTATGTCGTCATTTTTTAGCTCAAAAAGAGCATCCATATAGATCTCTCTAGCTTTTTTAAGGTAGCCTTTGAATTCATATTTTTGAGCTTTTGTTATCAAATCTTGAATGATATGTTCACGAATCTTCACAATGATATCGTATTTAATTGCAGATATTTGCGACGGATCACTCATCAACGATTCAAAATCGACAAGCTTGCTGAGGAAACGCTTGTAATGAGTTGCCTTCTGTTTCGGAGTATCAGAAACTACCGCCTTGGAATCCGTTTTCTTGGCTTCTTCAGCTAAAAGGTCAATCAATAATTCGTCGGCAGCACTTAACATATCCCTGCGCATTTGAGAAACACTGTAATCAAAGACAGAGATGCCTTTTGACTCAAATTCATCTTCTAAATGGTTAAGCACTTCTAAAATATCGTCTCTTTTGGAAATAATAGTTTTAGGATGCTTCGTTTTTTGCATCGCTGAGAAATAGCCTTGCACTCTTGTTAGGTAATGTTTTATCTGAGGGTATACAAATTTTGCACAATCACGACAGATGCCGTTCTTGTCTACTGCGAGAAACAAACCACCCCGACCACAATATTTGCACTTAGCCATTGCTGCTCACTCAACTCACCCGACTGTAGCTAAGCTTCCCGTAGGTTTGCCCGACCACCCACACCACGTCCCCGGCCGGGAAGAAGTCGTTGGTGGGCTTGTCGGACAAGAACCAAGGTGCATCACTGACGCGCCGCAGGCGCTTTGCCATGAGGCCCTGGCCGGGGAGCTCCACGAGGAAGACCTCTCCGCGTACTAAATCTGTGAGGAGCGTAGCCACGATAACCACGTTGCCGTCACGGATCGTGTTGGGGGTGCCATCATCCATCGAGTCACCCTGGACCTCGAACGCGATAGCTTCAGGGCGCATCATGTCTTCTCGGATGGGCACTGCGTACTCCACCGGTTTGCCTCCATTGGCTGCGCCTACTACAGATCATAGTATATCCCGCGGGGAGGGTGGTGGGAACTTGAACATTCAGCGTAGATAGTTTGGGCAGCTCGTGCCCCGTTTTATTCCGAGAACTCATCAGGCGTCCACTGCAGCGCCCGCGGCAGTCCCATGATTTTTGTGCGGACAAGTTCTACGGGCTTGTGCGCTCCGCCTCTATTCTGAGTAAGCCGACTACAGCTAATCCCGGTAACTTTCGCATGAGGTCGGTGGTTCAAGTCCACCATCGCCCACCAGAGAGCCGGGGAAACCCGGCTTTTTTTGTTGGCGTTTCACCGTGGGCTGGTAGCATGAGGGCGTGATCGACCCCGAACTGCAACGCCTGGCGGGCGAGGTGCGCGGGCTGCTCGCCGAAGGCCTGGAAGCGCTTGCGCAAGCCGGGGAGACGACGACCCCCCTGCGCCAGGCGCTTCAGGACCTGGAGGGCCCCTTCCTGCTCGTGGTCGCGGGCGAGTTCAACAGCGGCAAGTCGAGCCTGCTCAACGCCCTGCTGGGCCGGGAGCTGTTGCGCGAGGGGGTGACCCCGACGACCGACCGCATCCAGTGGATCGCCTACGGGGAGGAGCCGGGCAGCCGGGCCCTGGAGCCGGGCCTGGTGGTGCTGCGGCTGCCCCACCCCTTGCTCAAGGACGTCCACCTGGTGGACACCCCGGGCACCAACGCGGTGATCGAGCACCACCAGATCCTGACCGAGCGCTTCCTGCCCCGCGCCGACCTGATCCTCTTCACCACCAGCGCCGACCGCCCCTACACCGCCAGCGAGCGCGACTTCCTCGAGCTCATCAGGGGTTGGGGCAAGAAGGTCGTGCTCGTCGTCAACAAGCTCGATCTGCTGGGGCCTGACGAGGCCGAAGAAGTGCTCGCTTACGTCCGCGAGCAGGCCGCCCGTACGCTGGGCGTCGAACCCCCGGTCTTCGGGGTTTCGGCCCGACGGGCGCGCGCCGGGGAGGACGGGGGCGTAAAGGAGCTCGAGGCCTTCATCGAGCGCGTGCTGCGCGAGGAGGCGGCGCGCATCAAGCTGGGCTCGCCGCTGGGCGTGCTCGAGCGCTTGCTGGAGCAGGGCGAGGGGCGGCTCGGGCCCGAGGCCCAGGCGCTGGAGTCCGAACTCGAGACCTGCGCCCGCCTGGAAGCCCTGCTCGAGCGGCACGAGGGGCGCGTGCGCGAGGAGTTTCGGGGCCAGACGGCGCAGCTGCGCGAGGTCGTGGCCCGGGTCCGCCGGCGTGCGGCGCGGTGGCTCGACGAAACCCTGCGCTTCGGCCGCCTCTTCGACCTGATGAACGCGAGCAAGATCCAGAAGTCCTTCGAGGCCGAGGTGGTGGGGGAGGCCCACCGCGAACTCGAGCGCAAGATCCAGGAGAGCCTGGCCTGGCTCGCCCGCGCCGAGCGCGACCTGCTGGCCTCCGCCCTCGACCTCCTCAACACGCGCGGCGGCGCCCGCGCCTACGAAGGCGATGGCCCGACCCTCTCGGAGCAGGTGACGCGGGCCCTGGAGGCCTACGACCCCGAGGCCGAGGCCCGCGACCTCCAGGGCCTGCTCAGCCGCGCACTGCAGCACACCGCGCTGGCCGAACTGGGGGCGGTGGGTCTGGGGGCGGGGCTGGCGCTGGCCCTGCACGGCCTGGCCGCCGACGTGACCGGCGTCACCGCCGGCCTGGTGGCGGCGGTGCTGGGGCTCTCGATCCTGCCGCGCCGCAAGCGCACCGCCCAGCGGCGGATCGACGAAGGGCTCGACCGCCTCGAGCGCGAGCTCACCGAGGGGCTCGAGGCCACCCTGGAGGGCGAACTGGCGCGTTCGGCCGAGCGCTTCCGCGCCCTCTACCGCGACCGCTGCGCCGAGCTGGAAGACCGCCGGCAAAAGCTGCAGGCGCTCCGCGAGCGCCTGCAGGAGTTGCGCCGGCGGGCCGGCGCGCTGCGGATCGAGCTCGAAGCCTAGGGTTCGATGCGGGTCCCCAGCAACTCCAGGAACTGCCGGATCCACTCAGGGTGCGCCGGCCACGCCGGCGCGGTGACGAAGTTGCGGTCGGTGTGGGCGTTGGTGAAGGTGTCGTTGGGCCCGATGTACTTCGCGCCCGCCAGTTCGACTTCGGGACCCACGGCCGGGTAGGCGCTGATCTCGTAGCCCTCGATCACCCGCGCCGCGGCCAGGATCTGGGCCCCGTGGCAGATCGCGGCGATGGGCTTGCCCGCGGCCGCGAAGGCCTGGGTGTGCTTGATCACGCGCGGGTTGAGCCGCAGGTACTCGGGCGCGCGGCCGCCGGGGATGAGCAGGGCGTCGTAGTCGTCGGGGTTCACCAGGTCGAAGTCGGCGTTGACCGCGAAGTTGTGCCCCACCTTCTCGCTGTAGGTCTGGTCGCCCTCGAAGTCGTGAATGGCGGTCTTGACGCTGTCGCCCGGCTTCTTGCCGGGGCAGACCGCGTCCACCTGGTGGCCCGCCATCAGCAGCATCTGGAAGGGCACCATCGCCTCGTAGTCCTCCATGTAGTCGCCGACGAACATAAGGATCCTCTTCTGCGCCATCTTGAACCTCCTTTTCCGTTCGTCCACCATTCTACAAAAGAAAGGCGCGGGGCCGGGGCCCCGCGCCGGTGCGCCTGCGGATGCTCAGACCTGGTTGAGCATGATCGCGCGCTTCACCTCTTCGATCAGGTGGGTGACGGGAATCTCGCGCGGGCAGGCCTCGGTGCAGTTGTAGGCGGTGCGGCAGCGCCACACGCCGCCGCCGCCCGAGAGGGCCCGGAAGCGCTCGGCGTTGCCCTGGTCGCGGCTGTCGAAGATGAAACGGTGGGCGTTGACGATGGCCGAGGGACCGATGTAGGTGCCGTTGATCCAGAAGACGGGGCAGGAGGTGGTGCAGGCCGCGCAGAGGATGCACTTGGTGCCCTCGTCGAAGATCTCCCGCTCCTCGGGGCTTTGCAGCCGTTCGCGGGCGGGCGGGGGGTCGTTGTTGATGAAGTAGGGCTTGACCGCCTTGTAGGCCTTGAAGAAGGGCTCCATGTCGACGACCAGGTCCTTCTCCACCGGAAGGCCGCGGATGGGCTCGACGGTGATCGTGTCCCCGCTGAGGTCCTGCACCAGCGTCTTGCAGGCGAGCCGGTTGACGCCGTTGATCATCATGGCGCAGGAGCCGCAGATGGCGTGGCCGCAGCTGCGCCGGAAGGCCAGCGTTCCGTCGGTCTCCCACTTCACCTTGTGCAGCAGGTCGAGGACCCGGTCCATAGGTTCGGCATCCAGCTGGTAGCTCTCCCAGTGGGGGGCCTGATCCGCTTCGGGGTTGTACCGCAAGAGTTTCAGTGTTACGCGCATCGTCCCCTCCCTAGTAGGTGCGCGGCTTGGGCTCGAAGCGGCCCAGCACCACGGGCTTGTACGCGAAGCGCACCTTGCCGGGGGCCTCCCGGTAGACCAGGGTGTGCTTCAGCCAGTTGTCGTCGTCGCGATCGGGGTAGTCTTCGCGGGCGTGCGCGCCGCGCGACTCCTTCCGGTTCTTGGCGGAGTGCACCAGCGCTTCGGCGTTGTCGAGCAGGAAGCCCAGCTCGAGCGCATCGATGAGGTCGGCGTTGAACCGGTCCCCCTTGTCCTGGATGACGACGTTCCGGTAGCGCTCCATCAGCTCCTGGACGATGCCCACCTGCTTCTCCAGCAGCTCCTCGGTGCGGAAGACCGAGGCGTTGTCCATCATGGTCTCCTGGAGGTCCTTGCGGATGGCGAACGGCGTCTCGCCCTTGCTGCGCGACTTGATGCCGTCGATCAGCTCGCGGCTCGGGTCGGCGGCGTCGGGGGGCAGGTCGACGAAGGACTCGACCTCCGAGAAGCGCGCCGAGGCCAGGCCGGCGCGGCGCCCGAAGACCACCAGGTCGCCCAGCGAGTTCGTACCCAGGCGGTTGGCGCCGTGGAGGCTGACGCAGGCGGCCTCGCCCACCGCGTAGAGGCCCGGGATCACGGTGCCGTCGCCGTCCTTGATCACCTCGCCGTTCAGCGTGGTGGGGATGCCGCCCATGGCGTAGTGGGCGGTGGGCACCACCGGGATCGGCTCCTTGATCGGGTCCACCCCCAGGTAGGTGCGCGAGAACTCGGCGATGTCGGGGAGCTTGTGCTCGATGATCTCGGGATCCAGGTGGGTGAGGTCGAGGCAGATGTAGTCCTTGTTGGGTCCGCAACCGCGCCCTTCCTTGATCTCCAGGTACATGGCCCGGCTGACCATGTCGCGCGGGGCCAGGTCCTTGATCGTCGGTGCGTACCGCTCCATGAAGCGCTCGCCGCTCGCGTTGCGCAGGATCCCGCCCTCGCCGCGGGCGCCCTCGGTGACCAGGATGCCCAGGCGGTAGAGGCCGGTGGGGTGGAACTGGAAGAACTCCATGTCTTCCAGGGGGATCCAGCCCTTGCGGTAGAGGATCGACTGCAGGTCGCCGGCGAGCGTGAAGGCGTTCGAGGTGACCTTGAACATGCGGCCGAAGCCGCCCGTGGCGATCACGATCGACTTGGCCATGAAGGTGTGGAGCTCGCCGGTGGCGAACTCGAGCGCCACCACCCCGATGGCCCGGCCGTCTTCGGTGAAGATCACGTCGAGGACGTGGAACTCGTTGTAGAAGGTGATGCCCTGCTTGATCGACTGCTGGTAGAGGGTCTGCAGGATCATGTGCCCGGTGCGGTCGGCCGCGTGGGCGGCGCGGTGCACCGGGGCCTTGCCGTACTCGCGGGTGTGTCCGCCGAAGCGCCGTTGCGAGATCTTGCCGTTGGGCAGGCGGTCGAAGGGCAGGCCCATGTGCTCGAGGTCGATCACGGCGTCGATGACCTCACGCGCGAACACCTCGGCGGCGTCCTGGTCGGTCAGGTAGTCGCCGCCCTTGACGGTGTCGAACATGTGCCATTCCCAGTGGTCTTCCTCGACGTTGCCCAGGGCCGCGCCGATGCCGCCCTGGGCCGCACCGGTGTGGCTGCGGGTGGGGTAGAGCTTGCTCACGACCCCGACGTTGGCGCCGTGGCGCGCCGCGAACAGCGCTGCGGTCAAGCCCGAGCCGCCGGCTCCGATGACGAGAACATCATGTACGTGTGCCACGGCTAACCTCCTACCTTGTTGAACGGGAAGCTGAAGAGGACCATGGTGCCGGTAGCGATCAGCAACGCGACCAGGAAGTAGAGCACGAACTTGATAAAGCTGCGCCAGCCGGCGTGGTGGACGTAGTCGTCGATCACGTAGCGCAGGCCGTTGGTGCCGTGGAGCATCGCCAGCGCGAGCATGACCAGGTCGTAGACCTTGATCAGCGGCTGCGAGAATCTGGACGCGACGTAGTCGTAGTCGATCGAGGTGTTGCTGATCATGATGTTGTTCATGTAGATGTGGCCCAGCACCAGGAAGACCAGCAGCACCCCGGAGACGCGCATGAAGACCCACCAGATGAGCTCGATGTTGGTGCTGGCCTGCTGGCGGGCTTCGTTGAAGTTACGGGTCTTGATCGCCATCAGTGACCTCCGCCCCCGAAGATTTCGGGCAGGATCTTGATCATCGTGGGGATGTAGAGGAGCGCAAACAGCACCAGGACGCCGTACCACAGCTTCTGCTGCATGCGCGTCCCCCAGGAGGTGAAGTCCATGATGAGGATGCGCAGTCCGTTGAGGGCGTGGTAGAGCACCGCTCCGATCACGCCGAGCAGACCGAGCTGGAACAGGGGCTGGTGAAAGAACTCGAGGATCGCGTTGGAGTACTTGGCACCGAACATCGCGGCCGTGAGCTCGCCTACGTGAACCAGCAGGTAGAGCAGGATCGCGACCCCGGTGATCCGGTGGAGGTAAAAAGCCCATTGCCCTTCTCTTCCGCGGTACATATCGCCTCCTTTTACGCCCATAAGTTTAGCACCGCACGCAGCCGTCTCATCCATTTAACGCCCGCGGGCACGCGCCATCCAAGGGGCGAAAGCCCCCTGCCGGCAGCCTAGCACCGGGCCCGGAATGGTAAGGTGACCCCAGGAGGGATCCGCCTTGCAGCAGCTGGCCTACGGCACCCGGATCACGATCGACGCCCGCCATCTGGCCCTCGAAAGCATGGAAGTCGAGGCGCGCGCCCAGGCGCTGGCGGACGCCTGGCCCCTGGGCGGGGGCCTGCGCCGCCACCGCGTCGAGGACGGCGGCGTGACCCTGGCGTTCTTGGGTTCCCAGGGCTCCCTTTTGCTCCACGTCTTTCCCGGGGAAGCGCGCCTCACCGTCGTGGCCTTCACGGTGGGGGCGGTCTCCGCGGCGGCCTTCGTCGCCCGCGTCGAGGAGCTGTTCGAACTGGGCGTCTACGACCTGCGCCGCAGCCGCTACGGCCACTTCTTCCCCCAGGAGGAGGCGCTGCTCGAGCGGGTGCTGCTGGGCGAGCGCTTCCTGGCGAAGGCCCGCGCCGCCGCTACCGTGGGCTGAGCAGACCGGCTTCCCAGTAAGGGCGCAGGTAGCCGAGCTCGAGCTTCTCCCGCACCACGGGCAGGGCCTCGGCCAGTTCGTGCGCGGTCAGCCCGATCCGGCCCAGGTGGTCGCCGGCGAGACCGTGCAGGTAAACGCCCAGACGCGCCGCGTCCCAGGGGGCGAGGCCCGCGGCCAGGAAGGCCGCGATCGCGCCCGAAAGCACGTCGCCGGCCCCGCCCGTCGCCATCGCCGGGTTGCCGGTGGTGTTCACGGCGGCGCGGCCGGGTTCGCAGAGGACGGTAGGCCCGCCCTTGAGCACCGCGGTCGTGCGGAAGCGGCGCGCCAGCTCGCAGGCGGAGCCCAGCGGGTCCTGCACCACCGTTCCCACGCCGGTCTCCAGGAGCCTGGCCGCCTCGCCCGGGTGGGGGGTGATCACCGTGGGCACAGCGGCCGCGGCGTAGGCCTTCACCACCTCGGGGTAGAGGGCGTCGGCGTCGAGGACGGTGGGCTTCTTGAGCTTCAACGCCGCCCGCGCCGCGGCCCCGCCGCCGCTGCCGCCGCCCATCCCCACGGCCAGGGCCTCGGCCTTGGCCTCGAAGAGGCGGGCGTCCTGCCAGCGGCTGACCGGGAGCCGCACGGCTTCGAGCGGGGGGTCCACCCGGGCGTCGCTGGGGTAGGCCACGGTCACCAGCCCCGCCCCGGCGCGGTAAGCGCCCAGGGCCGCCAGCGCGGGGGCCCCGGTGTACTCGGCCGCGCCGCCGACCACCAGCACCCGGCCCACCGAGCCCTTGTGGGCGTGGCCGGGGCGAGACGGCAGCAGCGCGCGCATGGTTTCGGGGTCCAGCAGCTCGGGCAGTTCCCGCGGCTCCAGCAGCGCCGGCGGCAGGCCGATGGGGGCCAGCTGGATGCGGCCGCAGGCGCTGCGGCCGGGGTAGAAGACGTGGTCGGGCTTCAGGCCCGCCAGCGCCACGGTCAGGTCGGCGCGGACGTGGGGGGCGTAGGGCAGGCCCGAGGGCACGTCCACGGCGACGACGGGCCGGTCCGCGGCGTTGATCCGCTCCGCGAGCTCGGCCCACGCGCCCTCCAGCGGTCGGGTCAGTCCGGTGCCGAAGAGGGCGTCCACCACCACGTCGGCTTCACGCAGATCCACGGCCTCCAGCGGTTCGATCTCCAGGTGGGCCGCCAGCGCCGCGCGCGCAAGCGCGGCGTCGCCGCGGTGCCCCTCGGGGGCGTAGACGCGCACCTCCCGTCCCCAAAGGTGCAGCCAGCGGGCGGCGACCAGCCCGTCGCCGCCGTTGTTGCCCTTGCCGGCGACCACCGCGTAGCTTTCGGCCTCGGGCCAGGCGGCCCGGGCCGCCTCGGCCACCGCCCGGCCCGCCGCTTCCATGAGCAGCAGGCTGGGGTAGCCCAGCTCCACCGCCTGCGCGTCGGCGGCGCGCATCGCCTCGGGGGTGAAGAGCCGCATCGTCTACGCTCCCTTCGCTTCGCGCTCGAGGCGTTCCCTGCGGTTCACGCCCTCCTGGAGCTCCATCTCGCGCACGAACTGCTCGAGCTGTTCCACCGTCGCCATCACGATCACCTGGTCCCCGGGCTTGAAGACGCACTCGGCCGCGGGGGAGACCAGGGTCTCGTCGCCGCGGATGATGGCGAGCACCACGATGCCGTAGCGGCGGTTGAGGTTCAGCTCGGCGATCGACCTGCCGGCCAGCGGGCTGTCGCGGGTGATCAGGATGTCCTCGATCGAGATCGGCGCCCCGCCCCGCCGCAGCGTGGTTTCCAGGAAGTCCACCACCGCGGGGTGCAGCACCAGGCTGGCGAGCCGCCGGCCCCCGATCGCGTAGGGATCGATCACCCGATTGGCCCCCGCCTTGAGCATCTTGGGGATGACCCCCGCGTCCTCCGAGCGGGCCACGATGTAGAGCTCGGGGTTGAGGGCACGCGCGCTCAGGACGATGAATAGGTTGGCGGCGTCGTCGCCGGTGGCCGCGATCAGCCCCTTGGCGCGCTCGATGCCCGCCTTCCTCAGGGTCTCGTCCTCGGTGGCGTCGCCCTCGAGCACGACGTAGCCCTGGTCCGCCGCCCACTGCACCCGCTCGGGGTCGCGCTCGACGACCACGAAGGGTTCGCGCGCCTGGCTCAGCTCCTCGGCCGCCTGGTGGCCGACGCGGCCCAGGCCGGTGAGGATCACGTGTTCCGACAGCGCCGTTACTTTTCGCTCCATCTGCCGCTTCCTCCGTTCGCCGCTCGCCCCCATCTCGACCAGGTAGTCCATGAAGACGCCGAAGACGTAGAACAGGCTGGCGATGCCCGTGGTTCCGATGACCATCGTGAAGATCCGGGCCCCTTCGTCGAGCGGGAAGGGTTCGCTGTAGCCGATCGTGGTGATGGTGATGAAGGTCATGTAGAGCGCGTCGAGCCAGGAGGCCCCGTAGGGCCGCCAGAGCAGCCAGTAGCCCAGGGTGCCCACGGCGGTCACCGTGGCGACCAGGGCCAGAGGCAGGGCCAGGCGGACCTCCAGCCGTTGCGTACGCGCCATACGTCCAATCTAGCACCCTGCGGCGCTATTCTAAGAACATGGAAGTCCAGCAGGCCCAGAGACGGCTCGAAGCCGCCCGGAGGGTGGCCGTGCTGACCGGCGCGGGCGTCAGCGCCGAGTCGGGCATTCCCACCTTCCGCGGCGCGGGCGGGCTCTGGGAGGGGTTCCGCCCCGAGGAGCTGGCCACCCCCGAGGCCTACGCCCGCGACCCCGAGAAGGTGTGGCGCTGGTACGCGATGCGCTACGCCCAGGTGATGGAGGCCGAGCCCAACCCCGCCCACCTGCGGCTCGCGGACCTCGAGCGGCAGAAGGGGGACGGCTTTTTGCTCGTCACCCAGAACGTGGACGGTCTGCACCTGCGCGCCGGCAGCCGGCGCGTGGTCGAGCTGCACGGCAGCATCGCCCGCGCCCGCTGCGAACGCTGCGGCCACCGCCAGTCGTTGCCGCCGCCGGATGCCTTCACCCCGCCGCCGGTCTGCGAACGCTGCGGCGGCCGCATGCGGCCCGACGTGGTCTGGTTCGGCGAGTTCCTGGACGCCGAGCTGCTGGCCCGGGCCGAGCGCGCTTTCATGACCGCTGAGGTGGCGCTGGTGATCGGCACCAGCGCGGTGGTGGAGCCCGCGGCCAGCCTGGGGCGGATGGCCAAGTCCGCGGGGGCCTACCTCATCGAGGTCAACCCCGAGCCCACGCCGCTCACCCCGCTGGCCGACGTTTCGCTGCGGGCCACGGCGGCCCGGGGCATGGAAGCGCTCGTTGGCGCGTCCGCACCGCCCCCGGGGAGCTAGCCCGTCCTGCCCTTGCGCCCGCGCCAGGCGAGCCTGAAGGGGACCTCGCGCAGGTCCAGGTCCTCGCGGATGCGGTTCTTGATGTAGTTTTCGAAGGCGCGGGTGACGAAGTCGGGCTGGTTGACGAAGAAGACGAAGAGCGGCGGGGCCACCTCGGGCTGGGTGACGAAGAAGATCTTGAGGGGCCGGCCGCGGAAGTTGGGCACCCGGGTCTTGGTGAGCCAGACCTGCACCCAGCGGTTCAGGTCGGCGGTGTCGAAGCGCTCGCGCGCCTTATGGTAGAGCCGCGTCGCCAGCTGGAAGATCTTGTGGATGTTCTGCCCGGTCGCCGCCGAGGTGTAAACGATGGGCAGATGCTCGAGGTGAGCCAGCTTTTCGCGAATCTGGCGCCGCACCTCCGGCCGCTCCTCCTTCGGCACGGCGTCCCACTTGGTGACGGCCAGGATCACCGGTTTGCCGGCGTCCAGGGCCTCGTTCGCCATCTTCAGCTCGCGGTCGCCCAGCTCGAACGGGTCCACGGCCAGCACCGCCACGTCGGCTTCCTGGATCACCCGGTGGGCGCGCTGGATGGCGAAGTGCTCCACCGCGGTCTCGGGCCGCTTGCGGATGCCCGCGGTGTCCACCAGCACGAAACGGGTGCCGCCGTAGTCGAGTTCGACGTCGATGCTGTCGCGGGTGGTGCCCGGCTGATCGGAGACGATGACCCGATCCTCGCCCAGGATGGCGTTGAGCAGGCTCGACTTTCCGGCGTTGGGGCGGCCGATGATGGCGATGCGGATGGGCGGGACCTCGACCTCGGTCTCGCCCTCCTCCGCCGGGAGGGCCGCCCAGATGGCGTCCTCGAGCTCTTCCAGCCCGCGGCGGTGCTCCACCGAGGTGGGGATGGGGTCGCCGAAGCCCAGGGCGTAGAGCTCGCCCAGGTAGGCCTCGTGCTTGGGGTGGTCCACCTTGGTGGCCACCAGGCGCACCGGCTTGTTCTTGCGGCGCAGGTAGTCGGCCACTTCGTAGTCGGCCTGGGCCAGCTCGGCGCGGCCGTCCACCAGAAAGAGGACCAGATCGGCCTCCGCGAGCGCCCGGTCCACCTTTTCCTTGATCTTGGGCTCCCAGGCGTCGCCCGACCAGAGGCCGCCGGTGTCCACCAGCTTGAACTTTCCGCGCTCGGTCTCGACCACGGCCTCCTTGAGGTCGCGGGTCACGCCGGCCTCGTCGGCCACCACCGCGTCGCGGCGGCCGAGCAGGCGGTTGTAGAGGCTGGACTTGCCCACGTTGGGGCGACCGACGATGACGACCTTGCGCATGATCCTGGGGCTCCCGACCCGAACCCCTAGTTTAACGTACGGACGCGGCGTTGCCTAGGGCGGGCCCTACGGCATCGGGTGCGCCAGGGCGAAGGCGCGCACCCCTTCGCGCAGCTCTTCCGCGGGCCGGGTCTCGCGCAGCGCCGCGTCCATGAACTCGGCCACCTGCGCCATCTCGCCGGGCTCGAAGCCGCGGGTGGTGATCGCCGCGGTGCCCACGCGGATGCCGCTGGTGACGCGCGGCGGCTGGGGGTCGAAGGGGATGCCGTTCTTGTTGACGGTGATGCCGGCGCGGCCCAGGCGGTCCTCGGCCTCGGCGCCGGTCAGGCCGGCCGGACGCAGGTCCACCAGGAAAAGGTGGTTGTCGGTGCCGCCGGAGACGATGCGGTAGCCGCGGTCCGCCAGGTGCCCCGCGAGCGCCCGGGCGTTTTCGACGACGGTGCGGGCGTAGGCCTTGAACCCGGGCTGCATGGCCTCGAAGAAGGCCACGGCCTTGCCGGCGATCACGTGCTCGAGCGGCCCGCCCTGGATGCCCGGGAAGATGGTCTTGTCGATCTTCTTGCCCAGCTTGGGGTCGCGCGAGAGGATGAGGCCGCCGCGGGGGCCGCGCAGCGTCTTGTGGGTGGTGCTCGTCACCACGTCGGCGTAGGGAACCGGGTTGGGGTGCACGCCCGCGGCCACCAGCCCGGCGAAGTGGGCCATGTCGACGACCAGGTAGGCGTCCACCGCGTCGGCGATGGCGCGGAAGCGTTCGAAGTCGATCGTGCGGGGGTAGGCGCTGGCCCCGGCGACGATGACGCGCGGCCGGTGCTCGCGCGCCAGGCGTTCGACCTCGTCGTAGTCGATGCGCTCGGTTTCGGGGTCCACCCCGTAGCTGACCACCTTATAGAGCTTGCCCGAGAAGTTGACCCGCGAGCCGTGGGTGAGGTGCCCGCCCGCGGCCAGGTCCATGCCCAGCAGGACCTCGCCCGGCTCCATCAGCGTGAAGTAGACGGCCATGTTGGCCTGCGAGCCCGAGTGCGGCTGCACGTTGGCCCACGCGGCGCCGAAGAGTTCGCGGGCGCGCTCGAGGGCCAGGGTCTCGACGCGGTCGACCACCTCGCAGCCGCCGTAGTAGCGACGGCCGGGGTAACCCTCGGCGTACTTGTTGGTGAGGACGCTGCCCACGGCCTCGCGCACCTGGGCGCTGGTGAAGTTCTCGCTGGCGATGAGCTCGAGGCCTTCCGCCTGGCGGCGCGCCTCGAGCTCGATGAGCTGGAACACGGTTTCGTCTCGGGGGCTCATGTCGAGGCGATTATAACCGCCGGGCGCGTTATCATGAACGCATGGAATCCACGCCGTGGTGGGTGCAGGTCCGGCTCTACCTGACCCTGGTGGTGCTGCTCTTGCTGGCCGTGGTGGTCGGCCTCAACTTCGCGCAGCGCACGCGCTTCTGGTGGTTCGGGGTGCACGAGGTGGCCACCGCCTGGTTCCTGCTGGCCGCGCTGGCCCTGGGGTTCGTCCTGGGGTTGGGCGCGGCCTGGTGGTGGGGGCGGCGCCGTGCGGGTTAACCTCTACGCCACCTTCCGCGACGTGGCCGGGGTGAAGCACCTGGAGCTGGACGGGGCCACCGTCGGCGAGGTGCTCGAGAAGCTGCTCACGCTGCACCCCGAGATGCAGGGCGAGCTCTTCGAGGCCCCGGGGGTGCTCTCGGAGCGGGTCTCGGTCTTCGTGAACGGCCGCGACGTGCGCTACCTCCAGGGCCTGGCCACGCCGGTGGGTCCGGAGGACGTGCTCGACCTCTTCCCGCCGGTGGCCGGCGGGGCGCTCGGCTTCTCGGGGCCCGACCGCGCGGGGGTCTGGCGCGCCGAGCTGGGCGGCGTCTCGCCCTGGCTGCTGGCGGACTACCTGCGCCGTTGGGGGGCGGTCGAGGCGGACGACGGCTGGCGCGTGGACGGGGCCTGGGTGCGTTTTCGCGCGCTGCCCCCGCGGGTGGTGGGCGGGCTGCGCACCAGCCGGCTCGAGGTCGAGGTCGGCGGCGCGGAGGCGCGCCGCTGGGCGGAGCGCATCAGCGTCGGCGCGATGCGCGGCGGGGGTTAGGCGTGGGCGAGCCCGCGGGCGCGCAGGACCGGACGCCGCCGCAGACCGCCGAGCTGTGCATCTGCTGCGACGCCGAGACGCTCGAACGCCACCCCTTCCATCCCGAACTCGACGTCTTCCGCCCGCCCGAGCGCCAGCACGAGGCCCTGGTCAAGCTCGTTCGCTCGGGGGAGGGGTGCGTGAGCGCGGCCTTCGCGGAAGGGGTGACGGTCGCCTACGTCGCCCTGCAGAAGCCCGAACGCTTCGAGCGCTGGAGCTGCGACCCGACCTGCCGCATCTGGGAGCTGGGCGCCGTCGAGGTGGCTCCGGCGTGGCGCGGGCGGGGCCTCGCCCGGAAGCTGCTGGAACGGACCTTTGCGACGGGCTTCTTCGACGATAAGGTCGTGATCGCCCAGCTGCTCTCCTGGCATTACGACACCGAGCGCACCGGCGTGAGCCCCTTCACCTACCGCGAAGCCCTGATCCGGCTCTACCGCAAGGTGGGCTTCCGGGTCTGGCGCACCGACGACCCCGAGATCGCAGGCCGCATCGAGAACGCGCTCATGGCGCGCATCGGGCCCCAGGCGCCTCCCGAGACCGTCGAGCGCTTCCACCAGCTGCGCCTCAAGGGCACCGCCCCCTGGGACTTCCCCTTCTAGTCCGGGCGGTAGACTGGAGAAAACGGAGGTGCGATGCTCGTACGCGATGTGATGCACTCCCCGGTGATCACCATCTCCACCGGGGCCACGCTCGAAGAAGCCAACGCCCTGATGTGGGAGCAGGGCATCCGCCACCTGCCCGTCGTCGAGGGCGGGCGGATCGTCGGCATCATTACCGACCGCGACGTGCGGCTCGCGACCAGCGAGCTCTCGCCCATGCCCTTCACCCCTCAGGCGCGGGTCGAGGAGGTGATGACCACCCCGGTGCTCACCGCCGACCCGCTCGACCCCGTCGAGGAAGCCGCGCGGGTCATGCGCGACCGCAAGATCGGCTGCCTGCCGGTGGTGGACGGCCGTGAGCTGGTCGGCATCATCACCGGCATCGATCTGCTCGACGCGCTGGTGGCGCTCACCGGGGCGCGGCTGCCCAGCGGCCGCGTCGAGGTCCGCCTGCCCGACCGGCCCGGGAAGCTGGCCAAGCTGGCCGCTTTCTTCGCCGAGCGGGGCGTGAACATCCACTCCCTGCTCACCTACCCCGACGAACCCGGTTGGGTGCGCAACGTGCTGCGCGTGGGAAGCCTGGAAACCCGCAAGCTCGCCGACGAACTGCGGGCCGCGGGGTTCGAGGTGCTCTGGCCGCCCGAAAAACCATGGTCCCGGTAGTCTACAGGCCCGAGTACCTGACCTACGACTTCGGGCCGCAACACCCCTTCAGCCCCCAGCGGCTCGCCATGCTGGTCGAGCTGCTCGAGGAGCTCGACCCCGCCTGGGGTCCGGTCGCGGCCGTCCAGGCGCGGCGCGAGGACGTGCTCACGGTCCACGCCGAACGGTTCGTGCGCCGGGTGGAGGCGGCGAGCCAGGGAGCCCCCCCCGACGACCTGGACGAGTACGGTCTGGGGACGAGCGACACGCCGGTCTTCCCCGGCATGGACGCCGCGGCGCGCTGGCTGGTGGGGGGGACGCTCACCGGGGCGCGGCTGGTGAGCGGCGGGACCGCCCGCAGGGTGCTGCAGCTGGGCGGAGGGCTGCACCACGCCCAGTTCGACCGCGCCTCCGGCTTTTGCGTCTACAACGACCTCGCCGTGGCGATCCACCACTTCCTGGAGGCGGGGATGCGGGTGCTTTACGTCGACGTCGACGTCCACCACGGCGACGGGGTGCAGTGGATCTTCTACAAGGATCCGCGGGTGCTCACCCTCTCCCTGCACGAATCGGGCCGTTACCTGTTCCCGGGAACGGGCGGCGTTTTCGAGCTGGGTCAGGGCGGCGGCACCGGGTACAGCTGGAACCTGCCGCTCGAGCCCTACACCGGCGACGCCTGCTACCTCGAGGGCTTCGAGCGGGTCTTCGAGAAGGCGCTGGCCTGGTTCCTGCCCGACGTGATCCTGGTCCAGGCCGGAGCCGACGCCCACTTCCTCGATCCGCTGGCCGACCTGATGCTGACCACCCGGGCCTACGAGCGGATCTTCACCCGCATCCTCGAAGGGGCGGAGCAGTACACCGAAGGCCGGGTGCTCTTCACCCTCGGCGGGGGGTATTCCTTCGACGCCGCGGTGCGGGTCTGGGCGCTGCTCTACTTCCTGCTCAAGGAGCAGCGGCTCCCCGAGCGCCTGCCCGAAGGCTGGCGCAGCCGCTGGGGCCAGCGCCTGGGGCAGACGCTCGGCGCCGAGCTGCACGACACCCACGGACCGCCGCTGGTGCCGCGCCGCCCCGAGATCGAGCGCTACAACCGCAGCAACGTCGACCGGCTGCTCGACGTGGTCAGCAAGTACCTGACGCCGGGTTGACGCCTTCGAACGCGAGCAGCCAGGCCTTGACGCCCTCCATGCCCGCGAAGCCCCCCACGCGCCCGTCCGCGTGGATCACGCGGTGGGCGGGCACGGCCAGCAACCAGGGGACGGCGCGCATCCCCGCCCCGACGGCCCGGGGGTGCAGCCCCAGCGCCCGCCCCACCTGGGCGTAGCTTTGGGTGCGGCCGTAGGGGATGGTTTGCACGTAGCGCCACAGCGCCGCCTGCCGGGGCGTGGCCCCGCTCAGGTCGAGGGCGCCGGCGTAGGCGACGGGTTCGCCCGCGAAGTAGCGCTCGGCGAAGTCCAAAAAGCGCGTCACGTGCGCCCAGCCGGCGCCTTCCGCCTCGTCCTGGGGCGCCCCCGCCAGGTGCACGCGCGTCAGGCCTGCGGCGCTGGCCTCCACGCGCAGCAGACCGATCGGGGTTTCCAGGAAGGCCCAGGAGCGGTTCACGGACGGGCGAGCACGCCCTCGAGGACGATGGTCAGGAACTTCTGCAGCTCGCCGGCGAGGCTGCGGTCGGGGGTGTGCCCGGCCCAGCGCAGCACGGCGAGCAGGAAGGCGTCGGCGATGGAGTTGGCCATGCGGTCGAGGGAGAGGTCGGTGCGCAGGCGGCCGGCGCGCGCCAGCGGGCGCAGGATCTCGGCGACGAACTGGGCCAGGGGCAGGGCTTCGTAGGCGGCGTGCGCCCGCTCCGGGTCGGGGTTGACGAGCTCGTAGGCCAGGTGCGAGAGCAGCTCGCGCCCCAGCTCCTGTTCGCTCAGCTCGGCCAGGCGGTTCCAGAAGGCCTCGAGCACCTCCACCGGTGGGACGCCGTTCTCGAGGGCGGCCTTGGCCTCGCCCCAGGCGAGCTCCAGCAGTTCGGCGCCGTAGTCGAGCAGCACCGCCTCCTTGTAGGGGTAGTAGTTGAAGAAGGTGCCGCGGGAGACGTGGCTGGCCTTGGCGATGTCCACCGCGGTGGTCTGCTGAAACCCGCGCTCCTTGAAGAGCTCGACGGCGGTGCGCAGGATCCGCTCGCGGCGGCGCTGTTTTTGGCGTTCCCGAAGGCCCTGCATGAAGATAGTATACCCGATTCAAAAAGTGATCACGAAGGTGGAGCCGGGGTGTGCTCGAGTTCCCAGGTCAGGTCCCGCAACAGCCAGCCGCGGCCGGGGAAGAGCAGGTCGCCGGCGGCGATGCCTTCGATCAGGTAACGCCGCAGCCGGTTCGGCTCCACGCCCGCGGCGACCAGGTCGCCCAGGTTGGCGCGGCCGTCCATCAGCTGGCTCAGGTCGCCGTCCTCGGGCGGCTTCCTGCGCGCCTGGGGGTGGCGGATGCGCAGGCCGTACCAGGCGTACCGCCCGAGCGGGGTGAGGTCGCCGCTGCGAAGCCCCGTCCAGACGCGTTCCATGGCGATGATCAACGGGACGCCCCAGGCCTTGGCGGCGCCGCGGACGCTGCGCCCGCCCACGAAGACGTCGTAGGGGGGTTCGCCGCCCAGCCCCTCGTAGACGCGCGAGGGGGAGTCGATGACCTCGAGGAAGCGGCGGCATTCGTCGTTGAGGCGCGCCCACTCGCCCAGGAGCGCCTGCATGGGCCGGATCACCTTGCCCGACTGCAGCCCCGGTTCGAAGTGGAAGGCCCCTTCGGGGGCGTGCAGGTCGAAGGCGGCGATGGCCTCGAGCCCTTCCCAGTCGAGGATGCCGCCGCCCACCACCTCCCCGGCCTGCAGGCGCAGCACGAGCGGAGGGCGGCCCTCGATCCGCAGCACGCCGGACTTGCGGCCCGCGTGCAGCAGCTCGAGCAGGTCCACCAGCGGCATCGTGCTCAGGTTGCCTTCCACGTCAACCCCCCTCCTATGCTAAGGGTCAACAGCCGTCCCTCGGGTCCGGCGTAGTCCGCGAGCGCGCGAACGACCTCGGACGCGGCCGCGTCGGTCAGCGCCGCCACGCTGGGCCCGGCGCCCGCCACGAAGGCGGCGAGCGCGCCCGCGGCGCGCGCGGCCTCCAGCGCTTCGGCCGCCCCCGGCATCAGCTCGAGGCGGTAGGGCTGGTGCAGGCGGTCGCGGGCCGCCTCGGCGAGCAGCTCGAGCCGGCCCTGCGCCAGCGCCGCGGCCCAGAGCGCGGCGCGCGCCAGGTTGTAGCGGGCGTCGGCGTGGGGCACCTGCGCCGGCAGCGCGGCCCGCGCCTGGGCGGTGGCCAGCGGCTGGCCGGGTACGGCCACGACGAAGCGCAGCCCGTCGGGCTGCGCGAGCGGGACGTGGGTCAGCGGCTGGGCGAGGGCGAGCTGGAAGCCGCCGAAGACCGCGGGCGCGACGTTGTCGGGGTGGCCTTCGAGCTCCGTGGCGACCGCGAAGACGCCCTCCCTGCCAAGGCGGCCGTCCAGCAGGCGGTCGGCGAGCGCGGCCCCGGCGACGCGCGCCGCGGCGCTCGAGCCGAGGCCGCGTGCCAGGGGGATGGGGTTGAAGAGACGGATCTCGACGGGCGGCGCGGCCTCCCCGGCGCGGGCGAACGCCGCGCGAAAGGCCTCGTGCACCAGGTTGTCGGGGGTGTCGGGGACGTAGCCCTCGCCGCTGTAGTGGAAACGGTCGCTTTCCGCGGGTTCGGCCTCGGCCTCCAGGTAGAGCGCGAGCGCGACCCCGAGCGCATCGAAGCCGCTGCCGAGGTTGGCGAGCGTGGCGGGTACGTAGACGCGCTCCATCTCTTAGGAGTTTAGCCTACCGCCAGGGCCAGGAAGTCGAGGACGCCGTCGGCGATGTACTGCACAGCGAGGGCGGACAGCAGGACGCCCAGCACCCGGGTCACGACGTTGACGCCGGTGCGCCCGAGCAGCCGCGCCAGGCGGGAGGCGAGCACCAGCGCGGCGTAGGCGAGCAGCAGCACGACCACCACCGCCCCCAGGACGATGAAGAAACCTCCGGGGACGTCGCGCGATTCCGCGGTGAGGATCATCACGCTGGTCATGGCGCCGGGGCCCGCGAGCAGCGGGATGGCCAGCGGAAAGACGCTGATGTCCTCGCGCAGGCTGGCCTCGGCCTTTTCCTCGTCGGTTTCGCGTTCGCGGTGGGCGAAGACCATGTCCACGGCGATCTTCAGGAGCAGCAGGCCGCCCGCGACCCGGAAGGCGTCGAGGCTGATCCCCAGGTATTCGAGCAGCGCCGGCCCGAAGAGGGCGAAGGCCAGCAGCACCCCGCCGGCCACCCGAACGGCGCGCCGGGCCATGCGCACCTGGTCCGCGGTGGGGCGTCCGCCGGCGAGCGCGACGAAGACCGGCGCCAGCCCCACCGGGTCCATGACGACGAAGAGGGTCAGCAGCGCCTTGGCCGCGAGCAGGGTCACGCGAGGAAGGCCGCGAAGTCGTCCACGAGCTTTTCGGCGTCGTCCGAGGTGCGCGCGACGACCAGGATGGTGTCCTCGCCCGCGAGGGTGCCCACGATGTCGTCACGGTGCAGCTTGTCGATCAGGAGCGCGATGCCGGTGGCGTGGCCGTCTTCGGTGCGGATCACGAGCACGTTCTCGCCGCGGTCGATGTCCTTCACGAACTCGCGGAAGCGACCCTCGATCTCGCGGGCCACGTCCTCCTCGAGCTGGATCGGGGCCAGCGCGTACTTGTGCTTGCCCTTCCCCAAGGGGATGCGCACGAGCCGCAGCTCGTTGATGTCGCGCGAGACCGTGGCCTGGGTGACGTTGAAGCCTTCCTTCTGCAGCCGCGCGACCAGTTCGGCCTGGGTGGAGATCTCCTCCTTGGATACGATTTCTTGGATCTTCTTGTGCCGTTTCTCCTTATTGGGCATCGCGTTCGGCCTCCTTTGCGATCAGCAGCTCGCGAACGTGGTCGAGGACGCGCTCGGCGACGGCGCGTTTGCGCACGCGTCCGGTCGCCTCGACGCGGCCGTCCGGGAAGAGCAGCTCGACCTCGTTGTGGTCCCCACCGAAGGCGCTGCCGGCCCGGGTGGGGAAGTTGAGGGCGATCAGGTCCAGGTTCTTGCGTTCCAGCTTGGCGCGGGCGCGCTCCCGCCCGGCGCGGGTTTCCATGGCGAAGCCGACGAGGACCTGCCCCGGCGCCTTGCGCCGCCCCAGCTCGGCGAGGATGTCGGGGGTGGGCGCCAGCTCGACCACGTTCTTCCCCTCCTGCTTCGGGGTCTTCTCGCTGGCGGTGCGAGCGGGCCGCCAGTCGGCGACCGCCGCGGCCATGACCACCGCGTCGGTTTCGGGAAAGCGCTCGAGCACCGCCGCATGCATCTCCTCGGCGCGCTCGACGTGCACGACCTCGACCCCCCAGGGCGCGGGCAGCGCCGTGGGGCCGCTGACCAAGATCACGCGGGCGCCGCGGTCGCGTGCGGCCTCGGCGACGGCGTAGCCCATCTTGCCGGAGGAGGGGTTCGAGATGAAGCGCACCGGATCGAAGTACTCGCGGGTGGGGCCCGCCGTCACCAGCACGGTGTAGCCCTCGAGGTCCTTGGGGGTGAGGTGGTAGCGCACGTGTTCGACGATGGTTTCGGGCTCGCTCATGCGGCCCAGACCTTCCCCCTCGCCGACCGCGGCCAGCGCGCCGTGTTCGGGACCCACGAAGGCGTGCCCCCAGGCGCGCAGGCGTTCGACGTTGGCCTGGGTGGCGGGGTGCTGCCACATCTCGGGGTTCATCGCCGGCGCCCAGAGCACCTTGCGCGCGCCGCCCAGGATCGTGGCCGTCGTCAGGTCCTCGGCCAGGCCCGCGGCCGCCCGCGCCAGCCCCGCCGCCGTGGCGGGGGCGACGACGAGCAGGTCGGCCCAGCGCGCCAGGTCGAGGTGGAGCGCGTCGCCCTCGGCGGCGAACCAGCGCGCCTCGGTGGCCACCGGGCCGCCCGCGGCCACCGCCAGGGCGGTCTCGGTGGTGAAGGCAAGGGCGCGGTCGCTGGCGAGCGCGCGCACCTCGAACCCCGCCTCGCGCAGCCGGCGCAGCAGGAACGGCGTCTTCATCGCCGCCACGCCCCCTCCGGCGGCGACCACGACCCGTCCCGACGTGCTGCGGCTCACCTGCGGACTACTCCAGCTCCGGCTCGGTGGGGTAGACCTCTTCCATGACGCGGCTCAGCTTGTCCTCGGGGATGAGGTTCTCCCCGATCACCAGCCGGCCCGATTGCAGCTCGCGCATGGCCCAGGTGACCGGGTTGGGGTCGGGCAGCTCCCCTTCGATGGTCCGCATCTTGGGCCATTCGGGGGGCGCGAGGACGGTGTTCTTGAAGTTGAAGCGCAACAGCTGCTGCGCGCGCTTGGCGATGACCACCGTGAGCTTGTACTTGTTGTCGGTAAGGGCCAGCAGTTTGTCGATTCCAGGTTCCGCCACGGTTACCTCCGTTGCATCCGCTTCGCGATCTCGTCGAGTTCGGCTTCGAGGTCCGGATCGCGCTCCAGGGCGCGCTCGAGCGCCGGGCGCATCCGGTTAACTATACGACGCCTCGCCATGATTATACGTTCAAGGTCGGCCACCGCGTCGGCGAGGAGGTCGTTGACGACCACGTAGTGAAAGCGATCGGCCAGCGCGATCTCCTCGCGCGCGCGCTCGAGCCGCTTCTCGATCTTCTCGAGGGTGTCCTTCCCGCGCAGCAGCAGACGCTGCCGCAGCTCGCTGAGGGAGGGGGGAATGACGAAGATCAGCTGGGCCTCGGGCATCTTCTCGGCCACCTGCAGGGCCCCCTGCACCTCGATCTCGAGCAGCACGTCCTCGCCGCGCTCGAGCGCCCGTTCCACCGGCGCGCGGGGCGTGCCGTAGCTGTGGTCCACGTAGGTGGCGTACTCGAGGAACCCGCCTTCGCGCTTCGTGCGCTCGAAGGTGGCCTCGTCGACGAACCAGTAGTCGATCCCGTGGCGTTCGCCCTCGCGCGGCGGGCGCGTCGTCATCGAGATCGAGTAGTGCAGCTTGACGCGCTCCATCAGGCGGGCACGCAGCGTACCCTTCCCCACCCCCGAAGCGCCGGTCATGACGAACAGGTCTCCTCGCACCGTCTCCCCCTAGCCGCGCTGGAAGCGCGTACCCCTGAATATTGCATGGATAACGGGGGTTATGCAACCGCGCAGCGACCCGTGGCTTGGGGGTAGCATGGTGCACGATGAAGCCACCGGACTGGGTCACCGACGCCGCCTTCTACCAGATCTTCCCGGACCGTTTTTACCGCTCCGGCCGGCCGGCCGCGCATCCGCGGCCCGCGGACGCCTACGAGCCCTGGGACGGCCCGCCCACCGTCCGCGGGTTCAAGGGGGGCGACCTCTGGGGCGTGGCCGAGAAGCTCGACTACCTCGTCGAGCTGGGGGTGAACGCGATCTACCTCAACCCCGTCTTCGCCTCGAGCGCCAACCACCGCTACCACACCAGCGACTACTTCCGCGTCGATCCCATCCTGGGCGGGGACGCGGCGCTGCGGCACCTGCTTGATGCGGCCCACGCGCGCGGTCTGCGGGTGATCCTCGACGGCGTCTTCAACCACACCGGGCGGGGGTTCTTCGCGTTCCAGCACCTGCTCGAGAACGGCCCCGCGAGCCCTTACCGCGACTGGTACCACGTGAAGGGCTTCCCCCTGCACGCCTACGGCGGCCGGCCCAACTACTCCGCCTGGTGGGACAACCCCGAGCTGCCCAAGCTGCGCACCGAAACGCCCGCGGTGCGGGACTACCTGCTCGACGTGGCCGAGTACTGGATCCGCTTCGGCGCCGACGGCTGGAGGCTCGACGTGCCCGAGGAGATCGCCGACATGAAGTTCTGGTCGGCGTTCCGCGAGCGGGTCAAGGGGGCGAACCCGGAGGCCTACCTGGTGGGCGAGATCTGGCACGAGGCCCCCGACTGGGTGGCGCCTGCGGGCCCCTTCGACGGGGTGATGAACTACCCCTTGGGCCGGGCGGTGCTGGGCTTCGTCGGCGGCGAAGCCTTCGACCGCGACCTGGCGGCCCGCAGCGGCCTGGGGGCCGTGCCCGCGCTGGACGCCCCCGCTTGGGTGGAGCGGGTGGCCGAGGTGCTGGGGCGGTACCCCGAGGCGGTTGTCCGGGCCCAGCTCAACCTGCTGACCAGCCACGACACCCCCCGCCTGTACACGATGATGCGCGACCACGCCGGCCGTGCGGCGCTGGCGCTCGAGCTCCTCGCCGTCCTGCCGGGGGCGCCCAACCTGTACTACGGCGACGAGATCGGCCTCCCGGGCGTCCACGACCCCGACAACCGCCGGGCTTTCCCCTGGGGCCACCCCGAGCGCTGGAACCACGAGGTGCGCGACCGGGTCCGCGCCGTCCTGAAGTTGCGCGGGGAGCACGACGACCTGCGCGGCGGCGGGTTCGAGGCCTGGTGGGCCGAGGGGGCCCGGGCGGCCTTCGCGCGGGGACGGTACCGGGTGACGGTCAACGCCGACGCCCGGACCTGGACGCTGGACCTGCCCTGCCCGGCCCCGCACGCCCGTTTCCGGGGCCTGCTGCACGAAGGTCGGCTCGACTGCCGCGGAGGCCGTCTGCGCGGGGCGGAACTGCCCCCGTGGACGCTGGAGGTCTGGGCGCCGCTCCAATAGGTGCGCAGAACCGCCCCCGCACCCCCAACGAGTGGTATATTGGTCAGCGTACACAACCAGATGTTGTGTTAAATCGGGGTTAAAACGTTTCGTTCTTTGTTGCATACGAGGGGTTCGCACGCATGAACACATCCATCTTTGACGAGCACGCCAAAGCCATTGCCGAACGCCAGTACTTGCAGCCCGGGGACGGCGACGTCTTCGGCATCTTCCGCCGCGTCGCCGACTGGGTGGCGCTGCCGGAGGACGAGGCCACCCGCAGCGGCTGGGCCGACACCTTCTACGAGCTGATGGCCACCAAGCGCTTCTGCCCGGGCGGCCGCGTCCTCGCGGGCGCCGGCACCGCGCACGGCAACGTCCTCAACTGCTTCGTGCAGGGGGCGACGGCGCACCCGCCCGCGAGCTTCGAGGGCATCATGGAGGTCGCCAAGAAGCTGGCCCTGGTAACCAAGGTGGGCGGCGGAAACGGCGTGAACCTGGACCCCTACGTGTACCGGGAAAGGCCCGTGGGGGTGGTGCGCGGCATCGCCTACATGGACGCCGCCCACCGCGACGTCGAGGACTTCATCCGCGGCTTGATGCGGCCTTCCAACAACCCCGACGGCGACAAGGTGCCCCATCCGGTGCGCAACTGGACGCGGGTCATCTACGGCGACCTGGGGCCCGAGCTCACCGCCTTGGCGCGCCGCCACGGCGTGCTGACCGTGCCCGTGCGGCCCGACGACGTCATCGTGGTCCGCGACGACATGGGCGGCATCATGGACGCCGCGGCCGAAGCGGCGCGGCTGGCGCTCGCGGGCGAGGAGCCGCGGGTGGACTTCAGTCAGCTGCGGCACGAAGGGGCCGAGGTCAAGAGCTCGGGCGGCACCGCCAGCGGGCCGGTCAGCTACCTGCTCGAGATCTACGACAACTTCCTCGAGTGGGCCAACCGCGGCGGCCCCGACGCCGGTCCGGTGGCCACGCTGCGCTACGTCTACGCCCCCGTCCTGCGCGTGGTGCGGCAGGGCGGCACCCGGCGCGGCGCGGGCATGGCCACGATCGACGTGGCCCACCCTGACGTGCTCGACTTTCTCACCGCCAAGGACCTCGACCGCGAGGCGGCCGAGGGCGACATCTCCACCTTCAACATCTCGATCCTGGCCACCGACGCCTTCGTGGAGGCGTTGGAAAAGGACGAGCTCTGGCCGGTGCGCCTGCGCCCGGTCCCGGGCAAGTACTACCTGCAGCCCGTCGAGGGGGCCTACACCGGCGAGTGGCCCGAGCTGGGCGTGGCCGAGGACGGCGCCCGGCCGGTCCCGGTCTACGAGGGCGGCGTGCCCGCGCGCTGGATCTGGCACGAGGTGGCCTGGCACGCCTGGGCCACCGGGGAGCCGGGGCTCATCTTCATCGACCGCGTCAACGAGAAGTCGGCCCTCAAGGGGTTGGGCGAGCGGTGGCAGATCCGCGCCACCAACCCCTGCGGCGAGATCCCGCTCACCGTGGGCGAGCCCTGCGACCTGGGCGCGCTCAACCTGGCGGCCTACGTCGAAGACGGCGCCTTCGACTACGAGGCCTTCCGGCGCGACGTGCGCACGGCGGTGCGCTTTCTCGACAACGTGCTCGACGTCAACGTCTTTGCCCTCGAGGACAACCGCGAGGCCAGCCAGCAGCTCCGCCGCCTGGGGCTCGGGGTGATGGGGTTGGCCGACGCGCTCATCAAGATGGGCCTGCCCTACGACTCCGAAGCCGCGCGCGAGGCGGTGTGGAAGATCATGTCGGTGATGCGCGAGGAGGCCCTGGCGGCCTCGGAGGCGCTGGGCGCCGAGCGCGGCGTCTTCCCGCTCTACGAGGAAGAGGCCGAATACTTTGGCCGCATGGGCATCAAGCCGCGGCGCAACCTGGCCGTGCTCACCGTGGCCCCCACGGGCACGACGAGCATGCTCATGGGCGTCTCCAGCGGCATCGAGCCGGTCTTCAGCCCCTTCGTCTGGCGCCGCATCGGCGGCGAGTACAAGCCGCTGGTGCACCCGCTCTTCCAGGAGCTGATGGAGCAGCACCCGCCCCACCCCGACTGGGAGAAGGACGGCACCTGGGACTGGGACAAGCTCATCGCCGCCATCCAGGAGAACCACGGCTCGGTGCAGGGGCTCGAGGTCGTGCCCGAGTCCATCCGCGCCGTCTTCAAGTGCGCCCACGACGTCAGCCCGCTCGACCACGTGCGCATGCAGGGCGTGGTCCAGCGCGCCTTCGATGCCGAGGGTTACGTGGGCAACTCGCTTTCCAAGACGATCAACCTGCCCCACGAGGCGAGCGTCGAGGACGTGGAAGCGGCCTACACCGAGGCCTACCGCACCGGTTGCAAGGGGGTCACCGTTTACCGTGACGGCAGCCGCGACTACCAGGTGCTTTCGGTGACGAAGGAGGAGGAAACGGAGGACGACGCCGCGCCGGCGGCCGCCCCCGACCCCTCGGAACCCGCGGCCGAGGCCCCCGCGGCGCGCCCCGGCAAGCCGGTGCACGAACGCCCCGCCCGCCTCTTCGGCTTCACCGACATGGTCAAGCTCACCAGTTCGGAGGGGTCGCGCCACTCCTACCTGGTCACCGTCAACATGGCCGGGGGGCACCCCATCGAGGTCATCATCACCTCGGGGAAGGCGGGCGATGAGGCCAACGCCGACAGCGAGGCGCTGGGCCGCGTGGTCAGCATCGCGCTCCAGTACGGGGTGCCGCCCGAGGCCATCGTCAAGACCCTGCGCGGCATCAACGGCGGGCTCTACGGCAACTACCACAAGCGCTTCGTGGCCAGCAAGGCCGACCTGATCGCGGTGGCGCTCGAGTCCATCCCCCATTTCCCGGAGGGCGCCGAGGCGGACGCGGAGGCGGCGCCGGTGGCCCAGGAGCCGCCCAAGGTGCAGGTGCCCACGGGCCCGGGCAACAGCGCGAACGCCTGCCCCGAGTGCGGCGCGCCGCTGAAGGTGGAGGACGGCTGCCTGACCTGCGAGGTCTGCGGCTATTCGAAGTGCGGCTAGATCGGGTTCCATTCGCGCCTTTGGGGGCGGCGTGGCCGCCCCCATGCGGTTTATTTGGGTACGGGACGTAGACTTGCCGCGGGGCGGAAGGCCAATCTTCGACTCTTGCATCACCCCACCCTGACCCTCCCCCAGGGGAGGGAGGTTTATTTCGCAGCGAGTAATTCGTCATTCCAGCCAAGCAGGCCCTTGGCCTGCGCGAGCTGGACCTGCCCCCGCGAAAGCGGGGGATCCAGAGCTTAAAGCATGGTGAACGCTGCGGTTTGTTTGACGGCCGACTTTAAAGCCTCCCCCTTGGGGGAGATGGCGGCGTAGCCGCCAGAGGGGGGTTGTTTGCTGGAATGCCGGATGTGGGGTGTAGGGGGTGGGATGTGGGCGGGTCATGGTTCGGATGGTGAACGTTCGGCTTCATAACACCCACAACCCCCTCCCCGGCCCTCCCCAAGGGGGAGGGCGTTTTGTTTTCGCGGCGACCAAATCGTGGCGTTCGGGCGCGGCATGGGCCCGATGGGTCGGCTTCGCCGGGATGTGGGGTGTGGGGTGTAGGGGGTAGGTGGTAGGAAGACTCAACTTCGTGTTCTGATGTGTTGTGTCCAAGCCCCTTCGTGTGCTTCTGAAAAATGAACTCCACCTCCCACATCCCACCCCCTACATCCTGCCTTTCCTGTATCCCCCGGCGAGCGAGCTGTTAGCGAATGAGACCCGGGAGCCCGCCCTGAACTAGATTCAGGGCCTGCCCCGGACTTGATCCGGGGTCCATGCCGGGCGGGAAGCCGAGATTCGGTTGCCGCTGACGGGCCCGCCACAGGCTACGGGCTACAGGCCACGAGCTTCCTCGTCGCCACGTACTGCGTCGCCTGCTCCACCCCCTCCACCTGCGCCCGTGCCCCGCAGCCGTTAACATAAGCGCATGCCGGCTTCGCGCATCCCCCCGGACGCTGGGCGTCTGGTGCCCCCCAACTTCATCACCGAGATCATCGACGAAGACCTGCGCTCGGGGAAGTACGACGAGATCGTCACCCGCTTTCCCCCCGAGCCCAACGGTTTTCCTCACATCGGCCACGCCATCGCCAGCTTCATTGACTGCGGCATCGCCCGCGACTACCGGGGGCGCTGCCACCTGCGCATGGACGACACCAACCCGCTCACCGAGGAGATGCGCTACGTCGAGGCCATCAAGCGCGACATGGCCTGGCTGGGGTGGGACTGGGGCGAGCACTTCTACTTCGCCTCCGACTACTTCGACCGCCTCTACGAGCTGGCCGAGCAGCTCATCAAGGAGGGCAAGGCCTACGTCGACTCGCTGAGCGAAGAGGAGATCCGCGAGTACCGGGGAACGGTGGAAAAGCCGGGCCGGCCCAGCCCCTACCGCGAGCGCTCGGTGGAAGAAAACCTCGATTTGTTCCGCCGCATGGCGGCGGGGGAGTTCGAGGAGGGGGCGCACGTGCTCCGGGCCAAGATCGACATGAGCGCGCCCAACATGAAGCTGCGTGACCCCATCCTCTACCGCATCCTCAAGGCCGAGCACTACCGCACGGGTGACCGTTGGAAGGTCTACCCGATGTACGACTTCGCCCACCCGCTTTCCGACTACATCGAGGGCGTCACCCACTCGCTGTGCTCCTCGGAGTTCATCGACAACCGGGCGGTCTACGACTGGCTGGTGGAGAACCTGGCCGGCAAGTGCGGCCTGCCCGAGTGGCCGCGGCCGAAGCAGATCGAGTTCGGCCGCCGCAGCCTCGAGTACACCGTGGTCAGCAAGCGCAAGCTGATCCAGCTGGTCGAGCGCGGCCTGGTGGACGGCTGGGACGACCCGCGCCTGCCCACGCTGGCGGGCCTGCGCCGGCGCGGGGTGCGGCCCCAGGCGCTCATCGCCTTCGCCCGCAAGGTGGGCATCAGCCGCACCGACCGCACCGTGGACATCGCCTTACTGGAGTGGGCCATCCGCGACGACCTCAACCCCATCGCCCCGCGGGTGATGGCGGTGACCGAACCGCTCAAGCTGGTGCTCACCAACTACCCCGAAGGCAAGCTGGAGGAGCTGGAAGCCCCCTACTTCCCGCCCGACGTGGGCAGGCCGGGCAGCCGCAAGGTGCCCTTCGGGCGCGAGCTGTGGGTGGAGCGTTCCGACTTCGCGCTCGAGCCCCCCAAGGGCTGGAAGCGGCTCGTCGTCGGCGGTCACACCCGCCTACGCCACGCCTACGTGGTGCGCATCGACGAGGCGGTCACGAACGACGCCGGCGAGGTGGTGGCGCTGCGCGGGGTCTACCTGCCGGACACCCTGGGCAAGAACCCCGAGGGCGTTAAGGTGAAGGGGGCGGTCCACTGGGTGGCGGCGGCCGAAGCGCTGGCGGCCGAGTTCCGCCTCTACGACCGGCTCTTCAAGGTGCCCTTCCCCGACGCCGGCGAGGGCAGCTTCCTCGACCACTACAACCCCGACTCGCTCAAGGTCTTGCAGGGCTACGTGGAGCCGAGCGTGGCCACCGACGACCCCGATACCCGCTACCAGTTCGAGCGGCTGGGCTACTTCTGGCGCGACCCGGAGCGGGGCCGCGGGGAGAAGCCGGTCTTCAACCGCATCATCACCCTCAAGGACACCTGGAAGAAGGCAGGTGCGCAAAAGCAGGAGGCCAGGCCCGAGCCCAGGCCCGAAAAGAAGGCCGAACCCGAGGACAAGGTGGCGGCGCTCGCGCCCGAGGCGCGCGAGGTCTACGAGCGCTGCCGGCACCTGGGCGTGGGCGAGGCCGAGGCGCTGCAGATCGCGCGGGACGAGCGGCTGCGCACCTACCTGGAGGACTGCTCGGCCTACGGCCCCCCGGCGCTGGCCGCGCCCTGGGTGGTGCACGTGCTGGGCAAGGCCATCCGGGCCGGCGAGGCGGGGGTCGAGCCGCAGGCGCTGATGGCGCTGCTGGCCGAGCTGGAGAAGGGCGCCTTCGACCGCAGCGTGGCCAAGCAGGCCCTCGAGGAGGCGCTCGCGCGCGGGGGCGACCCGCTCGAGCGGGCGCGGGCGCGGGCCGCGGACCGGCTGTCCGCGGAGGCGCTCGCGGAGCTGGTGCACGAGGTGCTGGCGGCCCACCCGGACGAGGTGGCAGCCTACCGCGCGGGCAAGCGCGGACTGATGGGCTTCTTCGTCGGCCGGGTGATGCGCGCGAGCGAAGGGCGGGCCGACCCGAAGCAGGTCCAAAGCGTGCTCAGCCAACAATTGGACCGCGGCTCCGCGTAAAATTGGGGACGTGGAAACCGCCTGGCCGCAGGTGCGCCGGGCGCTCGAGGCGGAGGGTTGGAACCTGGAAGCCTTCGAGCGACCGCTCACCTGGCCGTTTGATCCCCGGCCGCTGACGGTGGGCCGGGTGCGCGGGACGCTGTTCGGCGTCGCCATCGGCGACGCTTTGGGCGCCCCGGTCGAGGGGCGTCCGGGCGCCGACGGGGCCGCGGGCCCGGTGCGCCGTTTGCGGCCGCACAACGGACGCCCCGCGGGCACGGTTACCGACGATACGCAGCTCACCCTGGCGGTCGCGACGAGCTTGCTCGAGCGCGGCACCCTCGACCCCGAGGACCTGGTGCGGCGTTTCCTGGATGCGGAGCCGGAGCTGGTGGCGGCGGGATGGGCCACCCGTCAGGCCCTGGAGCGGCTGGGCCGCGGCGCGGCTTGGTGGCTGGCCGGGAGCGCGTCCGCGGGAAACGGAGCGGCCATGCGCGCCGCCCCGGCGGGGTTGTTCTGCGAGTCCCCGGACGCGATCCGCCGGGCGGCCTTCCTGCAGGCCCTGGTGACGCACCGCGACCCCAGCGCCGTGGCCAGCTCGATCGTCCATGCGCTCTGGGTCGGCTGGCTGGCGCGCGGGGGTCCGGCGGACGCGGAGGTGCTGGCTTGGCTGGCGGCGGCGGTGGAAGGGTTGGAGCGTCCGCTGGCGAGCCGGCACCGCAAGCGCCGGAGCGTGACGCTGGCGGGGCTCCTGCAGGAGGTGGAGGGTTTCCTGGGGCGGCCGCAGGAGGCGTTCGAGCACTTCCGGACCGGCGCCTTCGTGCTCGAGTCGTTCCCCAGCGCCGCCGCCGTCTTCCTCAGCCATCCCGAAGACCCCGAGGCGACCTACCTCACCCTGGTGAACGCGGGGGGCGACACCGACACCATGGGGGCGCTCGCCGGAGCCTGGCTCGGCGCCTACCTGGGCGACCGGGGCCTGCGCTCGCGCACCCCTTCGGACTGGTGGCGGGTGAGCGCTGCCGCCGAGATCGAGCGCATCAGCCGCCTGGGCACGTCCTAGCCGCCGTTTGCTTGCCCCATTCGGGGGCGCGTGCTAGAATCGCCGTTGCGTAGGGGCCGCTAGCTCAACTGGCAGAGCACCGGTCTCCAAAACCGGGGGTTGGGGGTTCGAGTCCTCCGCGGCCCGCCAAACGCCCCAGCTGCGGCTGGGGCTTTTGTCGTGCAGGCGACCTTCCGGGGCGCGCGCAAGGGGTGTACTGGGGCATGCGCTTCGTATCCGTGGTGACCCTGATCGCCGGATTTCTGGGCGCGGCGTACGCCGTGCCGCCGGTCGTCGAACCCGTCGAGCCCTTTCTGGCCGCGCCGCCCGAGGTGCGGTTCGGTCCCGAAGGGCAGGCCTGGCTGGAGCTCGCGACGACGATCGACCTGGCCTGCGTCGTCGTCTACGGCGAGGACGAAGGCTTCGGCCGCATGGCCCTCGACGCGGCCATGGGGGCCGCCGCCCACCGGGAACACCGCATCGCCTTCGGCCGGCTCGAGCCCGGCCGCAGCTACGCTTACCGCTTGCAGGGCAGCGACCCCTCGGGCCGCCTTTTCGCGAGCCGCACCTACCGCTTCACCGCGCCCCGGGCCTCCGCCGCCGCCCCGCTCAACCTGGCGCGGCTGGGGCTGGGGGCCCGGGTGGCCGCCGTTTCCAGCAACTACGGGGGCGCGGCGAACGACGCCCGCTGGGGCGCGAACGCCGCCCTCGACGGCGACCCGGCGACGGAGTGGTCGTCGGACGGCGACGGCGACGCCGCCTTCCTCACCGTCGAGCTGCCCCGCGAGGTCGAGGTGGCCGCCTTCGGGTTCTGGACGCGCACCATGGGCTCGAGCGCCCAGGTGCGGAGCTTCGTCGTCGAGGACGAAGCGGGCCGGGTCTACGGCCCCTTCGAGCTCGATGGGGCCGAGCGGATGGACCTCTTCCCGGTCGAGAACGCGCGCGGCCGCCGCTTCACCTTCCGGGTGCGAAGCTCGAGCGGGGGCAACACCGGCGCGGTCGAGGTGGGGGTGTTCGCGAAGCCGTGAGGCGGGCGCTTGCGGGGGCCATGCTGGCCGCGCTGGCGCTGGCCGCGGCGCCGCAGGCGCGGCTGCCCGCTGCGGCGGTCTGGATCGAGGTCGCCCGGGGCGGGGTCTACGCGCTCACCTCCGCGGGCACGGTCTGGCGGCTGGAGGCGGGCGGGGCCGTACCGCTCGCCGGCCGCTGGCGGCCCGGCTTCCTCACCGCCTGCGGCCCGGACGTGCTGGCCGTGAGCGCCGAGGGCCGCCTCGGTCGTCCGGGCGCGCCCTGGCTTTCGAACGTCGCCGTGGCCCCGGACGCCCGCCCCGCCTGCCGCGATGGCAGGGTCTTCGCACTGGGGCCCGGAGGCGCGGAGCTCCTGCGGCTGGACGGCGAGCTGCGGCTCGAGCTCCGGCGCCCCGCGGGCGCGCTGCCCGACGCCCAGCCGGTCTGGGTCGAGGGTCCGCAAGGCGCGGCGCTCGCCCTCCTGACCGGCCCCACCGCCCGCTACCGGCACGGTGTGCTGGGCGACGGCGTCGAAGCCGAGGCCCTGACCCTCTTCGATCCCGAGACCCTCGAACCCGTAGCCGCCTACCGTCCCGGACCGCCGGCCGTGCTGGAGCAGCTGCGGGCGCTCCCCGCCGGCCCCGGTCGCGTGCTGGTGACGCGCTCGCACCCCGACGCCGGCGCCGGGCTGGTGCTGCTGGCCTGGAGCGAAGCCGGCCTCGAGCCCGCCGCCGAGGGGCGGCCCATGGGGCGCGCCTTTCGCTGGCTCAACGCCTTCGCGGCCGCCCCCGACCGCGTCTATGCGGTGCACACGCCCCACATCGGCGGCCCCCTGGCCGTCTACGTCCTGCCCGGCCTGGGCCTGCGCACCCACGCCCTGGGCGTCACCGCCCACGCGCTGGGTTCGCGCAACCTCGACCTGGCCGTGCGCCTGGGCCGCGGCGCGGCGGGCGACGTACTGGTGCTCGCGGGCTTCGGCGCGCCCGAGCTGGTCGTCGTCGACTGCGGGGCCGAAACCTGCAGGGTGCGCCGCCGGCTGCCGCTGCCGGAGCGGATCGCGTCCAACCTGGCCTACGCCCCCACCCCGCGGGGGTGGCGGGTCTACGCGGGCGGGGCGCGGGGCGGCGTCTTCGCCTTCGAGGTGGCGCGTTAGGGCCGGCGGGCGCGGCCCGAGTCGGGGTCGAGCATCAGCGAGCTCGTGTCCACCGCTTCGAAGTCCGAGCCCTTGACGCGCCGCAACTCGGCGACCAGGGTGTCGTTGTCCCAGCGGTCGTCGGGTGCGCCGCTGATGAACCAGTCGCTGCCGTTGTCGGCCAGGATCATGCCGTACTTCTTGAGCGCCTCGAGGACGACCCGCACCTCGGGGGAGAAGCCGCTGGTGTCGAAGTCGGCCCGCAGCCGCAGCCGCAGCCCCATCGGCGGCAGGTCGGGGTCGGTCGCCGAGGAGGCGTAGTGGCGCGCCGGCCAGAGGTAGGCCCGCTGGGTTACCGAGGCCGTAAAGCGCAGGGCGTGGCGGATTTCGCCCGCGGCAACCTCGTCGTAGCGCACCAGGCCCGGCAGGATCGCGAGCCCCGCGGCGTCGGCGGAGGTCCAGCCGTCCGGCCGCAGCGCGTACCCTTTCAGGTCGAAGACGGCGCCGCTGCCGGCGCTCCAGGTGGCCCCCGTGAGGTCGACGTCGAAGAGCTCGTAGAGCTTGCAGGCGTCGGTGTCGAGCACGATCAGGTGACGGTCGGACCCGCCTTCGATCCTGGGGTTCGCAGGCACCGGGTAGGGGCCGGGGTCGCTTTCGTCGGCGTAGTCGAAACGAAAGGCGTACCTCGGGGTGGCGGTATCCGCAAGGTTGTAGGGGATGCCGATCGGCGCACCTTCCCAGAGACCGGCGCCGAAGTCGGGGTGCAGGCCGGTGTCGGCGCCAATGCTGGCAATGTAGGCCGCGGAGTTGGGGTGGACGGGCAGCCCGTCTACGGGCGTGTTCCAGACGTGGTCTTCGGGGAAGACGGGGCATCCCCCGAGCCGGGGACCGCTTCCCGGCGGTTCGGGGCGGGGTTCGGGCCGCGCGGCCAGACAGCCGGATAGGAGCGTAAGCGCTAGAAGCGACAGCAGCAACAACCTTGATCGGAACATGCCCCAGTTTACACAAAGTTACCGGGGGCCGCGGCCCCCGGTGCAGGGTTTCCGGTTCCCTACTTGGGTTCGTATTCGTCCATCGCCTTGCCCAGGTTCTTGGCGAGCTCCAGGAGGAAGCCCAGCCCCTTCTGCACGCCGGGGTCGCTCAGGTACCTGAGCGCTCCGAACATGCCTACTTTAGGCGTTTCCTTGGGGTTGGTCTGGGCCAGGGCCTCGACGAGGGGGCCCATCAGGTGCACCAGGTTGTGGCGGATCTTGGGCACGTGCGTGGGCGGCATGTTTTTGATGGGGTCCATCACCGCCTCGGCCAGGGCGGCCCCGCGGATGACCTCGCGCTCGCCGGCGATGTGCTCGAGCAGCAGGTCGCCGTTGGTGGTCATCTCGGTGAAGATGCCCAGGTACCCCCCCACCTTCAACTGCCGCGCCAAGCGGATGAGTTCTTCTACGGTCTTGGCGTCTTCTTCGGTGATCGTAATCTCGGCCATGGCTTCCTCCTTACCTCAGGGCGTCGAGCCAGCCCCGGTAGAACGAGTCCTTCATCAACCGGACCATCGGACCGGTGGCCACGGTGTAGCAGGCGTGGCCCCACTTGCCCTCCTCGGGGATCCACCAGTACTCGCAGTTGCCCGCGAAGCCCGACTCGAAGCTGTGCCCCATGCAGAGGGTGTCGCCGTAAGAGGGGATCATGTAACCGCCCAGGGCCTCGTTGAGGATGCTGGCGCCGGCGATCACCGCGGCGTTGTGGATGGGCACGCCGGCGGTGAGCAGGCCGACCGGGGGCATCGCGTGTTCGCCCACGAGGTAGACCTCGGGGTGCTCGGGGTGCTTGAAGAGCGGGCCCGTGACCACCGACCAGCGCGGGTCGCCGGGGTGCGCCATGCCGTTGTCGGCCAGCACCTTGGGCAGCCGCGAGGGCGGCGACTTGATGAGCAGGTCGTATTCGTATTCCCCGTGCTTGGTCACGACCTTGTTCTCCGTCACCTCCACGAGCTGCTCGAAACCGGTGACGTAGCGGATGCCGGTGCGCTTGAAGCGGCGCTTGAAGAAACGGTCGAGCCCTTCGCCCAGCGCCATGCGGATGGCGTCGGCGGGGTAGAGGATGGTGATCTCCGGATGCTGGCCCCGGGCCTCGAAGTACGCCCGCAGGTTGAGCGCCATCTCGGGGGGGTAGATGCCGCAGCGGAACGGCAGCTCGGGCACCAGGAAGACGATCTTCTTGCCCTTGAAGGTGGCCAGCTGTTCCTTGAGCTCGAGCGCGCCTTCCTCGGTGTAGTTGTGAAAGCCGTACTTGTCGAGGCCCTTGTAGTCGCTCCAGCCGTAGGCCGTGCCCAGGGCGATGACCAGGAAGTCGTAGTCGAAGTTCTGGCCGCCCTCGGTGACCACCTTCTTGCCCGCGAGGTCGAAGGTCTTGACCGGATCCACCACCACCTTGAAGCCGTAAGCCCTTTCGGCGTTCTTGATGGGGGCCCAGGTCTCCTCGGGGCTGGCCGTGCCCAGGGCCACCTCGGACCAGAGCGGGGGCATGTAATGCTTCTCGCTGGCGGAGATCAGGGTGACGTCGATGTCGCGCCCCAGCCGCGTGGCTTCCGTTTGCACCATGCGGGCAGCGACCAGACCGCCGCTGCCACCGCCTACCACGACCACTTTCTTTGCCATAGCTTCCTCCCGGGCGCAGTGCGCCGTTTAAACACCCCTATCGTAAGTGGCTACTCATACACGGTACAGGTACGTATGTCTTTATCGGAACGGCCGCGCCGCGGAGCGTAGAATCGGGGTATGAAGCTGGCCAGCTGGAACGTCAACGGCCTGCGCGCGGCGCTGAAAAAGGGCTTCTGGGACGTGGTTCGCGGACTCGACGCCGACGTGCTGGGTCTGCAGGAGGTGCGCGCCGAAGAACCCCCCGAGCTTCCCGAAGGCTTAGGGGGCTACCGCTGGTACTGGAACCCGGGCGACCGCAAGGGCTACGCGGGGGTGGCGGTGCTGGTCCGCGTCCCGCCCCTTGACGTGACCTACGGGATCGGCCACGACGAGTTCGACGAGGAAGGACGGGTCATCACGCTCGAATACGAGCGCTACTACGTGGTCAACGCCTATTTCCCCAATGCCGGGCGCGGCCTGCCGCGGCTGGGGTACAAACTCGCCTTCGACCAAGCGATCGAGAACTACCTCGAAGGCCTGCGCGCCCGGAAGGGCGTGGTCCTCATGGGCGACCTCAACGTCGCCCACCGCGAGATCGACATCGCCCGGCCCAAGCAGAACCAGAAGAGCGCCGGCTTCACCCCCGAGGAACGGGCCTGGATCGACGCCTTTTTGAAGAAGGGCTGGATCGACACCTTCCGCCACCTGCACCCCGACGCGACGGGGGCCTACACCTGGTGGACCTACCGCTTCAACGCCCGGGCCAAGAACATCGGCTGGCGCATCGACTACATCCTCATCTCCGAAGACCTGCTGCCTCATCTAATGGACGCCTACATCTACTACGACGCCTACGCCTCGGACCACGTCCCGGTCGTGGCCGTGCTCGACGTTTAAGCTGAAGGGGGAGGGGGAACCGTGTCCGTGTTTCGTTACGCCGGCCGTACGGCCCGCATGGAAAACCCGATCATCCGACAGCTGCTCAAGCTGGGGCAGCGTGAGGGCGTGATCTCGCTCGCGGGGGGGATTCCCGCAGCCGAGACCTTTCCGATCTCCGAGATCGCCGAGGGCGCGCAAAGGGCGCTGGCGCGCTGGGGGAGCGGCGCGCTCCAGTACAGCCCCACCGAGGGGCTCGCGCCGCTGCGCGCGTACATCGCCCGCCGGCGCGGGGTCGCGCCCGAGCAGGTGCTCGTCACCTCGGGCTCGCAGCAGGGGCTCGACCTGATCGGCCGCGTCTTCCTCGACGAGGGCGACGCGGTGCTGGTGGAGCGCCCCACCTACATGGGCGCTTTGCAGGCCTGGAACGTCTACGACGCCCGTTACCGCGAGGTGCCCACCGACGCCGAAGGGCTGGTGCCGGAGGCGCTTCCCGAGGATCAGGTGAAGCTCGCCTACGTCCTGCCCAACTTCCAGAACCCCACGGGCAGCCTCCTGCCCGAGGCGCGCCGCGGGGCGGTGGTGGCCTGGGCCAGGGAGCGCAGCGTGCTCGTGGTGGAGGACGATCCCTACGGCCACCTCTACTTCGACGCCGCGCCGCCGGCGAGCCTGCAGAGCCGCTGGCCTGAAGGCGTGCTCTACCTGGGCACGTTTTCCAAGATCGTCGCCCCCGGCTTGCGCATGGGCTACGTCATCGGCCCGGAAGAGGTGATCCATGCCCTTGCCCAGGCCAAGCAGGCGGCCGACCTGCACAGCCAGGCCTACGGCCAGGCCATCCTGGCCGAGCTCGCCGAAGCGGGCGTGATCGAGCGGCAGGAGGCGCGCACCCGCGAGCTCTACCGCCAGCGCGCCGAACGCATGCTGAAGCTGCTCGAGGCCCACATGCCCGCGGGCGTTCGCTGGGTCCCGCCGCATGGGGGCATGTTCGTCTGGCTTACGCTGCCCGAAGGGGTGGACACCCTGGCGCTCTTCGAGCGCGCGGTCGAGGCGGGCGTGGCCTACGTACCCGGCCCCGTCTTCGCGGCAAACGGCGGTTTGGAAAACGCGCTGCGCCTCACCTTCGTGAGCGTGCCCGAGGCGCAGATGGAGGAGGGCGTGCGCCGGCTCGCGGCTGTGCTGGAAGCGGCGCTGGCGGCCCGGGCCTGAAACGATCTTCTTGCGAAGCAGGGGGCGGACCGAAGGCCCGCCCCCAAGCTCTGTCGAGAACCCGAGAGGGTTATTCGATATCCGAACAATCCCCCGGCACCCCCAGATCGCACCACTCCTCCCAGTCAAAGATGCCGGGCGCGGGGGACACGACCTCGGTATAGCCAGCGTACATCGAGATATCGGGATCGGCGCTCATGTCTCGTACGGAGAAGATTGCGCCAAGTACATGGTTGCTCATGACGTAGTTATCGAGCGCAAATCGACGCTCGCTCTTACCCGGTGCCATTCCCTCCCGCATGCACCACGCGGTGATGCGCAGCGCGCCCCCGGGTACCACCCGGTCGTAGGGGTCGTCCATCCAGCGCATCCACCCCACCTTCCCCGGCTTCACCCACAGCCAGTTGGCGCCGCCCCCATACACGTTCTCGTCCTCGGGTACGCTGGCGGCGGGTCCGTCCGAGAGGCCAAAGGTATTGAATTCCACCTCCACCTTGATCCCGTCGTCGCACCGCTCGGTATTGGTGGCGTAGATGCCAACGCCCAGGCTCCCCGGCGCCTTCGTCTGCGGGCAGGCGGTAAGCCCGAGCGCCAGCAGGCCCAGGAGAGCAGCACGAAGTGCGATGTTGCGGCCGTATTTACCAAAGCCCATACAACCCTCCGGCAGTCAATTTGAACGCCGAGATGTTGACGAACTTTCCGCCAATCTCATCGAACTTCTCGTTGGCGGGAACGCGTACTAGTACGTCAGCCTTGACTCTCCAGTTATAAAGTCTCGCTTCTAGTACTGGGCTGTAATGATAACTGCCGCCCCCTGTGGCGTAGATGGCTATAGCGGGCTCGTTTCGACTGCCCATGGCGTTCAAGGCCGTCGAATACATTTTCCAAACCTCAGCGTTCCACGCGGTCCAGCCAATGTACGGAACCAGATTCACCAGAAATATGTACCCTCCACCGCGAATACGCATCGCGCTTCCTCGTTCGGACAACCAACGGTTTGCCCCGCGTACGAAGTCGCCAACGAGGGTGAGCCCGGAACCGGCGAAGGCGCGCGTCGCATGTACTCGGCTAGCTGTGGTCGGTAATACACCACACTCGAACTTCCAGAGCCGTCCACGTACCGCTTGAGCGCCAACATACGGTGCCCCAAGGCCTTGTTGCGTTCGTACATCTTGGCGCCTGTGCCTGTGTAACCACCGCTTCCGTAGCCGACGCCTAGATGGTCACCGTACCAGTCAATGTTCGAGCTGCCGGTGTATCCATGTCGTTCAAACTGAAACCACGTTGCCAGCCGGATGAAGGCCGCGGGCGCGCAGCCGATGGGGCGATCGCCAACTTTTCCATGTCCGTGTAGAGCGTAAAGCGTGAAGTTGTCGAGGTCGGCGTCGGACTCGCGGGGCTTGAAGTCATACTCCCACCTATATTGCCAATTCTGTCCAATGAAATCATACTCGGGCTTCCCCGTCCGCCGGTGTTGGGCTTCGACGATCCAATATTTCCCAAAACACAACCAGTTGACACAATGTTCGGCTTTGTACTGCGGTTTCACCGTCCCGTCACTCGAAAAGATTCGCAGTTGACTGTCCGCGATCACCCCCTGCGCCCTGACGAAGTCCAGCTCCCCGTCCGGCCCCGTCATCGCCGCCAGTTCCATCCCCTCGGCCTGGGGTTGCGCCTCTACCTGTTGCACGCTCACCGGGTCGTAGCCCAGCTTGCCGAGCAGCTCCGCCTCCGTCTGGCGCGCCTCCTGCGCCGCCGCCGAGGCGTCTTCGGCTTGACATTCTTCCTCGCTCGCCTCGCCCAGCAAACAGGCCCAGACGTGCGCCATCTCGGCCCGGTAGTCGTCCTCTTCCGCCAGCCGCTCCACGGTTTCGTGGAATGCCTGCGCCAGCTGCGCCACCTCGTCGTCGCCTACCACCTCGCCGCTGTAGCCGTCCCGGTACCTTCCCTCCCGGTCCACCAGGAAGAAGCGCCCCGGCTCGTTGAAGCCCACCACCCGCGCCACGGCCTCCGGGCCGCCCATTGCATCCACCACCGAAAGCAGGTGCTCCAGGGTGTCCGTCCCGGTGTCCGCGAACAGGGTAGGGGAGTAGAGGGTGCTCGCCCCCGTGGCCACCAGGTAGTGCCCTTCGCCCACGGCCACCGCCCTCCGCGCCGCCTCCCAGAAGCCGCCGGCGGCCTCGGGCCCCAGCACCGTCAGGTAGACCAGCGGGTAGCCGTCCACGTCTTCCACCAACAGCGAGGCCGCCTCCTGGCTTCCCACCTCCTGCAGCCCGACCTCGCTTCCTAGCCCGAACCGCAGCGTCAAAGCCTGCGCCGCCACCGCCGGCACCGTTTCCGCTACCGCCCGCGGGTCGCCGCCTCCGCACGGCTCACCGCCCGTCGAGCAGCCGGCGAAGAGCGCAAGCAGAACAGAGAGAGAACCCCGATGAATCTCTTCATAATCTCCCCCAATCCGAATACTGTCGTTATGACAAGGAAGGGACGGTAGCAGAAGGTGTAATGAGTATAGCATGCAAACGACCGCCATCCATGCACAACCGATCGTCCTTTCGCCACCGCAAACGAGGGCGGAGGGCTTTGGCCCTCACCTGCTTCTCCTGAGAGTCTGGACCTGCCTTGTGACTACGCGAGACCGACGAGGTTCCGGATCGCGCAGGTCTTGCGACCTGCTTGTCCGGAACGACGGGGTGTGTTTTCGCATCCTCTACGTTCCTCGTCACCCCGGACGAGCGGAGCGAGATCCGGGGTCTCGTTGCTGCTGAAAAACGCACAACACCATGGCGGCAGGTAGCGGCAACCAATAAGGCCCCAGGTCTTCTCAGCCGCGCGCTGTGAGATTCCGGACCTGTCCCTCACATGATCCGGGGCCTGTCCCGGACTTGATCCGGGATCCCGCGGGCTTGCGGCCCGCTCGTACGGAACGGGGGTTTTGTTTTTCGCACACAATCTCTTCGTCACCCCGGGCAAGCGCCCGAAGGGCGCGCGACCCGGGGTCTCGCGGGTACCAAACGAAACCCGTCGCCCTGGATGCGCAAGGCGATCCCTGGGACTACCCTGAGCGTGATTCAGGGTCTCGCCGTGGTCGCTGGTTGTGGCGATTGGCTCGGGGGAGCGGTGATGGATTGACTGCAAAGAGAGTAGACTTTCACCAGAAACGTTGGTGGGCTTCACGATACGTTCAAAGGTTCGGGGCTCCAGAGCACGTGGCTGCCGCCGGGGCGGTCGCCCGCGCCCAGACCGGGGGCCAGGGGCTCGGCCCCGAGGGCGCGCAGCGCGTCTTCCAGAAAGGCCTCGCGCCGCGTGCCGCCGTAGAAGAGGTAGACCGCCGCAAGCTCCGCGGGGCTTTCCATCAGGTGGTCGGCGTGCCAGTGGAGCGTCTTGCGCGCGGGGGGGCGCACGGCCCAGCCCAGGGCCTGGAAGTACGCGAGCAGCTCGCCCCGCATCCGGTGGGGCGGGCCGCCGGCGCGGGTGGCGTGGCGCAGCAGGCGGCTGGGCAGCCGCCCCGCAAGGGCCGAGCCCACGTAGTAGACCCGGCCGGGCGCCAGCCGGAAGACCCGGCCGCCCTGGAAGCGGCCGAAGGCGAGCTCGAGCGGGGCCTCGATCGCCAGCTCGAGCACGTAGGCCCCGCTCTTTTGCGGCGTGCCGTGGGCGAGGACGCTCACTTCTTCAGCTTGCGCACCTCGTCCAGCACCTCGGGGTTGACGAGCGCCGAGGTGTCGCCGGTGCTCTCGCCCAGGTAGGCGGCTTTGAGGAGGCGGCGCATCACCTTGGCGTTGCGGGTCTTGGGCAGGTCGCTGACGAAGTGGACCGCCGCCGGCCTCATGGGCTTGCCCAGCACTTCGGCCACCTTCTCGGCGATCTCGGCGGCCAGCGCTTCCGAGCCTTCGAACTCGGGGCGCAGCACCACGAAGAGCACCGGCACCTCGCCCTTGACCTCGTGGGGCACGCCCACCGCGCCGGCCTCCTGGACCGCCGGGTGGCGGATCGCCGCCGACTCGAGCTCCGCCGGACCCACGCGCTTGCCCGCGATCTTGAGGGTGTCGTCGCTGCGGCCGAGGATGAACCAGTAGCCCTCCTCGTCCACCAACGCCCAGTCGCCGTGGACCCAGACGTCCTTGAAGCGGCTCCAGTAGGTGCGCTCGTAGCGCTCCGGGTCGTTCCAGAAGCCCTTGGTCATCCCCGGCCAGGGCGCGAGCACCGCCAGCTCGCCCACCTGACCGACCACCGGTTCTCCTTCGTCGTTGAGTACCGCCGCCTTGATGCCGGGGGCGGGGGTGTTGAACGAGGCCTCGGCGATGGGCTTGTAGACCGTGCAGCCGAGGATGCCGCCGGAGACCTCGGTGCCGCCGGAGTAGTTGACGATGGGGCAGCGCCCGCCGCCCACGTTTTGGAAGAACCACTGGTAGGGCTCGGGGTTCCAGGGCTCGCCGGTGGAGCCGAGGACGCGCAGCGAGGAGAGGTCGTGCTTCTTCACCGGCTCCTCGCCGTGGGGGATGAGGGCGCGGATCAGGGTGGGGGAGATGCCCAGGTGGGTGATGCCGTGGCGCGCCACCATCTGCCACAGCCGGTCGGGGCCGGGGTAGTCGGGCGCGCCCTCGTAGAGGAAGACGGTGGAGCCGAGCAGGAGGCTGCCCAGGATGGCCCAGGGGCCCATCATCCAGCCCATGTCGGTGAACCAGAACATCAGTTCGCCGGGGCGCAGGTCGAAAAGGTGGGCCATGTCCTGCGCCGCCTTGAGGGGGAAGCCGGCGTGGTAGTGGACCGTGCCCTTGGGCCGGCCGGTGGTGCCCGAGGTGTAGATGAGCATGAAGGGGTCCATGCTCCCCATCGCCTCGGTGGGGGCGTCCCCCGGCTGGCGGGCCACCGCCTCGTCCCACCAGAGGTCGCGGCCTTCTTTCATGGCGTAGCCGCCGTCCACCCGCCGCACCACCAGCACCTTCTCGACGCTGGGGGCGCGCTGGAGCGCCTCGTCGGCCACGGGCTTCATGGGCACGACCCGGCCGCGGCGCAAGAAGCCGTCGGCGGTCACCAGCAGCTTGGCGCCGGCGTCGGCCAGGCGGGTGGCCGTGGCCTCGGCGCCGTAGCCCGAGAAGATAGGGATGGCGATCGCGCCGATGCGCGCGACGGCCAGAAAGGCCACCGCGGTCTCGGGCAGCATGGGCAGGAACAGGCCCACCCGGTCGCCGCGGCCCACGCCCAGCTCGCGCAGGGCGGAGGCGGCCTGGGCCACCTGGCGGTCGAGCTCGCGGTAGGTGAGGCGCACCACCGCGCCGTTCTCGCCTTCCCAGATCAGCGCCAGCTGGCGCGCCCGCTCGCCGGTGGCGTGGCGGGTGGTGGCGTTGTGGGCCAGGTTCAGCTTGCCGCCGGGGAACCACTCGGGCCACATCACCCCGCGGCTGAGGTCGACGTAGTCCTCGTAGGGTTCGAACCACTCGAGGCCTATCTGCTCGAGCGTCGCCTTCCAGAAGGCGTCGGGGTGTTCGACGCTGAAGGCGTAGAGGGCGTCGTAGTCGGGCAGCTCGAGCCGCTGCATCAAGCGCTCGAGGTGGCTGCCTCGGGTGTAGGCTTCGCTGGGGGTCCAGACGGGCTTCATCGCTTCTTCCTCCTCAACCAACCGAGAAAACGGAACCCGCGCGGGTTCTTCTGCGGACGTTCGGGGGCCGCCTCGACGGTGTAGTAACCCCCGAGGGTGCGCCGGAGGCTTTCCAGGTGGGTGCGGCGGGCGGGGTCCTTGGTCAGCAGCCCGCGGATGCGCTGGACCAGCTTGGGGTGCAGGTCGAGTTCGGCGGGCAGGCGCGGCGGGGCCTTGGTGAGGTGGGCGGCCATCAGCGCCTCGTAGCTGTCGCCGTAGAAGGGGCGCTTGCCGGTGAGCAGCTCGTAGGCGAGGACGCCCAACGAGTAGGCGTCCGAGGCGGGGGTCGCCGCGTGCCCCTGGAAGATCTCGGGCGCCATGTAGAAGGGGCTGCCGGCGCGTTCGAAGGGGTTGGGGTTGTCCTGGGTGCGGGCGACCCCGAAGTCGCCGAGCTTGGCGACCTCCCCCTTCATGAAGACGTTGGCGGGCTTGATGTCCTGGTGGACGATGCCGCGACCGTGAAGGTAGATCAGGGCTTCGAGCAGCTGCGTCAGCAGGTTCAGCGCCAGCTCCCGATCGAGCGGCCCCTGCCGCAGCAAGGTGTCGAGGGTGCCGTCGGGCATGTACTCGAGCGCCACGAAGGCGCCCTCGCCGAACGGCTTGCCCGCGAGCCCGCGCAGCAGGTGGGGGTGCTTGAGGCCCATCGAGAGCCGAACCTCCTGGGCGAACATCTGCGCCAGGCGTTCGTCCTCGCGCACCTCCTTGCGGGGCAGCTTGAGCGCCACCTCGGTGCCGTCGGGGGCGCGGGCCAGGTAGACCTGCGCCGTCTTGCCGAGGCCGAGCAGCAGCTCGAGCCGGAAGTCCTCGCGGCGCAGGCTACGCAGACTCATGGGCTAGACTTCGATCGCCTCTCCGGGTTTCAGGGCCGCGCCCTCGACGCCGAGCGTCCGGGCGCGGGCGACGAAGGCCTCGCCGTCCTGTTCGATCACCGGGAAGGTGTTGTAGTGGATGGGGACGACCTTCTTGGGCTTCAGCAGCTCGAGCGCCGTCAGGGCGTCGTCGGGGCCCATGGTGAAGGTGTCGCCGATGGGCAGGAGGGCCAGGTCGAGGCCTTCCTCGCCGATTAGCCGCATGTCGCTGAAGAGCGCGGTGTCGCCGGCGTGGTAGATCTTCTTGCCGTCCAGCTCGACGACGACGCCCATCGGCATGCCGCCGTAGGTGCCGTCGGGGAACGAGCTCGAGTGCCACGCGGGGTAGAACTTGAGCCAGCCGCCGGGGAAGGCGTAGCGTCCGCCGATGTTCATGGCGAAGGCCTGGGCGCCGTGCTTCTCGGCGTAGACGGCGATCTCGTAGGTCGATACCACGGTCGCGCCCTTGCCGGCCAGGGCCAGGGTGTCGCCCCAGTGGTCGCCGTGGGCGTGCGTAAGGACGACCAGGTCCGCTTGCAGCGCCTCCGGCCCCACGGTGGCGACGGGGTTGCCGGTGAGGAAGGGGTCGATCACCAGCGTGGTCTCCCGACCCTCCAGCAGAACCGCAGCATGTCCCAGGAACGTGACTTTGGCCATGTGCAAGCCCTCCTTTCCGAGCGCTTCTTATGCTTTTCTCAGTCTAACAAACCGCCGTGCGCGCCACGGTTTACGTCCGCGAGGGTGCGTTCGAGGGTTCGCGCGAAGGCCGCTTCGGCCATCTTCTTGAACGCGCGGCCGCCCCACTTTTCCCCTTCGGGAAGGCGCACCCGTAGCCGCACCCGGGCGCGGTAGCAGACCTGCGAACCCTCCCGCCGGGCGCGCCCCGAGAGCTCGGCGGCGAGATCGTCCGCACCGGGGTCGAGGGGTTCGAGCACGGCCGTCTCCCCGCGGGTCGTGAAGCGCGCGCGGAAGGGGAAGCGCACCTCGCCCAGCAGCGCAAAGGGGGCGACGAGCGCGCCCCGCAGCTCGTCGCCCGAGAGCTCGAGGTCGCGAAAGACCGCCAGCCGCCCCAACGCCTCCTGCGGACGCTCCAGCAGCGCCTGCGCGGCCGCGGGATCAGCGGCGGCGAGGCAGAAGGCGACGTCGCGCTCGAGCTCCATCGCCTACTCCACCCACTCCACCCGGACCCGGCCTTCCTTGACCAGCTCCTCGATCTTGCGTTCGCCGACGTTGCGCAGGGTGGGGAGCTCGTTGAACCGCGGGGTGTTCGAGGCCAGGCCCACACGCACGATCAGCACGTCCTCGGCCTCGTTGGTGCCGATGCGCCAGACCAGGTACTCCCCCAGCTCGCCCAGCTTGCGCTGGAGCTCGTCGGGCAGCGGCTCGGCCCGGGACTCTTCGCGTTCGTTCACTCGAGCACCTCCATCAAGGCCAGCTTAAGGTACCGGGTCTCGGGAACGGTGAGCAAGACGGGGTGGTCCCAGCCCTGCCCGCGCTGCTCGCGGACGCGCACGATCCGGTGGGCGTCGGCGGCCGCCGAGGCGAGCATGGCGTAGAAGTCGGCCTCGGAGACGTGGTGGCTGCAGGAGGCCGTGACCAGCAGCCCGCCCGGTGCGAGCAGCTTCAACGCCCGCAGGTTCACTTCCTTGTACGCCGCCAGGGCGCGCTCGCGGTCGGCTTTGCGGGCCGCGAACGCGGGCGGGTCGAGGACGACCACGTCGTAGCGCTCCCCGGCGCGCTGGCGCTCGCGCAGCAGGTCGAAGGCGTTGGCCTCGGTGAAGCGAAGGTTTTCGAGCCCGTTCAGGGCCGCGTTTTCCCGGGCCGCCTCCAGCGCCGCGGCGGAGCTGTCCACCGCCTCCACCTCGGCGACGTGGCGCGCCATGTGCAGGGCGAAGAGCCCCTGGTAGGCAAAGACGTCCAGGGCCCGCGCGTAGCCGCGGCCCTCCAGGTAGGCCTCGAGGCGCAGGCGGTTGTCGCGCTGGTCCAGGAAGGCTCCGGTCTTCTGCCCGCCCTGGAGGCGGACGCGGTAGCGCACGGCCCCCTCGCGCACCTCCACGGCCTCGGGCACGCGCCCGGCGAGGGTGCGCAGGTAGCGCTCCAGCCCCTCGCGCTCGCGCAGCGGCGCGTCGTGCTTGGCCAGGATGCCCGCGGGCTTCAGGGCCGCCTCGAGCCGCAGCGTCAACTCGCCGAGGAGCGGCTCCCAGGCGGCGGCGTGCGCCTGCACCACGAGGTGGCGGGCGTAGCCGTCCACGACCAGGCCGGGCAGCAGGTCGCCTTCGGCGTGCACGAGGCGGAAGCCCCCCTCGGGCTCGGCTTCGTAGGCTTCCCGGCGAAAGGCCAGGGCGCGCTCGAGGTTGGCCCACAGGGCGGCGAGCGGGTCGTCCGTGGGTCCGAAGTGGAAGACGCGCACCTGGATCAGCGAGCGGGGGTTGGTCAGGGCCCAGCCCAACAGCCCCCGGGGCCCGTAGACGGGGTGGATGCCGGGGGTCTCGGGGAGGCTTTTCACGTCGCTCTGCCAGACCCAGGGGTGGCGGGCGAGGACGCGGGCGGCGCCGCGGGGGGAGAGCACGACCTTCACGGCATCGAGCATACACGCGCAGGGCGCTTCGCGTATGATGGTAGACGTTGGTTCGCCCCCTGACGGGCGCGCGTTGACACCTCAGGGGGCCTGGGGTATTATGCGCCGGGACGCGTCGCAGACGCGAGTTTAGCCGTGTTTCGCGGGGTATAAGGAGGCGGTATGCAAGGCCTAGGACTGGTAAAGAGTCTCGCCGAGCGGGAGCGCGAGTTGGCGCAAAAACTCGAGGAGGCGCAGAAGACCGCAGAGGCCAAACTGGCCGAAGCCCGGGCGGAAGCCGAACGCATCCTCAGGCAGGCCGAAGAGGAAGTCGAACGGCTCGCCGCCGAATACAGCGAACAAATCGAAGCCGAGGTGCGGCGGATCGAAGAGGAGGCCCGCCGCAAGGCCGAGGCGGAGGCCCAGAAGGTCAAGGCGGCCGCGGAAGGCAAGCTCAAAGGGGCCGTGGAAGCGGTCCTCGAGGAGGTCCTTCCGTGATCGCACCCATGGAGAAGCTGATCGTCGCCGGCCCCAAGCGCCGGGTGCACGAGCTTCTCGGGGAGCTGCAGCGCATCGGGGTGGTGCAGATCGACGCGCTCCGCACCGAAGAGCTGCCGGAGTACGCCTACAGTCCCGAGGAAGAGGACGCGGCCAAGCGCTGGCAGCGCGTGGTCCAGGGGGCGGAGCACGCCCTCGCGCTGCTCGGCTCGGCGCCGGAGGCCACCCGCCCCTTCGAGGGAGGGCTGGCCGCGGCCGAGTCGGAGCTCGAGCCCCTGGTCCACCGCGCCGACGTGCTCACGCGCGAAGCCGAGAAGCTGCGTGAAGAGATCGACCTCATCGACCTCTACCAGCAGCCGGTCGAGACGCTGGCGGAGATGGCCCACGGCCTCGACACCAGCCGGTGGCTGGCGGTGCTGCCCTTCCTCCTCGAGAAGGAGTCCGAGCTGGAAGTGGCCGCCGAAGCCCTCGGCGAGGCGCTGGAAGACCGCTACGTGCTCGCCCACCAGCCGCTCGACGGCCGGGTCGCGGCGCTCGCGGTCGTCCTCCAGGGCGACCTGGAGACGGCGCGGGGCGCCCTTTCCCGCAAGGGCATCGGCGAGCTGCGCCTGACCGGTCCGTTCGCCGGCCTCTCGCTCGGCGAGGCGCGGGTGCGCATGCGCGAGCGCGCCAAGCTGGCGCCCGAGGAGCTCGAAAACGTGCACTCGGCGCTGACCCGGCTGCGCAAGGAGGCGGAGGCCCCGCTGCGCTCCCTCTGGACCCGGGCGATGGACGAAGCCGCACGCCTGCGCGCGCTGCTCGACATCGCCGCCGGCCGCTTCGGCTTTGCGCTCTTCGGCTGGATCCCCGCGCGGCTCAAGGGCAAGGTGGAAGAGGCGCTGGCGGCCCACAAGGAGCACGTCGTCTACACCCTCGAACCCGCCGACGAGCACCACGAGGCCGACCGGGTTCCGGTCACCCTCGAGAACGGCCCCATGGTCAAGCCCTTCCAGATGCTCATCGAGTTCCTGAACATCCCCAAGTACGGCACCTGGGACCCGACCTGGGTTGTGGCCGTCTTCTTCCCCTTCTGGTTCGGGATGATCGTGGGCGACCTGGGCTACGCCCTGCTCTTCATGCTGATCGCGCGGCTGCTCTCCGGGTTGGTCAAACAGAAGAAGCCGCTCGTCATCGAGTTCTTCGGCATTCACATGAAGCCCCCGGTGGTCAAGGACCTGGTCTTCGTCCTCAACGCCATGATCTTCTGGACCGTCGTCTGGGGCTTCATCTACGGTGAGTTCTTCGGCAACTTCCTCGAACACCTGGGCGTCTTCTACGTGCCGGGCCACAACGAGGGCCTGATTCCCATCGCCATTCCCAGGGCCGACACCGCGGCGACGGCCACGATGATGATCCTGATCGCCATCGCCTTCGGGGTCTTCCAGGTCTTCCACGGCCTGGGCGTGCGCGCCTGGCTGAGCCTGCGCCACGGCCACATGAAGCACTTCTGGGAGGCGACGGGCTACCTGGGCGGGCTCGTGGGCCTGATCGTCTTCGCCTACACCTTCCTCACCGGAGCCAGCGGGGGCGGGTACAACCTGGTCATGTACGCCGGCTTCGCGGTCTTCCTGCTGGGCATCGTGATGTCGCGGGTGGTCCTGATGATCGCCGAGCTGCCCACCCAGGGCGGGCACATCCTCAGCTACATCCGTATCTACGCCGTCGGCGTGGCCGGGGCGATCATGGCCAACCTGGCCACCGACCTGGGCTTCTCCCTGGCCGAAAAGCTGGGGATCCTCGGGGTCCTGGTCGGCCTGGTCGTGGGTCTGCTGACGCACCTCACGATCCTGGCGCTGACGATGATGGGGCACATCCTGCAGCCCATCCGTTTGGTTTGGGTCGAGTTCTTCACCAAGTTCGGTTTCTACGAGGAGTCGGGGCGGCCGTACCGCCCGTTCAAGTCCGTCCGTAACGATGCAGGCACTGCATCTTAGGGAGCAAGAGAGAAGGGTTGTGGAGGTTACATCATGAAGAAAGTTCTAACTGCACTGGGGATGATGGTTCTGGGCGCTCTGGCGATGGCTGCGGAGAACACCGCCGGCGGTGACGGCGGCGTCAGCAGGGGCCTGATCGGCCTGGGTATCGGCCTCGCGGTCGGCCTGGGCGCGCTCGGCACCGGCGTGGCGCAGGCCCGCATCGGTGCGGCGGGCGTCGGAGCCGTGGCCGAGAAGCCCGGGATGTTCGGTACCGCGCTGATCTTCCTGCTGCTGCCGGAAACCCTGGTCATCTTCGGTCTCGTGATCGCGTTCATCTTGCTCGGCAGGCTCTAGAGCGGTGCATAACGGCTTCGCCCGCGCCGCACGCGGCGTCGGGCGAACCGTCACGGGAGGCGGTGCATGTCTAAACTAGAAACGATCCTCCAGGAGGAGGTGCTGGCCGAGATCCAGCAGCTGATGGCCAAGGCCGAGGAAGAGGCGGCGGCGATCGTCGCCGAGGCCAAGGAGAAGGCCGAGGCGCTGGTAGCGGCGCAGCAGCGCAAGCTCGAGACGCGCAAACAGGCCGAGCTGCACCGCGCCGAGAGCGCGGCGGAGCTGGCGGTCACCACGGCCCGCGTCGAGGCCAAGGGTGAGGTCATCGCCACGATCTACCGTGAGGTGCAGGGCCGCCTCGAAGAGCTCCCCCAGAACCCGGAGTACCCGACGCTGCTCGAGCGCCTGGCCGAGGAGGCCGTGGCCGCGGTGGGCGAGGCCGAGGCCATCGTCGTCCACCCCGACGACGTCCCCCGGCTCAAGGGCTGGGCCGAGGGCAAGGGGCTGGCGGTGCAGGCCGACGACGCCGTGCGCCTGGGCGTCGTGGCCGTGGCCAAGGGCGGCAAGACCCGGGTGGCGAACACGCTGCCCGACCGGCTGGAGCGCGCGTGGGAGGTTCTTTCCGCCAAGGTCTCGCAGGTTCTGTGGGCATGAGGAGGTCCCGGTGACGGACGACTTTGGATACCTGAACGCGCGCGTGCGCGTCCGCCGCTCGAGCCTCCTGCCCGAGGGCTTCTTCCAGGAAGCCCTGAACCTGAACTTCGACGACTTCGTCGGCGCGTTGGGCGAGACCCCCTACGCCGAGCACCTGACCGGCGAGGACCTGGGCGCGGTCGACCGCGCCGTCGCCGCGCGCCTGCGGCAGGTCGTGGGCTCGCTGCCCGAGCTGGTGGGCGGCGAGACCCGCGAGGCCGTCGTCATGCTGCTCTCGCGCGCCGACCTGGCGAACATCAAGACGATCCTGCGCGCCAAGGAGGTGGGCCTCTCGGCCGAGGAGATCCGTGCCAACCTGGTCGGCGGCACCCTGCCCGAGGCCGTGTTGCAGGCGATGATCGAGGCGCCGGACGCGGCGGGCGTGGTGCAGGCCCTGGTCCTGCCCGGCCACCCGCTCTCGGCGGCGTTGCGCGAGGCCGTGGCCGCCGGTGGGGAGGCGGAGCAGATCGAGGTCGCCCTGGACCGGGCCTACTTCGAAGGGCTGCGCAAGCTGGCGGGAAGGATCGACGATGCCTTCCTGCAGGACTACCTGGCCTACGAGATCGACGGCGTCAACCTCTCCACCGCCTTCAAGCTGGCGCAGCGGGGGGGCGTGGCCGACGCCGACGCCTACTTCGTCAAGGGCGGGCGCCACGTCAGCGAGGCGCTGTTCACCCGCATCGCGGGCGGTGAGGTCGCCGCCGTGGACGAGCTCGCGGGTACGCCGCTCGAGCCGCTGGCGGCCGCGCGAGACCTGGGCGAGCTCGAGCACGCGCTGCGCTGCCTGCTGCTCGAACGCGCCGGGCGCGGTGCCTTCGACGCGGAGGGCGCCGGTCTGGTGACCGCGTTCGTCCGCGCCATGGAGTGGGAGGCGGCCCGCCTGCGCCTGATCGCGCGCCGCGCCTACTACCGCCTGCCGGTCGAGGCCGTGGAGCGGGAGGTGTTCTGCTCGTGAAGATCGCCGTGCTCACCGATCCCGAAACGGCCACCGGATTCCGCCTGGGCGGCCTCGAAGTGACGACCGCCCGGGACGAAGCCGAGGCCACCGAGCGTCTGGCCGAGATGGTCGAGAGCGACGAGTTCGCCCTGATCGCCGTGGACGAAGGGCTCCTGCCCGAGCCCTACGAGGCGGTGGAGCGGGTGATGCGGGGGCGCGACCTGCCGGTCCTGCTTCCCTTTACCTCGCTGGCGCAGGCCTTCGCGGCCGGCGAGGAAGACGCCACCGAGTACATGCGGCGGCTGGTGAAGTCGACGATCGGCTACGACATCAAGCTTTAGCGCAAGGAGGCAAACGGGAATGATCCAAGGAACCATCTACAAGATCGCGGGCCCGGCGGTCATCGCCAAAGGCATGAGCGGCGCCCGCATGTTCGACATCTGCAAGGTCGGCGAGGAGGGGCTGGTCGGCGAGATCATCCGCCTCGACGGCGACACCGCGTTCGTGCAGGTCTACGAGGACACCTCGGGCCTGCAAGTGGGCGAGCCGGTGGTCTCGACCGGAAACCCGCTCTCGGTCGAGCTGGGCCCCGGCATGCTTAACGCCATCTACGACGGCATCCAGCGCCCTCTCGACAAGTTACAGGACAAAACCGGCGACTTCATCGACCGCGGCGTCGTGGTGCACGCGCTCGACCGCGAGAAGACCTGGGACTGGACCCCCGCGGTCGAGCCCGGGGACGTGGTCTCGGGCGGTCACGTGCTCGGCACCGTGCCCGAGTTCCAGTTCACCCACAAGATCCTGGTTCCCCCGGGGGTCAGCGGCACCGTGAAGTCGGTCAAGCCCGCGGGGGCCTACACCATCGAGGAACCGGTGGTGGTGCTCGAGGACGGGACCGAGCTGAAGATGTACCACCTCTGGCCGGTACGCCGCGCCCGACCCATCACCTCCAAGGAGGACCCCAACGAGCCCTTCCTCACCGGCATGCGCATCCTCGACGTGCTCTTCCCGGTGGCCATGGGCGGCACCGCCGCGATCCCCGGGCCCTTCGGTTCGGGCAAGACCGTGACCCAGCAGTCGCTGGCCAAGTGGTCGAACGCCGACGTGGTGGTCTACGTGGGCTGCGGTGAGCGCGGCAACGAGATGACCGACGTGCTCGTCGAGTTCCCCGAGCTGGAAGACCCCAAGACCGGCGGCCCGCTGATGCAGCGCACCGTGCTGATCGCCAACACCTCCAACATGCCGGTGGCCGCGCGCGAGGCGAGCATCTACGTGGGCGTCACCCTGGCCGAGTACTTCCGCGACCAGGGCGTCTCGGTGGCCCTGATGGCCGACTCGACCAGCCGCTGGGCCGAGGCGTTGCGCGAGATCTCCAGCCGCCTCGAGGAGATGCCCGCCGAAGAAGGCTACCCGCCCTACCTGGCCGCGCGCCTGGCCGCGTTTTACGAGCGCTCCGGCCGCGTCGTCACCCTCAACAAGGAGCCGGGGGCGGTCTCGATCGTCGGTGCGGTCAGCCCTCCGGGCGGCGACATGTCCGAGCCGGTGACCCAGTCCACGCTGCGCATCGTCGGCGCTTTCTGGCGCCTCGACGCCTCGCTCGCCTACCGCCGCCACTTCCCGGCGATCAACTGGAACGGGTCGTACTCGCTCTTCATCGACATCCTCGACCCCTGGTACCGCAAGCACGTGGCCGAAGACTACCCCGAGCTGCGCAACCGCCTGCAGGAGCTCCTGCAGCAGGAGGCCAGCCTGCAGGAGGTCGTCCAGCTCGTCGGCCCCGACGCGCTGCAGGACGCCGAGCGCCTCATCATCGAGGTGGGGCGGATCGCCCGCGAGGACTTCCTCCAGCAGAACGCCTTTGACGCCGTCGACGCCTACTGCTCGCTAAAGAAGGCCTACGGCATCATGCAGATGATCATGGGGCTGTACGAGGCCGCTTCGGAAGCGATCCAGGCCGGCGTGACGATCGACGAGATCATCCAGCACGAGGTGATTGAGAAGATCGCCCGCGCCCGTTACGTCCCCGAGGACGAGTTCGAAGCCTACAAGGACGAGGTTCTGGCCGAGATCAAGAGCGCCTTCAAGGCCGCGGCCTAAGGGAGAAGAACCATGGATCTGTTCAAGAAAGAGTACACCTCCCTCACCTACATCTCGGGGCCGCTGCTCTTCGTGGAGAACGCCAGCGACCTGGCCTACGGCGCCATCGTCGAGATCAAGGACGGTTCCGGGCGCGTGCGCGGCGGTCAGGTCATCGAGGTCTCCGAGGAGTACGCGGTCATCCAGGTGTTCGAGGAGACCACCGGTCTGGACCTGGCCACCACCACGGTCAGCCTGGTCGAGGACGTGGCGCGCCTGGGCGTGAGCCCGGAGATGCTGGGCCGCCGCTTCAACGGCATCGGCAAGCCGATCGACGGCCTGCCCCCGATCACTCCCGAGAAGCGCGAGCCGATCATCGGTAAGCCCATCAACCCGGTGGCCCGCCGCAAGCCCGAGGAGTTCATCCAGACGGGCATCTCGACCATCGACGTGATGAACACGATGGTGCGCGGGCAGAAGCTGCCCATCTTCTCGGGCTCGGGTCTGCCGGCCAACGAGCTGGCCGCTCAGATTGCCCGCCAGGCGACGGTGCCCGGTGAGGACGTGCAGTTCGCCGTGGTCTTCGCCGCCATGGGGATCACCCAGCGCGAGCTTTCCTTCTTCGTGAACGAGTTCGAGCGCACCGGGGCGCTCGCGCGCAGCGTGCTCTTCCTCAACAAGGCCGACGACCCCACGATCGAGCGCATCCTCACCCCGCGCATGGCGCTCACGGTGGCCGAGTACCTGGCCTTCGAGCACGACTACCACGTGCTGGTCATCCTTACCGACATGCTCAACTACTGTGACGCGCTGCGCGAGGTCGCCGCGTCGCGTGAGGAGATTCCCGGTCGCCGCGGCTACCCGGGCTACATGTACACCGACCTGGCGACGATCTACGAGCGTGCCGGCGTGATCGAGGGCAAGAGCGGTTCGGTGACCCAGCTGCCCATCCTCTCGATGCCCGACGACGACCGCACCCACCCGGTGCCCGACCTGACGGGGTACATCACCGAGGGTCAGATCCAGCTGTCGCGCGAGCTGCACCGCAAGAACCTCTACCCGCCCATCGACCCCCTGCCCTCGCTCTCGCGGCTGATGAACAACGCCATCGGCAAGGGGAAGACCCGCGACGACCACAAGCAGGTGGCCGACCAGCTCTACGCCGCCTACTCCAACGGCGTGGACATCCGCAAGCTGGTGGCCATCATCGGTGAGGACGCGCTCACCGAGAACGACCGCAAGTACCTCGAGTTCGCCGACCAGTTCGAGAAGTACTTCATCAACCAGGGCTCGGCGAACCGCACCCTCGAGCAGTCGCTCGACCTGGCCTGGGCCCTGCTTTCGACGCTGCCGCAGTCCGAGCTGAAGCGCATCTCGCGCGACCACATCGGCAAGTACTACGGCGCCAAGCTCGAAGAGATCTGGGGCCAGGTCTAGCCGGGAGGCGTCATGGAACAGATCAGCCCCACCCGGATGACCCTCTTGCAAAAACGCAGCCAGCTGCAGCTGGCCAGCAAGGGGGTGGACCTGCTCAAGAAGAAGCGCGACGCGCTGGTGGGGGAGTTCTTCGCGCTGGTGCACGAGACGCTCGAGGCGCGCAAGCGGCTCGAGGACGCGGCCAAGGACGCCTACTTCGCCCTCTTCCTGGCCAAGGCCTTCGACGGTCCCGAAGCCGTGGACGCGCTGGCCCTGGGCATGCCCGTGCTGGGCAGCGTGGAGGCCGAGGTCGAGAACGTCTGGGGCACCAAGGTGCCCAAGCTGAACGTGGACTGGCCCGAGGGCGCGGCGGCGAGCCCCATCGCCACGGGTGGGCAGACCCTGAAGGCGCAGGAGGCCTTCCGCCGCTTCGCTCAGGCGCTCGTCGAGGTGGCCAACACCGAGACCCGGCTGCGCCGCATCGGCGAGGAGATCAAGAAGACCACCCGCCGCGTCAACGCGCTGGAGCAGGTGGTGATTCCCGGCGTGCTGCACCAGATGCGCTTCATCAAGCTGGTCCTCGAGCAGCGCGAGCGCGAGGACACCTTCCGCCTCAAGCGCATCAAGGCCAAGAGCGAGAAGGAAGAGAAGCAGCCCGCCACGGCCTGAACCCGTTTCCCGTTTGCCTTGCCGCGGGGCCCCAATGGGGCCCCGTTCGCCTTGCCGCCCTCAGAACCAGCAGGAGGTGGGCAGGGGCCCGGACTCCGCCAGCTTTGCGCCGAAACCCTGCGGCAGAACGACCGGTTCGAACCCGGTCGCCACGCTGCCCTTCAGGGCGTTCGCGGCGTAGCCGAGGGGTTTGACGTGCACCCGCACCACCACCTCGGTGTCGGGATCGATCAGCACCGGTCCGCCCGAGCGCGTGAAGGGTTGCTCGCGGGTGTGGGCGTGCAGCAACACGCGGCGGTAGAGCAGCTTCGACCCGTCGGGGGTGACCACTTCCCACCAGTCGGCGTAACGTTCGCAGCCGGTGTCGGGGCTCTGCACCCGAACCGCGAAGGTGTAGGCGCCCGCGCGCCCGTCGACCTTGACGTCCAGCACCTGGGCCGCGAGGGGCCGCGCCGGTGCGGGGGCGGGGCTTTTGCCCGAGGAGGTGGCCAGGGCCGAGGCCGCGAGCAGCAGCCACCAGAAAGCGGAACGCATACCGCAGGCTAGCCCCTGTGCATGAGAAGCGGCTGTCAGGGCAGCCAGCTGCGCAGCCAGCGAAGCCAGTTCTCGCCGAGGACGCCGGGGAAGACGCCCGCGGGCAGCAGATCCCCCAACCGCCGCAGGTCGGCGGGGCGGTCGAGCGGCTCGGGAAGCTCGCGGGCGCCGAAACCCCCGTCGAAGTCGGAGCCGATGCCCACGCGGTCCCAGCCGATCAGGCCGGCGACGTGCGCCATGTGGCGCCGCGCGGCCTCGAGCCCCGGTCGCGGCTCGCCCCGCTTCCAGCCTTCCTGCAGGAAGGCGTTGTAGAAGACGGTGCCGATCACCCCGCCGCGCTCGCCGATCGCGCGGATCATGGCGTCGGTGAGGTGGCGTTCGTGGTCCACGTAGCGGCGCGCGTTGGAGTGGCTGGCCAGCATCGGGCCCTCGTAGCGCTCGACCGCCTCCCAGAAAGAGCGTTCCGAGAGGTGGCTCGCGTCGAGGGCCACCCGCGGTTCGTCCTGCAGGGCCGCCATCAGCTCGCGGCCCAGCTCGGTGAGGCCGCCGGTGCCGTACCAGCTGCCGCCGGCGTAGCGGTTGCCGATCCAGGCGGGCCCCACCAGCCGCACCCCGGCGTCGGCCCAGAAGTTCAGCTCGTCCGGGGTGCGGATGGGGTCGGCGCCCTCCATCAGGACGATTGCGCCGACCACGCCGTCTTCCTCCCAGGCCCTCAGGTGGGCTTCGAGGCCGGCCCGGTCGGTGACGAGCCGAATCCGGCCCTCGTCCGCCCAGCGGCGGTAGAGCTCGAGCTGGCGCAGGGCCCAGGCGTGGGCTTCGTCCGGGGTGCGGTAGCCTTCGGGGTTGTGCTCGGGGTGGTAGGGGCTGGCGAAGAGGGTGGCGAAGACGAGCGCGGCGCCCGCCTCCTCCAGCGCCGGCAGCGTGACCGTGGGCACGTCGCCCTCCGTGCGCCGCCGCCTCAGCTCCACGAGCGGCAGGGTCAGGTCGAGCCCCATGTCGAGCACGTTGTGGGCGAGGTCGAGGTGCGCGTCCACGAGGGGAGGCTTTGGGGGTTTCACGCCATCCATGGTACGGCAGGAAGCCCGTCGTTCCAACGGCAAGGAGGGTTCGCAGGAAATGGCCTGTGGGAATCGGCCTGTGGCTCGTAGCTTGTAGCTCGTGGTTTTTCGCCGCAACAAGAGCCTTCGGTTTGGTTGCGGCGCAACAAGAAGCCCTCCCCGAGGGGAGGGCCGGGTGGGGACTTTGGGAACTGGGGGATCTAGAGATTTGCCTTCCCGGTCAAGGCCCCGTACGCCGATTCAAATCCTCGTTCAAGCACCTGCGAAAGCGACGTCGGCGACCTCGACCATGGGGCTCGCCCCCACCAGGAACATCACGCTCCACTCGAGTTCCTGGCCGACGGCCACGATGCGCTGGAGCAGCTCGAAGACGTTGCCGCTGATGGTGAAGTTTTCGACGGGATAGGCCTCCTCGCCCCCTTCGATCTTGAGGCCCAGCGCCTGCAGCGAGAAGTCGCCCGAGATGGGGTTGGCCCCGGCGTGCACGCCCATCAAGTCGGTCACGAGCACGCCCTCCTCGAGCCGCACGCCCGCGCCGGGGGCGACGATGAGGTTGTGCGGGGCCACGCCGAGCACGCCCTTGTAGCTGCGGGTGGCGTGGCCGGTGGGCTCGTGCCCCAGCTTGCGGGCGGTCTGGCTGTTGTGCAGGAAGCTCTCGACCACGCCCTCACGCAGCAGGTAGACCTTGCGCGTGGGGGTGCCCTCGGCGTCGAAGGGGGCGTTCATCAGGCCTTCGGGGTGGTCGGGGTCGTCGTAAAGCGTGAAGACCGCGCTCGCGACCTGCTGCCCCAGCTTGTCCGCGAGGCGGCTCTTGCCCTCGAGCACCTGCTTGGCGCTCCACATCGAGACGAAGGGCGCGAGCAGCGCCAGGAAGGCCTTGGGTTCCAGGTAGGCGGTGTAGCGGCCGCTCGGGAGCGGACGCGCGCCCAGCAGCCGGCCGGTTTTGTGGAGGAACTCCTGCGCGGTGCTGGCGGGGTCGAGGGCGGCGATCTCGCGCGTCACCTTGAGCTCGAACCCCTGTTTGACGCTCGCGCCCGCGCCCATCACCGCGTTCACCATCTGGTAGGCGTAGCCGCTGCGGTAACCGCCCTGGGCTCCCTTGGTGGAGGCCAGCTCGGTCTGGAACTCGCGTTCGCTATAGCTGGCCGCGCCCACCTGCCGCACCCGCGGGTCCTTCTGGACCTCGCGCTCGAGCGCCAGCGCCAGCCGCTTCTTCTCGTCCACCGGGGCGGAGAGGCCCTCGCCCAGCAGGTCGTGACGGCCGAGGGGGCGGCCGGGGGGAAGGAAGCCTTCGGTGTCGGCCTGCAGCTCGGCGTTCTCCACCGCCTCGGCGAGCACCCAGTCCAGGGCTTCGGGGGTGAGCTCCTCGGTGTAGGCGTAGCCCGTCTTGCCGCCGGTGACGACGCGCACCCCGATGCCCGCGCTTTCGGCCTCGGTGATCTCTTCCAGGTCGCCCTCCCGGGCGCGCAGCGTCAGCTCGCGGCTGCCGGTGGCCAGGGCCTCGAGCTCCACGCCGCGCTCGCGGGCGCGCTCGAGCAGGTAGGTTTGCGCTTCTTGCAGGGTCATCCTTCGCCTCCCACGACGATCTCGCTGATGAGCAGGTGGGGCTGGCCCACCTCGACGGGGATGGAGCCCGAGAGGGAACCGCACATCCCCGGCGCGTTCTTCCGGTCCGCCGCCACCGCCACGATCCGCTGGATGCTCTCGGGCCCCTTGCCCACGAGCATCGCGCCCTTTACGGGCTCCTCCACCCGGCCGTTTCGGATGACGTAGCCCTCCTGTACCGCGAAGTTGTACTCGCCGGAGCCGGGCTTGACCTGGCCGCCGCCCATCTTCTTGGCGTAGAGGCCGAACTCGATGCCCTCGAAGAGGCTCTCGATGGAGGCGTCGCCCGCTTCGATGAAGGTGTTGCGCATGCGGCTGGTGGGGGCGAAGGTGTAGTCCTGCCGGCGGCCGGAGCCGGTGGGGCGGTAGCCGGTCATCAGGCTGCCCCAGCGGTCCACCATGTAACTTTTCAGTACGCCCTTCTCGATGAGGACGGTGCGTTCGGTGGGGGCGCCCTCGTCGTCGTACTCCGACGAACCCCAGGCGTGGGGGAGGGTGCCGTCGTCGACGTAGGTGACCGCGTTGCTGGCGATCTGCTCGCCCAGCTTGTCCGTGAGCACGCTGGTCTTGCGGGCGACCGAGGTGGTCTCGAGCAGGTGGCCCAGCGCCTCGTGGAAGATGACGCCGCCGAAGGCGTTGCCGATGACCACCGGCATCGGGCCGGCCGGGGCGGGCCTGGCCCCGAGCAGGGTCCGCGCCTGCTCGCCGGCGGCGCGGCCGTGCTCGGCCGGGGGCTCCAGGTCGAAGAGCTCGAGCCCCACGCTCAGGCCAGGGCCGGCGAAGCCGGTCTGCATTCCCTGCTCGTTCTCGGCGATGGCCGTCACCATGTAGCGGGTGCGCACCCGCCGGTCGGTGTTCCAGACGCCCTCGCTGTTCACGACGAGGATCTCCTGGTCGCGCTCCAGCAGGTAGATCTGCACCTTCTTGATCTCGGGGCCCACCCGCGCGGCGGCGTCGGCCTCGGCCAGCCGCTCGATGCGCCAGCGCTTATCGCGGGCCTCGAAAGGCCGCTCGGGAGCGTGCCGGCCCGCGGGCGCGGTCTTGCGGAAGTCGAGGCCGCCGGCGCCGCGGGCGTCCACCCGGCCCCCGCCACCCTTGAGGCGGGCCAGGGTGTCGGTGACCTCGAGCAGGTTGGCCTCGCTGAGGTCGTTGGTGTAGGCGTAAACCACCTGGGTTCCGAAGAAGAGGCGGATCCCGGCGCCGCGTTCGATGCCGCTGGTGGCCTCCTGTACCTCCAGGTCGAGCAGGCGCAGGTTGCGGTTCTTGGTGCGCTCCACGTAGACTTCCGCGAAGTCGGCCCCCTGGGCGAGGGCGTGGGCGATCAGTCGTTCGGCCGTGCTTTCGCTGAGCATGGAACCATCGTACACGAAAACTGACCCGTGGGTCAGCCCCGCAGCGCCATCAGCACCCGCTCGAGCGCCAGCACCGGGTCGCGCCCCGTCTTGGCGGCCTTCTCGGCCTCGGCCAGCGCGTCGAGCGCGCGCAGCAGGCGGGCTTCGTCGATCCTGCGGGCAAAGGCCAGCAGCTTCTTGGCCGCGAAGGGGTGCAGCTTGAGCAGCGCGGCGGCGTCCTTCTCGGTCAGGTGGCGCCGCTGGAGCTCGGCCCAGAGGACGGCGGTGCGGGTGAAGTGCTTGCTCAGCGCGCCCAGGATGCGCAGCGGCTCCTCGCCGCGGTCCAGCAGCCCCCGCAGCAGCTTCATGGCGCGCTCGAAACGGCCCGCGGCCGCGGCGTCCACAAGGTCGAAGCTCGAAAGCGGGGGGTCCAGCGCCACCACCGCCTTCACCCGCTCGAGCGTGAGGGGGCCGTCGAGCAGGGCCAGCTTCTCCAGCTCGGCGTGGATGGCCTCGAGGTCGGCCTCGAGCTCGCCCAGGTAGTGGGCGACCGCCGCCGGCGCTTTCAGGCCCATGCGCTTCATCTCGTTCGTCACCCAGCGCACCTTCTCACGGTAGCGGGGGGTGGGGTGGTCGCGCTTCTCGGTGTGTTTGCCGAGCCAGCGGCTGCGGGCCGCGGTGGGTTTGGGGTCGTAGAGGAGGACCACGCTCTCCTGCGGAAGCGCCTCCAGCACCCCGCGCAGCTCCTTCCACTCGGCTTCGCCCGCCTCGCGCAGGTCCACGATCGCCCCGCCGGGGCCGAAGAGGCCGCCCCCGGCGGCCTGCTGCACGGCCATGGGCTCGGGCGGGAGCAGCCGCCACTCGAGTCCGCGCAGCTCGGCCTCGGCCCGCGCCGCCCGCCGGGCTAAAAACGGGTCACCGGTAAAGGAGACGATCACGCATTCATCTTAACCGTCCGCCGGTTTGTTAATATTGAAATATGGAAAGACGAAAGACCACCTTATACCTCGACGAAGACCTGATCAAGGCCGTCAAGATTGCGGCGGCTCGCGAGGGGCGCCGGGAGTACCAGGTGGTCGAGGCGGCGCTAAGGGCGTATTTCGGCCGCGACTTGTTAGACGAATTGTGGCAGCGCAACCAGCTTTCCGAAGATGAGGCCATGGCCATTGCCTACCGCGAGCTGGAAGCGGCGCGCGAGCGGTGATTCGCCTAGTAGTTGACCCGGGGGTTTTGATCGCGGCCGTTCTTTCCGCCGCCGGTGCGCCGGCGGAGTTGTTGCGTTACTGGCTGGACGGGGCGGTAGAGATTGTCGTGTCGGAAAAACTGCTGAACGAGCTGGACACCGTTCTGCAAAGGCCAAAGTTTCGCTCCTATTTGTCGGTCGCCGAAGCGAAAAGATATGTGGCTCTACTACGTCGCTGGGCCGAGGTGGCATCAGACGTGGAGAGCGGCGAGGCGTTTACCACCGATCCGAAAGACGACTACCTGGTGGCCCTGGCCCTTTCGTCCCGGGCCGATTTATTGGTTTCGGGAGACAAACACCTAACCGGGATCGAACACCCACGGGTTCCGGTTCTCACCCCGCGACAGGCGGTGGGGTTACTAAAAGAACTGGACCGGAAAAAGGGCGAAAGTTAGCGTCGGAAATATTCTCGATCAAATAAATAGCGGGCCCCAAGGCCCGCCGTGAGTGTCGCGGCAATAAACTTCAGTCCCCCGCCACCTCGGCCTTCCAGGCCTCGGGCACGTAGGCGCAGCGGGTCTCGGACTCGAAGGGGTCGCCGGTCTCGGCCCAGGCGCGGGCGCGGCTGCCCCAGCAGACGTTGCCGAACTCGCAGACGCGGCACTTGCCCTTCAGGTAGCTGCGGTCACGCAGTTTGCGGAAGAGCTCGGAGTTTTGGTAGATGTCGAGCAGGCTGCGCTCCTTGATGTTGCCCGCGCTCATCGCCAGGAAGCCCGAGGGGAAGACCTCACCCTGCGAGCTGATGAAGACGAAGCCGTAGGCGTCGTGCATGTGGACGCCGCGCTTGTTCTGCACCAGGGCGTGGTCGGCGTCCGCACTCTTCATCCGTTCCTGGATGACCACCCGGCGGAAGTGGGGCGCCTCGGTGGTGCGGATGTGCAGCTTGTGGGTCTTGGAGACCTGGTAGAGCCAGCGCAGCACCTCTTCGTACTCCTCGGCGCTGAGCTGCTGCAACAGGGCGCCGCGGCCCACCGGTACCAAGAAGAAGACCTCCCAAGCGGAGATGCCCAGGTCGCGGCCCAGATCGGCGAGTCCCGGCAGCTCGGGTTTCGTCTGCTTGGTGACCGTGGTGTTGATCTGGGTCGAGAGGCCGATCGAGCGGGCGTAGCGGAGGGCGTCCACCGCCAGCTCGAAGGTGCCGGGGACGCCGCGGAACTCGTCGTGGGTCTCGGCGCTGGCCCCGTCGAGGCTCACGGCCATGGCGTGCACGTCGAGCTCCTTGAAGCGGTCGATCACTTCGTGGGTCAAGAGCGGGGTGACCGCCGGGGTGATCCCGATCTTGATCCCCAGCTCGCGGGCCTTCTCCAGGATTTCCCAGAGGTCGTGCCGTTTGAGCGGATCGCCTCCGGTGGGGAGGAGGATGGGCTTGGGCTTGTAGGTGGCCATCTCCTCGAGGAAGCGGAAGGCCTCCTCGGTGGTGATCTCCCCGGGAAGCGGGTCGGGCTCGGCGCTGGCCCGGCAGTGCTTGCAGGCCAGATCGCAGGCGTGGGTCATCTCCCAGGCGACCAGGAACGGGTAGCGGTCAAAGTCCGGGCGCATGCTCCTAAATTAAAGCGTCGCGCTCAGGATTTCCCGGGGTAATTGTCCCTAGCAAAATCAAAAGAAACTAAATCAACACGTTTCCGACGGTTCCCCAGAATACCGCCCAGGCGAAGCTGGCGAAGGTGCCGAGCAGATAGTACTCGGTTTGCTCGCGGCTCTGGAAACGGGCGATGGCCTTGCCCGCGAAGACGAAGCCCACGCCGTTGTAGGCGCCGGCCAGGATCATGGTCAGGATCATCAGCCGCTCCAGGTAACCGATCCAGCGCCCCGCCTGTGCGAGTCCGGGTTCGACGCCCTGCACCCCCGGCACCTGGCTCAGGACGAAGCGCACCGCGTGGTTGCCGCCCTCGACCACCAGCAGGTAAAGCAGCACGTACTCGAGCGCCAAGATCATCCCCCCACCTCCTTTAGCAGCGCGCCCACGCCGGCCAGCCCCGCGCGCACGGCGAGAACGCCGCGGCCGTGCAGCTGCTTGTGCACCGCCTGGTAGCTGACGCCCAGCTCTTCGGCCAACGTTCCGATGTCCGCGACCTCATCGTAGCGCAGCGCGCGCCGCCACACCTCGGCGCTCCAGCGCTTCCACACGAACTCGACCAGGCCGAAGGTGCCGTCCGCCGCGGCGTCCAGGTCGGGTCGGCCGCTCTGCAGCACGAGCTGCCGCCTTTCCTTGCGCGCCCGCGCCAGCGCTTTGGCGGCGGCCACGAAGGCGGGTCCGGTGAGCAGCGACGGGTCCTCCACGTTCGCGAGCTCTTGATCGATGGCGCCGAGGCCCAGGCCGAAGCGGCTGCGCAACCGCCCTCCGGTGCGGCCGACGAGGCCGCCCTGGAGCCGAAAGACGAGGGCCAGGGCATCCGGGCCGGCGACCGCGACCCCCTGGAAGGCGTCGCCCTGGATCACGTCGAGGGGTACGAGCAGCGCCTCCGAGAACCGGGCGTTGACCTGGTTCACGACTTCGGAAAGGACGCGGGCGGCCTTGTCGGCGCCGTAGGCGCGCGAAGCGACGAGGTCGCCGCTGAGGACCACCGGGGTCATGCGCTCAGGATAAGCCGTTGGCCCGGAATAGTCAACCGTTAAAAGTTGAAATAGACAAATTAAACCTGAAAAGGTTGCACGCCGCCGGGAAGTCTCCGGCGGCGTGCGTGCGTGGAGCCTCGCGCTACTGGGCGAGACCGTTGTGAAGCTTGGCGTGCAGCACGTAGCCGCCGCTGCCGTCGTCTTCGCTCCAGACGACGACGGGATGACCGCCGGCGTTCACCGCCAGGTCGAAGGAGTAGAGTTCCTGACCGAAGTCGAGGTTGACCTCGTCCGCATAGGAATCCCAGGCGGTGCCGTTCCAGTGCATCACGATGAGGTGGCCCCTCACGTTGGTGGCGATGACGGGCCGGCCCTGGGGATCGAGCTCGAGCGCCACCTGGAACCCCCCGGCGTTCACCAGGTCGCTGCTCCCGTAGCTCCGCCAGGCGCTCCCGTCCCAGTACTTGGCGAAGATGCCCAGGCTGTTCGACTGCTCACGCCAGGCGATCACCGGCCGGTCGTCGGCGTCCAGCGCCATGTCCAGGGAGGGGATGAAATCACCGGTGGACTCGAAGATCTCCGGCGGGCTGCCGTAGAAGCTGTCGGTCCCGGTGTTCTTCACGTAGATGACCTTGCCGCTGGCCGTGTTCTCGACCCAGGAAAGGACCAGGCTGCCGTTCGCGGCCATCTTGGCGACGGGGGCGATGGCGTCGCGGTCGGCGTCGAAGTTGTCCGGGGTCACCACGCCGATCCAGCCAAGGTTATCGGTGTATCCGCTGCGGTAGACGCGGTAGGCGGTCGATCCGGAGACCGTCGATTGTTCGGAGAAGAAGACGCCCGGGTTGCCGTCGTTCCCGATCACCAGACTGGCGCCGTGGGCCGCGTCGGAAAGGGTGCGGTCGAGCGCCCCGCCGCCGCCGTAGCCCGTCCAGGCGCTGCCGTCCCAGTGCCGAACGAAGACGTTGTCGTGGTTCGTGGCGTTGTACTCACGGAAGGCCACCACCGGGTTGCCGTCGGGATCGAGCTCCAGGTCGGGGTCGAAGGCGCTGTCGCTGCTACCCGAGTTGAAGGGATTACCAATGCTTTCCCAGGTATTGCCGTTCCAGCGGCGGACGACGATGCGGTACCCGGAGGCCTCGGCGGACTCGAAGGCGACGACGGGCCGGCCTTCGGCGTCCAGGGCGACCGAGGGGTCGTCGGCGTCGGTCGCGGCGTCTTCCTGAACGAAGGAGCCCAGCTCGACCCAGTCGTCGGCGGTGGTGAAGCTGAAGGAGGTCGAAAGCGCAGACCCCCGGGTGTTCTCGATGCCGTCGATCCGCACGGTCAGGGTGGCCGGCAGGCTGGCGGGGGCGGAGGTCAGGGTGAGGGTCAGGGTCTTGCCGTCGCTCGAAAAGGCTTTGTCGTAGCTCAGTTCGTTGCTGCCGTCGAGGACCTTGAGGCTGTCGGGCGTAACCGTTTGGGCGGCGACCGCCACGTTGAAGTCGAGCTCGATGGCGTCGGCCAGGAGCACCCCGGTGGCGTCCGTGGAGGGGGTGTGCGAGGTGAGCTCGAGCGGCGGGACGGGGGCACCGCCGCACCCCAGGAAGGCGAGGGGCAGCGCAGCGGCGAGGGCGAGAAGTGCAAGGCGGAAGTAAGAAAAACGATTCATACGAATTCATCTCCTATCGGCCCCGATGGGCAGGTGCAACCGGCCCGTGTTTATAAAGGCCAGCCTGGACGAGCGCTGACTTTTTCCGAGCCGAGGCATTGTACCGTGACCAGGAAGGGCTAAATGTCCGGGGGTGGGGAAGCGCGAAGCCTTCCCTGCGCGGATCGCCCGCCGTGCGCTCCGACCGGCTGGCCGCGCGCACGCCGCCAAAGTAGAAGTTCCTACGCTCCCGGAGGATGAGGCGGAGTACGCCCACCAGGGCGCCCGGGGTAGCGCCCGCCCCGGCTCGACCTCGAGGCGGCGGTTTTTGCAGCAGACGCGCGGGGCGGCAACCGCCTTCGAGGTTCCACCCCTAGCGTGGGCGGGTGGACCGCCGTCCGAAAACGGCGGTTCGGACACGGCGGGAGCCGCCGGAGCCGAGGGCGTAGGCGCCGGTTTCGGACCGCAAGATCACCGGCGCCATCATCGGGGCCAGGCGCACCCCAGGTAGGGGAGGCGGGCGGTCGGATGGCGGCGCGTCGTCTTCGCCCGGCAGGTAGTTGGGCAAGACGCCGGTAGCGGGGGGCCACCGGCCCCGAGCCCTCGCCGTCGGTAACGGTCATGGCCGGCGGGCGGCCTTCGCCGTCGCAAATCGAAAAATGGGTGGTGCCGCGACGCGGCCCCGCATCGGCCGCGCGGCGCATGGCCTGGGCCAGGCCGGGTCTCGCGCAGGTCAAAACGGCCCGCTTGGCCGGGGGCGCGAGCTGCTTATTTCTCCTCCAGCCCGAAGACGTACCCCGGGCGAGTGAGCCAGATAGCGAACGAGACCCGGGGTCCATGCTGTCCGGAAAACCGACATTAGGTTGACGCCAACTACCCGCCGTTTGTTTGCCGGGGTGTTGATGCAACTTCAATCACGGGTTGATGACTCGGTCTGGATCCCAGGTCGCGCGGCTTCGCCGCTTGCCTGGGATGACGAGATTGTGTTTGGATCAAATCGAACCCACTTCGTCATTCCAGCCAAGCAGGCGGTTGCCTGTGCGGGCTGGAATCCAGAGCTTAAAGCATAGTAAGTGCTTCGTCTTTGTCTTATAGCGGCTTAAAGCCCTCCCCTTGGGAAGGTGGTTGCGTAGCAACCGAAAGGGGTTTTTCTATTCAGGATGTAGGAGGTTGAATGTGGGGTGTAGGGTGGCCACGAATCGGCACCCGACATCTGGCTATTGCATCACCAACAACCCCCACCCCGGCCCTCCCCAAGGGGAGGGAGCATTGTTTTGCGGCAACCGAACCGTGGCGTTTGGGCGCGGCATGGACCCGGCTCGCGGTCGCTGCGCTCCCTTGGCCGGGGATACGAACCGCTTTTCTGTCCCCAAGTCCAAAGACGTATCCCCGGGCGAACCCGCGAAGCGGGTGAGACCCGGGGTCCATGCCGTCACGCACAGCCGACGTTTCGTTGCCATGGACCGACCTGCCACGGGCCACGGGCTACAGGCCACAAGCCGCTTTTCCGGAATGTTGACGCAGCTTCAGTCATGGATCGGTAACTCGGTCTGGATCCCAGGTCGCGCGGCTTCGCCGCTTGCCTGGGATGACGAGAGAAAAATCAGAAAATAGTCGTGGGCGGCGTGCCACGTCGTTGGTAAGCATTGAAGCACGGGGTGAGCGAGCATTTGTATGCCAATGTGCGCTGCCGCCAACAAGCCGTCGAGTTTGCAAAGGTGTTAACCCAACCTCAGTCGCGGTTGGTGACTCGGTCTGGACCCCAGCTTTCGCTGGGGTGACGAAGTTTCGTCGTAAGTGTTTTTTCCGCTGCCGTTTTATCGAGAACTAATGAATTCACCATCGCAGGCATCAAGAATCAACTTTATTTCTCCAACCAATCTCGTCATTCCAACCAAGCAGGTCGTAGACCTGCGCGAGCTGGAATCCAGAGCCTAAAGCATGGTGAGCGCGCGTGAGGCGTTGAATATACGAGGCCGGCAACAATTTAATCGAGCAAATGGAACAGGTCGTTCCAGTTGGGGTTTTCCTTTTGAATGAGGTCAATCTTCCACGCACGTTTCCAGGCCTTGAGCTGCTTTTCGCGCTGGATGGCCGAGGCCATGGTGGGGTGGAGTTCGAAATAGACGAGGCGTTTGAGCCCGTAACGCTTGGAAAAGCCCTCGACCAATCCCTGACGGTGCTCCCAGGCGCGTCGCTTAAGGTCGGATGTTACCCCAACGTAGAGAGCGCCGTTCTTGCGGTTGGCCACGATGTAAACGGCAGGTTGCATCTAATGCAACTATAGCCTCGGCAATGGGTTTACCGGTGCATATTTCGGGGCGGTCAAACGTTGAAGTACCGCGCTTCGGGGTGGTGCACCACGAAGGCGCTGGTGGATTGTTCGGGGACGAGCTGGAAGTCTTCGGTCAAACTCAGACCGATGTCGCGCCAGGAAAGCAGGCGTTCCAGTTTGGCTTGGTCTTCCAGGTGGGGGCAGGCGGGGTAGCCGGGGGCGTAGCGGGCCCCCTGGTAGCCCTGGGCAAAAAGCTTTTGCAGGTCGGTGGCGTCGGCGGCGGCAATGCCCCACTGCTGGCGCAGGCGCTTGTGCCAGAACTCGGCCAGGGCTTCGGTCATCTCTACCGAGAGGCCGTGGAAGAGCAGGTAGTCTTCGTATTCGCCGGCGTCGAAGAGCTGCTGGCTGTAGGCGCTGGCGCGGGGGCCCATGGTGACGGCCATCAGCGCCATCACGTCGCGGGCGCCGGCGGCCCAGGCGGCCGGGGGCAGCCACTCTTCCTCATCGCCTAAAGGCTCCGCACTGCGGGGGCGGAAGTAGTCGGCGAGAGCAAGGCCGCCGCCGGCCTGGCGGGGGAAGGCGAAGCGCTCGAGCTCGGTCCCCGTTTCCGGGTCGAAGAGCACCACCGCGTCCCCCTCGCGCGCGGCGGGCCAGAAACCGTAGACGACCCGGGGCTCGAGCAGGTTTTCGTCAGCGGCGCGCTCGAGCCAGCGGCGCAGCCGCGGCCGGGCTTCGCGCTCGATGAGCGCGCGGTGTTCCTCGGGGCTCAGCTGGCCGCGCTTGTACCCCCACTGGCCGCGGAAGAGGGCGTTTTCGTTCAGGTAGCGGGCGATGGTAAAGAGGTCGAGCTCGCCCGGCTCGACGATGCGGCGGCCGAAGAAGGGCGGCCGGGGAACGCGCGGCGGCGGGGCGACCGGTTTGGCGCGGGCGGGGGCGGTTCGCGGTTTCGGTCTGGCCGCGGCGGCGGGTTTGGCGGGCTCTGCCCGGCCGCGTGCGCCGACGATTTCTTCCATCAACTTCAGGCCGGCGAAGGCGTCGGGGGCGTAGTGGACGGTGCCGGGGTAGACGGCGCGCAGGTCGCGCTCGACGTAGCTGCGGTTGAGCGCCGCGCCGCCGAGGATGACCGGGATGCGGTGGCCTAGGGCGGCCATGTGCTCCAGGTTCTCCTTCATGACCGCGGTGCTCTTGACCAGCAGGCCGCTCATGCCGACGGCGTCGGGCCGGTAGCGCTCGACGGCCTCCAGAATCGAGTCGATCGGCTGCTTGATGCCCAGGTTGATGACCCGGTAGCCGTTGTTGGAGAGGATGATGTCGACCAGGTTCTTGCCGATGTCGTGGACGTCGCCCTTGACCGTCGCCAGCACCAGGGTGCCCTTGTGGCTGCCCTCCTGCCGCTCCATGTGGGGCTCGAGCCAGGCGACCGCGGCCTTCATCACCTCGGCCGACTTGAGGACGAAGGGGAGCTGCATCTGGCCGGAGCCGAAGAGGTCGCCCACCTCCTGCATGCCACCGAGCAGGATCCGGTTGATGATCTCTTCGGCGCGGTACTTCTCCAGCGCCTCGGCCAGGTCTTCTTCGAGCCCCTTCTTGCGCCCCTCGACGATGCGGCGGTGCAGCCGCTCTTCGACCGGCAGTTCGGCTTCGTCCTTTCGGGCCTCGTCAAGGGTGTGGCTTTCGAAGTAGTCGATGAAGGCGAACAGCGGGTCGTAGCCCTCTTCGCGGCGGTCGTAGATGAGGTCGCGCGCCAGCCACACCGCCTCTTCGGGAATCTGGTTGACCGGTACGATCTTGCCGGGGTGGACGATGGCGGCGGTCAGGCCGGCTTGCTGGGCCTCGTGCAGGAAGACCGCGTTGAGCACCTTGCGGGCGGGGGGCTTGAGGCCGAAGGAAACGTTGGAGACCCCCAGCACGAAGCCGACGCCGGGCAGGGCGTCCTTCAGGTAGCGCATGGCCTCGAGCGTGGCCAGCGCCAGCCGCCGGGTGTCTTCGTCGCCCTGGGTGATGGGGAAGGTGAGCAGGTCGAAGAGGATGTCTTCGGGCAGAAAGCCATGCTTTTCCACCAGCCGCCGGTAGATGCGCTGGGCCACCTCGAGCTTGCGCTCGACCGTCTTGGCCATGCCCTCCTCGTCGATCGTCAAAGCGACGACCGCCGCGCCGTGGGCGCGGGCCAGCGCGGCGGTGCGGTCGAACCGGGCCTCGCCGTCTTCGAAGTTGACCGAGTTGATCACCGGGCGGCCGGGGACGTGCTCGAGCGCCGCTTCGATCACCTCGGGTTGGGTGCTGTCGATCATGAGGGCCGCGTCCACCTCGCGGGCCAGCCGCTCGACCACCCGCACCATGTCGGCCTTTTCGTCGCGGCCGGTCCAGGCCACGCTGACGTCGAGCATCTGCGCCCCGCCGGCCACCTGGTCCTGGGCCAGCTCGACGATGCCGTCGAGGTCGCCGGCGAACAACAGTTCGCGGAACTTCTTGGAGCCGGTGGCGTTGGTCCGTTCGCCGATCATCAGCACCCCGGCCTGGGGGCGCAGCTCGACCGCCTGGTAGAGGCTGGCCACCGCCGGGGGCTCGAGCCGGGCCGGGCGCGGCCTGGTCTGGGGTGCGCCCGCCAGCGCCTGGCTGAGGGCGCGGATGTGCTCGGGGCCGGTGCCGCAGCAGCCGCCGACCACGTTCAGGCCGTACTCGGTCACGAACTTGGTCTGCCAGCGGGCCAGCTCTTCGGGGGTCAGGTCGTAGACCACCTGGCCGTCTTCGTTGCGCGGCAGGCCGGCGTTGGGCATGCAGACGGTCGGTCGGCTGGAGTGTTCGGCGAAGACGCGGATGTGCGGGTCCATCAGGTCGGGACCGGTGGCGCAGTTCATCCCCACCACGTCCACCGGCAGCGACTCGAGCGCCGCCAGCGCCGCCTCGGCGTCGCTGCCCACCAGCATCTGGCCGGTGGTCTCGATCGTCACCTGGGTTTGCAGCGGCACCTCGCGGCCTTCGTCGCGCATCGCCTGGCGCACCGCCTGGACCGCGCAGCGCACCTGCAGAATGTCCTGGGCGGTCTCGATGACGATCAGGTCCACCCCGCCGGCGATCAGGCCGCGGGCGGCGGTGCGGTAGCTTTCGAAAAGCTCGTCCCAGCTAATCTGCCCCAGGCTGATCAGCTTGGTTCCCGGGCCCAGGGAGCCGGCGACGAAGCGGGACTTTTCGGGACTGCTGAAAGCGTCGGCCATCTGCCGCGCCAGCCGTGCGCCGGCCTCGGCCAGCTCGCGGGCGCGGGCCGCCAGGCCGTACTCGCCGATCACGTGGGGCATCACCCCGAAGGTGTTGGTCTCGATGACGTCGGCTCCGGCTTCCAGGTAGCGCTCGTGGATCTCGCGGATCACGTCGGGCCGGGTGAGGTTCAAGATCTCGGGACAGCCGTCGTATTCCGCGCCGCCGTAGTCTTCGGGCTTCAGGTCGTACTTCTGCAGCTCGGTGCCCATGGCGCCGTCGAAGACGAGCACCCGCTCGGAGAGGGCGCGCAGGTAGGGGAACCGGCGCGCGCGCTCGGCCAGGTCGTAGCGCAGCCGGGGCAGGGGCAGCTCGCCCCAGCCCGTCCCCTGCGGTGCGTGTTCGTGGTCGTGCGCCATGGAAAAGGCCCCTCCGGCCTTAGGCGCAAAGTATAGCAAAACGGCGCGGAGGGACGTGAGAAACGGGGTTCAAGCCGCGTACAGGCGGGGGTCGGCGGGGTTGGCGTTGGCGAGCAGGCGTTCGCGCGCCGCGGCTTCGTCCATGGCGTCGAGGGCGGCGTAGACGTCCGGCGGCAGCACGGCTTCCTTGAAGTTGTAGGCACCGCCCTTCCTGAGCAGCTGCACCAGCTCGGCGAGGGCCCGTTCGCCCGCTTCGCCGTAGGCGGGGCCGAAGGCGTCCTCGGTGAGCAGCGCGTGCTTGCCGCCCACCAGGAAGACGCGGTAACGCGCCCGTTCGCGGCGGCCTTGGCGGTCGGTCACGAGCACGACCTTGAGCGAGGGGAAGTGCAGCTTCTTGAGCCGGGGTTTCAGTTGCTCGAGCGTCTCCTCGGGCAGCCCTTTGAATCCAATCCGCTCCATACCCCCATTCTGCTCTGCGGCGGCGGTTTGCGCCAGGGGCAGGGGCCCTTGGCGGTCAGCGTCCCTTGGCGTAGGCCAGGCCCAGCGACGCCAGCGCGACGGCGAGCGTGAGGAGGATCACCGCGGCCAGCCAGAGCGCGCCTTCGGGCCCCGAGAGGTAGTCGGCGCGACCGCCGAGGGCCCAGTAAACCGGCCGCGCGTCCAGCGCCGCGATCGCGAAGGCGAACAGGGTGCCCACCAGCATGTAGAGCATGCCGCCCAGGCTCATGGGCACCTCGCTGGCGTTCGTGGCCTCGCGGTTGGGCCAGACCGCCCCGAGGCCGACCCCCAGGGCCGCCAGCCCCACCACCGCCGCCAGCGCCGAGATCAGCGAGACCGTACGCAGACCGGGGTCCAGGCCGATGACCGAAGGCGCGTAGAGCCCCAGCGCCAGCCCGAGGGGGAGCAGGAGCAGCAAGGCGAGGGCGTAGCGGGAGAGCAGGAGGCCCAGCCGCCCGACCGGCGCGGTCTGAACCAGCCAGTAGCCCGGGCCTTCGAAGGAGTAGAGCGGGTAGGCGAGGCGGACGCCCACCCCCGCGATCACCAGGCCCTGGAAGGCGAGGTGCAGGAAGCCCACGACGCGCACGAAGACCGCACCCTCCAGCGGCATGGCGGCCAGGCTGGTGGTGTAGAGCAGGACAAGCACGGCGACGAGCACCAGCTGCGCGATCTGGTTGGGATCCCTCAAGAAGAGGCGCAGGTCGCGCACCCACAGGGCCCCGACGCCGCCGAGGCGGGCGAGCGCGCGTTCCCAGACCGCGGGCGGCCGCGCGGGTCTGAGGACGCTCGCGCCCTCGAGGCCGCGGACCCAGCCTGCCTGGTAGGCGTAGCCGGCGGCGAGTGCGCTCGCTCCCAGCACGGCGGCGGCCGTCAGCAACAGCCCCAGCAGCGCGGGGGAAAGCGCCGCCGGCTGGGCGAGGGCCTCCTGTACCGCGCGGCCCGCCCAGGCCGGTGGAAGGAAGGGGGCCGCGGGGTTCTGGAACTGCTGGATGAAGGCCTTCAGGGCGGCCTCGTTCGCGAACTCCTGGCGGAAGAGGGCTTCGGGGCGCAGGGCCCGCAACCCGTAGATCATCGCGCCGCCCAGGACGGCGCTGAGCGCCCCGGCCCACTCGCGGGCGCGGCCCGCGGGGGCGAAACGCACCAGCGGCAGCGCCAGCCCGACGCCCAGGCCTACGGGCAGGGCGTACAGGGCCAGCACCGCGAGGGTGGCCACGAGGTGGTAGCCGAAAGGGGCCTCGTGAAAGGCGCCCAGGGCGTAGAGGACCGGCAGCGTGAGCAGCGTGGGCACGAGCGCGGTCACCGCGTAGGTCTCGATCACCTTGAGCGTGAAGACGCGGGCGGCCGGCAGCGGCCAGGCCAGCAGCAGCGGCAGGTCGCGGGAATCGTAGAGGACCGCGAGCGCCCCCGGGAGCGCCGAGAGCAGCACCGCGGCCGAGAGCACCAGGAACAGCCCTTCGAGGCTGCGCACTTCCACGACGCGGGCGGCGAAGGGGTAGCCGGAAAGGAAGCGCAGGAAGGCCAGGGTGCCGCCGTAGGCGAGGGCGGCCACCCCCAGCCCCAGGGCGGCGGCCACCAGCACCGCAAGCGGGCGGGCGGCGAGGCTATGGCGCAGGATGCGCAGGCGCAGCCGCAGCATCTTGGGCAGCGTCCTCCGTGAGCCGTATGAAGACCTCTTCCAGGCTGGCGTCACCGTGCTGGGCGCGGACCGCGTCCGGGGCGCCGAGCAGCCGCAGCCGCCCTTCGTGCAGCAGGGCCACGCGGTCGGCGGCGGCCTCGGCGAGTTCCATCTGGTGGGTGGAGAAGAGCACGGCGCGGTCGGGCTTCGAGTACGTGCGCAGCAGGGTGCGCACGGTGCGCGCGGCCACCGGGTCGAGCCCCACCATCGGCTCGTCCACGATCAGCACCCGCGGCTCGGGCAGCAGGGCTGCGGCGAAGGTGAGCTTCTGGCGCATGCCGTGGGAGTAGGTCTCGATCAGGGCCGAGGCGAAGCGCTCGAGCCGGAACTCCGCGAGCAGCGCCTCGATCCGGGCCTCGATGCGGCGCCCTTCCATCCGGTAGAGCCGCCCCACGAAGCGCAGCAGCTCCACGGCGGAGAGCTTGCCGTAGAGGTAGGGGCGGTCGGGCACGTAACCGAAGAGGCGTTTGGCCGCCACCGGGCGGCGCCAGACGTCGACGCCGGCGAGTTCCACGCGTCCCCGGGTGGGCCGCAGCTGGCCGGTGAGCGCGCGGATCGCCGTCGTCTTGCCCGCGCCGTTGGGCCCCAGGAGCACCAGGGTCTCGCCGGGGGGCACGTGCAGGTCCAGGCCCTCGAGCGCGGTAAAGCGGCCGTAGCGCTTGGTGAGGCCCTGGATCCGGATCACGCGGGTCTAGCGGGCGCCCAGAAGCTCGAGCGCCTTCTTGAGGATGGCGTCGTTCTCCACGTCCACCTTGGCCTCGCCCTGCACGTCCGAGAGCTCGCGCGGGGGCAGCTCCTCGCTGAAGCTGAACTTGCCCTCTTCGTCGGCGGTCGTGGTGTAGGTCTTGCCGCCGGTCGAAAGCGTCACCTCGGCGCCGGGTTCGGCCCCCAGGCCCTCGAAGGCGAGCGGCGTGGGGAAGCGGTTGTCGCGCACCTTGACGTCGGGGGTGATCCCCTGTTCGTGGATGGAGCGCTTCTTGGGTGTCAGCCACTCGAAGGTGACCAGGGTGAGCTCACCGCCGTTGGCCAGGGTGAAGACGTTCTGCCCCACGCCCTTGCCGAAGGTCTGCTCGCCCACCACCTGGGCGCGGCCGGTGTCCTGCAGGGCGCCGGCGACGATCTCGGAGGCCGAGGCCGAGCTGCCGTTGACGAGCACGACCATCTCGTCGTTCCAGATCGTGCGCGGGCTCGCTTCGCAGTAAGCGCGGGTGGAGCGGCGGTCGCGGGTGTAGACGATCACGCCGCGCTTCAAGAAGGCGTCGGCCACCTGGCAACCCTGGTCGAGCAGCCCGCCGCCGTTGTCGCGCAGGTCGAGGATCAGACGGGTGGCGCCCTGGCGCTTCAGGTCGGCCACCGCCTGGCGCAGCTGCTCGATGACCTTGACGTTGAGGAAGGTCTCGATGGCCACGTAGCCCACGTCGTTCGGGAGCATCGCCTTGCTCACCGAGACGATCTCGATCTTGCGGCGGACGATCTCGAAGCGCAGCACCGCATTGGCGCCCTTGCGCTGCACCCCGATGGTGACCTTGGTGTCCTTGGGGCCGCGGATCTTGGCCACGATGTCAAAGAGCGGCAGGTCGCTCACGTTTTCGCCGTCGACCTCGACGATCACGTCGCCGGTCTTGATGCCGGCGCTGAAGGCGGGGCCGCCGCGGAAGACGTTGACGATCTTGGCCCCGGTGCCGTCGGGGTTGGCCGGGGAGATCTGCACGCCGATGCCGAAGAACTCGCCGCGCACGTCCTCTTCGCGGATGTGGGCGTTGCGCGGCGGGCTGTAGCTGGTGAAGGGATCGCCCAGGGCGCCGACGACGCCGCTGATGCCGCCCTGCAGGAGCTCGTCGGCCTTTTCCGGGCCGATGGGCTTCAGGTACTGCTCCTGAATGATCTCGTAGGTTTCGATCAGGGCCTTGCCGTTGGGGTTGCGTTCGAAGCCCGCGCCGCCGCCGAACTGCGCGAGGCCCACGGCCACGGTCAGCAGGGCCACGCCGGCCCAGAGGAGTCGAGGATGCGCCATGGAGCGCATTTTACCCCGGAGCGCATGAGAAGAAGGTAGCCGGGCCTTCCTGCGCAAAGCCTCATCCGGGTGGGGTATCTTGGGTCCAGAATGATCCACTTTCACCGGGTCTCGGTCGAGTACCCCCGCACCAAGACAATGGCGCTCTACAACGTCAACCTCGAGGTCAAGAAGGGCGAGTTCGTCTTCCTGGTGGGGCATTCGGGCGCGGGGAAGAGCACCTTGCTGGGCTTGGCCCTCAAGCGGCTCGAGCCCACCTCCGGGGCCGTCTACGTGGCGGGTCAGAACCTCGCCAACCTGCGGGGCAACCGGGTGGCGCTGCACCGGCGCAACATCGGCATGGTCTTCCAGGACCACCGGCTGCTCGCCGACCTGACCGTCGAGGAGAACCTAGCCTTCATCCTGCGGGTGCTGGGGGTGGACCCGCGCGAGTGGAAGAAGCGCATCGTGCGGGTCTTGCGCACCGTGGGCATCGTCCACAAGCGCCGCGCCTACCCCTACCAGCTCTCGGTGGGGGAGGCCCAGCGGGTGGCCATCGCCCGCGCCATCATCGGGCGGCCGCCCATCGTGCTCGCCGACGAGCCGACGGGCAACCTCGACCCCGAGAACGCGGTGCAGGTGCTCGAGATCTTCAAGGCCATCCACGCCTCCGGGGCCACGGTGATCATCGCCACCCACTCGCGCGAACTGGTGGAGGCCTACCCGCAGCGGGTCGTCGTCCTGCGCTCCGGGCAGCTCGTACGCGACGAGAAAACCGGCACCTACGCCCTCTAGGCCGGTGCTAGACTGGAAGAGAGGGTGAAGTTCGGTCCGAAAGGAGGACGTATGAACATCTACAAGTTCGTGGGTCGCAACGTCGAGGTCACCGAAGCCCTCAAAAACTACGTCGAGCGGAAGGCCGAACGGCTGGACCGCTACTTCGACAACATCGTCGACGCCAAGGTGGTGCTGTCGATCGCGGGCGCCCCGCACGTGGAGCGCCGCGCCAAGGCCGAGATCCAGCTCAACGTCCCCGGCGGCATCATCCGCGTGGAGGAATCGGACCCCGACATGTACGCGGCGATCGACCGCGCGGTCGAGGTCCTGGAAAAGCAGCTGAAGCGGTTCAAGGGCCGCCTGATGGGCAAGCGCCACAGCGGCCTCGGACCGAGCGCCCCCCCGCCCCCGCCGCCCGAGGAGGAAGAGGAGCCCTTCGAGCCCGAGATCGTGCGTGTCAAGCGCTTCGAGATGAAGCCGATGACCCCCGAGGACGCGGCCCTGCAGATGGAGGCCCTGGGGCACACCTTCTTCGTCTTCCGCAACGCCGATACCGGCGAGATCAACGTCATCTACCGCCGCCACGACGGCAACTACGGCCTGATCGAGCCCGGGGCCTAGCCCCCGCGCCCGCGGTTCCCGCCCGCCGCGCCCTGCGGCGGGCGTTCAGTAGTACTTGGCCGGGTCGACCGAGACGAGCCGGCCCTTCTGGCTGAGGATGACGCTGAACCACATCTCGTTGGGGGGGATGATCGCCGAGCCCCCCAGGTAACCGATGATCTGCCCCTGCAGCACCCGGTCCCCGGTGCGCACGAGCGGCTCCTGGAGGTTGGTGTAGCGGGTGAGCAGGTTGTCGGCGTGCAGGATGAGCACGTTCCAGCCGTAGTTGGCGTAGAAAGCGGTGGCGAAGACCTGGCCATCGGCGGCCGCGCGCACCGGGGCGTAGTTCTGGTCGGCCTGGATCACCTGCCAGGTGTTGTCGGCCTTGCCGAAGGGCGTCACGATGCGGCCGCCGGGGATGGGGAAGAGCAGCTCGCCCACGAGCTCGCGGGGGATCTCGAAGCTGGGGCCGACGGTGCGCCCGGCGCGCGCTGCGGCCTCCCGGCGGCGGCGCTCCTCTTCCAGGCGGCGCTTCTCGGCTTCGAGCTGGGCCGCGAGCGCCTGCATCTGGCGCTCGAGCTCCTCGGCCGCCTTGTTGAGCTCGACGATGCGCACCTCCTCGGCGGCCCGTTTCTGCTCGAGCTCGGCGAGCACCGCCCGGTACTGGCGGCGTTTGGCTTCGAGCGCGGCGATGCGCGCCTCGCGTTCGCTCTTCTTCTTGGTGAGCTCCTGGAGCAGGTTCACGAGCCGCTCGCGGGCCGCGTGCAGCTCCCGCACCAGCGCGCTCAAGGTCTCGACGAGGCGCACGTCGCTGGCGCCCAGGTACTGCACCCAGCCGGCGCGCATCAGCAGGTCCGAGAGCGACTGGGCGCGCAACAGCGGCAGGTAGCGCCCGGCGCGTTCGCGGTAGAGCTTTTCCACCAGCCGCGTCATCCGCCCTTTCAAGCGTCCCAGCTTGGCCTCGATCCCCGCGATCTCCTGCTCGGTGGCGGCGATCTGGCCCTCGAGGCCGGCGATCGACTTCTCGATCTGGCGTTTTTCCCGCTCCAGACGGGTGATGTCGCGGGCCACGGCCTCGAGCTCGCGCCGCTTCCGTTGCACCTCGGCCCCCAGCTGCTTGAGCCGCACCTCGGCGGCGCGCGCCGCCTCGATGCGCTGCTGGCGGAGCTGCTCGGCCTGCTGCAACGCGGCGTTCAGCTCCTCGAGCGAGGCCTGCCCCCAGGCCAGGGGCAGCGCGAGGACCAGGAGCAGGGTCAGCCAGCGCTTCATGTTTCCGTATCCCGCAGGTAGGTGCGCACCGAAAGCCAGGCGCCGAAGAAGCCCAGGAAGACCGAGAGGGCGAGCAGGCCCAGCGAGGCGCGCAGCAGGTCGTCGGGGGAGAGGACGGGCAGGAAGGGCAGCAGGTTCTGCAGGGTGGCGGCGACGAAGCGGTAGGCGAGGTTGCCCAGCGCCAGCGCGAAGAGCGCCGCGGAGAGGGTGAGGAGCAGCCCTTCGAGCAGGAAGGGGCGCTGCACGAAGCCCCGGGTGGCCCCGACCATCAGCATCACCCGCAGCTCCTCGCGGCGGTTCTCGATGGAGAGCCGGATCGTGCCCATGACGCTGAAGAAGGTGTCGACGATCAGGAGCAGCATCAGCACGTTGGCCCCCAGGCGCAGCCCGGCGAGGAAGCGCACCAGGCGCTCCGTCACCTCGCCGCCGTAGTCGACGTTGCCGGGGCCGATCTGCGGCAGGTCGCCGAGTTTGCGCGCCACCTGGCGGGTGAGGGTGGGGTCGATGAGGCGCACCTTGAGGGTGTCAGGGAGGGGGTTGTCGATCAGGTCGGAGGCCTCGGCCAGGTAGGGGTACTCGAGCTGCAGCAGCGCCAGCGCCTCGTCCTTGCCGATCAGCTGCACCGACTCGACCTCGGGCCAGGAGCGCACCTGCGCGAGGACGGCCTGGGGGTCGGCGCCGTCCTTCAGGTAGGCGACGATCTCAACCTCGCTCTCCAACGAACCCACGACCCGGTCCAGGTTCCAAAGCAAAAGCCCCACCAGGAAGAGGAGCGAGAACGAAACGGTGGCCGTGGTCAGGGTCGCAAGGGCGCTGGTCGGGTGACGGCGGAACGCGCGCAAGGCCTGGGTGAGGGCGTACACATCGGTAGTTTACCCGCTTGCAAATTAAGGGCATGGGAACCGGCGGCTGCGTTAACGTAAGGGCATGCGCCTGCGCGTGGCCATCATCCTCGCGGCGGTCTTCGCCTACCTGAGCCCGCTCGCGGTCTTCTTCATCCACTACTGGGCCCGCGGAAACCCGGGGTTCGCGGCGCTCTACTACCGCTACCACCTGCTCGTGGACGCGGGCATCACCTTCGTGGCGGCGAGCCTGAGCGGCATCACCGTCTACTGGGCGCTGCGCTACATGCTGGGCCCCTGGCTGCGCCTGGAGCGCGAGCTCGAAGGCCTGCTCGCCGGCCGCGAGCGGCTGCGTCCGGTGGGCGAGGAGCACGCCGACCGCATCGTGGCGCGGATCAACGAGCTGCTGCGCATCAGCCGCGACTACCTGAGCCTGCAGGAGCTCGAGTTCAGCCAGCTGGCCTCGGCGCTGCACGACGACGCGGTGCAGACGTTGATCGCGGCCCGCTGGGCGCTGGGGCGCGGCGAAGCCGAGAAGGCCGAGCGACTGGTGCGCGACGCCGAGAAGAGCCTGCGGCGGGTGATCTGCCGGCTGGCGCCGCCGGAGCTCGAGCACCTGGACCTGCGCGAGGCGCTGGAGCAGCTGGCCCTGCGCCAGGGGCTGGAGCTCGAGCTCGCCCTTTCGGTCGACCTGGGCACCGAGGAGGCCATCGAGGTCTTCCGCATCGTGCAGCACGCCCTGGCCAACGCGCGCCGGCACGGGCGGGCGCGCAAGGTCTGGGTGCGCATCGAGCGCAACGGGGAGATGCGGGTCAGCGTGGACGACGACGGGCGCGGCGGCGCGATCGAACCGGGACAAGGGTTACGGTTGCTCGAGGCTAGAATGAGGTTGCGCGCGGGGCGCCTCGAGTGGGAGCCCAGCCCCCACGGCGGCATCCGCCTGGCGGCCTCGTGGCCGGTGGAGACATGAAGATACTCGTCGTAGAAGATCACGCGATGGTGCGCGAAGGGCTCGTGCGCATCATCGAAGGCGCGCTGCCCGACGCCGACGTCCGTGCCGTGGGCACGGCCACCGAGGCGAAGCAGCACCTCGACTGGGCCGAGCGGGTGCTGCTCGACCTCTCCCTGCCCGACCAGCACGGGCTGCGCTTCCTCGAGGAGATCGGGGTCAGCCACCCCGACCTGCCCGTCATCATCCTTACGGCGTACGACGAGCCCGCCTTCCGCACCCGCGCCTCCGAGGTGGGGGCCGCGGCCTTCCTTTCCAAGAACGAGCCGCCCGAGGTGCTGGCCGCGGCGCTCGCGGACCTGCAGGCGCCGCCCGATTCGGGGGCGCACCCGCGGCTCGAGCGCCTCTCGCCCACGGAGCGGCAGGTGCTGGCGCTCTTCGGTCAGGGGCTGTCCAACGCCGAGGTGGCCCAGCAGCTGGGGATCGAGGAAAAGACCGTCTACACCCACCGCCGCCACCTGATGTTCAAGCTGGGTCTGCGCAGCGCCCAGGACCTGTTGCGCTTCGCCACCCTGTACCACGCGGGCCTGGACTAGAAGCCTAAGAAAATTTCGTACCGTTTTCCTCACGCGCGGTTCACGTAAAACGTAATGCGTGTGGTTCCTGTTTGCAGCTGCGCTGGTGCTCCAGCCCGGAGATCCGCTGCCCCCGCTACAGCCTGGCGACACCCTGAGGCTCGCCCCCGGCGTGCACGCCGGCCCCTGGACGATCGACGTCCCGGGGGTCCGCCTGGTGGCCGAACCCGGGGCCGTTCTCGACGGGGGCGGCGCGGGCAGCGCGCTGGTGTTGGCGGCCGAAGGGATTGCGGTGGAGGGGCTCGAGGTGCGCCGCGTGGGGCGCGGGAGCGACTTCTACGCCCCCGACGCGGCCGTGTGGCTCGTCGACTGCCCGGACTGCACGGTGCGCGGCCTGAAGGCGGTCGGGGTGACCACGGGCGTGCGGGCCGAGGACTCGCCGCGGGTCCGCGTCGAGGACTGCGAGCTGCAGGGTCTGGGCGACGCGCCCGGGATCACGCTCTACCGCACCCCCGGCGCGCGGGTGCAGGGCAACCGCGTCGAGGGGTTCCTCGACGGCATCTACCTCGAGCACGCCTCGGGCAGCCGCGCGCTCGAAAACGTCTCCCGGGGCAGCCGCCGCTACGGCTTCCACCTGATGTTCAGCCGCGACGTCGAGGTCGCCGGCAACCGTGTGGAGCAGGGGCGGGTCGGATCCGCGGTCATGTACGGGGCCCGGGCCTGGGTGCACGACAACGTCTTCGCCGGGCACGTGGGTCCGCTGGCGTTCGGCCTGCTGGTGCAGGAGCAGAGCGAAAGCCGCTTCGAGCGCAACCGGGTCACCGGGAACACCGTGGGGATGCTCGTGGTCTCCTCCCCGGACGACGTCTTCCGGGCCAACGACCTGTTCGACAACGGCTTCGGCGTGCTGGTCCGCCGCGAACGCGACAAGGGCGCTTCGGCGCTGCGCTTCGAGGGCAACCGGTTCCGCGGCAACGTCTACGACCTAGCCGTCGACGATCCCGAAGCCAAGGTGGCGATGCGCCGCAACCGCTACGATCGCGTGCGGCCGCTCGACCTCGACGGGGACGGGGCGGCCGACCTGCCCTACGTACCCAGCTCCAGCTACGCGCTGCTGACGAGCCGGCAACCCGACCTCAGCCTCTTTGCCCTGGGGCCGGGGATGCTGCTTTGGGAGCGCGTCGAGGGGCGGGTGCCGGCGCTGCGCTTCATGACGCTGGCCGACGCGGCGCCGCTGCCGCTCGCGCGGGAGGGGCGGCCCTTCGCGGGCTTCGCCTGGATCCTGGCGCTCGCCGGTCTTGGAGGGGGGCTATGGTTGCGCTCATAGAAGCCTGCAAACGCGGCCGCCTGGAGCCGCTCACGGTCGAGATCGGCCCCGGCGCGCTGGCCCTCGTCGGGCCCAACGGCGCCGGGAAGAGCACGATGCTGGGCCTGATCGCGGGCCGGCTCGCCCCCAGCTGCGGCCGGGTGACGCTGGACGGCTTTCCGGCGCGCTCGCCACGGGCCAGCGCGCTGCGCGCCTACGTGCCGCAGCAGATCGCCTGGCCTCCGCATCTGCGCGCGGCCGAGGTGCTGGGCGCAGCCCGGCGCATGCGCGGAGCGTCGGAGGCGGCGCTGGAGGCGGCGGTCCGGCGGATGGGGCTCGAGCCGGTGCTGCCGAAGCCGGTGGGCCTGCTCTCGGGGGGGATGCGCCAGCGCCTGGCGCTGGCCGCCGGACTGCTTGGGGAGCCGCCCGTCTGGCTGCTGGACGAACCCGCGAGCGCGCTCGACCCGGGCGGCTTCGCGCGGCTGCGCGGCTGGGTGGACGAGCACCGCGCGAACGGCGGGACGGTGATCGTCAGCGCCCATCGGCCCGAAGAGGTGGAGGCCCTTGCCGACGAGGCGCTGCTGCTGGCCCACGGCCGGCTGCGCGCCCGCGGTCCGGTGGACTCGTTCTACCGCTACCGCCTCGAAGACGGCCGCGATCTCAGCGAGGTGCTTCCGGGGGCCCGCGTGCTGCGGGAACCCGTGGACACGCTTAGGGAGGTGCTTTATGAAGAGGAGTCGACGTCGTCTGATTAAGGGTTTGGGTGCGCTGGGGCTGGGGGCGCTGTTCAGCCCGGTCCTGGCGATGGGCCACGGCCGTCCGGCGCCGGGCATGGGGGCGCCGCAGCCGGGGACGGGCAAGATCTACCCGGCGGCGGAAGTACCCTGGCGAGAGGGGCGCTGCGCCTTTTGCGGCATGCCCCTGGCCACGCCCGAGGGCGGCTGGCGCGGCAAGAAGTTCCCCAAGGGCTTTTTCGAGCGCACCTACGCCCAGATCGTCTTCGAGGACGGCGAGGCCCTGCACTTCGAGTCGCTGGCCTGCATGTTCAACTACGCCTACGCCAAGGGGCTGGTCGACGGCGACGGCAGCACCTTCTACGTGATGGCCGTGGAGGCGCTGCCGAAGGGGTGCAAGCGCCTGGGCCTCGTTCCCGCGCGCCAGGCCACCTACGTTTGGGGCGAGAAGCTGAAGACGACGATGATGGCCCGCCTGGTGGCCGTGCCCAGCCCCAAGAAGGCCGGCGACTTCGTGAGGAACCGCCCGAACCTCGGCCGCTACCACTTCTACACCTACCGCCAGCTGCTCGACCTGAGCCCGCTCCCGGAGGCCAACCTGGTCCCGCTGCTCGCCAAGCAAACCGGGCTCGTGTAGGCTGACGCTTGATGAAACGCCGCGACCTACTCAAGGGCCTGATCGGCCTCGGCGTTCCCTGGAGCCTGGGGGTGCTCGCCGAAGCGCGCTCCGTGCGCGTGGGGGTGGACGTCTGCCCCTACTGCAACATGACCGTCATCGACGCACGCTACGCCGCCCAGATGATCACGCGCACCGGCAAGGTCTACAGCTACGACGCCATCGAGTGCCTGGTGGACCACCTGAACGGCTACGGCGGACCCAGGGTGGAACCGCGCGAACTCTACGCCGCCGATTTCGCCGCCTCGCGGGCGGACCGGGCCGAGCTGCGCGCCGTGGGCGACCTCGTCTTCCTCTACCACCGCCGCATCCGCACGCCGATGGGCGGGGGGCTCGTGGCCTTCGCCCGTTCCGGGGACGCGGACCGCTTCGTCCAGGAGCGCCGGCTCCAAGGGGTGCGCCGGATGCGCTGGGACGAGCTGGTGGCCGAAGGCCGGCAGCACGCCTGGGTGCCGCCCTACTGACGATGTCCGGACTCCAGGCCCCCGCCCTTTTCACGCTCTACCTCAAGGCGCTGCTGCGCAATCCCTGGGCCTGGGCGGCGGCGCCGGCGCTCGCGGGTTTTGCCGCGGTGTTTGCGGCGCGGGGGGCGGAGGTGGGCCTCGTCAGCACCTTTGCCCTCGCCCTGCTGGCGCTTCCGCCCCTGTGGTTGGCGCTTGCGGTGCCTTTGCTCGCCGAGCGTGAGGAGTGGGCTTTCTGGGCCGCCTTTCCCGGCAAGGCGGCACGGCTCTACCGTGCCGGGGCCTTCGGCGTCGCCGCGGCCTTCCTGCCCCCGCTCTTGCTGGGGGCCGGGCTGGCGGGGGGCGTGCTGGGCCTCGGCGCGGGGCCAACGCTGCTCCTCTTCGGCCTGCTCGCACTGGTGGCCCTCTACTGGGCGGGGGTGGCCGCGCTGGCCGCGGCGCTCAGCCCCGAGGCGCCCCGCGCCTTGGGTTTGGGGCTGGCCTTCTGGGCCGTGCTGGTGTTGCTCTACGAGCCGGTCGTCGTGGGGTTGGCGGTGGCCCTTGCCGACTGGCCCCTGGAGGCGCCGCTGCTCGCGGCGGTGCTTTCCAACCCCATGGAGCTGGCGCGGATCGGGCTGCTGAAGACGCTCGAGGTTCCGGTGCTCGTGGGACCCGTCGGCTACCTGCTCGACCGCTTCCTGGGCGCGTGGGGCCCGGCCCTGATGCTCCTGACCTTCGGGTTCTGGATCGCCTTCTTCTTCGCGCTGGCGGGCTGGATCTTCGCGCGCAGGGACCGCTGAACCCGGCGCGGCGGCAAAGAAGCGCCCGGCCCTGGGGGCCGGGTCTTTGGTGGGCGGTAGAGGACTTGAACCTCCGACCTCTCGCGTGTGAAGCGAGCGCTCTAGCCATCTGAGCTAACCGCCCGCGCGAACCTTAAGCTAGCACGCCGGCGCGCGGGGTGTCAAGGCGGATTTCGCGCCGTGAACGGCCTTCACCGGGTCCTGAAGTAGCATGGGGGCATGGGTCTGGATTTCGTTTCGGAGGTGGCGGCGCGGCCGCCCTTGGTGCTGGGGGTTGACCCGCGGCCGGCGTGGCACCCGGGGCCGGAGCCGCTCGAACACCTGGAGCGCTACGCCTTGGAGCTGATGGAAACGCTCGCGGACGGGCTGGCCGCGGTCAAGTTTCAGTACGCCTTCTTCGAGGCGCTGGGCGGAGCCGGCTGGGCCCTGCTGGAGCGCCTCGTCGCCGCGGCGCGGGTGCTGGGGCTGCCGGTGATCCACGACGCCAAGCGCGGCGACATTGGCTCCACCGCCGAGGCCTACGCCCGGGCCACCCTGGCGCGCTGGCCCGGCAGCGCCCTGACGGTGAACCCCTACCTGGGCGGGGACGCGCTCGAGCCCTTCTTCGAGGCCGCGGCCGCCAGCGGCGGCGCGGTCTTCGTGCTGGTCAAGACCTCGAACCCCGGCTCCGCCGATTTCCAGGACCTGGACGCGGGCGGGAGGCCCCTGTACCTGCGCGTGGCCGAGCGGGTGGCTGCGTGGGCCGAAGCCTGGCCTGCGGAGGCGGAGCCCTGGAGCCGGGTGGGGGCCGTCGTGGGCGGCACCCATCCCGAGGCGCTCGAGCTGCTGCGCGCCGCCCTTCCCCGCAGCCTCTTCCTGGTGCCGGGGCTGGGGGCGCAGGGGGCCGAGCCGCGTCCGGGCGCGGGGCTGTTGTGGTCGGCCTCGCGCAGCCTCTTCTACCCGGGCGGCCGCCCCGACCTGGCGGCGGCGCGGCGTCAGGCCGAGGCCTACCGGCGCGCGCTCGCCGGGTAGGATGGGACCGTGGACGTTCTGGAGCTCTACCGCAAGACCGGCGCCCTGCTCGAGGGGCACTTCTTGCTGCGCAGCGGCCGCCACTCGCCCGTCTTCCTGCAGTCGGCGGCGCTCTTGCAGCACCCCCTCTTCGCCGAGGCGGTCGGGGAGGCGATCGCCGAAAAGTTTCCGGACGAGCGCTTCGACTTCGTGATCGGGCCCGCGATCGGCGGGGTCGTGCTCAGCTTCGTGGTGGCGCGTGCGCTGGGCGCGCGCGCGGTCTTCGCGGAGAAGACCCCGGAGGGGGGGATGACGATCCGGCCCGGGCTCGAGGTGAACGCGGGCGACCGCTTCCTCGCCGTCGAGGACGTGGTGACCACCGGCGGTTCCTTGCGCAAGGCGATCGAGGCCGCGAAGGCGCGCGGGGCGGTCTTGCAGGCGGCCGCGGCGATCATCGACCGCAGCGGCGGTACGGCGCGTTTCGGCGCGCCCTTCGTGGCGCTGGCCCGGCTCGAGGCGCCGGTCCACGATCCCGAAGCCTGCCCGCTCTGCCGCCGCGGCGTGCCGCTCGAGGAGGTGTAGCATGCGACGTTGGATCTTGGGAGTGGGGGCGCTGTTGCTCGTCGCGGCCTGGGCGCAGGCGGCCGATCCGGTGGTGTTGGCGCGCGACGCGGTGGACCGCTGGATCCGGGGCGAGCTGACGCCCTCGGTATCGGTGCAGGACCTGCAGGGCAAGACGCCCGAGGAGATCGCCGACCTGCTGCGCCGCACCGTGGCCTTTCCGCCCCCGCCGCCGGAGCTGGAGGTCAACCTCGACGAGGCGCAGACGGACGCCCTGCCCGCCGGGGGCGAGCGCGTGCGCTTCCCGGCCGTGAGCGGCTCCGTCGGCGGCGAAGTGGTCGTGGTCGTCGCCGACGGCCGGGTGGAACGGATCGCCTGGCGTCCCAGCGGCGGCCTGTTGCCGGGATGGGTCAAGAGCCCCGTCACCCGCTGGATCTTCGCGGCGGTGAGCCTGCTCCTCCTCCTAAACGCGGTCCAGGGGGGCGTGACCCGTTGGCTGCGCGGCGCTTGGGCGCAGCTTGGAGGTTACCGGCGGCTCTACTGGGCGGTCAACCTGCTGCTCTACGGCCTCTTCGTCTTCGGCGCCCTGCTCGCCTACGCGATGCCGGACCTGGCGCGGGCGTTGCAGGAGGCCGTCGGGGGCGCCATCGAGACGATCGGGCTCGAGGAGGGGGTGAAGGGCGGGGTCAGCGGGCTGTCCTGGATGATCTTCTACTGGAACTTCACCCACGGCCTGCTGCTGACCAGCTTCTTTCCGGCGTTGCTGCTCGGCCTTCCGGCGCTGCTCGTCAACGCCGCCCGTTACTACGTCTTCGGCTTCGCGCTCAGCCCGGCGGTGATCCCCTGGTCGGTCTACGTTTGGCACGTCCCCACGCTGCTGATCGAGCTCCAGGGTTACATCCTCGTGACCTTTGGGGGGTTGGTGCTCTTCTGGGAGACCTTTCGCGGCGGCGGCTTCCGCGCGGGGCTGCGCTACCTGGGCCTCACCCTGCTGCTGGGCACCTTCTTCCTGCTTGCGGGGGCCTGGTACGAGTCCTTTGAGCTGCTGTACCTGCTGAGGTAGACCGGTGAACGTCGCCGTCCTTGGGGCCGGGGGTTGGGGTACGGCGCTGGCCGTGCTGCTGGCGCGGAGCGGGCACCGGGTCGCGCTCTGGTCGCGGCGGTGCGAGCTCGCCGAGGCGCTCCTGGCCACCCGCGAGAACGCGGCGTACCTGCCGGGGGTCCGTCTTCCCGAAGGCGTGCGGCCCGTCTGCACCGCCGAGCGTGCCGTCGAGGGAGCGGCATTCGTGCTGGTCGCCGTCCCCGCCAAGGGGGTGCGGGCGGTGCTGGCCGGGATGCCCCCCGTAGGGGCCTACGTGTCGGCGGTGAAGGGGGTGCGCTTTGCCGAGGGGCGGCTGCTGCGCATCTCCCAGATCATGCGCAGGGCCGCCCCCGGAGCGCGGGTGGCCGTGCTTTCGGGGCCCAACCTGGCCCTCGAGGTGGCCCGTGGGCTGCCGGCGGCGGCGGTGGTGGCCAGCGAGGACGCCGACCTTGCCGCACAGGTGCAGCGGGCGTTGGGCGGCCCCACCTTCCGCGTCTACACCTCCCCCGACGTCGCCGGGGTGGAACTCGGAGGGGCGCTCAAGAACGTGATGGCGCTGGCGGCGGGCATGGCCGACGGGCTCGAGCTGGGCGACAACGCCAAGGCGGCGCTGCTCACCCGGGGCCTCCGCGAGATGGTGCGCTTCGGCACCGCGCACGGCGGTGCGGTGGAGACCTTCTACGGCCTCTCGGGCCTCGGCGACCTGATGGCCACGGCCATGAGCCCGCTGTCGCGCAACCGCAGCGCGGGCGAGCGCTTCGCGCGCGGGGCGACTCTGGCCGACCTGGAAACGGGCCGGCAGGTCGTCGAGGGGGTGCACACCACCGCGGCGCTGCACGAGTGGGCGGCGCGCAGCGGCGAGGAGCTCCCCATCACCGAGGCCGTGTGGCGGGTCGTCTACCGCGGGGACGACCCGCGGCGGGTGCTCGAGGAGCTGATGCGCCGCGAGCCCAAGCCCGAATGAGGCCGCCTGGCCGCGCATTGCGCGGCCAGGCGGCCAGGAGCCGGCTCAGGCGGCCTTGTAGAACCGGCGGGTCGACTGCAGCAACCAGACGAGCAGCAGGGCGATGACGCCCAGGGCGATGTAGACGGTGAAGCCCTCCGGGTAGCCGCGGGCCGGGCCGAGCTCCTTGACGAAGAAGCCCATGATCGGGGGCACGACGAAGCCTCCGAAGGCGCCCAGCCCCCCGACCCAGCCGGAGGCGCCCCCCACCGCGTCGGGCACGTAGAACGGCACCATCTTGAAAACCGCCGCGTTGCCGATGCCCATGCCCAGGCCGATGATCGTCTCGCCCAGGAAGGCCAGCGGGAAGCTCTGGGCCAGGACCATGACCAACGCCCCCAGGAGCACCGATCCGAAGGCCAGCATGGCCGTCTTCTCGCCGCCGATCCGGTCCGAAAGCGAGCCGCCCCAGACGCGGATGAGCGAGGCCAGGATGGAGAAGTAGGCGGTCAGGTAGGCGGCGGTGCGCACGGGTTCCTGGTGGAACTCGCGCCAGTAGGTGGGGAGCCAGGCGGTCAGGGCCAGGAAGCCGCCGAACGAGGTGAAGTAGAGCGCCACGAGCACCCAGGTGCGCCAGTTGCGGGCGCTGATGGCCAGCGTTTCCAGCACCGAGCCGGCCGGGAAGATCTCCTGACCGAGCTCGCGCGCGATCGCGATCGCTTCCTCACGGGGAACGCCGTGCTTGACGAGCTGGAAGAAGGGCGCCCCGAACCCGATGACGATGAAGACCAGCGTGCCCAGCACCAGCAGCCCCGTCCAGGCGACGTAGGCGCCGAGCAGCCCCCAGCCCGCCAGCGCGGCCGGCAGCAGGAAGGTGAAGATCCCCGGGGCCAGGTTGCCCACGCCCGCGTAGGTGCCGAGCGCCCATCCCTGGCGGTGCTGCGGGAACCAGTAGGCGACCATGCTGATCCCTACGGAGAAGGTGGCGATGCCGCAGCCGGCCAGGAAGCCCAGCAGCAAGAGCAGGGGGTAGAGGCCGTCGTTGAGCCGGTCCGGGTAGTAGGCCACGATCAGGGCGATGAGGCCCAACAGACCGACGATGGCCATGGTGAGCAGGGTGAGCATGGGCTTGCGGCCGCCGTCGGTGTCGACCCAGGCGGAGAAGGGGATGCGCAGCAGCGACCCCGAGAGCATCGGCATGGCGACGAGCAGGCCGACCTGGACGGGGTCGAGCCCCATCGCGTCTTTGAAGTTCTTCGCGGTGACGTTGAACAGCGCCACGGCCGCGAACCCGACGAAGAAACCGATGGTGGCGGCGATGAGGGCCTCGGCGGGGTTGGACTTGATGCGGTGCTTCTTGAACGCTTCTGTGCTCACGGAATGCCTCCTCCTTATCGACTAGGGGTTGGGTTGGGTGAAGCGGCGGCGCACCCAGATCACGATCTGCCAGGGGCGGGCGACGTACCCCAAGGGTACGGTGATGATGTGCACCAGCCGGGAAAAGGGGAAGAGGGCCAGCAGCACCCAGAAGTTGAAGACGTGCCACTGGAAGGCGAAGGGCAGGTCGGCGACGAGCTCGGGGCGGGGGCGCAGCGTCAGGATGCTCGTCAGGTAGGGCGCCATCGTTCCCGCGAACCAGCTGCTGCCAAACCGGTAGGCCACGGCGGTGTAGATCCCGGTGAGTACGGAGACGAGCACCGCGAAGAGGACGAGGTAGTCCATGGCCGTCGCGGTGGCGCGCACCTTCGCGTTGACCAGACGCCGCCACAACAGGACGACGAGGCCCGCCAGGGTCCACAGCGCCAGCGCGAAGCCGCTGACCTCGAGCAGGTAGAGGCGGAAGAGCGACGCGTTCCAGGCGTAGATGGCCTCGGGAAAGATCCAGGCGATCAGGTGCACGGTCAGGATCAGGGTGATGCCCCAGTGGAAGGGCAGCGACCCCCAGAAGAGAAGCCGGCGTTCCAGCAGCTGGCTGGAGAGCGCCGAAACCGAGAACGGGCGGTAGGCGTAGCGGTAGAGGGTGACCACCACCGCCACGACCAGCGCCAGGTACGGGAAGATCTCGAAGAGCAAACGGTTCCAGTTCACGTTTTCCTCCTCTCCGGTGCGGGCACCTGCTGCAGGAGCGCGTCCAGGAGATGCAGGTAGGGGTTGGAGGCGTCCAGTACGTGCAGGTCCTTGCGGATGCGGGCGAGGGCGGGCTCGAGCACTTCCAGGAGTTCGGGCAGCGGCTCGTCCGCACGGGCCAGGTAGCGCAGCACCGGCACCAGGTGGTCGGGCAGCTCGCCCGCGGTGTCCAGGTCCAGTTCGTCCATCGCGTGCTTGAGCCGCGCCAAAAACTCACCGCGCCGGTAGCTCTCGCCCCAGACGACGTAGCCGACGTAGGGGACCAACCTGGGGTTCATGTCCAGCGTCGCGGTGTACAGCTCCTCCCAGCGGGCCAGCTCGAGCCGCTTCACCTCGGCGACGAAGCGGGCGAAGGCCTTTTGGGCGGGGCCGGCGGGGGCGCGCTCGAGCTCCGCCTCGAGCGCCTCCAGCAGCCCCTCCCGCGGGTAGGTGAAGGCGAGCGCCAGGGCTTCGAACATCTACTCCCCCCTCACCGGAGGCTGGATGTAGCCGAAGCCCTCCTGCCCCTTGCGTTCGAGCGGGTCGTTCCAGGCCTCGATCGAGGCTTCCCGGTGGTAGGGCGGGATGACGAAGCGCTCGTCCAGGGTCGGCTGGGTGGTCAGCCGGTAGATGGCCTCGGCCGTCTCCGGGGTCAGCCCCACCTCGTCCAGCGCCGCGCGGGCCGCGTCGTTGAGCCCGCCTTCCACGGATTCGGCGCGCTTGAAGATGCGCACGGCCAGCAGCCGCTTCAGCACCCCTTCGATGATTTCCTCGTTCCCCGCGGAGAAGAGGTTGGCCAGGTAGCGCACCGGCAGGCGCGCCTTGGAGAGGTCGGCGAAGAGCTCGAACTCGGGGCCGGTGGTGTCCAGCGCCAGGTTAAGGGCCCGGTCCTCCACGACGCTCATCACCGGCGAGAGCGGCGGGATGTAGAACATCATGGCCATCGTCCGGAACTCGGGGTGCAGCGGCAGCGCCAGCCGCCATTCCTTGACGAACTTGTAGACGGGGGAGGCCTGGGCCGACCGGATCCAGTCGTCGCCGATGCCGTTCTTCTTGGCCGCGGCGATCACCTCGGGGTCGAAGGGGTCGAGGATGGCCTCGAGCTGGGCCTCGACGAGATCGCGGTCGTCCACCATCGCGGCCTCGGGGATGCGGTCGGCGTCGTAGAGCAGCACCCCCATGTAGCGGATGCGGCCGACGCAGGAGTGGGCGCAGGCCGGCGCCTGGCCGGTCTCCAGCCGGGGGAAGCAGAGGATGCACTTCTCGCTCTTGCCCGTCGACCAGTTGTAGTAGACCTTCTTGTAGGGGCAGGCGGCGACGCACATCCGCCAGGCCTTGCACTTGTTCTCGTTGACCAGCACCACCCCGTCCTCGCCGCGCTTGTAGATCGCCCCCGAGGGGCAGGCGGCGACGCAGGCGGGGTTCAGGCAGTGGTTGCAGATGCGCGGCAGGTAGTTGAAGACCACGCCCTCGATCTCCTCGAGCTGGGCGCGCACCTGCTCGGAAAGCCCCTCCAGGCTGGGGTCGTTGCGGGCGTAGACGTCCGAACCGGAGAGGTCGTCGTCCCAGTTGGGGCCGGTTTCGATCTCCATCGGCTCGCCGGTGATCATCGAGACGGGGCGGGCCGTCGGCTGGTCGTCGCCCTCGGGGGCGGTGAAGAGGTCGCCGTAGCGGAAGGTGAAGGGCTCGTAGTAGTCCTTCAGGTCCGGCAGGGCCGGGTTGAAGAAGAGCCGGGTCAGGCCCTGGGTCTTGTTGTGCAGCCGCAGCGAGAGCCCGCCGCGCCCGTCGTAGCTCCAGCCCCCCTGGTAGAACCGCTGGTCCTCCCAGCCCGTGGGGTAGCCGGTGCCCGGGCGGGTCTCGACGTTGTTCCACCACATGTACTCGGTGCCCTCGCGGTCGGTCCAGAGGTTCTTGCAGGCCACCGAGCAGGTGTGGCAGCCGATGCACTTGTCCAGGTGGAAGAGCATGCTCATGTGGGTGCGTACGTTCATCCTGCGCCTCCTAGTACTCCGGGCGGTCCACGCGACGGACGAAGACCCAGGTGTCGCGGTTCACGCCGGTCGGTCCCCAGTAGTTGAAGAAGTAGGTGAACTGGGCGTAGCCCCCGTTCATCAGGACCGGTTTCAGCCGGGCCCGGGTGATCGAGTTGTTCATCCCCGCGCGCTTCTTCCGCAGGGGGGACTTGGGGATGCCCACGGTGCGCTCGGTGGCGTGGTAGACGAAGACCGTACCCCGGGGGATGCGCGCCGAGGTGATGGCCCGCTGCACGAAGACGCCGTTGTCGTTGTAGAGCTCGACCCAGTCGTTGTCGCGGATCCCCAGCTCGGCCGCGTCCTTGTCGTTCAGCCAGATGGGGTAGCCGCCGCGGGAGAGCGTCATCATCCGGTGGTTTTCCGAGTAGGTCGAGTGGATCGACCATTTGCCGTGGGGGGTGATGTAGTTCATCAGCCGCCCCTTGGCCTCCTTCTCGGTCACCTCGGTCTCCAGCAGCATGGCCACGTCGGGGCGGGGTTTGTAGGTGGGCAGGTGCTCGCCCCAGGCGAGGTAGCCCTCGTGGTCGAGGTAGAAGTGCATGCGCCCGGTGAGGGTGCGCCAGGGGACGAGGCGCTCGACGTTGAGGGTGAAGGGGCTGTAGGCGCGTCCGTCGTTGAGGATCGCCGACCAGGTCGGGGTGGTGAGCTGGCGCCGCGGCTGGGCCACGATGGCGTCGAAGGTGATGCGCACGCTGCGGTTCTTCTCGCCCAGGTCGGCCAGCTGGAGGCCCGTCTTCTTCTCCTCCTCCAGGAACGCCCGGTAGGCGACCTCGCCGTTCGTCACCGGGTCGAGCCGCAGGATCGCCTCGGCCACCTGCCGGCCGTCCTCGAGCGCGGGGAAGACCCCGCCCAGGACCTCGCTCTTCCTCGGTTGGTGCTCCTTGAGGGCCCGGTACTCCTCGGCCACCGGGATCCTGAGGCCGTGGGCGGCGACGCCGTTCTTCTCGAGCGCCGGCCCCAGCGAGGCCATGCGCTCGTAGATCTCGGTGTAGCGCCGTTCGACCACGCGGAACTTGGGCATCGTCTTCCCGGGGACGGCCTCGACCTCGCCCTTCCACCAGTCGCGCACCTCGGTCTGGGCCAGCTCGTCCGGGGTGTCGTGCTGCAGGGGCAGCATGACCACGTCCTTGACCGGATCGGGCAGGTGGGTCCGGGCCAGCTCGGCCACCTTCTTGGCGAAGAGGCTGTAGATCTCCCAGTCCGGCTTCGACTCCCAGACCGGCGGCACCGCCGGCTGCATCGGGTTCACGAAGGTGTGCATGTCCGTGGTGTTGAGGTCGTGTTTTTCGTACCAGCTCGCCGCCGGGAGGACCAGGTCGGAGTAGAGGGCGCTCGTGTCCATGCGGAAGTTGAGGTCGACGACGAGGTCGAACTTGCCTTCGGGCGCGGGTTCACGGAACGCCGCCTCATGCACCTCGTCCTTGGCCCACTCCTGCGCGACCGCGTTCGAGTGCGTGCCCAGGTAGTGGCGCAGCATGAACTCGTGCCCCTTCATGCTGGTGCCGATGGCGTTGCCGCGCCAGATGAACCAGACGCGCGGCCAGTTCTCGGGGGCGTCGGGATCCTCGACTGCGAACTTGAGCTCGCCCTTCTTGAGCTTCTCCACCACGTACCCGATGATCTCGGCCTCGCTCCGGGCTCCGGCCGCCTCGGCCTCGCGGGCCAGCTCGAGCGAGTTGCGGTTGAACTGGGGGAAGAAGGGCAGCCAGCCGCGCTTGACCGCGCGGACCTGATGGTCGATCGTGTGGTGCTCGTTGGCGCCGGGCGTCTTGTCGTAGTCCTTCGAGCCGCGCTCGTAGCGCCACTGGTCGGTGTGGACGTAGTGGAAGCTCGGGGTGTTCTGGTGCCGCGGGGGCATCCCCCAGTCGAGCGCGAAGGCGATCGAGCCCCAGGAGGCCTGGTTGGCCACCTTCTCCTGCCCCACGTAGTGGGCGAGCCCGCCGCCGTTCTTGCCCACGGCGCCGGTCAGCATCAGGCCCACGATGCCGGCCCGGTACATCAGGTTGTTGTGGTACCAGTGGTTGACCCCGGCCCCGATGATGATCAGGTTCTTCCCTCCGGTCTTGAGGCCGTTCTCGGCCCAGGCGCGGGCGAAACGCAGCACGGTGTCGCGGTGGATTCCGGTGTAGGCCTCCTGCCAGGCGGGGGTGTAGGGCTGGGGGTCGTCGTAGCCTTCCGGGTAGTCGCCGGGAAGCCCCCGGCCGACGCCGAACTGGGCCATGAGCAGATCGAAGACGGTGGCCACCGTCACCCGCCCGCGGCGGGTTTGGACGTGGCGTACGGGCACTCCACGCTTGAGCGTGCGCTCGCCGGCGAAGTCGTCGAAGGCGAGCTGCTGCACCTCGTCGTGGCGTTCCAGGAAGGAGAGCTCGGGCTCGATCGGCGCGCCGGTCTTGCCGTCCTTCATCTCCAGGTTCCACTTGCCCTTGTCCTTCTCGGCCCAGCGGTAGCCGATGCTGCCCTGGGGCATGCTCGGCCCGCGTTCACGGTCCCAGACGAGCAGCTTCCACTCGTTGTGCTCGACGTCGGCGTAACCCTCGAGCTCGGCCGCGCGCAGGTAGCGGAAGGGCCGGCCGTCCCGCACCTCGATGAGAAAGGGGGCGTCGCTGTAGGTCTGGAGGTAATGGTTGAACTCGGGGGTCTCGCGGTCGGCGTAGTACTCCTTGAGGAGGACGTGGTCCACCGCCATCCAAAAGGCGCCGTCCTGGCCGGGGTTGGTGGGGACCCACCAGTCGGCGTACTTGGCGACCTGGGAGAAGTCGGGGCTGAAGACGGTGAGTTTCGCGCCCGCGTGCCGCACCTCGGAGATGAAGTGGGTGTCGGGGGTGCGGGTCATGTTGAGGTTCGAGCCCATCACCGCGATGAAGCGGCTGTTGTACCAGTCGGCGGACTCGTTGACGTCGGTCTGCTCGCCGAAGATCTCCGGCGACGCGGGCGGCAGGTCGCAGTACCAGTCGTAGAAGCTGAGGATCGTGCCGCCCAGGTGCGAGAGGAAGCGGCTGCCGGCGGCGTAGCTGACCTGGCTCATCGCCGGAATCGGGGAAAAGCCCACCACCCGGTCGGGGCCGTACTTCTTGATCGTGTGCACCGTGCTGGCGGCGACGATCTCCAGGGCCTCGTCCCAGGTGATCCGGCGGAAGCCCCCCTTGCCGCGGGCACGCTGGTAACGGCGGCGCTTCTCGGGGTCGGACTGGATCGACGCCCAGGCCTCCACCGGATCCGGGTGCTGCTTCTTCGCCTCGCGCCAGAGGTCGACGAGCGCACCCCGGGCGAAGGGGTACTTCACCCGGATGGGGCTGTAGAGGTACCAGGAGTAGCTGATCCCCCGCTGGCAGCCGCGCGGCTCGTAGGGGGGCAGCCCCTCCTCGAGCAGGGGGTAGTCGGTGGCCTGCAGCTCCCAGGTGACGATCCCGTCCTTGACGTAGACCTCCCAGCTGCAGCTGCCGGTGCAGTTCACCCCGTGGGTGGTGCGCACCCGCTTGTCGTGCTGGTGGCGGTTGCGGTAGAACTCCTCCCACTTGCGTTCCGCGGGGGACTCGAGCTCTTTGATCCAGTCCTTCATGCTTTCCTCCTCAAGAGACGATCACGGTAGCTCTCCCGCTGTCGGGGCCAGAAGGGGAGCAGGACGAGGAACAGCAGCAGCGTGCCCAGCGCGCCCAGGCCCGCGAAGCGCCAACCCCGCGAGGGCGCCGGGGCGGCCGCACCCGTCTCGGCGGCGAGGAAGGCGGCGACGTCGCGCGCCTCCTCCGGGGTGAGGGGGCGGTCCGCGTAGAGCGAGCGCATCACCTTGAACCCCGGGCGCTCGAGCAGCTGGGCGAGGCCCGATCCGAACCGCGCGCCCGCGCCGGTGAGGTCGGGGCCCAGGGTGCCCCCGCCCAGGGCGCCGGTGCCGGGCGCGTCGTGGCAGGCGACGCAGGGCGTGCCGCCGCGCGCGAAGCGGCGGTTGCCCAGGAAGTAGGCGCGGCCCGCCTCGGGGTCGCCGGCGGCTGCGGCGGCCGGCCGGGCCTCGGGCGTCGGGGCGGCACCCGTTCCCGCCAGACGGCCGGCCACGTACCCGGCCAGCGCCTCCACGTCGGCGTCCGAGAGCTGCGTGAAGGGAGGCATGCTGCCGTCGAAGGTCTGACCGCCCACGGTGAGCGGCCCGCTCAGCCCGTTGCGGACGACGCGCGCCACGTAGGCGGCGTCCGCGGCCCGCGGGTTGCCGGCGAGCGGTGGGAAGACTCCAGCCACGCCCTCGCCTCCGGGGCCGTGGCAGGATGCGCAGTTTTGCGCGTACAGTTCGGCTCCACCCGCCCAGGCTGCGCCGGCGAGCCACAGCAACGACGCCAAGACCAGCGTTTTTCGCATCGTGCACCTCCTTGGCCCACGCTAAGGAGGCGGCCTTCCTCCGGGTTTCCGCACGCGGGACGAATGTCCCGGTAGCGGTATAGTTGAAGCGTGCCGCTCAAGCGCATCCGCCTCGACCGAAACGGGCGAATCGTCCAGGCCAGCGAGCGCGCCCTCGCGCTGCTGGGGCTGGAACCCGAGGCGGCGGTGGGCCGCTACTGCTGGGACGTGGTCCGGGGCACGGACGACTTCGGCCGTCCCGTCTGCACCCGCTGTCCGGTGCTCGCGCGCCTGCGCGGCGGCGCCTACGAGGCCGAGGTGCGGCTGCGGGTGCGCGGTCAGCGGCTGCGCTGCCAGGCCATCGTCCAGGACTCCGGCGTCCAGGTCGTGCTCGACGAGCGCCGGCGGCCGAAGCTGGGCGAGGTGCTCTTCTCGCTTTCCTGGGCCACCCAGCGCATGGTCGACGAGCCGATGCGTTTCTTCCAGACCGCGGAGCTGTTCCTGGGGAAGCTGCGTCGGGCCGCGGGCATGGACGCCGCGGAGCTCTTCCTCGCGGACCCCGAGCACAAGTACCTCATCCTTACGGCCCTGGAGGCGGAGAACCGCTCCGCCTTCCTCGAGCGTCCCTGGTTCGCGCTGGGCGAGGGCTACCCCGGCATCGTGGCCGTGGACCGCTCCCCGCTGGTCACGCACCGCCTGGACGAGGACGAGCGCTACCTGCGCCTCAAAGTGAAGGAGGCGGGCTACCGCACCTACCTGGTCTTTCCGCTGGAGCTGCCGCAGGGGGTCATCGGCGTGCTGAACCTGGCCAGCAAGGATCCGAACGCCGACGAGAGCGCCGCGCTCGAGCTGCTCGAGGCGGTGGCCCCGGTCGTGGCCGCGGGGGTTTACAGCGTGCTCACCAGCATGGGCGAGCGCCAGCTCTTGGCGCTGTTGCGCCAGAGCAAGCTGAGCGACCAGGACAACGACGCGGTCATCGAGTCGCTACTGCGCTCGGCGATGGCGTTCTCCGGGGCCAAGGCGGCGCAGTACAAGGACCGTTCGGGCCGCCGTGTTGCCGTTCCCGCGCAGCTGACGGTGAACTGCGACCGCGAGGACTGCCCGGTCTGGATCGGCGAGCCCTACGCGGTGCGGGCGGGGGGCCGCCCCTGCCCCTGGGTGGAGGAGGGGCGGCCCCGCTACTGCCTTCCCGTGGTCGTCCAGGGCGAGGTGGTGGCGGTGGAGTCCATCTTCTTCTCGCGCGTGCCCCGGCCTCAGACGCGGGCGATGGCCCCCCTGCTCTGGCTGCAGCGCATGGCCTGGCAGCTGCTCGGCCCGCGCGCGACGGCGGCGGAGGACGCCGCCGCCGTCCCCCGCCTCGAGGTCCGGGCGCTGGGGGCGCTGTCGGTGCGCCTCCAGGGTGAGGCGCTGCCGCCGCAGCGGTTCCAAACGCTGCCCTGGCGTTTGTTCAAGCTGTTCCTGGCCCACCCCGAACGGGTGCAGACGCCCGAGGAGATCGCCGAAGCGCTCTGGCCCGACCTCGACCCCGCTTACGCCGCCCGCCGGGTGGCGCGCGTGGTGCACGAGCTGCGGAAGCAGATCGAGCCGGACGCGGGCGCGCCGCGGATGCTGCGCTCGGTGGAGGGGGGCTACCTCTTCCGGTTCACCGAGGGCTACGCCTACGACGTGGAGCGTTTCGAGGCGCTGATCCGGGAGGCCGACGCCCAGAACGACGAAGGCCAGGCGCTGGCCGGTTACCTGGCCGCGCTCGATCTGTTCCGCGGCGAGTTCCTGGCCGACGAGCCCTATGCGGACTGGGTGGAAGCGGAGCGCGCCTACCTGCGGGCGCTGGCCGTTCGCGCGGGGGAGCGGGCGGGCGAGCTGCTGGAGGCGATGGGGCAGGAGAAGGCCTCGCTCTCGCTGTACCGCCGGTTGATTGCGATCGACCCCAGCGACCCCTACCTCTACGACCGCCTGGCGGCGGTGCTGCGTTCGATGGGGCTCGAGGCGCGCGCCCGCGAGATCGAGCTGCGCAAGCAGGCCCTGCTCGCGGGGGAGTGAGCCCGCTCAGCGCTCGTCGAACTCGTTCGGGGGGTAGTCGCTTTGGATGTGGTCCACCTTGAGGGTGGCGCCCACCCACTCGCGGATCAGCTCGTCGTAGAGCTCGGGGGTGATCTCGGGCTTGAGCGCCTCGATGGTCGCGCGCGCCTGCTCGAGGATCTCTTCGGCCTCGTCGAAGTCGCGGTCCTTGACCGCCTTTTCCTCGGCGTGGACCAGCATGGTGCGGAAGAGCACCAGGTTGTCGAGGACGTTTAGCGATTCGTGCTCGCTCACGGCTAGCCTCCGTAGACCTTCTCGAGGAAGCCCAGGAGCGCGGTGTTGAACGCCTCCGGAGCTTCCAGGTTGGCCATGTGGCCGGCGCCGGGCAGGATCAGCAGCTCGGCGTCCGGGACGGCGTCGGCGATGGCGCGGGCGTCGTCCGGCGGGGTGAGGGCGTCGTCCTCGCCCACGAGGACCAGGGTCGGCACCTCGATCTCGCCCAGCAGCGGCCGCGAGTCGGGGCGCGCCGCCAGCGCCTCGAGCGCCCGGGCCACCCCCTCGGGGTCGGCTTCGCGCACCCAGCGCTCCACCCACTCGAGGACCGCCCGCTTTTCTTCGGTGTCCGCGGCGAGCGTTCCCGGTCCCAGCACCGAGGGGACGAAGCTCTCGATCAAGACTCCGGTGCCCTCTGAGCGCACCCGGGCGGCCAGCTCCGCGCGCTTCGCCTTGCCGGCCTCGTCGTCGGGCTGGGCACGGGTGTCGGCGAGCACCAGCCCTGCGACGCGCTCGGGGAAGAGGTCCCAAACCCGGAAGGCCAGGTAGCCCCCCATGGAGAGGCCCACGAAGACGGCCTCCTCGAAGCCCAGGTCGTCGAGCGTTTCGTCGAGTTCTTCGGCCCAGGCCTCCAGGCTCGCCGCTCCCGGCTCGCGCCCGCCGAAGCCGGGCAGGGCCGGCGCGTAGACCGTGTAGCGGCCCTCCAGCTCGGCCACCTGCGGGGCCCACATCTCGGGGTTGAACGGGAAGGCGTGCAACAACACCACGGGTTTAGCCGCGATCAACCATTCCATGGTTCTCCCTTCAGGCCACGCGCTTCCAGCAGGGCCACGAGTGCGGCGTCGCGAACGCCCACCCAGTTCTCCCCGTCCTTCTGAAAGGCCACGATCTTGTCCTCGCCCGCGGCCTCCTTCCACAGCTGCATCAGGTGGGCGTCGCCCGCGAGCAGCGGGGTGACCTGCTTGGCGCGGTAGGCCTTCATGACGGGCGCACTTCCTCGATCGCCTGCTCCAGGGCGTTCCAGGCCAGCGTGGCGCACTTGACGCGCGCGTGCAGCTTGGCTACCCCCTGCAGGGCGCTGAGGTCCCCCAGTTCGGGTGCGGGGGGTTCGCCCTCGACCACCATGGCCTTGAACTTCTTTTCCAGCTCCAGCGCCTCGTCGAGCGTCTTGCCGCGGATCAGGTCGGTCATCATGCTGGCCGAGCTCTGGCTGATGGCGCAGCCGTGGCCGGTGAAGCGGGCCTCGGCGATGCGGCCGTCCTCGACCTTCAGGTAGAGCTCGATCCGGTCGCCGCAGCTGGGGTTGTGGCCGCCGACCTTCACGGTCGCGCCCTCCAGCGGGCCGAAGTTGTGCGGCCGCTGGGCGTGCTGCATGATCGTCTCACGGTAGAGTTCTTCGAGCAGGCTCATGCCAAGTCCATTCTAGCCGGGTGCGGGCGTCGGGGGTCCGCGCTCCTGGCTACAACCAGTCCGCGAAAAACTTCCGGGCCTCCAGCAGCGCCTCCACCAGCCGGTCCACGTCGGTGGGGGTGTTGTAGACGTAGAAGCTCGCGCGGGCGGTGGCCGCGACCCCCAGCCGCCGGTGCAGCGGTTGGGCGCAGTGGTGCCCGGTGCGCACGGCCACGCCGCGCTCGTCCAGGGCGGTGGCGAGGTCGTGGGGGTGGAGGCGGCCCAGGTTGAAGGCGATCACCCCGCCCCGGTCCGCGCCGCGGGGCCCGTAGAGGTGCAGGTCGGGCACCTCGGCCAGCCGCTCGAGGGCGTATTCGAGCAGCGCCCGGTCGTGGGCCCAGACGTTCTCCATGCCCAGCCGCATCAGGTAGTCGGCCGCCGCCCCCAGGCCGATGGCCTCGGCGATCGCCGGGGTTCCGGCCTCGAAGCGTTGCGGCGGCGGGGCGTAGGTGGAGCGCTCGATCGTGACCTCCTCGATCATGCTGCCGCCGCCCAGGAAGGGGGGCAGGTCGGCCAGCGCCTCGCGCCGCCCCCAGAGCACGCCCGCGCCCGTGGGGCCGAGCATCTTGTGGCCCGAAAGGGCGTAGAAGTCGGCGTTCAGTTCCCGCACCCGCACGGGCAGGTGGGGAGCGGCCTGGGCCCCGTCGACCACCACCAGCGCCCCGCGCTCGCGCGCCGCGGCGGCCAGCTCCGCCACCGGGTTGACCGTGCCCAGTACGTTCGACATCTGGGTGACGGCGAGGACGCGGGTGCGCTCCGAAAGCAGGGCCTCGAAGGCGTCCAGGTCGAGCCGGCCTTCCGCGGTGAGGGGCACGGCCTTGATGCGGGCGCCGGTGCGGGCCGCCACCAGCTGCCAGGGCACCAGGTTGGCGTGGTGCTCCATCTCGGTGACCAGGACCTCGTCGCCGTCGCGCAGGTGCTCGAGCCCCCAGGCGTAGGCCACCAGGTTGAGCGCCTCGGTGGCGTTGCGCACGAAGACGACCTCGTCCGCTTCCGCGCCGAGGAAACGCGCCATCTGCCGGCGCGCGGTCTCGTAGGCCTCGGTGGCGCGCATCGAGAGCCCGTAGGCGCCGCGGTGGACGTTGGCGTGGTCGTGTTCGTAGTAACGCGTCATCGCCTCCGTCACCGCCCGCGGCTTCTGGCTGCTGGCGGCGGAGTCGAGGAAGACGAGGCCTTCGTGGTGTTCGAAGATGGGAAAGTCGCGCTTGACCGCTTCGGGGTCGAACATGGGGTTCACCTCTGGCGTTAGTCTACGCCCGCGCCGTACGGCGCGGGCGCGGTGCGCGCCGGGTTCAGCCGGCCAGCCGCTCTTCGATGATCCGGGCGATGTGGAGGCGCAGCTTCTCGAGCGGCACCCGCCCCAGCACCTCTTCCAGGAAGGCGGCGACGAGCAGCTGCTGCGCCTGGGCGCGGGGGATGCCGCGCGTGGCCAGGTAGAAGAGCTGCTCCTCGTCGACCGGCGCGGTGGAGGAGCCGTGGCTGCAGCGCACGTCGTTGGCGGCGATCTCCAGCTGGGGCACGCTCTCGGCCCGGGCCTCGCGGCTGAGCAGCAGGTTGCGGTTGGTCTGGTAGGCGTCGGTCTTCTGCGCCGTGGGCTCGAGCTGGATCAGCCCCTGGTAGACGACCCGCCCGTTCGCCGCGGCCGCGCCCTTGTAGTAGACGTCGGAACGCGCCTGAGCGCTCACGTGGTGCTGGGTGGTGTAGTGGTCGAGGTGCTGGTCCCGTCCGGCGAAGTAGACCCCCAGCATCTCCGAGTCGGCTCCGGGCCCCACGAGCTCGCTGGCCACCTCGGTGCGGGCGAGGGTGCCGCCAAGGTTGACGGCCAGGTCGAGCAGCACCGCGTCGCGCTCGAGCAGCGCCCGCTGGCGGTGGAAGTGGCGCACCCCCGCGCCCCAGGTCTGCACGCCGGCGTGGCGCAGGCGGGCGCCGGGCCGGAGGAGCAGTTCGCCCGTGGCCACGTGGGTGCGCGCGTGCGCTTCCGAGAGGTACTCCTCGATGAAGGTCGCCTCGGCGTTGTCGTCCAGGACAATCAGCGTGCGGCTTAGGCTCAGCTTTCCGGGACGGGCGGCGTAGTGGAAGACGCCGATCGGCGCTTCGAGCGTCACCCCGGCGGGCACGTAGACGAAGGCCCCGTAGCCCCACAGCGCCGCGTTCAGGGCGGCGAGTTTGTCTTCGGGGCCCTGCAGGCCGGTCTCGGTGACCGCCTGGTAGAGCGCGCCTTCCACGTGCTCGCCGTGGTCTTCGAGCGCGCCGGCGAGGTCGCTGAGGACGACGCCCTTGGCGCCCAGCTCGGCGGGCAGGTGGGCGTAGACGAGGCGGCCGTCCTCGAAGACCAGCGCGGCCTCGGCGTCGCTTTCCGCCAGCCGCTCGCGCACCGCGCGCGGCAGTTCGTCCCGCTGGCGCAGCTCGGCGGGCCGGGCCTCCTCGAGTTCGAGCGCGAACCAGGCGGGGTCGAGGTCGGTATAGCGCCAGGCCTCGTTCTTGCGGGTGGGCCAGTCCAGCCGCTCGAAGATCCGCCAGGCGCGCTCGCGCGCGGCCGCCAGCCAGGCGGGCTCGCCCCGCTGCTTCGAGCGCCGGCGCAGGCTCTCCAGCGAAAGGGAGGTCACGGTCTCGTTCATCTAGCCCACCGACCCTTCCATCTCGAGCTCGATCAGGCGGTTGAGCTCGACGGCGAACTCGAGCGGCAGCTCCTTGGCGACCGGTTCGATGAAGCCGCGCACGATCAGCGCCGCCGCCTCGTCTTCGGGGATGCCGCGGGTGGTCAGGTAGAAGATCTGGTCGTCGGCCAGCCGGCTCACCGTGGCCTCGTGGCCCACGCTGGCGGTCTCGCTGGCGATCTCCATGTAGGGGTAGGTGTCGGTCTTCGAGGCCTCGTTGATCAGCAGCGCGTCGCACTCGACGTTCACCTTGGCGCGCTCGGCCTTCTGGGGCACCTTGATGAGGCCGCGGTAGCTGCTGCGCCCCTCGCCCTTGGAGATCGACTTCGAGACGATCGAGCCCGAGGTGTCGGGCGCGGCGAAGATCAGCTTGCCGCCGGTGTCGAGGTGCTGGCCGTCGCCGGCGAAGGCGATCGAGAGGATCTCGCTGCGCGCGCCCCGGCCCTTCAGGACCGAGGAGGGGTACTTCATCGTCACCTTGGAGCCCAGGTTGCCGTCGAGCCACATGTGGTAGGCGTTCTCGTGCACCAGGGCGCGCTGGGTGACCAGGTTGTACATGTTCACCGGCCAGTTCTGGATCGTGGTGTAGCGGCTCTCGGCCCCTTCCATCACCACGATCTCGATCACGCCGGTGTGCAGCGCCTCGGTGGTGTAGATGGGCGCGGTGCAGCCCTCGATGTAGTGGGCCTTGGCGCCCTTGTCGATGATGATCAGGGTGCGCTCGAACTGGCCGAAGCCCTCGGTGTTGACGCGGAAGTAGGCCTGCAGCGGCACCTCCACGTCGACCCCCGGGGGCACGTAGACGAAGGATCCGCCCGAGAAGAGCGCCGAGTTGAGGGCGGCGAACTTGTTGTCGGTGGGGGGCACGACCTTCGCGAAGTAGCGGCGGAACAGCTCTTCGTGCTCCTTGATGCCGTCCTCGATCGATTTAAAGATCACGCCCTTCTTCTCGAGCTCCTCCTTGATGGAGTGGTAGACCATCTCGGAGTCGTACTGGGCGCCGACGCCGGCGAGCACCTTCTGCTCGGCCTCGGGGATGCCCAGCTTCTCGTAGGTGCGGCGGATCTCGTCGGGGACCTCGTCCCAGCTGCGGGCCTCGTCGCGCACGGGGGGCTTGACGTAGTAGTAGAAGTCGCCCATCTGCCGGCGCAGCTCGCTCAGGTCCGGGCCCCAGGTGGGCCAGGGCTTCTGGAAGTAGATCTCCAGCGCCTTCAGGCGGAACTCGAGCAGCCACCCGGGTTCGCCCTTGGCCTCGGAGATCGCCCGCACCACGTCTTCGGACAGCCCCTTGAGCTTCAGCTCGGGCTCGACGTCGTCGGCGAACCCCCATTTGTAGTCTTCGGCGATGTGCTTGAGTTCGGCTTCGCTCATGCGGCCTCCTAGGCGCCCACTTCTTCCTTGAGCCAGTCGTAGCCGCGCTCCTCCAGCTCGAGCGCCAGCTCACGGCCGCCGGTCTTGACGATGCGGCCGTCCATCATCACGTGCACCACGTCGGGGACGATGTAGTTGAGCAGGCGCTGGTAGTGGGTGATCACCAGCGCGCCGAAGTCGGGGCCGCGCATGGCGTTCACGCCCTTGGCCACGACCTTGAGGGCGTCGATGTCGAGGCCCGAGTCGGTCTCGTCGAGGATCGCGTAGGCGGGCTCGAGCACCATCAGCTGCAGGATCTCGTTGCGCTTCTTCTCGCCGCCCGAGAAGCCCTCGTTGAGGTAGCGGGTCACGTAGGCCTCGTCCCACTCGAGGGTCTCGATGGCGCGCTGCAGTTTGCCGTAGAACTCGGTGAGCGGCACCTCCTTGCCGTAGCGGGCCTGCAGCGCCAGGCGCAGGAAGTTGGCGATCGTCACCCCCGGGACCTCGACCGGGTACTGGAAGGCGAGGAAGAGCCCCTTGCGGGCGCGCTCGTCGGGCTCGAGCCCGGCGATGTCCTCGCCGTCGAGCAGGATCTGCCCCCGCACCACTTCGTAGCCGGGATCGCCGGCGATGACCTTGCCCAGCGTGCTCTTGCCGGCTCCGTTCGGCCCCATGAGGGCGTGCACCTCCCCGCGGGGGAGGGTCAGGTTGACCCCTTTGAGGATGGGGGTGTCTTCGACGTTGACCCAGAGGTCACGGATTTCGAGTGTCTTCGTCATGCTTCCTCCATGCTGCGGCCGCTACAATCCCGACCGATACACTCAGGATTATAGCGGCCGCATCCGCCGAGCACAAGGCCCGGTCAGCGCTCCTCGACCAGCACGTACCCCTTGGCCTCCATGCAGTCGCTGACGTAGCCGCGCACGAAGGCGTTCCGGTAGTCCTCGTAGGCGTCGCGCACCGCGTCCTGCGCCGCCTCCTCCACGCGCCGTTCCAGCTCGAAGGGCGTGCCGAAGGGCACGTCCACGTAGGCGCGGAAGGCGCCGAGCGGGGGGACGGCCTCGGCGAAGCGCGCCTGGGCCTCGTAGCGGCAGAGTTCCAGATCGCGGTCGCGCTGGGTGCTGGTGGCGCCCGGCTTGTACCAGACCCGGGGCGCGCAGGCCGCGAGCAGCACCAGCAGCGCCAGCAGAAGCCAGCCGGTTCGTTTCATGCGGACCTCCTCCTCAGGTTACCCGACCCGCGCGAGCGCCTGCTCGAGGTCGCGCTTCAAGGCCTCCGCGGGCTCCAGCCCGGCGAAGAGCCGCACCAGCCCCGGTGGAAAGCCGTAGGCCGCCCGCACCCGCGGCTGGGCCGCCAGCGGCAGCACCAGCGACTCGTGCCCGCCCCAGCTCACGCCGATGGCGAAGCGCTCGAGCGCGTCGGCGAAGGCGCGCGCCTCCGCCTCACCCGCCAGCTCCACGGCGAAGAGGCCGCCGGTTCCTTCGAGGTAGCGCCGCGCCAGTTCGTGCTGGGGGTGGCTTTCGAGGCCGGGGTGGAGGACCCGCCGCACCTTGGGGTGCGCCTCCAGGAAGCGGGCCAGCTCCAGTGCGGTCGCCTGGTGGCGTTCGAGCCGCAGTTCCAGCGTCCGCAGCCCGCGCACCAGCAGCCACGCCTCCCAGGGGGCCAGCTTGCCGCCCAGGAAGACGGTGCCCAGCGAACGCACTGCGTTCAGCCGCTCCCTGGGGCCCGCCACCACCCCCGCCACCACGTCCGAATGCCCCGAGAAGTACTTGGTGGCCGAGTGCACCACCAGGTCCACGCCGAAGCGCGCCGGGCGCAGGTAGACGCCGGCGCCGTAGGTGTTGTCGATGACGCTCAGCACCCCGTGTTCGCGGGCGGCTTCGGTGAGCGGGGCCAGGTCCTGCAGCTCGAAGGTGTACGAGGTGGGCGACTCGAGGAGCAGCAGCCGCGCCCCCGCGAGCGCCCGCACCAGGGCGGCGGTGTCGTGGCCGGGAACGAAGTCCACCTCGACCCCGAACTTGGGCAGCAGCTTGGTGAGCATCCCGTAGGTCCCGGCGTAGACGGGCGTGGCGGCCACCACCCGGTCCCCGGCCTCGAGGAAGGTGAAGAGCACCGCGGCCATCGCCGCGTTGCCGCTGGCGAAGGCCAGGGCGTCCTCGGTGCCCTCCAGCGCGGCCACCTTCTCCTCGAAGACGCGCACCGTGGGGTTGGCGATGCGGGTGTAGACGGGGCGGTCGCCGCTGCGCATGGCCGCCTCGAACTCGGCCGTCGTCGTGAAGGCGAAGAGCGAGTTCTGGAAGACGGGGGGGACGACCTCACCGTAGGGCGTGAGCGGGGGTTCGTGCAGCAGGTCGCTTGGGTCCATGCCCCAGGATACCGCCGCGTTCAGCCGCGCGCCGCGGCCACGCGGTTCTTGCCCGCGTGCTTCGCGCGGTAGAGCGCGCGGTCGGCCCGGGCGAGCAGCTCGCTGGTGGTGCGCAGCCGCCCGGTCTCCACGACCCCGAAGCTGGCCGTGGCGGGCGGGCCCTCGTCGCTGGGGGCCTCCAGGGCGCGGCGCAGGCGTTCGGCGAGGCGCAGCGCCTCCTCGAGCCCGACGCCGGGCAGGAGCACCGCGAACTCCTCGCCCCCCAGCCGGCCCAGCCGGTCTTCCTCGCGCAGGTTGTGCAGCGTGCGCTTGACGCTGCGCATCAGGACCCGGTCGCCCGTGGGGTGGCCGTAGGTGTCGTTGATCTGCTTGAAGTTGTCGAGGTCGAAGAGGATCAGCGACCCCGGCCGCCCGCTTTCCAGCAACGCCTCGGTCTCCTCCAGGAAGCGGCGACGCGAGAGGCAGCCGGTCAGGGCGTCGGTGTCGACGAGCTTCTGCATCTGCTTGGCCTGCGCTCGGTCGGCCTCGGCCCGGAGGCCGAAGGCGACGAGCACCCGCGAGACCCAGAGGTAGCCAAGGTTGGAGAGCAGGATCTGCAACGTGTCGTTGATCTGTTCCCCGCGCAGCGGGCCGTGGGCGCGTCCGAGCTGCAGCGCGACCAGACCGCCGAGCAGGAGCACGACGTAGTAACGCCAGGCGAAGGCGTACGCCTGTTTGGGCGGGAAGAGCACGTAGGCCAGCAGGTAGACGATCCCGCCCCACAGGAGCGGCGGCCAGACGCCCGCGCCGTGGCCGATGCTGTGCAGGTTGAGCCAGGTCATGGCCAGGAAGAACAGGGCCGTGATCGCGAGGGCGAAGCGTTCGATCCAGCGGGTGGGCGCGCCCAGGGCCACCCCGAAGGCCACGGCGACGAGCAGCGCGGCGTAAACGAGCAGCAGGTCGTTCTCGCGGGTGGGGTGGGTGAGGACGACGTAGCCGATGACGAGCGAAAACGTCCCGGCCAGGGCAAGGCCGAAGTACACCCCGCGCTTGAGTCGGTCGATCGGGTCGCGTTCGGGCATCGGTCCTTTCAACGCTAGCACAGGAGCGCGCCCGAGACCGTAAGCGAACGGGTAAACTGCGGTGCGTACCCGAGGGGCGGGAAAGGAGATCGTGAAGATGCGCGGGTTTCTTGGTTTGGGGTTGATGGTTCTTACGGCGGCGCTGGCGCAGGCTCCCGGCGGGGCGCCGCCGCCGCGCTTTTCGGTAACGACGGTCGCGCTCGCCGATTACGGGGTGGACCTGCCCTCGCTGGACGACGAAGGCAGGATCCTCGACAACGTCCACTTGGGGGCGAACCCCGGCTGGTTGCACCTGGGGTACCGTCGCTACCTCCGTCCGATCGAGCGGGGCGGGCGCACCGAGATGTTCTGGGGGGTCGGCGCGTTGGTCCCCTTCGATCAACCGGGTTTGTTGCTGCGCTACAACTACCTGTCCGTGGGGCTCGAGCGTTTCCTGACGCCGCAAATCTACGCGGGCACGCAGATCCACTTTTCGCCCGGGGTGCTCTACCACGTCCTCTACGGCCCTGCGGATCCCTCGGGCTCGACGGACATGAGTTTCCTGCTCATCTTCGTGCCCACCTTCTACGTGGGTTTCGCCCTGTTCTAGGCGGTATCCTAGAGCCATGCTCCTGGCCATCGACGTGGGCAACACCGCCACCATCCTCGGTTTGTGGGACGAAGACCGGCTGCTCGAGCGCTGGCGCATCGCCACCGACCCGCTGCGCATGGAGAGCGAGTACGCGGTGCTGTTCAGGGAACTCTTCGATCAGGCCGGGCTTGGCGCTCCCGACGCCGCCATCGTCTCCAGCGTCGTGCCCCCGGTCGAGTACGAGATCGAACTGGCGCTGGACCGGCTCTTCGGCGTGCGCCCCCTGCTCGTCGATGCGCGCAGCGCCGGCCTCGACGTCGACCTGGAAAACCCGGCCGAGGTGGGCGCCGATCGCCTGGTCAACGCCGTGGCCGCGCTCGCCTACGGCGACCCCCGGGGCCGGTACGTCGTCGTCGATTTCGGGACGGCGACCACCTTCGACCTCGTCGAGGCGCCGAACGTTTACCGCGGCGGGGCCATCGCCCCCGGACCCCGAACCGCCGCCGAGGCGCTTTCGCTGCGCACCGCCAAGCTGCCCCGGGTCGACCTTGCGCGTCCGCCCGCGCGGGCCGTGGGGCGCTCGACCGCCGACGCCCTCAGGTCGGGGTTGATCCTCGGCTACGCCTCCCTCGTCGACGGCATGGTCCGGCGTTTCCTCGACGAGGCGGGGGCGGCCCGGGTGATCGCCACCGGCGGTTTCGCCCGCACCGTTGAGCGCGTCTGCGAGACGCTCGACGTGGTGGACGACGACCTGACCCTAAAGGGTCTCCGAATCATCTGGGAAAAACGCGCGTAGCACCGCGGCGCCGCCCAGCAGGATCCACATCGCCAGGTAGAAGCCGAAGAGGGCGAGGAGGAAGCCGGCCAGCGGGCCGTAGATCGACTCGTAGCGGGTGCGGGAGATCAGGCCCGGCAGCAGCCGCGAAAGTCCGGTCCAAACGCTCGAGGCCAGGAAGGCCGCGCCCAGGGCGTGCAGCGAGCCCGGCGGCGGGTAGGGAAGGAAGCGGTAGATCACGAAGAAGGCCAGCAGCGTGGCCAGCCACGGCAGCGAACCCATGACGAAGCCGCGCCAGGGTCCGTCGGGGAGGTAGGGGAGCACCATCGTGACCGCCAGGCTCGCGAGGCTGAAGAGCAGCAGCGCGAGCCCCAGCAGGAGCGGCGCCACCAGCCCCAGCAGGCGTCCGCGCCAGCCGGGGCCGCGTCCGCCGAAGATCAGCGAGAGCGCGTAGGAAAGGGCGGCGAAGAAGTTGCTCGCGGTCCAGCCGAGGACGAGCACCGAGGTCAGGGTGGCGCTGGCCGCGCCCTTGCGCAGGGCCTGGGTGACGGTCTCGCCGACCGAGGCGGAGGTGGGGAAGAGGTTCTGGGCCAGGTGCTCGATCTGCAGCATGAAGGCCTGTTCCAGGTCCGGCCGGCTCTCGAGCATCAGGCCGAAGACGCCGACGATGAGCAGCAAGAGCGGCAGCAGGCTGAAGAGGGCGTAGTAGGCCAGCGAGGCCGCGAAGAAGGGGACGTGCGCCTGCCCGTAGACGCGCACCAGGCGCGCCAGGAAACGGCGCAGCCCTGCGGTTCGCACCTTAGCCGCGCACCTGCCCGTCGCCGAACGCCACGAACTTGGTCGTGGTCAGTTCGCGCAGCCCCATCGGTCCGTAGGCGTGCAGCTTGGTGGTCGAGATGCCGATCTCCGCCCCCAGGCCCAGCTGGAAGCCGTCGTTGAAGCGGGGGCTGGCGTTGACGAGCACCAGGCTGGCGTCGACCTCGCGCAGGAAGCGGCGGGCGCGGGCGTAGTGCTCGGTGACGATCGCCTCGGTGTGGTGGGATCCGTAGCGGGCGATGTGCTCGAGTGCCTCGTCCAGCCCCGCCACCACCTTGACCGCGAGGATCAGGTCCAGGAACTCGCGCCCCCAGTCGTCCGCAGCCGCGGGCCGGGCCCCCTTCAGGTGAGGAAGGGCGTTCTCGTGGGCGCGCAGCTCGACCCCGGCCGCGGTCATCGCCTCCTCCAGCCGCGGCAGGAAGTCGGCGGCCACGGCTTCGTGGACGAGAACGGCCTCGAGGGCGTTGCACACCCCCGGCCGCTGCACCTTGCCGTTGTGGGCGATGCGCAGGGCCATCTCCAGGTCGGCGTCCTCGTCCACGTAGAGATGGTTCACGCCCTTGGCGTGGTAGAGCACGGGCATGCGCGCGTGCTCCGCGACCAGCCGGATCAGGCCTTCGCCGCCCCGGGGGATGATCAGGTCGATGAGCTCGTCGAGCTGCAGCATTTCCAGCACCGCCGAGCGGTCCGTAACCGGAACGAGCTGCACGGCCTCGGCCGGCAGCCCGTTCTCCCGCAGCGCTTCCTGGAAGAGGCGCACGAGCAGGGCGTTGGAGCGCAGGGCCTCCTTGCCGCCCCGCAGGACGATGGCGTTCCCGGCCTTGAGGCTGAGCCCGGCCGCCTCCACGGTGGCCCCGGGGCGCGATTCGTAGATGAAGCCGATGACCCCCAGCGGGATGCGCATCCGGCCCACCTGCAGGCCGTTGGGCAGCGTGTGCATCTCGTCGATCTCACCGACGGGGTCGGGCATCGCGGCCACCTGGGCCAGGCCCTTCTTGAGGTCGGCCATGGTGCGCTCGTCGAGGCCCAGCCGCCCCAGCTTGGGGCCGGTGAGGCCCGCCTCCCTGGCCGCGGCGAGGTCGGCGGCGTTGGCCTCCAGGATCTCGTCCCGCCGTTCGTCCAAAAGCTCGGCCAGTCGCAACAGCGCCCGCTCCTTGGCCGCGCCGCTGGCGGCCTGCATGCCGCGGGCGGCCGCGCGGGCTGCGCGGGCGAGCTCGAGCACGGTTTCGCGTACGTCGCTCATGTACCCACGATACCGCGCGCCGCCGCTCAGCGGTCTTCCAGGAGCACGAAGTGGTCGCGGTGGATCGCTTCCTCGGGGGCTTCGCGGCCCAGCAGCGCGGCCAGCTCCCGCGAAGGCCTGCCGGCGGCAAGCCGCAGGTCCTGATGGTCGAAGTTGCACAGGCCCACGCCCACCAACCGCCCCTCGGGGTCGAGGACCCGCACCGGGCTTCCCGCGGCGAAGCTGCCGTGCACCTCGCGCACGCCGACGGTCAGGAGCGAACGCCCCCGCTTGCGCAGCGCCTCCGCCGCCCCTGCATCGACGACCAGGGTGCCCTCGTGGCGCGAGAGCTGCGCCAGCCAGAGGCGCTCGCCGCCGTACCGCCGCTCACGGGCGCGGAACAGCGTGCCGATCTCCGCCCCCGCCAGCGCCTCTTCCAGCACGCCGCGGCGGCGGCCCGGCAACAACCACAAGGGCACGCCGGCGTCGAGCGCCATCTTCGCCGCCAGCAGTTTGCTCTTCATGCCTCCGCGCCCGGCGCTGCCCGGGCGGTCCGAGGCCATGGCCAGCACCTCGGGGGTGACGGCGTCGAGCTCGCGCACCGGCCGGGCGTCGGGGTCGAGGCGCGGGTCGCGCTCGAACAGCGCCTCGGCCTCCGAGAGCACCAGCAAAGCGTCCGCGCCCAGAAGGCCGGCGACGCGCGCCGCCAGCTGGTCGTTGTCGCCGAACTGGATCTCCTCGGTCATCACGGTGTCGTTCTCGTTGATCACCGGCACCACGCCCCAGCCGAGGAGCCGCTCCAGGGTGGCGCGCGCGTTGAGGTACCGCCGGCGGTCGGTCAGGTCCTCCGCGGTCAACAGCACCTGGGCGGTGCCGAGGCCGTGGGCGGCCAGGGCTTCCTGCCAGGCCCGCATCAGCTCGGGCTGGCCCACCGCCGCCGCCGCCTGCAGCTCCGCCAGCGTCTGCGGTTTCTGCGCCAGGCGGGGGGCGGCCGCGGCGATGGCGCCGCTCGAGACCAGCAACACCCCGCGACCGCGGGCGAGCGTCGCCAGCCCGCGCCCCAGGTCGGCGAGGCGGTCGGGGTCGAGGCCCTGCCGGCCGGCGATGACGGCGCTGCCCACCTTGACCACGATGCGGCGGGCGCGGGCGAGCAACTCGGCGCGTCTCACGAGGAAGAGTCTATACCGATCGCGGCCGGAGGCTCAGTCCGCCGCGACCCCGATCCTCTCGGCGATCTCGGGGATGCGGCGCAGGAAGGCCCCGGTGGGGCTGTCGGGGTGGCGGGCCACCTCTTCGGGGGTGCCCGCGGCCACCAGATAGCCGCCGCGCTGCCCGCCCTCGGGGCCGAGGTCCAAGATCCAGTCGGCCGTCTTGATCACGTCGAGGTTGTGCTCGATCACCAGGACGCTGTTGCCCTTGTCCACCAGCCGGTGCAGCACCTCGAGCAGCTTCTTGACGTCGTCGAAGTGGAGGCCGGTGGTGGGCTCGTCGAGGATGTAGAGCGTCTTGCCGGTGGCCTTGCGCCCCAGCTCGGTGGCCAGCTTGATGCGCTGGGCCTCGCCGCCCGAGAGGGTGGGGGAGGGCTGGCCCAGCTTCATGTAGCCGAGGCCCACGTCCATCATCAGCTGCAGCTTGCGCTTGATGCCCGGGTGGTGCTGGAAGAACTCGAGCGCCTCCTCCACGGTCATGTCGAGCACGTCGGCGATCGTCTTGCCGCGCAGCTTCACCTCGAGCGTCTCCTTGTTGTAGCGCTTGCCCTTGCAGACCTCGCAGGGCACGTAGATGTCGGGCAGGAAGAGCATTTCGATCTTCACCGTGCCGTCGCCGCGGCAGGCCTCGCAGCGGCCGCCCTTGACGTTGAAGCTGAAGCGGCCGGGCGCGTAGCCGCGCTTGCGCGCCTCGGGGCTCTTGGCGAACATCTCGCGGATCTCGTCGAAGACGCCGGTGTAGGTCGCGGGGTTGGAGCGCGGGGTGCGGCCGATGGGGCTCTGGTCGATCTCGATCACCTTGTCCAGGTGCTCGACGCCCTCGATGCGGTCGTGGCGGCCGGGGATCGCCTTGGAGCGCATGATCTGGCGCGACAGCGCGGCGTAGAGGATGTCGTGCATCAGGGTGCTCTTGCCCGAGCCCGAGGGGCCGGCGATGACCACGAAACGCCCGAGGGGGATCTCCACGTCCAGGTTCTTGAGGTTGTGCTCGCGGGCGCCGCGAACGATCAGCGCCTTGCCGGCGCCCTTGCGGCGCTCGCTGGGCACGGGGATGAACTTTTCGCCCCGCAGGTAGGCGCCGGTGAGGCTCTCGGGATGGGCCGCGATCTGCTCGGGCGTGCCCTCGGCCACGACCTCGCCTCCGTGGATGCCCGCGCCCGGGCCCATGTCCACCATCCAGTCGGCGGCGTGCATCGTCTCCTCGTCGTGCTCCACCACGATCAGGGTGTTGCCCAGGTCGCGCAGCTTCTTGAGGGTGCCGATGAGGCGCTGGTTGTCGCGCGGGTGCAGCCCGATCGAGGGTTCGTCGAGGACGTAGAGCACGCCGGTGAGGCCGCTGCCCACCTGGGTGGCCAGGCGGATGCGCTGGGCCTCGCCGCCCGAGAGGGTGTTGGCCGCGCGGTCGAGGGAGAGGTACTCGAGCCCCACGTCGGCCAGAAAGCCGAGCCGCGCGGAAACCTCGCGCAGGATGGGGCGGGCGATCTGCAGCTGGTACTCGCTCAGCTTCTCCGGAAGCTCGCGGAAGAAGGCGAGAGCGTCGCGCACCGCCATGGCCGAGACCTCGGCGATCGAAAGCCCCGCCACCTTCACCGCCAGCACCTCGGGCTTGTAGCGGGTGCCGCTGCAGGCGGCGCAGGCGTTCAGGCTCATGTAGCCCTCGAGCCAGTCGCGCATCCCCTCCGACTCCACCTCCTTGTAGCGGCGCTTGAGCCAGGGGATCACGCCCTCGTAGGTCACCTCGAGCCGCATCGTCTCGCGCCCGCCGCGGCGGAAGACCACCTCGAAGGGTTCGTCGAGGCCGTAGAGGACGGCCTGCTGGTGCTCGGGGTCCAGGTCCCCGAAGGGCGTCTTCATGTCGAAGCCCAGGTGTTCGGCCAGCGCCCGCGCCCGGTCCCACATGTGGCTGACCTGGCTGCCGCGGCCCTTGGCCCAGGGCTGAATCGCCCCTTCGGCCAGCGAGAGCGCCGGGTTGACGACCAGCTCGGGGTCGAACTCGAGGCTGTAGCCGAGGCCGCTGCAGACCTCGCAGGCGCCGTAGGGCGAGTTGAACGAGAAGATGCGCGGCTCCAGCTCCTCGAGCACCGCGCCGTGCTCGGGGCAGGCGAACTTCTCGGAGAAGAGCTGCTCCTCCTCTCCGTTCTCGCGCAGGAAGACGACGCGCAGCAGGCCGTCGCCGCGCAAGAGCGCCAGCTCCACCGACTCGGCGATGCGGCCGCGCTCTTCTTCGGTGAGCGTGACCCGGTCGACCACCAGGTCGATGTCGTGGGTTTCGTAGCGGTTCAGGTCGCGCGCCTGCGCCTCTTCCAGCCGCACGATCTCGCCGTCGAGGCGGACACGGGCGTAGCCCTCCTTGAGCAGCTGCTGGAAGAGCTTCTTGTACTCGCCCTTGCGCCCCCGCACCAGCGGCGCCATCAATATGGCCTTGGTGCCCTCGGGTTCTTCGAGCAGACGGTCGGTGATCTCGCTCGCCGAGCTGCGTTCGATCTTGCGGCCGCAGACCGGGCAGTGGGCCTCGCCGGCGCGGGCGAAGAGGAGGCGCAGGTAGTCGTGGATCTCGGTCACCGTGCCCACGGTGGAGCGCGGGTTGTGCGAGGTCGTCTTCTGGTCGATGGAGATCGCCGGGCTGAGGCCCTCGATGTGCTCCACGTCGGGCTTGTCCATCACGCCCAGGAACTGACGGGCGTAGGACGAGAGGCTTTCGACGTAGCGACGCTGCCCTTCGGCGTAGATGGTGTCGAAGGCCAGCGTGCTCTTTCCGGAACCCGAAACGCCGGTGATGACGATGAATTTTCCGCGGGGCAGCTCCAGGGAAATGTTTTTCAGGTTGTGCTCGCGCGCACCCTTGATGACGATTCGGTCCATCCGAACGATTTTACCACCTGCGGGCGTGGAGGTGAAGCGGGCGCCTCAGGCCCGATGCCTCGATCGTTTTCTCGCAGGACGCGAGCAACCGGGCTCGTTCTGGACGGTTCGAGGCCTCCCCGGACGCCGTTCAGGGCCTGTCCTGAACGCGATTTAGGGTATCGCGGGAGCCAACCAAACCCCGTCACCCCGGACAAGCCCGCGTAGCGGTCGAGATCCGGGGTGACGACGGTCGCAACCGCTTGTGAGGTTCCAAAGCTCCTGAATTGCACGCGGCGAGGTTCCGGACCTGTCCCGGGCTGGATCCGGGACCTGTCCCGAACTTGATTCGGGATCACGGGAACCCGCGGTTCCCTCGTCCGGAACGACGGGTTTTCTTGTGGGGCTATCCCTCGTCACCCCGGGCAAGCGCCCGAAGGGCGCGCGACCCGGGGTCTCGTGGGCGCAGCGAACTTCCCTCACCCCGGACGAACAGAGCGCGACCCGGGGCCTGCCCTGAACTCGATTCAGGGCCTGCCCTGAACTCGATTCAGGGCCTGCCCTGAACTCGATTCAGGATCTCGGAGGTTCTGCAGAAAGATCGAAGGGCCGGACCGAGGATTCAGCCGCTTGTGAGGTTCCTAAGCTCCCCAATCCGTGCGCTACCCTCCGCTCAAGCCCAGCAGCGCGAAGACCGGCGGCGCCAAGAGCGCGGTCACCAGCCCCGCCGCGGCCATGGCCAGGCCGGAGGCGGCCAGCGCCAGCGGGCCCTCTTCGGCGGCGCGGGCCGTGCCGATGCCGTGGCTCGCGGTGCCCAGCGCGGTGCCGCGGGCGAGCGGATCGACCGCCCCCACGCGGTCCAGCAGCCAGGGCCCGAAGGCTGCGCCCAGGATGCCCGCGAGGATGATCAGCGGCACCGCCAGTTCGGCGTTCACCCCCAGGCGCGGCGCCAGGTCGACGGTGACCGCCGAGGTGACCGACTTGAGCGCCAGCGCCTTTTGCAGCTCGGGCCCCGCCCCCAACGCCCGCGCGATCAGCGGGGTGAGCGTCAGGCTGGCCAGGCTGCCCGCGAAGAGGCCGCCCAGGAAGGGGCGCAGTCGGCCCGCGAGGCGGCCGCGTTCGCGCCAGGCCGCCCAGCCGAGGGCGACGACGGCGGGTTTGAGCAGCCAGACCAGCGACAGGGTCTCGTTCTGGTAGCGCTCGAGCGGGTAACCGCTGAGCTTGATTCCGACCACCAGGGCCAGCACCGCGAGCCCCACCGGGTTCAGGAGGGGGTGCGGCCGGAGGCGGTAGACGCGCTCGGCGGTGAGGTAGACGAGCGCTGTCGCGATCAGCGCCACCGCGCACCCCCCAGCGCCGCGAGCAGCGTGACCAGGGTGCCCAGCGCGAGCGCCGCCGCCACGGCCGGCGCCTGCTGCCGCAGCAGGCCTTCGAAGGCGAGCACCCCCACGCCCACGGGCACGAAGTAGAGCCCCAGCCCGCGCAGCAGCGGCCGGGCGGCCGCCTCCACCCTGCGTTCGTCCAGCGCGCCCGCGCTCAGCGCGGCGTAGAGCAGCACCATGCCCCAGAGGCTGCCCGAAAGCGGCACCCCCGGCAGCAGGCGCGCCAGCCCCTCGCCCAGGGCGTAGAAGGTCAGGAGCCAGGCGAAGCCGACGAGCGCATTCACGGTTGCAGGAGTTCGCGGGCGTGCTCGAGCGCCGTCTCGCTGTACGAACCCGAGAGCATGCGCGCCAGTTCGCGCACCCGAGCCTCGCCCTCGAGGCGCTCCAGGCGGGCGGACGCGCCCTCGCGCACGACCCGGTAGTGCACCCCCGCGGCCGCCGCGATCTGCGCCAGGTGGGTCACGACGATCACCTGCCGCTCGCGGGCCAGCCGCGCCAGCCGTTCGGCCACGGCCACGGCCACTTCGCCGCCGATGCCCACGTCCACCTCGTCGAAGATCACCGTGGGGGCGTCGGCCCCGGTGTGCAGCGCCAGGGCCAGCATGATGCGGCTCAGCTCGCCGCCGCTCGCCGCCTTTTCCACCGGGGCCGCTTCCAGGTCGGGGCCCGCGGCGAAGAAGAAGCCCACCTCGTCGGTGCCGTGAGGCTGGGGTTCGGGCAGGGGGCGCACCCGCACGGCGAAGCGGGCGCGCGGCATCCCCAGCGCCCTGAGTTCCGCCTCCACCCGTGGGCCCAGCTCCCGGGCGGCCCCTTCGCGGGCGGCGGAGAGCGCCCGGGCGGCCTCTTCCAGCCGCCGGCGCGCCGCCTGCCGCTCGGCGCGCAGCGCCTCCAGGCGGTCCTCGGCCCCCTCGAGCTCGGCGACCTCGCGGCGCAGCTCGTCCGCGAAGGCGAGCACCGCTTCCAGGTCGCCGCCGTACTTGCGCTCGAGCCGTTGCAGCTCGGCGATGCGCCGCTGCACGACCTCGAGCCGTTCGGGGTCGGCCTCCAGGCCCGCCGCGTAGGTCTCGGCTTCGCGCGCCACCGCCGCCAGCGCCGCCTCGGCCGCTTCCAGGTCGGCGGCCAGCGGCTCTAGCTCCGGCGTCAGCCGCGCCGCCTGCCCCAGCTCCTTGCCGGCGGCGCGGATGCGGTCCAGGGCGTTCTCCTCCGACTCGGCGAGCAGGTCGAGCGCCGCGCCGAGGTGCCGCATCAGCTCGTCGGTGTGGCCCAGGCGACGGGCCTCGGCCTCGAGCTCTTCGAGCTCGCCGGGGCGCGGGGCGGCCTGTTCGATCTCGCTCAGCTGGAAGCGCAGCACGTCGAGCCGCCGTTCACGCTCGGCCACCCGGGCCTCGAGCCGCACGAGCTCCTCCTCGAGTTCGCTCCAGCGCCGGTAGGCGGTTTCGTAGGCTTCGCGCACCCCGGCGTCCACGAGTCGGTCGAGGGTCCGGCGGTGCCGGCTCTTGCGCGTGAGCGCCAGGGCGGCGTGCTGGGTGTGGAGGCTCACGTGCGGTTCCAGCGCCTGCTGCAGCTCGGCCAGCGTGACCACCTCGCCGTCGATCCGGGGGACGCTGCGCGCGGGGGTGACGCGGCGGCTGTAGGGGCGCCCCTCCACCCAGGCGGTGACGAGCAGGGCTTCGGCCCCGGGACGGATCAGGCCGGCGTCGGCCTTGGCCCCGAGCAGCAGCCCCAGCGCCCCGACGAGGATCGACTTCCCCGTCCCGGTCTCGCCGGTCAGCACCGTCAGGCCGGGGCCGGGCTCGAGCGTCGCCTCGGGCAGGGTAGCGAGGTTCTGGACCTCCAGGCGTTCGAGCATCCCCTCGATTCTAGCGTAGACTGAAAAACGTGGAAACGATCGGCGTGGAGCGGTACCACGAGCTACTGGAAGGGGGCGCGCTGGCGGTGGACGTCAGGGCCGAACCCCTCTTCAAGGCCCGGCCCACGCCGGGCGCGGTCAACGTCCCCTGGGCGCGCATCCAGGAAGGCGACCACGACCTGCCGAAGGACCGGCCCCTGGTGTTGCTGTGCGAGGTGGGGCAGATGAGCCGGGTGGCGGCGCTCTACCTGGAGGCCGACGGCTACGGTCCCGTTTACGTGCTCGAAGGGGGGCTGCGCGCACTCGACGGGGGCGGCGCGTGAACACCCTGGACCTCGAGCGTCTGGTGCAGGACGCCGAGGCCTGCGTGCGTTGCGGGCTCTGCCTTTCGGTCTGCCCCACCTACCGCGAGACCCAGCTCGAGATCCAGAGCCCCCGCGGCCGCGTCATGCTCTACGCCGACCACGCCCAGGGTCTGGTGGACGACCCCCTCAAGGTGCTGGAAGCGGCCTACGACTGCCTGGACTGCCGCGCCTGTCAGACCGTCTGCCCCAACGACGTCAAGCCGGGCGAGGCGGCGCTCGACGCCCGGGTGACGCTGCAGGAGGGGCGGCCGCCCAGCCGCCTCGTGCGCGCGGCGCTCGCCCTCTTCCACTACCCTTTCCTCATCGACCTGGCCAACGTACTGCTCGTGATCTACCAGCGGCTGGGCCTGCAGGCGCTGGTCCGGCGCACGCGCCTGCTCGAGCGCCTGGGGCTGGGCAAGCTGCAGTTCGCCGAGTCGCTGCTGCCCGGCCGCCCCGTCCACCCCGCCATGCGCCTCTTCCACCCCCGGCGGGTGCGGCCCGACGGCGAGCCCAAGGGCCGGGTGGCCTTCTTCCTGGGTTGCGTGATGAACCTGGTCTTCTCCGAGGCCTCCAAGGCCACCGTCGAGGTTCTGCGCAGGAGCGGCTGGGAGGTGGTCATCCCGCGCGAAACCACCTGCTGCGGCGCGCCCCACATCGAGGAGGGCGACTGGTACGGCTTCGAGCGCCTCGCCAAGCAGAACCTCGACCACTACGGCCGCCTCGACGTGGACTACATCCTCACCGACTGCGCCGCCTGCGGCGCCGAGCTGAAGGGCTACGTCAAGCACTTCGCCGCGGACCCCGTCTACGGCCCCCTGGCCGAGCGCGTGGCCGCCAAGACCCGGATGTTCAGCGAGTTCGTCGACGCCGAAGGGTTGCCGGGTTCCACCCGCTTCCCCTTCGCCACCACCCACCAGCACGCCTGCCACGCCTGCCACGCCCAGGGCGTCAAGGACGAGCCCGAGCGGGTGCTCCGCTTCGCCACCGACTACCGTCCGCTCGAGGGCGGCACCGACTGCTGCGGTTCGGCCGGGGTCTACAACCTCACCCACACCGAAACCAGCATGCGCATCCTCGAGCGCAAGATGGCCGGCGTGGCCCGGACCGGGGCCGAGGTGCTCACCGTCGAAAACCCGGGCTGCCTCCTGCAGCTGGATCTGGGCGCCCGCCGCTACGGCCCCGAGGTGAAGGTGCGCCACATCGCCGAGGTGGTGCTGGAGGCGATGGAGGCCCAAGAAGAACCGCCGCGCTAGGCGGCGGCGGTCTGGCGGCCCCGACGGGACTCGAACCCGCGATCTCCCACGTGACAGGCGGGTGTGTTAACCGACTACACCACGGGGCCCTGCCCCACGCAGTATAGGCGGGCTCCGGTCCGCTGTCAACGCGTTTTTTCGGCCAGGTAGGCCAGGGCGAAACGGTAGCCGAGGGGCCCCAGCCCGGCGATCTGACCCACGGCCGCCGCCGCGGTGACGCTCTGCCGGCGGAAGGGTTCGCGGGCGTGGACGTTGGTGAGGTGGACCTCCACCACCGGCAGCGGCTGGGCGGCGATGGCGTCGAAGAGGGCGTAGCTGTAATGGGTGAGCGCGGCAGGGTTGAGCACGATGCCCGAGAACCCCTCGCCTTGGGCCTGCTGGATCCACTCGATCAGCTGCCCTTCGTAGTTCGACTGCCTCAGGGTGACCGCCACGTTTAGTTCCGCGGCCCAGGCTTCGATCTGGTCTTCCAGCTCCTCGAGGGTCATGCGCCCGTAGAGCTCGGGCTCGCGGCGGCCGAGCAGGTTCAGGTTGGGTCCGTTGAGCACCAGGATCATGCGCGCCTCCTACCCAGGATACCCCGCCGCGTGCTCGCGCCAGGCGGCGAAAGCCGCCCGCAGCGCCGCTTCGGCCACCGGCTCGACGCGCACGTCCCCCGCGGCGTAGGGCACCACCCAGCGGAGGCCGGCGCTGCGGTTCTTCTTGTCGCGCGCGATGTACCCCGCAAAGTCGTCCCAACCTCCGGCGGGGGGCGCGGGCGCCCGCGTCCAGGCCAGCAGCCGCAGGACCGGTTCGGTGAGGTCGTCGCCGCCCAGCTCGCGGCCCAAGAGCGCCGCGAAGAGCAGGCCCCAGGCCACGGCGTGGCCGTGGGCTAGGGCGTGGCCGCTCGCCGCCTCCAGCGCGTGGGCTAGGGTGTGGCCCAGGTTCAGCTTCATCCGCTCGCCACTCTCCTTGAAGTCGCGTTCGACCACGGCGATCTTCACGGCCACGGCCCGGGCCAGGTAGGGCTCGAGTTCTGGGCGGTCGGGAGCGAGGCCCCAGGGGGCGAGCAGCACCGCGTCGCCCGCGATCAGGCCGTGCTTGAAGGCCTCGACCAGCCCTTCGCGGAACGTGGCCTCGGGCAGGGTTTCGAGCGCGGCCAGCTCGGCGTAGACGCCCCGGGGCGGGTGGAAGGCGCCCACCAGGTTCTTGCCCTCGGGCAGGTTGACGCCCGTCTTGCCGCCCACCGCCGCGTCGACCACCGCCAGCGTGGTCGTCGGCCAGGCCCGCCAGGCCACGCCGCGCAGGTAGCTGGCGGCCACGAAACCGGCCAGGTCGGTCACGGTGCCGCCCCCCACCGCCCACACCTCGGCGTCGCGCGGGAGGCCGGCCTGCGCCAGCGCGCGCAGCATTCGTTCGAAGACGGCGAGCCGCTTGCTCGCCTCCCCGCCCTCGAGCTCGAGGGCGATCCGCGGCCGTACCGCCTCTTGCAACAAGCGGGCCAGCGGTGCGACCTTGGGGTCGAAGATCAGCGCCACCGGACCGTGCGGCTTTGGCGCGTCCAGACCCCGGCCGATCCAGACCGGGTGATCGTGCGGAGGGGCGACGTCAAGACGTTTCACGACCGGGAGCCTCCAGTTCCCAAAGCTTTTCGATCAGTTCACGAACCACCTCGCGCGCGGGGCGCCCCTCGGTGGAGGCGTGGATGTGCGCCTCGCGGTAGACCGCCTCGCGCTCGGCCAGCAGGCGGCGGATCTTTTCGAGTGCGTCCCCCTCGCTGAGCAGGGGCCGTTGCCCGGGCTTGCGCAGCACGCGAGAGTGGATGGTTTCGGGGCTGGCCCACAGCGCCACCACCGGTCCGCGCTCGAGCAGCAGCCTGCGGTTCTCGGGGTTGGTGTAGGTGCCGCCGCCCAACGAGAGCACCAGGTGGTCGCGCCGGACCAGTTCGCGCACGGCCTCGGCCTCCATCTCGCGAAAGGCCGCCTCGCCGATGTAGCGGAAGATGTCGGCGACCGAGAGCCCCGTCTGGCGTTCGATGTAGCGGTCCAGGTCCACGAAGTGCAGCATCAGCTCCTGCGCCAGCTCGCGCCCGATCCGGGTCTTGCCCACGCCCATGAACCCGGTGAGCGTCACCCAGGTCGTGGGGCGCGGCAGGTCGATGCGGGCCATCAGTAGCCCCGCGCCCGTTCCTTGTAGGCGTCCACGCGTTCGCGAACTTCCTCGAAGGTGTCGCCCCCGAACTTTTCCAGGTAGGCGTCGGCCAGCACGATGGCCACCACCGCTTCCAGGATCACGCTCGCCGCGGGCACCGCGGTCACGTCCGAACGCTCGCGCGCGGCGTCCGCGGCTTCGTGCGACACCACGTCCACGGTGGGCAGGGGCTTCATCAGGGTGGCGATGGGTTTGAGCGCCGCCCGCACCACCAGCTCCTCGCCCGTGGTCATGCCGGCCTCCAGCCCCCCGGCGCGGTTGGTGGTGCGGTACCAGCCGCGCTCCTCGGACCGGTAGATGGCGTCGTGCACCTCCGAGCCGGGCAGGGCCGCGGAGGCGAAGCCCTCGCCGATCTCCACGCCCTTGACCGCGGGGATGGACATCGCCATCTGGGCGATGCGGCCGTCCAGCTTGCGGTCGTACTGCACGTAGCTGCCCAGGCCCGGGACCAGCCCGCGGTAGCGCACCTCGAGCAGGCCGCCCAGGGTGTCGCCCGCGGCCTTGGCTTCGTCGATGCGCCGCACCGCCTCCTCCTCGGCCTCGGGGTCGGTCATCCGCGTCGGGCTCGCCTCGATGCGCTCGCGCAGGCTCCAGTCGAAGGGCACCCGCGAGGCCACCCCGCCCAGCATGGGCACGTGGGCCAGGCTCTCCACGCCCAGGAGCGCGAGCAGCTTGTGGGCCACCGCGCCCACGGCCACGCGCATGGCGGTTTCGCGGGCGGAGGCGCGCTCGAGCACGTCGCGCAGATCCTTGTGGCCGTACTTGATGCCGCCGGCCAGGTCGGCGTGCCCCGGGCGTGGGGCGGTGAGCGCCCGTTTGCGGGGCTCGCCGCCCGGAGCGGGGTCCATGATCTCCTGCCAGTTCTTCCAGTCGCGGTTCTCGATCACCAACGTGAGCGGTGCGCCCGTGGTGCGCCCGGCGCGCACCCCGGAGGCGAAGCGCACGCGGTCGCGCTCGATGGCCATGCGCCGCCCGCGGCCGTACCCCTGCTGGCGTTTGGCGAGCCAGGGGTCCACGTCCTCCGCGCGGAGCGGCATGCCCGCGGGAAGGCCGTCCACCACGGCCGTAAGTTGCGGTCCGTGGGATTCGCCGGCGGACAGAAATCTGAGATTCACGTTACCCAGCTTAAAAGGAAACCGCCCCGCTCACAAGGCGGGGCGGCATGGAGGCGGTGCTTGGGTTACTTCTTCGACCCGGCGGCCGCGGCGGTCGCGTCGTTGACGATGTTGGCGGTGATGACGATCAGCAACTCGTTGTCCTCGTTGTTGACCGTCGTCTGCTTGAAGAGGCTGCCGAGGACGGGGATGTGCATCAGCACCGGCACGCCCTGGGTGGTCTTGTCGCGTTTCGTCTTGATGAGGCCGCCCAGCACCACGGTCTGGCCGTTGTCGAGGCGCAGCGTGGTCTCCGACTTCTGCTTCGAGAGCACGTCGACGTCGCCGTCGACGGGGTTGCGCTCCTTGATGTCCGAGACTTCCGACTCCACCTTGAGCACGATCTGACCGTCGGCGGTGATCTGCGGGGTGACGCGGACGATCACGCCGATGTCGTAGGGCACCTTCTCGACCTTGTCGCCCACGACGCGCTTCACGAAGATGGTGAAGCCCGACTGGATGAAGCCGGTCTGGTTGTTGAGGACGGTGATGTTGGAGTCGTTGACGGTGCGCGAGAGGCCCTGCTTCTCGAGCGCCTCGAGGGTGGCGACGATGTTGAGCGAGGCCAGGCTGCGGGTGGCGTCGAAGATCAGCGACAGGCCGTTGTCCACGATGCTGGAGACGATGTTGCCGCCCGAGATCGTGTTCCACTTGAGTCCCAGGTTGCGCACGAGCGTCTGGGTGACCTCCTGGATGCGCACCTGGACGTTCACCTGCTGCACCGGGAAGTCGAGCTTCTTGATCAGCTCCTCGACGAGCTCCAGCTGCTTGGCCGTGCCCGTCACGATCAAGGTGTTGGTGCGGGTGTCGGCCACGATGCTGATCGTGCTCTTTTCGGGAATCGTGGCCTGAACCTGCTGCTCGCCGGCGCCCGCTTCCACCTTGATCTGCGACTGCGCCTGGCGGGCCTGCATGGCCTCGGCCAGCACCTTGGCGGCCTCTTCGGCCTTGGCGTGGGAGAGGCGGAAGGTGCGCTGGAAGATGGGCGGCCCCTCCTCGACCGGAGCGGTGATCTGGCCGAGGATGCGCTGCACTTCCTGCTGCTGCGCGTCGGTGCCGCGCACGGCCAGCACCTGCTGTCCGGGCACGACGGTGGCGACGATGCCCTGCACCTCCTTCATCAGGAACTCCGCGATCTTCGCGGGATCGCCGCTGCGGATGGGGTAGAACTTGCGCACGATCGGCTGTACGGCCTCGCCGCTTTCCGGCGGGGGCGGCGGCGCGGGCTCGGGTTCGCCGACCACCCGCGCGATCACCTCGGGCGGCGCCACCAGGATGACGTCGTTGTCGAGGAGGACGTAGTCCAGCTTGCCGTCGCTGTAGGTGTCGATTAGCAGCTGCCAGAGCTGACGGAAAGGCTTGTCGATCCAGTCGAGGCGCAGCGTGATCGGCGGGATCTCCCGCAGCATGGGGGTGAGGTTGACGCTACGGGCCGCGCCGTCGAGCACGGCCTCGAGGGCCATGCCCCCCGGGCCCGTGCGCACGGTCACGGGCACGTCGAAGCGCGGGTCGTCGGGGAGCGTTCCGGCCAGCGCCAGGCCGAAGATGAGGACGATCAGGGCCAACAGTCGTTTCATACTCATTCACCGCCTCCAAGTTCGAGCGTAAGGGTGTGGGTGCCGCTGTCGTCGACGAGCAGGACCCGTTCAGCCGTTATGGTCTTGACGAGCACGTTCTTGTCGGGGAAGGTCTGACCCACGGGCAGGGCCAGGTAGCCGCCGACGGTCTTGAAGATGGCCACGCTCACCGGCCCCAGGGCGACGCCGTCGAGCTGCAGGCCGTACTGGTTGGCCCACTCGATCAGCGGGTTGGGGGGCGGCGGGGGCGGCTCGGCCGGTGGTGGCGGGGTCTCTTCCGGCTGTTCGGGTGCGGCGGGTTCGGGTTGCGCGGCCTCGAGCGGGGTCTGCGGTTCGACCTCCTGCGCGAGCGGCGTCAGCTTGACCGGCAGGGTGCCCTGCCCCAGGGCTACCGGGGGCGGCGTGACCGTACCGCCTTCCGGCGTGACCACCTTCGGCAGGGGGATGTTGGCCGGAAGCTCCGGTTCGGGCGCGATCGTCACCGGCTGCTGGTTCTCGGGCACCTCCTGCGGCCGGGCGGCGGCCGGCGCCTTGGGCGGCCGCAGCGGCACGAAGGGGTTGGGCGGAACGCTGGCGCTGGCCAGGACCGCTTTCTGCTGGGCCTTACCGGTTTCGAGCGGCACCTCTTCGGGCGCCTCGGTGACCAGGAAGGGGATCGGAAGCACCTGCAGCGCGCGTGCGCTGGTGGTGACCGGCGGTGCGACGGCGGGCTGCTCTGGCGCCTTGGCCTCCGGTTGGGGGGCGGGCTGGTCGGCCTGCGGCGCCGCGGTGGGGCTGAAGAACAGGCTGTACCAGACCGCGACGGCCGCCACCAGCAGGGCCAAGAGAATGAGGATCCGTGTGCTCTGGCTCATCTTCATTGCCCGGCCCCTCCTTCCTGGACGTCCGTGGGCGGGGTGCCCTCGTAGACGTAGACCGTCATGGTCAGGTTTGTGCTAAGGGTGGGGTTGGTGGTCTCGGCGTCGCCGATCGTCATGGCCAGGCCGTCGATCGTGCTGAAGCGCCGCATGGTTTCCAGGCGCTTGAGGAAGACGAACAGCTCGGGGAAGGGCGACTCGAGCGAGAGCGTCACGTTCACGGCGCGCACGTCTTCGACGGGGCTCCCCGCGGGCGAGCGCGAGATCGAGCGCAGGGTCACGCCGGTGGCGTTGGCGCGTTCGGAAAGTGCATCCAGCACCGAAGCGAACTCTTCGCGCGGCGGCAGCGCCTTGAGGAACTCGGCGATCTGGGCCTCGTAGTCGCGGATCGTGGCCTCGAGCTGCGGCTGCGCCCGGCGCGCCGCCAGGCCCCGCTGCTTCTGGATCTCGAGGCGGCCGATCTCGTCCTGGAGCTCCTGGATGTGCGTCTGGGCTCCGGTGTACCAGGTGAAGTACCACGCGCCCGCCGCCAGGAGGCTGAGCACGATCACGATGATCGCGATTTCGCGTTGGCCGATCTTAGCGAGCACTGCGCTCACCCCCCTCGGGCTTGGCGCCGGACTCGGTGATGGCTACGGTGGCGGTGAAGTCGAAGCCGCCGTTTTCGTTGAGCGAGCCCTGCTGGAAGTTGATGCCGAAGTTGGGGTTGTCCTCGAAGGCCTGGACGAATCGGGCCAGCGCGTTCTCGTTGCGGGCCTCGCCCTGCAGGTTGAACTCGACGGCGACGGGCTTGCGGTCGTAGAGGCCCTGTTCCGCGAGGTTGGCCCGGGTCTCCTGGGGCACGAGCCGGGTGTTGACCGAGCGCAGGAAGACCTCGAAGCGGCCGCCCCGGCGGGGGATCTGGTTGATGAAGCGCGCGAGGTTGTCGGACCAGGGGATGAAGCGTGCCTTGATCTCTCGGTCGACGTTGATGATCTTTTCCAGCTCCGCCTTGCGCCGGGTCAGCTCCTGCTGCCGTTGAATGTAGGGCTGCAGGGCCTGGACCTCGATCTTGAGTTTGTCGCGCTCGTCCTCGAGCTGGCCGACCTGGTTGCTCACGCTCATGTGGATCATGGCCACGACGGCGAAGACGACGAGGGGGAAGATGATGGCCGTGAGGCGCCACCAGCCGGGCTCCACCCGCTTGCGCAAGCGCTTGGGCAGGAGGTTGAGTCTAATCAAGCGGATCCACCCCCCTCAGGCCCAGACCCACGGGCACCGTGAACTCCGGGGACAGCCGGTGCAGGTCCGAAACGTCGAACTGCGACTCGTTGATCTGGAGCGCGGCCCAGGGGTTCACCGGGTCGAGCTGCAACCCCAGCGCTTCGCCGAGGATGCCCGGGAGGCCGCGCAGCTTGCTGCCGCCGCCGGAGATGTAGCCCTTGTCGATGTGGATGTCGCCCACCTGGACCCGGAAGAACTCGAGGCTGCGGCGCAGCTCCGTAGTGAAGTCGACCAGGACCGGGCGGATGGCGTCGTACATCCGGGCGGGGTTGAAGCGCTCGCGCTCGGCGTCGAAGTCGAGCAGCGACTCCTCGTCCTCCGTGGGGATCGTGGCCAGACCGAAGTCGCGCTTGACCTCCTCGGCGCTCGAAAAATCGAGGCCGAAGGATTTGGAGATGGCCTCGGTGAAGTCGTTGCCCGAGATGTTGAGGTTGCGGTTCATGAGCAGGCGGTTGCCGCGCGTAAGGACCAGCGAGGAGGACTCGGCGCCCACCTCGAGGAAGACCGTGATGGGCTCGTTGCCCTCGTTGCCGCCGCCGTTGAGGTAGTCCTCCACGGTGCGCAGCCCCGCGAAGGGTTTCACGTCGAGGACCACGGGCTCGAGGTTGGCCTCCTTCAGCGTCTCGACGAGCTGGGTGATGGTCTCGAGCCGGGCCGCGGCGATGACGACGTCGAGCTGGCTGTCGTCGGGAACCTCGGAGGGGGGATCCAAGGGTGCGAAGTCCAGCACGACTTCGTCGATGGGGAAGGGGATGTACCGCTCGGCTTCCCAGTGGATGGCCTCTTCGAGCTCGCGCTCGCCCATCTTGGGCACCTGGATGATGCGGGTGATGACCGCCAGGTTCGACACCCCGGCCACCACGTAGCGCTTGCGGGTCTGCATTTCGGCCATCATCTCGCGCAGCTCGGCCGCGATCGCACTGGGTTCTACGATGTTGCCGCCGTGGATCGCGCCGTGCGGCGTCGGGCGGATCGCGTAACCCTTCAGCGTCGGGGGTGACCCGCTGATCTCGACGAGTTTCAGGTTGCCCGCACCTATTTCGAGACCCAACGCCTCGATACGCGGTTGCAACCATCGGTTTAATAGATTTCGCACGCTTCCCCCCTTCAGGACGTTAGGAAGTTTTACTGGCACTCAGTTTATCACAGTATTCATCTTCACGAAGGTCCTTTTCTACCCCTATTTGAGGGGTCTGTGAATTCATGCCGAAAGGAGCTCCTGCACTTTGGCTGCAACGGCTTCAGCAAATTCCTGCGTCGTCGCCCTGCCGCCCAGGTCCGGGGTGCGCGGCCCCGATTCGAGGACGCGGTCCACGGCTTCCTCGATGACGCGCGCCACACGGCTTTCTCCCAGGTGGTCGAGCATCATCGCCGCCGAAAGGATGGTGGCCGTAGGGTTGGCGATGCCCTTCCCGGCGATGTCGGGGGCCGAGCCGTGCACGGGCTCGAAGATCGCCGCCCGCTCCCCGATGTTGCCGGAAGGGGCGATGCCAAGGCCGCCGACCAGCCCCGCGGTGAGGTCGGAGATGATGTCCCCGAAAAGGTTCTCCATCACCAGCACGTCGAACTGGCTGGGGTCGCGCACCAGCCTCATGGCGCAGGCGTCGACGATGACCTCTTCGATCTCCACGGTGGGGTGGCGCTTCGCGGCGTCGTAGGCAGCCTCGAGGAAGAGGCCGTCGGAAAGCGGCAGCACGTTGGCCTTGTGCACCAGCGCCAGCTGCCCGCGGCGGCGCTCGGCCAGCTCGAGGGCGAACTCCACGATCCGGTACGAGGCGTCGTAGGTGATGACGCGGTCGGCGATGGCCACGCGCCCCCGGGCGTAGCGCCGCTCCTGCTCGACGTACAGCCCCTCGGTGTTTTCACGCACCACGATCAGGTCGGTACCCGGGGTCGCGCCGGGCACGGGGTGGTACTTGGCCGGGCGCACGTTGGCGAACAGGTCGAGGCGGCGCCGCAGGTAGCGGATCGCTCCGAAGAAGCCCTCGACCTTCTTGGTGGGGCTCGTCGCCGCCCCGAACAGGGTGGCGTCGGAGCGTTCGATCTTCTCCACCGTTTCTTCGGGCACCGAGGTGCCTATTCGCTCGAAGGTTTCCCAGCCGGCCTCCGCTTCGTCGAAGACGAAGCTCAGTCCGGTGGCTTCGAGCACGGTGCGTGCCGCGGGGATGACTTCGTGGCCGATGCCGTCGCCTTCGATGAGGGTGATCTTGTACACGCGGTTCTCCATAGCTCTCCTTTTGTATTCTATTTGGCTGGCTTCAGGCGCGCCGGTTGCGGATGACCCGCTGGGTGGCCTCGGGGAAGAACAACAGCACCGCAATGAACAGGAACGCGTCGCCCGGGCTGATCACCTTCTTGAACCAGGGGAGGGGGATGACGTCCGTGAGGAACCACAGCCGCGTATCCGGGCCGATCAAGTTGTGCACCGCGTCGCTCGAGGTCTGCATGAAGCGCAGGAACCCTTCCAGCCCTGCCGCGATCAACGCGTCGGCCGAGACCGGCATCTGCCCTCCGTTGGCCGTCATGGCGATGGTGTTCAGCAGAAGCCCGAAGGCTGCGAGCCAGATGGTGCGCAGATGGCGGTTCTGCCACAGGCCGTAGCCCACCAGGACGACCACCGCGGTCTTGGCGATGGGGGCCGCCACCTGCGGCGCGATCCAGCCCGTGGAAGTGGACCACGCCAGTCCGCCTTCGATCAGCGCTGCAACGATGAAGGCCCAGGCCGCCTTCAGCTCGATTTCTGCGAAGTCTCGGGCTCGCGCTCCAAAGAGGGCGGCGAGGAAGACTCCAACGAGGGCACTTTCGAGGAATAGAGTCGTAGGAACACCTCCCTGTCGCGCCAAGCGGGGTTGGTCTCCCAGATCTCCCGGAACAGGCGGACGAGTTTGGGGTCGAACTGGATGCCGGCCAGGTCTTCGATCTCGCGTAGGGCGTCTTCGGGGGTCTTGGCCTTTTGGTAAGGCCGGCCGGCCGTCATGGCCTCGTAGGCGTCCGCCAGCCCGACGATACGCGCCCACAGGGGGATCTCCTGCCCTGCGAGGCCTTCGGGGTAGCCGCGGCCGTCCCAGCGTTCATGGTGGTACTTGATGATGTCGAAGGTCTCGCTCAGGTATTCGGAAGCGGGCTCGAGCAGGCGCACGCCGTACTCGGGGTGCTTCTTGATGATGTTGTACTCTTCTTCCGTCAGCGAGCCCGGTTTGAAGAGGACGGCGTCGGGGATGCCGATCTTGCCGATGTCGTGGATGCGCGAGCCTTTCTCGATGGTGTTGACCTGAGCGGCATCCAGCCCGTAGGCGCGGGCCAGGGCCGAGGCGATGGCGGTGACGCGTTCCGAGTGGAGGAAGGTGTGGGAGTCCTTGGCGTCGATCGTGTTCGAGAGCAGGTCGACGGTCTTGTTGAAGGCTTCGCGAAGTTTGACGACCTCGTCCCAGTGGAACCGGGCGTAGTAGAGGGGGATGAGGAAAAGGATAACGGCCCAGCCACCCCAGTTCCCAAGCAATGGCGGGTTTGCGTTGTATAGCCTTGCCAAAAGTAAAGAAACAGGCGTCATCAACATGTAGCTAAAAACAATCCATCCAAAGTTATGAAACCAAATATCCTTTATTGGCATCCTTGTACTTATATGCACAGCTAGCGACACCAAGGAGATATTAATAATAAAATTAGCAATAGATGCTAATATAATTGCTACCATTTGAGTTATATTAACGTCACTAATATAAATTGGTATATTATTGTAAATAAAAGTAAATACAAATGCTGCACCTGCGGCCGCCAATAACGATTGCAATCTGTTAAAAAAATCTTTATACCAAGTATAAGAAAAATCTTCTTTTGTTAAATTAAAAATAGAAGGATTAATATAAAATAGAAAAATTAATAATGGAACGACCCATGGCGGGAAAATAATAATAGCAGCGAGGACGAAGATAAATAAGTGAGAAAAGCTTGCATATGCAAGAAGCTTAACCTCAGCAAACTGTGCCCATGCAAACAGAGCGCCCCAAAACAAAATATCGTAAATATGGAACTGAAATGCTGCGGATCTCTCTATGCCAACAGAATAATGCCATAAAAAGTAAACTGATGCTGCGGATAGAGCCGTTAGCGCTACCAGCAGCGCTGAAATTGCTGCAGGTGGTTTTGATGTCCAAAACCGCATGACTGAATAATACATGAAATAAATGGGGGTTAGTACCCCCATTTTTAGGTATTAAGATTTTACTTCCAGCTTGCGTTGGCACCAGCAGCGATACCGAGGGCCACCAGGCTGAGGATCAGCGTGAACAGTTTCGCGAAAGTCTTCTTCATCATCATTCCCCCTTCGTAAGGTTCCTTCTTCGTTCGCTTCCGGGGTTGCCCTTTTGGGTCTTCCCCCTTGCCTGACTTCAGGCTAGCATATGCTGGTATATGTGTCAACTGGAAATAGCAAATATATATTGGGTAAAAAACGTGAAGATACGACAAATCTATCAGAAAGCATAGTAATAGCATAGTGCTGAAGATATGCACAGCACCAGCTGTTCCTAAATGGCTTGTGTGTGAAAAAATGTATTGCTCCTGGTAGCGATACCACGCTCACAAGTTAATGAACTTGCAGGAACAAATAGGAACGCTTATCCCCCATTTGGGGGTATTTTACTACACCCAAGCGCGGTATAAAAAGGGTTTCCCCCGCGACCGCCTCCGCCGGGGGCTTCCGACCTCGCCGGGTCTGGCTATGATGGGCGCATGATCGTGCTTCCCAGCCTGGGCCCGCTGCACCTGACCCAGCCTCGTTACAACGCCGTAAGCCTGCTGCGCCAGGTGGAACACCGCAGCCCGCAGGTCGTCTACCTCGCTTCGTACAGCCCCGAGGGCCTCGAGGCCAAGGTCTGGCGTGACCAGCAGGACCTCGCGCTCTTCGTGCTCGAGCCGTGGGCGGCCCGCCGGGGGGTTGGGCTCGTGGCCCTGGGGGAGCGCGCGGAAGCCCTGCAAGCCGAAGCCGAGCACTTTCTCGAATACCTGGGCAGCATGCCCCGTGGCGAGGAGGCCAAGCGGCGCTTTACCGAGGCCGACCGCCAGATCGTCGAATACCTCTCCGTACCGCGTTTGCCGGAGGAGTACGCCTCCGAAAGCTTCCTGTCCGGTTTGCGTGAGCGCTTGGGTGCCGTACGCGAACTCGCGGGGGAGGGGCCCGCAACCGGTTTTCGCGAAGAGCGCATGGCGGCGGTTGCGGCCCGGCTCGCCGAGATGGACACGGACGCCGCGGTCGTTCTCGTCGACGTGCTCGACTACCCGGTCCTGCTCGAGCGCCTTGGGGCGGCCGTGGGGCCGGTTCCCCTCGAGCCCAACGAGGCCGAGCGTGCGCGCGCGGTGATGGACAGGGCCTGGCGGCTCGAGGAAGACGACGCATGGGGCAACCTTCTGGGCCAGCTGATGGAAATCGGGGAGGCGGAGGCCCGCTTCCTGGCGGCGCAGGTCTACCTGGCCGCCGGACAGGCCGAAGACGCGGTGCGGCTCATGGAAGAGGTTTCGCGCGGCGACTTTTCGACGCCGGAATACCTTCCGGGTTACCTGCTCGCACGCCTGGGCCAGCTCTACGACCTGACCGGGCAGCGGGACCGCGCCTTGAGGGCCTACCGCGGGGTGCTCGCCCTCTCCTGGGCCCCTGCGGAGGCGCGCGAGATCGCCGCGGCCGGGCTGCGAACACCCTTCCGCCCGAACCCGGAAGGCTAGCGTCCAGACACTCTGGGAGCCGCTTCGGTTCCAGTCGCGGTGTTCGTGCGGCCAACGACTTTCGGGGTGTAAAGCCCCCGGCTGCTCCGACGGGGCTCCAGCTTACCTAGATCCAGAACTTCACAGCGCGCGGCTCAGGAACCAAGAGCCTCATGATCTGCTGCATCCCCCAGCGTTTGTACATTTTTCGGTGCATGGGAACCCTGAATCACGTCCAGGGCAGCCTCCGCGTCCCGCGCTCCGTGGGCGCTTGTCCGGGGTGGTGGGGGTTTCGCCCCGCCCGCGAGACCCTGAATCTCATCCAGGGCAGGCCCCGGATCTCGCTTCGCTCGTCCGGGGTGACGAGGACTTCGCCTTGCGCCAGAAAACCAACATCTAGCCCGCCGTGCGAGCTTGTCCGGGGGGGACGAAGGGGGCGAGGTGGCACAAAAAACCCCGTCGTTCCGGATAAGCGGGCCGCAGGCCCGCGCGATCCGGAACCCCTCAGCGCGCGTTGAGGTAGTTATACCTGAGCAAAACAGCACCTGCGCGATCCCGGATCAAGTCCGGGACAGGCCCCGGATCAAGTCCGGGACAGGCCCCGGATCAAGTCCGGGACGGGCCCGGAACCTCACAGCGCGTAATTCATCAGGAGCTTCGGAACCTTGCAGGAGGCCCCGACCATGGCACAGCCTTCTAACAAAACAGCACCCACGAGACCCCGGGTCGCGCGCCCTTCGGGCGCTTGCCCGGGGTGACGAAGGGTGGGTCCACAAGAAAACTCGTCGTTCCGGACGAGGAAACCGCAGGTTTCCGAGATCCGGAACCTCGCTGCGCGTTGAGCTCATGCGTCGCGATTAAAACTACGTCCGCGCGATCCCGGATCAAGCCCGGGGCAGGTCCGGGACCCCCACTGCGCGCGTTGGTTTAATATGGCGCACACATCGAAGAAGGCGACGCGATCCCGGGCCCCAAGTGCGTGGCCACGACTTCGAAGCGGAGTGGCTACACAGGCGAACGGTATTAAGTACATGCCCCCATTGATGCTGGGTTCGCGGGCGAACTACGGTGTTTAGGCGTTCATGTTATGGAGGTTGAGCTAAATTTATCAGAGCTCTCCCCAGAGGTCGTCCCAATCGGGGTTGGCGGATTCGATGAGAGCAATCTTCCAGGCGCGCTTCCAATTCTTGAGCTGCTTCTCGCGGGAGATGGCCGATTCCATGGTGGGGTGCGCTTCGAAGTACACCAGTTTGTGGACGCCGTACCTCCTGGTGAACGCAGATCCAATGCCCTCTTTGTGCTCCCAAACACGCCGTTTGAGTACAGCGGTAACGCCGATGTATAGCACCCCGTTTTTCCGGCTCGCAAGGATATAAACCGCTGGTTCCATTGGGTGGTTTGATTTTACGCCAGCGCCCTTTGGTCGGGGCAGGCGGAAGGTTGATTCTGCTCGCGGGTCTTATGGTTCCGCTTGCTCGGTACGTCGAGGTTCTCCTTAGGGCCCCACGCGATCCTGAATCAAGTTCAGGACGGGCCATTAATCAAGTTCAGGGGAAGCCCTGAATCTCGTCCAGGGCAGGCCCTGAATTGAGTTCAGGGCAGGCCCCGGGTCGCGCACCCTTCAGGCGGCTTCCTGGGGGACGGGAGTTTTTCGTGTCGCCCGCGAGACCCTGGATCTCGCCCCTGCGGGGCTCGTCCGGGGTAACGAAGGGGGCGAGGCGGCATCAGGAAACCCTGTCGTTCCGGACAGGGAACCGCAAGGTTCCTGTGATCCCGAATCAAGTTCGGGACAGGTCCCGGTCAAGCCCGGGACATGTCCGGAACCTCGTCTCGCGCAATTCAGGAGCTTTGGAGCCTCACAAGCGGCTGAGGCCGTCGAGACCCCGGATCTCGCTTCGCTCGTCCGGGGTGAGGGAAGTTCACTGCACCCACGAGACCCCGGGTCGCGCGCCCTCCGGGCGCTTGCCCGGGGTGACGAAGGGGGCGAAGCGGCATTAGGAAACCCACGTCGTTCCGGACAAGCGGGCCGCAGGCCCGCGCGATCCCGGATCAAGTCCGGGACAGGCCCGGAACCCCGACGCGCGCGCAGAAGCGATCGGGCGGCTTCCACGGGGCGGTATCAGATCGGGTGCATGGCCGATCCCTCTCCCCACATCAAGGAAGGCGAGCATCTTTCGCGGACCACGAGTTAAGCCCGGAGCGATTCCTGACTTCGTAGCCTCGCTTTACGTTAGTGGGTGGGGTTCGACTGCAGCACCCGCGAGGCTCTGAATCAAGCTCGGGACAGGCCTTGAATTAGGTCCAGGACAGGTCCACGTCGTGCGCCCATCGGGCGCTTATCCGGGGTGACGAAACAATAGAGTTATATACAGGAAAAACCCGTCGTTCCGGACGAGGAAACCGCAGGTTTCCGAGATCCGGAACCTCGCCGCGCGCGTTGAGTTAGTAAGGCTTGATCCAGCGGTTCCCGCGCGATCCCCGATCAAGCCCAGGACAGGCCCCGGATCGAGTCCGGAGGCGTGACGCGCGCGGCTCACAGGCTTGGGACTTGCCTCCACGAACCCGAATCTCACTTGCCTCGCAGTCCCCTTCGGGATGATGAAAGGTCAGGACCGGCCCAGGGTGGCCGCTGGGGTAAAGGGCTGGAACGGCTAGGCGGGTTTGCGCCCTACCCGTGCCTCGACGGCGAGGATGCGTTGTTTTAGTTCGTCGGGCAGGGGCGCCCCGCGTCCGCCGGCGACGTAGGCCTGCACGGTTACACCGTCCGCAGCGGGTTCGCCGTCGGCGAGAACCAGGTACTCCATCGTGTAGCTCTTGTTTCCGAAGCGGGCGACGCGGCAACCGACCCGGACCTTCTGCCCCAGCACGATGGCGCGCCGGTAGTTCACCTCGGCGCGCGCCACCACGACGCTGTCGTCCCGAGAGGTCCACCCCAGCTCCGCAAAGTAGGCCACCCGGGCCTGCTCGAAGTAGGTGAGGTACACGGCGTTGTTGACGTGGTTGAAGGTGTCGAGGTCGCGGTAACGTACGTCCACCTCGACCACGATGGGAAATTCGGCGAGCGGGTCCACGGGGCTCATTTTACCGGCGGCTTCATCGTTTCCGCGCGTGAGGGTGCTAAGCTGGGGCGGATGCGAAGCGCAGCCCTGTTCGTGACGCTGGTCCTGCTGCTGGCGGCTTGCAAACCCACGAAAGCCGAACCCCTGGACGCCGACGTGTCCATCACCCCCTGGCCTCCCCAGGTGCGGCCGTCGTTGATCGCCGTCCGCATCCCGGCCTCGCTGGACGTGGTGAGCGTCAAGGTGGTGGGGGACATGACCCACGCGGGCATGATTCCCGTGGAGGCGGAGGCGAGCCGCGACGAGGACGGCGTCTGGCGGGTGCGCGACTTCGATCTCAACATGCGCGGCGACTGGATCCTGACCGTCACGGCCAAGGACCGGCAGGGGAAGAAGTACGTCAAGGAAGTTCGCTTTACGATCCGGTAAAGGGGGCCCCGTTGCGAATCGACCTGTTGCGACTGCCCATCGTCGGACGATTCGTCCGTTGGCGCTACAGCCGTTTTGCGCTGCAGCTGCCCCTGCTGCTGCTCGCCGCGCTGGCCATCTACGACGGCTTCGTCGGCCGGCAGCTGGCGCCCAAGAACCTGGCGACCGTGTCGGTTTGGCTGCACTATCGGGGGCTGCTGGTCCTGGTCATCGCGGTGCTCGGCAACCTGTTCTGCAGCGCCTGCCCGCTGATGCTGACCCGCGGGCTCACGGAGCGGCTGCGCCGGTTCGCGCCCCGGCTTTCCTGGCCGCTGGCGCTGCGGAACAAGTACTTCGTCATCGCCTTTACCTTGGTCTACCTCTTCGCCTACGAATACTTCGACCTCTGGGCCAGCCCCTGGTTGACGGCGTGGTTGATGGTCGGCTACTTCGGTGCGGCGCTGGTGATCGACACGCTGTTCCCCGCAGGCACGTTTTGCAAGTACGTGTGCCCGCTGGGCAACTTCAACTTCACCCTCTCCACCGCCAGCCCCACCCGCATCGGCGTCCGGGACCGCCAGGTCTGCCTGGACTGCGAAGGGCACTACTGCGTCAACGGCCGGGTGGACGCCGCCGAAGGGCCGTTGCCGCTGGCTTTCAACACCGATGCCGAGGGCACTCGCTACCCGGGTTGCGAGACCAAGCTGTACGCCCCGCAGATCGAGAGCAACTTCGACTGCACCCTCTGCTTCAACTGCGTGCGCGCCTGCCCCTACGACAACGTGACCTGGGAGACGCGCAGCCCCGCCCGCGAGTGGACGGGCGCACGTTATCGCCTGGACTACGTTTTCCTTGGGCTGCTGCTCTTCTTTGCCGGGTTCATGAACGCGTTCGCGATGATCCCCGCGTACTACGACCTGGCCGAGAAGGCCGCGGCGCTGCTGCGGACGCAAAGCGAAGCGTTGCTGCTGATGCTGGCCTTCGTGCTCTGGGTGGGCGCGGGTCTGGGGCTGACGTGGCTGGTGGCCCGCCTCTCCGACCGCATCGCGGGTTTGCGCGACCCCGGACTCGCCCCGCTGCGCCGGTGGGGGGCGGCCTTTCTGCCGCTGACCTTCGCCATGTGGGCCGGGCACTACGCCTACCACTTCCTGACGGGTTGGGCCACGATCGTTCCCGTGACGCAGCAGGCGCTGGGCAACCTGGGCCTGCCCGTGGGGGAGCCCAACTGGCAGCTCGCCGCGTTGGTGCCGGAGAACCTGCTCTACCCTCTGCAGGTGGGGATCCTCTACCTGGGCCTGATGGGTTCGGCCTACGCGGTCTTCGCCCGCGCGCGCAAGCTCGGCCGCCTCCGCGCGGCGTTGCCGATGTTCGCCTACCTGGTGTTGTTGGTGGTCTTGACGCTTTGGGTGCTGGCGCAGCCCATGGAGATGCGCGGCACGTTGCTGGATCCGGGAAGCCAGCCGGGAGGGTTGAAATGACGCTGAAACGCTGGAGATGGACGGTGCTGTTCGCGTTGCTGGGGGGGATCGCCTGGGGGCACGCCGAACCGGTGCAGGTGGTGGTGGTGCTGACGCCGGCGGGGCCGGAACTCAAGATCGACGTGCAGATGGTGGGGGAGGTCAGCACCCTGCCCATCCGCGGTGCGGTGGTGGAGGCGCGCCTCTACGCGCGCACCCCCGAACTGCAGAAGCTGCTCGACGAGGGGGGCGGCTCGGTTTCCCAGGCCGGCGACCCCGACCTCCTGGGCGCGCCGCTGGCCAGCGTTCCGCTCGAGGAACCCAAGGAAGGCGGGTACCGGGGGGCCCTGCCCACTTTGCCGCCGGGGGACTACGTCCTGGCCGTGGTGGACACCACCTTCAAGGGGGAGGCCGCGGTGGCGGCCAAGCCGCTGCGCCTGCCGCCGCCGCCCACGGGGGCGACGCTGGCGCTCGAGCTCCCCGAGACCTCGACGCCCAACCGCTACCTGCTCTACGCCCTGCTGGGCCTGGCGCTGCCGGCGCTCGTGGGCATCGGCTTCGCCCTCGCCGCCCGGGGCGAGCGCAGGGAGGGCTAGCCCTCGAGCAGCCAGCGGGCGGCGTCCGGGGCGAAGTAGGTGAGCACGAACTGGGCCCCGGCGCGGCGCAGGGCGACGAGCGACTCGAGCACCACCCGGCGCTCGTCGATCCAGCCGTTCAAGGCGGCGGCCTTGACCATGGCGTACTCGCCGGAGACGTGGTAGGCCGCCAGCGGTTTGTGGAAACGCTGTTTGAGCAGCGGCAGCACGTCCAGGTAGGGGAGGGCCGGCTTGACCATGAGCATGTCGGCCCCCTCCCGGTCGTCGATCTCGGCCTCGCGCAGGGCGTCCCAGTACCCGCCCGCAGGGTCCATCTGGTAGCTGCTGCGGTCGCCGAAGGCGGGCGCGCTGTCGGCGGCGTCGCGGAAGGGGCCGTAGAAGGCCGACGCGTACTTGACCGCGTACGAAAGGACGGGGGTGCCCGCGAACCCTGCGTCGTCGAGGGCGGCGCGGATCGCGGCCACCTGTCCGTCCATCATGGCGCTGGGGGCGATCACGTCGGCCCCCGCGCGGGCCTGGCTCACGGCCGTCTTGGCCAGGAGCTCGAGCGTGGCGTCGTTGTCCACGGTTCCTTCGTGCACGATGCCGCAGTGGCCGTGATCGGTGTACTCGCAAAGGCAGGTGTCCGCCATGACGAGCAGGTCCGGGTGTTCGGCCTTGATGCGGCGGATGGCCTCCTGCACCAGGCCGTCCTCGGCGTAGGCGCCGCTGCCGGTGGCGTTCTTCTCCTCCTGCGGGAGCACGCCGAAGACCATGATGCCGCCGAGCTGCAGGTGCACCGCCTCGGCGGCGGCGGTCATCAGGCTGTCCAGGGAGTGCCGCAGCTGCCCCGGCATCGAGGCGATGGGCTCCGGATCGGCGCCGCGGTGCACGAAGAGCGGCCAGACGAGGTGACGGGGCTCGAGGCTGATCTCGCGTACCAGCCGGCGCATGCTCGGGCGTAGGCGCAACCTGCGGGGGCGTTCCATGCCCTTTACGTTACAAAAAAACACGCACCGCTGCGCCCCTCCCTATAATGGGGGGCGGAGGGCGCATGAACTTTCAGAAACTGCTCAAAGAAGCGAAGAAAGCGCAGCAGAAAGCTGCTGAAATCCAGGAGAAGCTCGCCGGCATGACCGTCGTGGGCACCGCCGCCGGAGGGCTGGTGGAGGTGACGGCCAACGGCCACGGCCAGATCGTGGCCATCAGCCTCAAACCCGAGGCCGTGGACCCCGACGACGTGGAAGCCCTCGAGGACCTGCTGTTGGTGGCTGTGCAGGACGCCCAGGCCAAGGCCGCAGAGCTCTCGGAGAAGGAGATGGGCGGCGGCCTCGGGCAGATGGGGCAGATGCTGGGGGGCCTCTTTTGAGGTACCCCGACCGGCTGCTCGCCCTGATCCGGGCGCTGGCCCGGCTTCCCGGCGTGGGTCCCAAGAGCGCCCAGAAGCTGGGCCTTCATCTGGCGCAGAACAAGGCCGAGGCGGCGGAGCTGGCCCAGGCGCTGGAGGAGGTGCGGCGCCACGTGGGCGTGTGCGAACGCTGCGGCAACCTGGCCGAGGGGCCGCTCTGCCCGGTCTGCGCCGACCCCGCGCGCGACGCGGGGGTGATCGCCGTGGTCGAGACCGCGGCCGACGTGCTGGCCATCGAGAAGAGCGGGGAGTACACCGGGGTCTACCACGTCCTCGGCGGCGCGCTCAACCCGCTCGAGGGCGTGGGGCCCGAACAGCTGCGCGTCGAGAGCCTGCTCGAGCGGGCGCGCTCGGCGCGCGAGGTCATCCTGGCCACCTCGATGACCGTCGAGGGTGAGGCCACCGCCGCTTACCTGAGCGAACGGCTCGCCGGCGGTCCGGCGAAGCTGAGCCGGCCGGCGTACGGCCTTCCGGTCGGAGGTACTTTAGAATACGTGGACGAGGTAACGTTGGCCCGGGCGCTGGCGCACCGTCAACCCGTGTCCGAGTAGGGAGGGTCATGCGAGAGTTCGAAGCCGTTCTGAGCAACCTGGTCGTCGAGGTGGGCGGGCTCTACGCCGCCGCCCTGGGCGGCGTCGACGGCTTGATGATCGAGGGGTTTTCGCGTGCGCAGGCCGTCGATCTGGAAAGCGCCGTGGCGGAGCACGCCGGCCTCTTGCGGGCGACGCGTGAGCGCTACGCGGCCACGATGAGCACCCCGGCGATCCAGGAGTGGCTGGCCGTGGGCGACCCGATCGTCGGGTACGTGAGGCCGATCAGCGACGAATACTTCCTGCTCTGCGTGGCCAGCCCCGAGGTCAACCTCGGGCAGCTGCGGCTCAAGGCGACGCAGGCGGCGGATGTGCTGAAGGGGGTGCTGTCGTGAGCTGGCTCAGTGAACTGGAAGCCCTTCCCTCGGTGCGCCGCGCCGTTTTGGCCGGTATGGACGGACTGGTCATCGAGTCGGTGGGGCGCGGCGGCCTGTCGGACTCGGTGATGGCGGCGGAGATGGCCGCCCTGGTGCGGGCCATGCAGGGCATCACCGGCGCTTTGGGCGAGGACCTGCGCCGGTTCACCCTGGCGACGGCGAGCTACGAGATCCTCGCCGTCTGCTTCGAGGGCTACTGCCTGGGCGCGCTGATCGAGCGCGGCGGCGAGCGCGCCGTGGTGGGGCAGACGCTGACGAACCTGGCCATGCGCCTGGTGGATCAGCTGTAGGTTTAGGAGGCGAGATGTCCATTCAAGAACTGCTCGAGCAACTTGCGGGAGACGAGGGCGTCAAGGCCGTGGCGCTGGTGGGCGAGGACGGCTTCGTGATCGAGAGCGTGAGCAAGGAAGGGGCCGCAGACCTCGACTTCGTCGGGGGCGCCGCCACCTCGGCGATGGCCAGCTCGCGCGCCCTGGCCGACCACCTGAAGAAGGGCGAGGTCGAAGAGGTCATGGTCGAGTTCGACGAGGGGCCGATGCTGCTCGAGCCCATCCAGGCCTCGGGCGCCACCTACAGCCTGGTGCTGCTTCTGGCGGGGGCCCAGAACCTGGGCCGGGTGCGCTTCCAGCTCAAGAAGGTGCGTGCCCGTCTGCAGGAGGCGCTGGCGTGAGCGGGGAGCTGCGCCTCGACATCGACAAGGAGACGGCCAAGGGGCACTACAGCAACCTGGCGGTCTTCAGCCACACCCCCAGCGAGTTCTTTCTCGACTTCGCCCTGGTGCAGCCCCAGGGGGTGGCCCAGGTGGTGGCGCGGATCATCACCAGCCCCCAGCACGCCAAGGCGCTGATGCGCTCCCTGGCCGACAACATCCGCAAGTACGAGGCCCAGTACGGCCCCATCCCCGACCTCCCCGGCGGCCTGCCCAAACCCGAAGGTCCGCAGGCCTGAGCCGTCCCGCACGGCAATGCGCCCGGCCGTAGTCGGCCGGGCGCTTTCGCGCGAGCCCGCGGTCAGACGCGCTTCAGCAGCAGCACCGCGTTCTGGCCGCCGAAGGCGAAGGAGTTGGATAGCGCGTACTCCACGGCCGCCTCGCGCGGTTCGCCGGGCACGTAGTCGAGGTCGAGCTCGGGTTCGGACTCGACCAGGTTGATCGTCGGCGGGATCACGCCGCTGGCCAGCGCCTGCGCGGTGGCGATCGCCTCGATGGCGCCGGCCGCGCCCAGCAGGTGGCCGGTCATCGACTTGGTGGAGGAGACGAGGAGCTTGTAGGCGTGCTCGCCGAAGAGCTTCTTGATGGCCAGGGTCTCGGCGCGGTCGTTGAGCGGCGTCGAGGTGCCGTGGGCGTTGATGTAGCCGATCTGCTCCGGGGTGACCCCGCCGTCGCGCATCGCCGCCTTCATGGCCAGCAGGGCGCCCTTGCCCTCGGGGTGGGGCTCGGTGATGTGGTGGGCGTCCTCGCTGCGGCCGAAGCCCGCCACCTCCGCGTAGATCGTGGCCCCGCGCCGCTTGGCGTGCTCGTACTCTTCGAGGACCAGCACCCCCGCCCCCTCGGCCAGCACGAAGCCGTCGCGGTCCTTGTCGAAGGGGCGGCTCGCCTTCTCGGGTTCGTCGTTGCGGGTCGAGAGCGCGCGCATGACGGCAAAACCGCCGATGGCCATCGGCGTCACGGCGGCTTCGGTGCCCCCGGTGATCATCACGTCGGCCTCGCCGTGCTGGATCATCCGCGCGGCGCTGCCCACCGAGTCGGTGCCGGTGGCGCAGGCGGTGACGACGGTGGAGCTGGGCCCCTGGAAACCGTACTTCATGGCCACGTGGCCCGAGGCCATGTTGGAGATGACCATGGGGATGAAGAAGGGGCTGAGGCGGTGCGGCCCGCGCTGGAAGTAGATCTTGAACTGGTCTTCCCAGGTCTTGATGCCGCCGATGCCGCTGCCGATGAGCACCCCGGTGGTTTCGGGCTCGAGTTCCCCCGCTTCGAGCCCCGCGTCCCGCAGCGCCAGTTCCGCGGCGATCAGCGCAAGCTGCACGAAGCGGTCGAGTCTTCGCGCTTCCTTGCGGTCGAGGTAGTCGTCGATGTCGACGTCCACCTCGCCCGCGATCTTGACGTTCAGCTGGTAGGCGTCGGGGTCGTAGCGGGTGATGCGGCGGATGCCGCTCTTGCCCGCGAGTTGGGCTTGATGAAAGGCCTGGGCGCCGACCCCGATGGGGGTCACGGGGCCCAGGCCGGTGATCACGACTCTTCGCATGGGTTCAGTATAAGGGGGCCGCGGAGGGGTCCGTTCGGACCGGTCCGCGGCCCCAATCGCCTGCGCTCAGGCGACCTTTTCTTGGATGAACTTGATCGCGTCCCCGACGGTGCGGATCTTCTCGGCTTCCTCGTCGGAGATCTCCAAGCCGAACTCGTCCTCGAGGCCCATCACCAGCTCGACGATGTCGAGCGAGTCGGCGCCGAGGTCTTCGATGAAGCGCGCTTCGGGCGTGACCTTGTCGGCTTCCACCCCGAGTTTTTCCACGACAACGGCCTTGACTTTGTCCAGAATGTCCATGCGAACCTCCTTCGGGAGTTTAACACACGCAAGAAAACGTGTTTGAACCGGGTTTAGTGCGGGTAGAGCCCGCCGTCGATGGCGATCGTCTGGCCGTTGATGTAGGCGGCGGCGTCGGAGGCCAGGAAGGCCACCAGCTCGGCCACCTCTTCGGGCCTGCCGAAGCGGCCGGCGGGGATCGCGTTCAGGTACTCCTGCTGCACCTTCTCGGGCAGGGCGGCGGTCATGTCGGACTCGATGAAGCCCGGGGCCACGGCGTTGGCGGTGATGCCGCGCCCGCCGTACTCCTTGGCGATCGTCTTGGTGAAGCCGATCAGGCCGGCCTTGGCGGCGACGTAGTTGGCCTGGCCGGGGTTGCCCATCAGCCCCACGACGCTGGCGACGTTGACGATGCGCCCCCAGCGCGCCTTCATCATCCGCTTCACGGCCTCGCGGGTGAGGCGGAAGACGGCCGAGAGGTTGGTCTCGAGGACCGCGTCCCAGTCCTCGTCCTTCATGCGGATGAGCAGGCCGTCGCGGGTGATGCCGGCGTTGTTGACGAGGACGTCGAGCCCCCCCAGCTCCGCGTGGGTGCGGGCGACCAGGTCGGCGGCGGCCTCCTTCTGGCTCAGGTCCGCGCCCAGCACGGCCACCTTGGGCGCGCCCAGGCGCTCGGCCTCGGCGGCCACCTCGCGGGCGGCGGCCTCGCCCCGGGCGTAATGGACGGCCAGCGCGTACCCGCGCCGGGCCAGCTCGAGCGCGATGCCGCGGCCGATGCCGCGGCTGGAACCGGTGACCAGGACGTGTTTCACGAAACCACCTCCTTCAGCGCGGCGGCGAGCCCCTCGGGCTCCTCCGCGTTCAGGGCCCGGGCCTCGGGCAGGGTGCGGCGGACGAGCCCCGTGAGGACGTTCCCCGACCCCAGCTCCACGAAGGTCGTCACCCCGCGCCCGTGCATCCCCTCCAGGATCTCCACCCAGCGCACCGGTGCGGTGATCTGCGCGAGCAGCAGCTCGCGGATGCGCTCAGGGTCGGTCGCGGGTTCGGCGGTCACGTTCGAGAAGACCGGGAAGCGCGGGGTCCGCAGCTCGACCCGCGCCAGGTCGCGGGCCAGCGCCTCGCGCGCGGGGGCCATCAGCTCCGAGTGGAAAGGGGCCGAGACCTTGAGCGGCACCACCCGGCCGCGCCGTTCCTTCAGCTGTGCGGCCGCCGCCTCCACGGCCTCCTTGCGGCCGCTGATCACCACCTGTCCGGGGCTGTTGAGGTTGGCGATCCAGACCCCCTCGGTGCGCTGGACCACCTCACGCACCGCGGCCTCGTCGAGCTTGAGGATCGCGGCCATGGCCCCTTCGCCCTCGGGGACGGCCTCCTGCATGTAGCGGCCGCGGTTGCGGACCAGGCGCAGCGCGTCCTCGAGTTCGAGGGTGCCCGCGGCCACGTGGGCGCTCCACTCCCCCAGCGAGTGCCCCGCGGCGTAGGCGGGGTCGGGGCCGCCGGCCTCGCGCCAGGCCGCCCAGGCCGCGGCCGAGACCGCGAGCAGCGCCGGCTGCTGGTTCTCGGTGAGGCGCAGGGCTTCCTCGGGGCCCTCCCAGATGGTGTCGAGCAGCCCCGGGAGCGCGGCCTCGGCGCGTTCGAAGACCGCGCGGGCCGCCGCCGAACCTTCGGCGAAGGCCCGCCCCATACCGACCTTTTGCGAACCCTGGCCGGGAAAGAGCGCGGCGAACACGGCTAGGCGCCCCCCCAGGTGAGCACGGTGGCGGCCCAGGTGAGGCCGGCGCCGAAGCTGACGAAGAGCAGGTGGTCGCCGTCCTTGATCTTGCCGGCGTCGAGCGCCTCCTGCAGCGCCAGCGGGATCGAGGCCGTCGAGGTGTTGCCGTAGCGGTCGAGGTTCATGACCACGCGGTCCCATTCCAGCCCCAGGCGCTCGCGGGCGGCGTCGATGATGCGCTCGTTGGCCTGGTGGGGGACGAAGAGGCTGATGTCGTCGGGGTGCATGCCCGCCTTTTCGATGGCCTCGACGGTGGCCGTGTCCATCACGCGCACCGCGAACTTGAAGACCTCGCGGCCGTTCATGTAGGCGGCCGCCCCCATGCGGGTGCCGTCGGGGAGGCTCGAGGCGATGGCGGCGAAGTGCAGCGCCCCGCCGCCGGAGCCGTCGGCGCCCAGCACGAACGAGCGGAAGCCGTGCCCCTCGGCGACCGGTCCCACGACGGCCGCGCCCGCGGCGTCGCCGAAGAGCACCGCCGAGGAGCGGTCGCGCCAGTCGACGATCTTGGTGAGCACCTCGGAGCCGATGACCAGCACCTTGCGGGCGACGCCCGCCTCCACCTGCCCCGCCGCCTGGGCGAGGGCGTAGAGCCAGCCGGGGCAGCCCGCGAGCAGGTCGTAGCCCGCGGCCCCCTTGAGCCCCAGTTCGTTGGCGACGAGGGCGGCGGTGTTGGGGAAGAAGGCGTCGGGGGTGTTCGTGGCCACGACGACCTGGTCCACGCCCTCGAGCGCCTGTTCGCCGTGGCGGCGGACCAGGTCCCGCACGGCCTTCACGGCCAGGTCCGAGGCGTACTCGTTCAGCTCCGAGACCCTACGCTCGCGGATCCCCGTCCGGGTAGTGATCCACTCGTCCGAGGTGTCCATAAAAGACTCAAGGTCCTTGTTGTGAAGGACCTTGGAAGGTGCGTAGGTGCCCAGGGCAAGCAGCCCGGCGGCCATGTTACGCCTCCGGGGTGCCGAGGTCGAGCACGGGGCGGCCGTCGTAGTAGCCGCACTCGGGGCAGACGGTGTGCGGCGGCTTCTTGGCGTGGCACTGCGGACAGGTGACCAGCGTGGGCGTGCTCAGGGCGTGGTGGCTGCGCCGGGCGCCCTTGCGCGCCTTGGAAGTTTTCTTCTTGGGTACGGGGTGCTTCGCCATCTCTCTCCTCCTAGTGCCCCTTCGGGGCAGACCCGCGCATTATAGCACCCGAACGGGGTTTTCTCTACACCTCGTCCAGGAATTTGCCGAGTTCGGCCAGGGCCCCGGAGACGGCGTCCCCCTGGACGTGGCCGCATTCGGTGACGTTCAGGTCGGCGCCGCAGACGGGGCAAAGACCCTTGCAGGACTCGTCGCAAAGGGCGGTGTAGGGCATGGCGAGGGCGAAGGCCTGGGCCAGGAAGAAGCGCAGGTCCAGGTCCGGTTCGCCGAAGCGGTAGACGTCCTCGTCGTCCTCGTTCTGCACCAGTGTCAGCTCTTCGACCTCGGGGTGGAACTCGAGCAGGTGCTGAAAGTAGGCGTCCACCGGCTGGGGCGTGGGCTTGAGGCAGCGCCGGCACTCCATGAGCACGGTGCCGTGCACCTCGCCCGAGAGCCAGAACTCCTCGCCCGCGCTGGTGACGGTGACGCTCCATTCGGCCTCACCCTGGAGCGGCAACACGTCCTCGCCGGCGGTGATCGCTTCGCGGATCACGCCTTCGGCTTCGGCGGTGCCGGGCTCCTTGAGGATCTGGGCGAGGTTGATGCTTTGCAGTTCGCGTACGTCCATCCTTGTAAGTATACGCCCGTTTTGACCGCGGGTCAAGATGTATGCAAAGGTATGCATAAATGAAGAAATAAGATGCAGACGGTATTATCCGTGTTTTCTTCTGCTACAATACAGGCCATGAAGCAGGCCGTCATCGTAGGGGTGCCCATGGACCTTGGCGCCGGCCGGCGCGGCGTGGACATGGGGCCCAGCGCCATCCGTTACGCGCGGTTGCACGAAGCGATTCGCGCCCTCGACTACGCCGTCCTCGATCGGGGCGACCTGGAGGTGCCGGTCGTCGAAACCCTGAAGAAGAACGGGGGCGCGCCCGGAGGGCTGCACCACCTGGAACCGATCCGTTCGACCTGCGAGGCGCTGGCCCGGGAGCTGTCCGCCCTCGACGACGCCGCCCTGCCGGTGGTGCTTGGGGGCGACCACTCGATCAGCATGGGCTCCGTGCGCGGTGTGCAGCGCGGGCGCACGGGGCTGATCTGGATCGACGCCCACGCCGACTTCAACACGCCCGAGACCAGCCCTTCGGGCAACATCCACGGCATGCCGCTGGCCGCGCTCTTGGGCTACGGCGACGAGCGGCTGGTGCGGATCGGCGGCGGAGAACCCCTCGAGCCGCAGGACGTCGTCCTCGTCGGGGTGCGCAGCGTCGACCCCGGCGAGCGGGAGCTGCTGCAGCGGGCCGGGGTGACGGTGTACACGATGAAGGAGATCGACCGCATGGGCGTCCCCACGGTGGCGGCCAACGTGGTGGCCCAGCTCGAGCGCGTGGAGCGGGTGCACGTTTCCTTCGACGCCGACGTGCTCGACCCCACGGTGGCGCCCGGCGTGGGCACGCCCGTGCCCGGGGGGCTGACCTACCGCGAGGCCCACCTGTTGATGGAGCTCCTTTCCGATGCGGGCATCGTGACCAGTCTGGACCTGGTGGAGGTCAACCCGATCCTCGACGAACGGAACCGCACGGCCGAGATCGTCGTCGAGCTGGCCGCGAGCCTTCTGGGGAAGAAGATCCTCTGAGCGCGGCGCCAGAAAGGGGCCGGAAGCCTCGGTACGTACGCCAAGTGATCAGCCCCGTGCAGGCCGATGAGCCCGGATGATCCTTGTTCACCGGCAGCGGAAACATCGAGATCCTGAATCAAGTTCAGGACAGGCCCTGAATCAAGTTCAGGGCGGGCCCACGTCGCGCTCCCACCGGGTGCTTACCCGGGACGACGAAGGGTGGGCCTATAAAAAAACCCGTCGTTCCGGACAGGGAACCGCAAGGTTCCCGTGATCCCGGATCAGGTCCGGGACAGGCCCGGAACCTCGCCGCGCGCGGCTGAAGAGGCTTGGAATCTCATAGGCCGCCGTAACTTGCAGTCCTGTGTTTGTGCACTTGCAGCACCAGCTAGATCCTGAATCAAGTTCAGGACAGGCCCTGGACCTCGCCTCTACGGGGCGCATCCGGGATGGTATGGCAAACGCGCTGCATCCGCTGCGGAGGTATGGCGGTGCGGGGTTACCAGTCGCCGTCGCGAATCCGCGGGTCCATCAGGATCGCGTAGACGTACGAAGGGCCGAAGACGTCCTTGGGCACGTCGGCCACCTTCTCGAAGGGCACGGCACCGAGCGCCTTGGCGAACTGGCTCTTCTGGATCCGGACCTTGGCGGTGCTGGGCACGACCGCGTGGCCTTCGACGCGGTAGGTGAACGGCTGCCCCTTGAGCAGGTGAAAGGTCTCGCCCTGGTGCGCGACGATGCGCGCCCATACGGCGTCGACGTCGGGCCGGCCGGCGTCCGCGTCCGCAGCCGGGGCCGCCGCGGCTTCGTGCGCGGGGGCGGTCGGGGCCGGCTCTGCGGGCTCGGGTGCGGAGGTCTCGGGTTCCTCGGATTCGGCTCGTTCGTGGGGCTCCTTCTCTTCCAGAAAGGCCTGGGCGATGAACCCCAGCCCCATGCCGATGAAGAGGCCGGCCGCGAGGTGGCCGAGCAGCCAGCCCAGGCCCATGCCCAGGAACATGAAGCCTACGAAGACGTTGCTGCGGTCGCGTTTCTTTCGCAAAGCCATCACCGCCTTCTTGGAACGTTCCCTTTCATTCTAAGCGAGGCGCGCCATCAGCGCACGGCCTCGTCGCGCCGCTGCGCCCAGCCGGCGAGGGCGGCGAACGCCACCGTGAACCCGGCGACGGCCAGCCAGTGCCCGGCGTCCCAGGAGCCGCCGCTGACGGCGGGCCACACCAGTTCCATCCACTGACGCGAGGGCAGGTAGGGGCTGATTTCCTGAACGATCTTCGGCAGCAGCTCCGGAGGCATCCACATGCCGCCCATGAAGGCGAGGGGCAGGTAGATCAGGTTGGCGAGGGGCAGCGCCGCCTTGGGCGTGACCAGGTAGGCGAGGGCGGTCCCCAGCATGCCCATCATCACGCCCCCCGCGGCGAGGGCCAGGAAGATCCGGGGCCAGCGCGCCAGCGGGAGGTCGAGCGGCGTGGAAGCGGCGGAGGCGAGGACGAGCACCAGTGCGGCCAGCAACGCCAGGACCGCCGCCGTGGTCACCTTAGCGGCGTTGCGGTAGAGGGGGGAGGCCGGGAGCGTGCGCACGAAGCTGCTCCACGGGTTCTCGCGCTCGTTGGCCGTCCCTACCCCGAACTGGAAGAAGGTCACGGTGAAGACGGCGAAGGTCATGAACGAACCGGTCGCGAAGTTGGCGGCGGCGGTGCTGGGCAGGTTGGGGGCCGCGAACATCAGGAAGAACATCGAAGGAAACAGCATGGTGGGGATCAGAAAGCCGGGCGTGCGCAGGAGCGCGAGCAGTTCGGCTTTGGTGTGGGCGAGCCAGAGTTTCATGCTTTCGCCTCCCCATCCAGTACGGCGAGGAACGCCTCTTCGAGGCTGACCGGGCGCACCTCCAGGTCGTGGAAGGCCGCGCCGCTCTCGACCAGCCGGCGGACGAGGGCGTCCGCGTCGGCGGTCCAGAGGGTGAGCAGGTCGCCCTCCCGTTCGCTGCGCTCGACGCCCTCGAGCTCGGGCGTCTGCGCGGCCCGAAAGCGCACGCGCTTGAGCCCGACCCGCCGCTTGATGGCTTCGGGGCTGCCCTCGCTCACGACGCGGCCGCGGTTGAGGACCACGACCCGATCGGCGAGGGCCTCGGCCTCCTCGAGGTAATGGGTGGTGAGCAGCACGGTGCCGCCGCCCTGCTTGAAGCGTTCGATTTCGCGCCACAGCGCGCGGCGCGACTCCACGTCGAGGCCGGTGGTGGGTTCGTCCAGCACCGCCAGCCGCGGGCGCCCGGCGAAGGCGAGGGCCACGGCCAGGCGCCGGGCCTGGCCCCCGGAAAGGGCCTGGACGTTGCGCGCGGCCAGGCCGCCGAGGCCGAAGCGCTCGAGCAGCTCGTCCGCGGGCAGGGGTTCGGGGTAGTGCGCGCGCACGAGCTCCACCACCTCGCGCACCCGGAGCGTCGGCGGGAAGCCCGTCGCCTGCGGGGTGACCCCCAGGATGCGGCGCGCCGAGGGGAGGCGAGGGTCGCGCCCGTCCAGCCGCACCGCGCCGCGGTCGGGGGCGCGCAGGCCCACGAGCAGGCTGACCAGGGTGGTCTTGCCCGCTCCGTTGGGGCCCAGCAAGGCCAGCAGCTCGCCCTCGCGCACGTCGAGCGAGACGCCCCGAAGCGCCTGGACCCGGCCCAGCCTCTTGTGGGCGTTTTCGACCGTCGCGATCATCGTTTCTCCCTTCCGGCCGCACCCGGATAGCGGGCCGTGCGCGCCAGCTCTTCCAGGGCCGCCAGGTGACCCTGGAGCGCGTCGCGCCCGGCGCCGGTGAGGCGGATCCAGGTGCGCGGGCGCTTCTTGGCGTAGCCCTTCTCGATGCGTAGGTAGCCCGCCTCTTCCAGTTTGGCGAGGTGGCGCGAGAGGTTGCCCTCGGTGAGCCCGAGTTCGCGTTGCAGCGTGCCGAACTCGACCTGCGCTTCGGAGCCGAGCCCGGTCAGGTAGGCCATGATCTTGAGCCGCGTGGGTTGGTGGATGAGCTCGTCGAAGCGCACGTCACCTCACCTGCCGCAGACCCGCCGCGCAGGCGAGCGCGCCCATGGCGGCGAGCGCGAACGCGTACGCGTCCGGCCAGAAGACGTAGAACAGGGTGTTGACGAACACCAGCAGCAGGCCGCCGCGCACCAACCCCGGTTGCCGGACGGCCTCGCCGCTCTGGATCAGGGCGTAGCCGACGAGCAGGTTCAGGGTGAAGGAGAAGAGCGGCTCCGCCACGCCGCGCGCGGCGAAAGCGAAGACGGCCAGCGCCATCGTGACGCCGAACCAGGCCCAGATGCGCTGCAAGCGGGAGCCTTCGGGCGTGCGGAAGGCTCCGCCGACGCGGTACCCCAGCGCGAAGCTGAGCGCGAAGGCCGCCGCGTCGAGGGGGAACCAGAACCAGGCGGGCACCCAGCCCAGCTCGCCGCCGCCGTACATGACGAGGTAGACCAGCCCCCACAGGACGAGCAGCTGCCCGGTGAAGCGGAGCAGCACCCCGCGCGCCTTCTTAAGGGCCGCGTTCGCCTCGCGCAGGGCTTGGCCGGGGTCGAAACCGGTGTCTTTCATCAAACCTCCGTAAATAACTTTACAATGCAAAGTAGCTCGGGTCAAACCCCCGGGGGAGGCGCGGGCTTTTTCATGGGTTCTGGGTATGCTGGGGCCATGAAGGTCATCCCCGCGGTGGACATCCAGGGCGGCAAGGCCGTGCGGCTGGTCGAGGGCGACCCGGCGCGCGAGACCGTCTACTTCGAAGACCCGGTGGGCGCGGCGCTCTACTGGGAAGAACAGGGGGCCTCGCTGCTGCACGTCGTCGACCTCGACGCCGCGTTGGGGCGCGGAGACAACCGCGCGCAGATCCGCCGCATCGCAGCGGCGCTGGCCATGGGCTTCGAGGTGGGAGGCGGCGTGCGCAACCTGCGCGAGGCCGAGGCGATCCTGGCCCTGGGCGCGGAGCGGGTCGTGATCGGTACGGTGCTGGTCAAGGACCCGGACGAGGCGGCGCGGATGCTCGAGACGCTCGGTCCCGAGCGGGTGGTGCCCAGCCTCGACGGCCGCGGGCTCGAGGCCGCGGTGGCCGGCTGGCAGGAGGGCCAGGCGGGCGACGTGCTCGAGCTGGCGCGCACCGCCGACGCGATGGGGTTCCGCACCCTGATCTACACCGACGTCCGCCGCGACGGCACCCTCGAAGGGCTCGACCTGGAAGTGGTCGCCCGCGTGCGCGAGGCCTGGCCGCACGAGCTGATCGCCGGGGGCGGAGTGGCCACCGACGCCGACCTGGAGGGGCTCGAGCGCCTGGGGGTCGAGGGGGCGATCGTGGGCAAGGCGCTCTACGAGGGCGCGGTCGACGGCCGCCGCTGGTGGCGCGGCTGAGCGATGCCGGAACTGCCCGAGGTGGAAACCGTCCGGCGCATGCTGGCGCCGGTGGTGACGGGCCGGAGGCTGCTGGGCCTCGAGCACGACGACCCGGCCCGCTACGCCGCGGCCGAGGCGGCGGTGGGGCGGCGGGTGCACGCCCTGCGCCGCCGCGGCAAGTACTTGATCTTCGCGCTCACCGGCGGGCTCGAGCTCGTGGTGCACCTGGGGATGAGCGGCAGCCTGCGGCTGGACGAGGGGACGCACACCCGCGCACGGCTCGAGTTCGAGGGCGTCACCGTCTTCTTCAACGACCCGCGGCGTTTCGGCAAACTGCGGGCGGTGCCCGCGGGCGACTACCGGGTGCTGCCCACGCTCGCGCGCATGGGCCCGGAGCCGCTTACGCGCGGCTTCACGGCACGCGCCTTCGCCGCTCGCCTGGCGCGCACGGCGCGCCCGCTCAAGCCGGCGCTGCTGAGCCAGGAACCGGTGGCGGGGCTGGGCAACATCTACGCCGACGAGGCGCTGTGGAAGGCGCGGCTTCACCCCGCGCGCCCGGCGAACGCACTCGCGCCCGACGAGGTGCGGCGGCTCCACCGCGCGGTGCGCGCGGTGCTGCGCCGGGCCGTCGAGCGGGGCGGTTCGACGCTGGGCGACGGCGCCTACACGAGGCCCGACGGCGAGCCCGGCTACTTCCAGATCGAGCACGCGGTCTACGGCCGCGCCGGCGAGGCCTGCCCGCGCTGCGGCCGGACGATCGAGCGCCTCGTCCTCGGCGGCCGCTCCACCCACGTCTGCCCGCGCTGCCAGCGGCGTTAGCAGGCGGCGTTCCCTGCGGCGAGGCTGAAAAACCCGGGCGTTTGTGCTATCCTATGCATGTAGTCCCCTGGCGTATGCAGGGTGGGTGGAAACCCACCCTTTGTTGCTGAAAAGGGGGCGCAAGACGGAGCAGCACATGGATCTTTGGGAACTGGTCGAAAACGTGGTGCGGCCGCTCGGGTACGAGCCGCTGGAAGTCCGCCTGCACGGGGCGGGGAAGACGCAGGTGCTCACGGTTCGGCTCGAGCGCCTGGACGAGGCCCCGATCACCGTCGCCGACCTGCAGCGCGCCAACCGGATCATCGGGCTCGAGCTCGACCGCGCGGACCCCATCCGCGGCAGCTACCGCCTCGAGGTGGAGTCGCCGGGCCCCGACCGCCCGCTCCTCACCCGGCGCCACTTCGAGCGCTTCGCGGGCCTCAAGGTCAAGGTGCGCACCGAGGAGGGCGGCTTCACCGGCCGGGTCGTGGAGGTCGGCGAGGACGCCGTCACCTTCGAACTCGCCGGCGGCGAGCGCCGCACCCTGCCGCTGGGCGGTTTCAAGGCCACGCTGGCCGAATGGCCCAGCGAGCCGCGTTGAGTACAGGAGGATTTTGGAGCGATGAACAGAGAATTCGTAGAAGCCCTGCAGCACGTCGCGCTCGAGCGCGGCGTCAGCACCGACGAGCTGATCGAGGCCTTTGAGGAGGCCCTGGCCAAGGCCTACCTGCGCCACAAAGGGTTCAAGCCCAAGGAGGTCGAGGAAGGCCTGGGGCCCCTGGTCGAGGTGCACCTCGAGCCCTCGACTGGTGAGATCGAGGTGCTGGAGATCCGTCGCGTCGTCGAAGAGGTCGAGAACCCCGACCGCGACATTCCGCTCGAGGAGGCCAAGAAGTACGACCCCGAGGTCCAGGTGGGCGAGGAGATGGAGTTCCCCGTCGACCCCGACGAGTTCAGCCGCATCGCGGTGCAGGCGGCCAAGCAGATCCTCACCCAGCGCCTCAAGGAGGCCGAGCGCAACCGCGTCTACGAGGAGTACAAGGACCGCGAGGGCGAGATCATCACCGGCCAGGTGACCCGCGTGGACAACCGCGGCAACGTCTACGTCGACCTGGGCCGCGGCGAGGCGCTGATGCCGCCGCGGGAACAGATCCCCGGCGAGCGCTACCACCCGGGGCAGCGCGTCAAGGTCTACCTCAAGGAGGTGCGCCGCAGCTCCAAGGGGCCGAGCCTCATCGTCTCGCGCGCCCACGAGGAGTTGCTCAAGTACCTGATGCGCCAGGAGGTGCCCGAGATCGCCGAGGGCACGGTCGAGATCAAGGTCGTGGCCCGCGAGCCCGGCAGCCGCAGCAAGGTGGCCGTGGTCAGTCACAACCCCAACGTCGACCCGATCGGCGCCTGCATCGGCCACAAGGGCCAGCGCATCCAGGCGGTGAGCGCCGAGCTGGGCCGCGAGAAGATCGACGTCATCCCCTGGAGCTCGAACCCGCGCGAGTTCATCCGCAACGCCCTCTCGCCGGCCACGGTGGGCAACATCGAGATCGACACCGAGGCGGGGCGCGCCGTCGTCTCCGTCGGCAAGGACCAGCACTCGGTCGCGATCGGCCGCGGCGGTCAGAACGTGCGCCTGGCCTCCAAGCTGACCGGCTTCGAGATCGACTTCAAGGAGGCGGAGGAGGTCTCCGACCTCGACGAGGCCCTGCTGCGCGCCTCCGAGAAGACCGAAGAGGTGGCCGTCGACGCGGGCGCCAAGGCGCGCTTCGACAGCCTCTTCGCCGACACCGCCGAGGCCGAGGAAGGGGAGGCCGAGTCCGAAGGTGAAGCGTAAGGGCCACGTTCCCGTGCGCATGTGCGCCTCGTGCCGCCGCCGGCGGCCGAAGCGCGAGCTGCTGCGCGTGGTGCGCACGCCCGCGGGCTGGCGGGTCGACCCCACCGGCAAGGCGCCGGGCCGCGGGGCCTACGTCTGCCCCGACGAACCCGCCTGCCGGGAAGAAAAGAAACTGAGGCGCTGGGCCGGAGCCGGGGCACGAGCCCTGGCCGAAGCGCTCGCCGCCCATTTGGGAGGAGAAGATGGCGAAGGTTCGAATTTACCAACTGGCCAAAGAGCTGGGCATGGAGAACAAGGAGCTCATGGAGCTCCTGGACACGATGGGGGTGGAGTATAAGTCCCACGCTTCGACTCTCGACGAGGAGACCGCGGCGGCCGTCAAGGAGATCGTCGCCGAGCAAAAGGGCCTAGAAGAGAAGAAGAAAGCCGAGGAGGCGCGGGCGGCGCTTCCCAAACGGCCCCCCGTGGTCACGATCATGGGCCACGTCGACCACGGCAAGACGACCCTGCTCGACTACCTGCGGCACAGCCGCATCGCCGAGCGCGAGGCCGGCGGCATCACCCAGCACGTGGGGGCCTTCACCGTCGAAACGCCCCAGGGCAAGATCGTCTTCATCGACACCCCGGGCCACGAGGCCTTCACCACGATCCGCGAACGCGGGGCGCGGGTGGCCGACATCGCGGTGATCGTGATCGCCGCCGACGACGGCATCATGCCCCAGACCAAGGAGGCCATCGCCCACGCCAAGGCCGCGGGCGTGCCCATGATCTTCGCGATCAACAAGATCGACCTGCCGCGCGCCGACGTGGACAAGGTGATGCAGGACCTGATGAAGGAGGGGTTCGTTCCCGAGGCCTACGGCGGCGACGCCATCGTGGTGCCGATCAGCGCCAAGACCGGCGAGAACGTGGACGAGTTGCTCGACATGATCCTGCTGGTCGCCGAGATGGAGGACCTGCGCGCCGACCCCGAGGCCGAGCCGCGCGGCGTCATCCTCGAGTCCAAGCGCGACAAGCAGGCGGGCGTGCTGGTGACGCTCCTGGTACAGGAGGGCACCTTCCGCGTCGGCGACTACCTGGTCGCGGGCGACGTCTGGGGCAAGATCCGCGCGATGATCGACCCCGACGGCAAGCAGGTGAAGGAGGCGCCTCCGGGCACCGCGGTGCAGGTGCTGGGCTTCCGCGACCTGCCGGAGGCGGGCACCGCCGTGGAGTGGGTGCCCGACGAGGTGGCCGCCAAGCACATCGCCGAGGAGCGCCAGGAAGAGCGCAAGGCGCGCGAGCAGGAGGAGGCCGAGCGCCGCAAGGTGAAGAGCATGGCCGACCTGCTGCGGCAGATGCAGGAGGGCCAGAAGGCCGAGATCAACCTGATCCTGCGCGCCGACACCCAGGGCTCGCTCGAGGCCATCAAGGGCATCCTCGCCAAGGAGGAGACCGAGGACGTCAAGATCAACGTCCTCCTCGAGGCCGTGGGCGCGCCCACCGAGGGCGACATCCTGCTGGCCAGCACCACCGAGAACGCCGCGATCCTCTCGTTCGGGGTCAACCCCCCGGGTTCGGTCAAGAAGAAGGCCGAGCAGAAGGGGGTGCTCCTCAAGAGCTTCCGCATCATCTACGACCTGATCGACGAGGTGCGCGAGATGGTGCGCGCCCAGACCGAACCCGAGATGAAGGAGGAGGTCGTGGGCCACGCCGAGGTGCGCGCCGTCTTCAAGCTGCCCAAGGGCGGCAAGGTGGCGGGCTGCATGGTGACCGACGGCAAGATCGTGCGCAACGCCGAGATCCGCGTGCTCAGGGGCGGCGAGGAGATCTGGAGCGGCCGCATCGACAGCCTCAAGCGCTTCAAGGACGACGTGCGCGAGGTCGCCGCCGGCTACGAGTGCGGCATCCGCCTGGCGGGCTTCGACGACTTCCAGGAGGGCGACGTGCTCGAGGCCGTCCGCCAGGTCGAGGTCAGCGAAGCCCAGTAGACTGCGGAGAGCCATGCGCCGCCTCGCCCTTGCCTTCCTCTTCGTCCTCGGCCTCTCCTGGGGGCTGGCGCCGCATTCCCCGGCGGCCCCCGGCCCGGGGTCGGGGCCGGGGTTGGGTTCGGAGCGGGCCTACCTGGACGCCGCCGGCGCCGGGCCGCTGCTCGCGGCCCAGGCGCTGCCCGTCGTGGGGCCGCTCCGGCAGCGGGCCTGGCGGCGTCCGACCTCCGAGCGCCTCTACGCGGCCGCGCCGGTGTGGCCGGTCCGACGCCGCTTCCTGCAGTTGATGCGCTTGCAGCTCGAGGGCGGCTAGCCGCGGCGGTTCGCGGAAAGGCCCCTCGACCCCAAGTCCGTTCGACCCTACGATTTCGCAGGAGTACCTATGAAGAAGATCGACACCACAGCCATCTTGTTGTTCGTCCTTTTCGTGGCCGCGATCGCGGCGATGTGGAAGCCCTGGGCGCCGAACGAGCCCATGATCAACCTGGGCCTCGACCTCAAGGGCGGCCTGCGCGTCGTGTTGCAGACCGACAACCCCAATCCCGACCCCGACGACCTGGAGAAGGCGCGCCTGGTCATCGAGAACCGCATCAACGGCCTGGGCGTGGCCGAGCCGCTGATTCAGATCGCCCAGCCCAACCGCATCGTCGTCGAGCTGCCCGGCCTCTCGCCCGAGGAGCAGGACAAGGCGCTCAAGCTGATCGGCCAGCAGGCGGTGCTGGAGTTCCGCATCGTCAAGCAGGACGCCCAGGGCAAGGCGACGTCCGAGCTGACCCTGGACGACCTGGGTCCGGTAGAGCTCAAGGGCTCCGACCTCGTCGACGCCCGGGTGCAGTTCGACCGCTTCAACCGGCCCGAGGTGGCGCTCGAGTTCACCCCCGAGGGCGCGAAGAAGTTCGCCGACCTGACCCGCAACAACATCGGCCGCCGCCTCGCCATCGTCCTCGACGGCACGATCTACTCGGCCCCCAACATCCAGACCGCGATCACCGACGGCCGCGCGGTCATCACCGGCATCAACGACCTCGACGAGGCCACCCAGATCGCCCTGGTGCTGCGCTCGGGCTCGCTGCCGGTGCCGCTGCACGTCGAGGAGGTGCGCGCGATCGGCCCCACCCTGGGTAAGGACGCGATCCGCGCCGGCATCGTCGCCTCCGTCGTGGGGGCGCTCTTGATCTTCGTGCTCCTCTACCTCTACTACGGGTTCTGGTTCGGCAGCGTGGCCGCCATCGGCCTGCTCTACATCGCCCTGCTGATCATGGGCGTGCTCTCGGGCCTCGGCGCGGTGCTCACCCTTCCCGGCATCGCCGGTTTCATCCTCACCCTGGGCGCGGCCGTGGACGGCAACGTCCTCTCCTTCGAGCGCATCAAGGAGGAGCTCAAGCTGGGCAAGAAGCTGCGCCAGGCCATCCCCGACGGCTTCGTGCACTCGACGGTCACGATCCTCGACGCCAACATCTCGACGCTGCTGGCCGCCGCGGCCCTCTACCAGTACTCCACCGGCCCGGTGCGCGGCTTCGCGGTGATGCTGGCCATCGGCATCGTTGTCGCGGTCTTCTCGAACCTGGTCTTCAGCCGCTGGATGCTCGAGCGGATCGCCGCGGCGCGCGAGGTCATTCCGCCCTACTGGATCTGGGGCACCAAGATTCCCTTCCTCAAGGAGGCGCGCATCTTCACCCCCGCGACCCTGACCTTCGCGGCGTTGATGGGCGCGGTCGTCTTCTTCAACGGCTTCAACTTCGGCATCGACTTCACCGGCGGCACCGCCTACCTGGTCCGGACCGGGCCCGAAGTGACCGTCGACCGCATCCGCAGCTTCCTCGACGAGGTACAGATCCAGGGCGTCAGCGCCAAGGAGGCGATCATCACCGAGGTGGAGAGCCCGCTCGCCGACTACAAGGAGTTCTCGGTGCGCGTGGGCCTGCTTTCCAATGACGGGGTGATCGCGCTGCGCAAGGCCTTCGAGGAGAAGCTGAACGCCGAGGTGCTGCAGTCGGAGGTGGTCGGCCCCGCCGTCGGCGCCGAGCTGCGGCGCAACACCGTCCTGGCCGTGCTCGTGGGTCTGGGCCTGATCCTGATCTACATGGCCTTCCGCTTCGACTGGATCTTCGGCGTGGCCTCGGTGATCGCCGTGGGGCACGACGTGGCCATCACCGCGGGCGCCTTCAGCCTCATGGGGCTCGAGTTCACCATCCCCATCGTGGCGGCGCTGCTCACCATCATCGGTTACTCGATCAACGACTCGATCATCGTCTCCGACCGCATCCGCGAGAACCAGAAGGTGGTGCGCGGCATCCCCTACAACGAGCTGGTCGACCTCTCCATCAACCAGACGCTCTCGCGCACGGTGATGACCTCGTTCACCACCATGCTGCCGCTCTTCGCCCTGCTCTTCATCGGCGGCCCGGTGCTGCGCGACTTCTCGATCGCACTGCTTATCGGCATCCTGGTGGGAACGTTCTCCTCGATCTACGTGGTGGGCTCGCTCGTCACCTGGTGGAAGATGCGCCAGCCGGCGCCGCGCAAGAAGGCGCGCACCTGAGCGCTTCTCCGCCGACGCCGCCCCCTCGGGGGCGGCGCCTTGCTGCCGTATACTCAGGGCAGCAAGGAGGGGGTATGCGACTCGTACACTGGCTTTCGTTCCTGCTGGCGCTGCTGGCCCTGATCACCGTCGTGACGGTGCAGGCGGTCCAGCCCGCGGCCCGGCTGGCCGTCCCCGGTCTGGGAACGGTGCCGCTCTTGTGGGTGCTGGGGCTCGTCTTCGCCCTGGGCTTCCTCGCTGGCTGGGTCTACCTGCCGGGTTACGCCTGGGCGCTCGCGCGCGAGCGGCGCGCCTGGAAACGCGAACGCGCCCGTTTGGAAGCGGAACTGGCCGAGCTGCGGCCCCGCCAGGTGGAGGAGGTGCCGCGCATCCCCGACCGGCCCGTGCCCGACCCCGACGAAGCCGGCGCGTGAGCGGCCCCGAACGCTGGACCCTGAGGCCCTGGCCCGCGGTGGGCGAGGTGGCGCGCCTGATGGCGCGCCTCGCGGTGCCGCCCGAGGTGGCGGCGGTGCTGCTCGACCGCGGCTTTCGCGATCTCGAAGACCTGGACCCGCCACTCGAGCCCCCGCCGCTCCCGGGCCTCCACGAGGCGGCGGCGCGCATCGTGCGCGCCATCGAACGCGGCGAGCGGATCCGCATCCACGGCGACTACGACGCCGACGGCGTGACCGCCGCGGCGATCCTGACGCTGGGTTTGGGGGAGCTGGGCGCCGACGTGCACGCCTTCATTCCCCACCGCCTGCATGACGGCTACGGCCTCAACATGGCCCGGGTGCCCGAGCACCGCGCCGCCGCCGACCTGCTCGTCACCGTCGACTGCGGCGTCAGCAACGCCGCCGAGCTGGCCGCGCTCACCGAGGGCGGCGTTTCGGTGATCGTCACCGACCACCACGCGGTCCCCGACGAGCCCCCGGAGGGTCTGATCGTCCACCCCGCCTACAGCCCCGCCCTCGAGGGCCGGCCCTGGCCCACGGGCGCGGGGGTGGCCTTCTTTGTGCTCTGGGCGGTGCGCGAGGCGCTGGGCAAGCCGCCGCCGCTCGAGTTCACCGACCTGGCCGCGATCGGCACCGTGGCCGACGTGGTGCCGCTTTTGGGCGTGAACCGCGCCCTGGTCAAGGAGGGGCTGCGGCGGCTGCGGGAAAGTCGCCACGTGGGCCTGCGCACGCTGGCCCAGCGCCACTGCACGAACTACGACGCCGTCGAGGTAGCCTTCCGCATCGCCCCGCGCATCAACGCCGCGGGGCGGCTGGGCGAGGCCGAGACGGCCTTTCGGGCGCTTACCACCGACGACCCCCTGGAGGCGGCCCGGCTCGCCGACCGGCTCGACGCGCTCAACCGCGAACGCCAGCAGGTGGAGGAGGAGATGCTCGAGCGCGTCCTCCCCACCGTGAACCCCGAAGATCCCGCGATCGTGATCCACGACCCCGAGGGCCACCCCGGCGTCATGGGCATCGTCGCCAGCCGGGTGCTCGAGCGCTTCTACAAGCCGGTCTTCATCGTCGCCCGGGGCAAGGGCTCGGTGCGCAGCACCCCCGGCATCAGCGCCGTGGGGGCCCTGGCCGCCGCCGCCGAGCACTTGAAGGGCTACGGCGGGCACGCCGGGGCGGCGGGGTTCTCGATCGACCCCGAGCGCGTGCCCGGCTTCGCGGCCGCCATCCACGCCTACGCCCGGCGCCACCCCGCGCCCCGGCCCGAGGTGCGCCTCGACGGCCCCCTCGACGCCGACGTAATGGACGAGGTCTACCGCAGCCTGCTCTTGCTCGAGCCCTTTGGCGAGGGCAACCCCGAGCCCGTCTTCTACACGAGCGGTCCCGTCACCCGGGTGCGGCCGCTCTCGGAGGGGCGACACATCTCCTTCAGCCTCGGGGGCGTGCGGGTGATCAAGTGGAAGGACGAGGGGAACGGGGTCGAGGAGGGGCGCGAGCTCGAGGTAGCCGCCCAGCTCGTCGAGAACGCCTGGCGGGGCGTGCGCAACCTGGAGCTCAGGGCCGTGGCCTACCGTGCGCCCGCAGGGTTTTCTTGCGAGGGCGGGGGCCTTGCCGTGGAGGCGCTCGATCCGCGGGCCGCGCTGGAGCGGGCCCGCCGCGAGGGTTGGGGCGTCTGGGGAGCGGGGGAGGGGCGGGCCTACCTGGAGGCCCAGGGCTACCGCCTGGTCGCCCCCGAGGCCGCCGACGTCTGGTTCGCGGTCCCGCCGGAGCCGGTGGCGCGCCCGCAGGCGCGGCTGGCGGTGAGCGAACGGGCGTTCGAGCGGCTGCTCGTTCCCGCGAGCCGCAGGGAGCTGCTCGAGGCCGTCCGCAAGGGTGCGGCCGCCGATTCGGCGCTCGCGCTCCTGCTCGCCGAGATCCAGGGCCACGAACCCCACCGCTGGCTCGAGGTCTCGCCCGCCTACCGCCGCTGGCGGCTGGCGCGGGCCGCACTCGAGCGGCTGCGCACGGCCTTCCATCGCGGCGATCCCCAATGCCTGGGCCGCGCCCTCGAAGACTGGTGGGCCGCCTGGGCCCAGCTCTCCCACGAATAATTATCACCACAGGTAAAGGTTTATTGACTTCTTTTTCGCGCTGCGCTACACTTCGGATGGCCCAATCATGTGGTAAAAAAACTATAAGGAGGTAGGAAATGAAAAAATACATGAGAGTCGTATTAGCCGCCCTTTTCGCTCTCGCCCTCGGGGCCTTCGCCCAGGGCGACAAGGTGGTGATCGGGTACTCGATCAGCACCCTGAACAACGCCTTCTTCGTCGGCATGACGAAGGGCGTCGAGAACGGCGCGAAGAAGTTCGGGGTCGAGCTGATCACCGTCAACGCCAACGGCGATTCGGCCAAGCAGGTGGCCGACGTGGAGGACCTGATCACCAAGGGCGTGGACGCGATCATCATCAACCCGCGCGACGCCGAAGCCATCGCCCCCGCGGTCAAGAAGGCCCTCGACGCCGGCATTCCCGTCTTCGCGCTCGACCGCGGCGTGACCGGCGTCGAGGTGACCTCGTTCCTCGAGACCGACAACGTCGCCATGGGTCGGCTCGCCGCCGACCTGATCGCCGAGGCCATGAAGGCCAAGTACGGCGAGGTGAAGGGCAACGTCATCGAGCTCGTCGGTCTGGTCGGCACCACCGCCGCCCGCGACCGCGGCAAGGGCTTCCACGAGCAGCTCAAGAAGTACCCGGGCCTCAAGCTGGTCGCCTCGCAGCCCGCCGACTTCAACCAGGAAAAGGCCTTCAACGTGACCAGCAACCTGGTGCTGGCCCACCCCGACGTGGACGCCATCTACGGCCACAACGACGACAACACCGTGGGCGCCGCCCGCGCGCTCAAGGCCATGGGCCGCCTCAAGAAGGTGGGCGATCCCGGCCACATCTACATCGTGGGCATCGACGGCATCAAGCAGGCGCTCGACCTGATCCGCCAGGGCTACATCGACTGCACGATCTCGCAGGAGCCGGTGCTCATGGGCGAGAAGGCCGTCGAGTTCGCGGTCAAGTACCTGAAGGGCGAAGAGGTGCCCAAGCACTTCTACACCCCCTTCACCCCGGTGACCAAGGACAACGTCGACAAGCGCCAGAACTGGGCCGAATAACCGAAAACCGGACCGGACCGGGCGCGCGCCCGGTCCGGTCCTCCCACCTCCGTTTCCAGAGGCACCGCACCCCACGATGAAACCCACCCCCGTACTGGAAACCCTCAACCTGACCAAGGTCTTTCCCGGCGTCGTCGCCCTCGACGACGTCTCGCTCACCCTCTACCCCGGCGAGGTCCTGGGGCTGGTGGGCGAGAACGGCGCGGGCAAGTCCACGCTGATGAAGCTGATCGGCGGGGTCTTTCCGCCGACGCGCGGCCGCATCCGTTACCGCGGGGAGGAGGTGCGGTTCCGCACCCCCAAGGACGCGCTCGACGCCGGCATCTCGATCGTCTATCAGGAACTCAACCTGATCCCGCACCTGAGCGTCGCCGAGAACATCTTCATCAACCGGCTGCCGCGCCGGCGCGGTTTCGTGGACTGGGGGCGGCTGTACCGCGACGCCGCCCGCATCCTCGAGGCGAGCGGCATGGGGGAGATCGATCCGCGCGCGGTCGTGGGCGGCCTGCCCATCGGCGTGAAGCAGTCGGTGGAGATCGCCAAGGCGCTTTCCTACGACGCCCGGGTGCTGCTCCTCGACGAGCCCACCTCCTCGCTCACCGGGCCCGAGATCGAGAACCTCTTCAGGGTGATCCGCCGGCTGCAGGAGCAGGGCATCGGCATCGTCTACGTCTCGCACCACCTCGACGAGATCTTCGAGATCACCGACCGGGTGCACGTGTTGCGCGACGGCCGCACGGTCGTCGAGACGCCCACGTCCGAGACGGACGAGGAGACGATCGTCGCCCGCATGGTGGGCCGCGACCTTCAGGACATCTACTACAAAGGGGACCACCGCCCCGGCGAGGTGGCGCTCGAGGCGCGCGGCCTCAGCGACGCGGTGCTCGACGGCGTCGACTTTCACGTGCGCCGTTCCGAGGTGGTGGGCATCTACGGCCTGCTCGGATCGGGCCGTACCGAGCTGCTCAAGGCGATCGTCGGGGCGCGGACGCTGCGCTCGGGCGAGGTGCATCTGCGCGGCCGGCCGGTGCGTTTCCGCCACCCCCAGGAGGCCGCCCGCGCCGGGGTGATCTACTCCTCGGAGGACCGCAAGGGCGAGAACCTCTTCTTCGGTCAGCCCATCTGGAAGAACGAGACCTACCTGGCGCTGCAGATTGGCCGCTTCGTGCGCATGGGCTTCGCCCAGGTGGCCGAGGAGCGCAGGGCCGCGGACGCCTACAGCCGCAAGCTGGGCGTCAAGGCGCCCTCGATCGACGTGGACGTCTACCACCTCTCGGGCGGGAACCAGCAGAAGGTCTGCCTGGCCAAGGCGCTGATCAACGATCCCGAGGTGGTGCTGCTCGACGAGCCGACGCGCGGCATCGACGTAGGGGCGAAGCTCGAGATCTACAAGCTCATCGCCGAACTGGCCGACCAGGGCAAGGCCGTGGTCTTCGTGAGCTCCGAGCTTCCGGAGGTCATCGGCTGCGCCGACCGCGTCTACACGATGGCCGGCGGGCGCATCACCGCCGAGCTGGTGGGCGACGCGATCACCGAAGAGAACGTGCTCCGGTACTGCCTGCAAACCGCTTCGCCGGGGGAGGCTGCGTCATGAAGTTGAACAAATCCCTTTTGTCCAGCAGCGAGTTCATCGTCTTCCTGGGGCTCCTGGCCGTGGGGGCCTTCTTCGCCTTCACCTCGCCCGTCTTCCTGACCAAGTTCAACCTGCTCAACATCCTGCTGCAGTCTTCGATCCAGGGCATCATCGCCATCGGCATGACCTTCGTCATCCTCACCGCCGGCATCGACCTCTCGGTGGGTTCGGTGGTCGCGCTCTCGGGGGTGCTCATGGCGCTGATGCTGCACGGCGGCGTGCCGGTCTGGGCGGTGATCCTCATCAACCTGGCCTTCGGCGTCGCGGTCGGGGCCTTCCACGGGTTTTCCATCACCAAGATCGGCATGGCCCCCTTCATCGTCACCCTGGCGACGATGGCCATGGCCCGCGGCCTCACCATGGTCTTCTCTGACGGCAAGACGATCTTCGACTTCCCGCCCGCCTTCGAGTTCTTCGGCGCCGGACAGATCGGTCCGATCTCGGTCGCCGTCGTGATCTTCCTGCTCTACGCGCTGGTGGCCGAGGTGGTGCTGCGCAGCACCGTGCTGGGGCGCAACATCTACGCCGTCGGCTCCAACATCAAGGCCGCCGCGCTCTCGGGGATCCGCACCCACGGGGTGCTCTACTTCGTCTACATCGTCTCGGGGGTCTCCTGCGCCATCGCCGGTCTGGTGCTCACGGGGCGCCTGGGCGCGGCGATGCCCACCGCGGCCATGGGCTACGAACTCGACGCCATCGCCGCGGTGATCATCGGCGGCGCTTCGCTGATGGGCGGCAAGGGGACGATCGTGGGCACGATCATCGGCGTGCTGCTGATCGGCGTGATCAACAACGGCATGAACCTGCTCAACGTGCCGCCCTTCTGGCAGAGCTTCCTCAAGGGCGCGGTCATCTTCCTGGCGGTGATGATCGACAGCCTCAAGAACCGCCCCAGCGAGGTCTAAGGAGGAGTGCCATGGCCATGCTCAAAGGAATCCCCCCACTGCTTTCGCCCGAGCTGCTCGCCGCGCTGGCCGAGATGGGCCATGGCGACGAGATCGCCATTGTGGACGGCAACTACCCGGCCCACTCCTCGGGCCCGCCGGTGATCCGCGCCGACGGGTTGGGCACGCCCGAGCTCGTGCAGGCGATTCTCGAGCTGATGCCGCTCGACACCTTCACGGACGCCAACGTCTGGTACATGGACAACGGCGAGGCGGCGAAGCCCGAGATCTGGAAGGCCTTCGACGCGGTGCTCGCCGACTCGGGCGAGGACGCCCGGGTGGCGGCCATCGACCGTTTCGCCTACTACGAACGCGCCCGCGAGGCCTACGCCATCGTGGCGACCAGCGAGACCCGGCTCTACGCCTGCATCATCCTCAAGAAAGGGGTCATCTTCCCGGTTTAACCCGGTACACTGACCCCAGAGGTGATGCCTTGTACGCCCGATCCACCGAGCCCTCCGAGGTCCGGGTCCACACCGCCGAGTTTCGCATCTACGGAACCATGCACCTGCCCAAGGGCGGGGGCACGGCCACCTTCCTGAACAAGGACAAGCGCCCGCTCGTTCCCATGACGGGCGTGCTCGTCTACGCCCCCGGGTACGACCACCCGCCGCGGGCCGAGGAGATGCGCGCCACCGCCGACTTCCTGGCGGTCCAGAAGCGCGAGATCCTCTGGGTCGTCGGCGGCCGCCCCGACCGGATGGAGCTCCCCGGCGTGCCGGTGAAGAAGCAGCGGATGGCGCTGCTCTTCGGCTGCTGCGTGCTCGTGGGCGTCCTCGTCACACCCGGAGGGGTGAGGCTGTCCGACTTCCTGGCGAGCGCCAAGCCCTTTCAGACGCTTTTCGACGTCAAGCTCTACGCCCTCGCCGGCGACACCCCGGCGCGCGAACTCGAGGTGCGGCAGGCCTTCGAGTTCGTGACCGTCAACGTGCAGCGAATCCTGGGCATCATGGAGGCCCCCAGGCTCGACGACGAGGACACCCGGCTCACGCTCTTCGGCTGAACGAAAGGGGCCCGGCCGGGCCCCTTTCGAAGCGCAGCCGCTAGAAGCGGGCCAGCACCGCGCGGATGCGCTCGAGCTGGCTCTTCGCCTCCTCCAGGTTGCGCCGTTCGCGCTCGACCACCTCGGCCGGGGCGCGCTCGGTGAAGCCGGGGTTGGCAAGTTTCTTCTCCAGCCCGGCGATGCGGCGCTCCAGTTCGGAGGCCTTCTTCTGCTGCTTCTGCTTCCAGGCCTCAACGTCCACCAGCCCCTCGAGCTCGAGCCAGACGGTGACCTGGGGCGTGACCGCGCTGACGGCCTTCTCCGGCCGGCCCTCCTGCACCTCGGCGCGGGCGAGGAAGCGGAAGAAGTCGGCGTTCTCGAGCAGCACCGCCGCCCCCGGCCCCTCGGCGTGGACGGTGAGCTCCTGCTGGGGCGGCAGGCCCAGCTCGGCCCGGAGGCTGCGGGTGGCGGTGACCGCGTCCTGGAGCACCTTGAAGGCGGCCAGGGCCTCCTCGTCGGCGGCGAAGGCCTCCGCCTCGGGCCACCCGGCCAGCGCCAGCTCGGCTTCGGGGTCCTGCTTGAGGGCGGTGTAGATCTCGCTGGTGACGAAGGGCATGAAGGGGTGGAGGAGCTTCAAAAGCGCTTCGAGCGCCGTCTCCAGCCCCCGCAGCGTCGCGGCGTTGCCCGCGCGCAGCGCTGGCTTGGCGGCCTCGATGTACCAGTCGCAGAACTCGCTCCAGACCAGCTGGTAGACCTCGCGGCTGGCGAGCGCGAGCTCGTAGGCGTCGTAGAGCTGGGTGATGTTGCGGATGCCCTCGCGCAGCCGCGCTGCCATCCAGCGGTCGGCCAGGGTGGGCTCGTCGGTCTTCGCCTCGAAGCCCTCACGGTTCATGAAGACGAAGCGGGCGGCGTTCCAGAGCTTGTTGGCGAAGTTGCGGCCCATCTCCACCCAGCGGCGGTCGAAGCGGATGTCCTGCCCGCCGGTGGCCAGGTGGATGAGGGCGAAGCGCAGCGCATCGGCGCCGTACTGTTCCACCAGCTCGAGCGGGTCCACCACGTTGCCCTTCGACTTGGACATCTTCTTGCCCTTCTCGTCGAGGACGAGGCCGTGGAGCATCACCGCTTCGAAGGGGCGGCGGCCGTCGAAGTGGTAGCCCGAGACCTCCATGCGGCTGACCCAGAGGAAGAGGATGTCGTAGCCGGTCACCAGCACGCTGGTGGGGTAGAAGGCGCGGTAGTCCTCGGTGTCCTCGGGCCAGCCCAGCGTCGAGAGCGGCCACAGCGCCGAGGAGAACCAGGTGTCGAGGACGTCGGGGTCGCGCTCGAGCTCGGTGCTGCCGCAGACGGCGCACTCCTTGGGATCCTCGTCGAAGCGCTCCGGTTCGGGCACGGTCACGTGCCCCTCGGGGCAGTACCAGGCGGGGATCTGGTGGCCCCACCAGAGTTGGCGGCTGATGTTCCAGTCGCGGATGTTCTCGAACCAGTCGATGTTGACCTTGCGCCAGCGCTCCGGGTAGAACTTGATGTCGCCTTCCTTCAGCTTGGGCAGCACCTCGTCTGCGAGCGGCTTCATCTTGAGCCACCACTGCGGGAAGAGGGCGTACTCGACCGCGGTGCCGCAGCGGTCGCAGGTGGCCAGCGCGATCTGGTAGGGCTCGGCCGCGCGCAGGTAGCCCTCTTCTTCCAGCGCCTTCGCCACGGCCTTCCTCGCCTCGAAGCGGTCCAGGCCGCGGAAGCGCTCGGGCACCCGCCCTGAAACCAGCTTTCCTTCCAGGTCGATCACGCTCGGCTCGGGCAGCCCGTGGCGCCGGCCCACCTCGTAGTCGGTCGGGTCGTGCGCCGGGGTGATCTTGAGCGCGCCGGTGCCGAACTCGCGCTCCACCGCCTCGTCGGCGATCACCGGAATCCAGATCTCGGTCAGCGGGATGCGCGCCTTCTTGCCGATCAGGTCCTTGTAGCGCTCGTCTTCCGGATGCACCGCGATGGCCACGTCGGCAAAGATCGTCTCCGGCCGCACCGTGGCGATCCGGATCTCGCCGCCGCCCTCGAGCGGGTAGGCGAGGGTGTAGAGCGTGCCCTGGGTGGGGGTGTTGGCCACCTCCAGGTCCGAAAGCGTCGTCTCGCAGCGGGGGCACCAGTTGAGCAGGCGCTCGCCGCGGTAGATCAGGCCCTCGTGGTGGTAGCGGACGAAGGCGTAGCGCACCGCCCGGCTGCGCGCCTCGTCCATGGTGAAGGCCAGGCGGCTCCAGTCGGCGCTGGCGCCGAGGCGCTTCAGCTGCTCCAGGATCTGGCCGCCCGACTCCTCGCGCCACTGCCAGACGCGCTCCAAAAACTTCTCGCGCCCCAGGTCGTGACGGGTCTTGCCTTCCTTCGCCAGCAGCCGCTCGACGACCACCTGGGTGGCGATGCCGGCGTGGTCGGTGCCGGGCAGCCACAGCGCCTCGTAGCCGCGCAGCCGCTTGTAACGCGTCAGCGCGTCCTGCAGGGCGTTGTCAAGGGCGTGGCCCATGTGCAGCACGCCGGTCACGTTGGGCGGCGGCATGACGATGACGAAGGGGGGCTTGCCGCTGTGCGGATCGGCGACGAAGGGCCGCTCGGCCCAGCGTTCGGCCCAGCGGGGCTCGACCTGGTGGGGATCGTAGGCTTTGGACAGTTCCTTCATGCGTACCTCCGGTGGGGGGCCAAGAAAAAGCCCCGCGTCCGTGCGCGGACGAGGAGGATTCCCCGCGGTACCACCGCGCTTCGTGGGGCTTCGCCGGATGCGGGAGGTGGGTCGTGGGAAGTGGGGAAGACCCTGCTTCCTACCTCCTACCTCCGGTCGGCGCAGCCGACCACGCACTCTTTCGCGCTGTCTCGGGCGCACCCGGCGGGGTCTACTGAGCCTTGCGGCCGTTCTTCCCGCGGCGCCTCGGGCGACGTTCGGCGGTGCGGCGGCGGGCCCCTTCCAGCCGTGGGGGCCCTCTCTGGAGCCGCGCGGGCCGCCTACTCCTCCCGAGCAGGCCTTGTTCCGAGTATAGCAGCGCTTCGCGGCGGGCCCCAACGTATAACGAAAAATCGACCGAGCGCTTCAAAACCGATATACTGAAGCCATGCTCCCGACCGCGCTCGACGACGAAGGCAGGGCTTCGGAGACCTTCCGCGCCAACGCCAGCGCCTGGGTGGACCGCATCACCGCCTACCGCGAGACCCTGGCCGAACTGCGCCAGGGCGGCGGGGAGCGCGCGATCCGGCGCCAGCACGAAAAGGGCCGCCTCACCGCCCGCGAACGCATCGCCCGGCTGGTGGACGAGGGCAGCTCCTTCGACGAGCTGATGACCTTCGCCGGCTGGGGCATGTACGAGGAGTGGGGCGGGGCCCCCGGCGGCGGCACCGTGACCGGCATCGGCCGCATCCACGGCCGCGAGTGGATGATCATCGCCAACGACGCCACCGTCAAGGCCGGGGCCTTCTTCCCGATTACCGCCAAGAAGGTCATCCGGGCGCAGACGATCGCCTTCGAGAACAAGATTCCCACCGTCTACCTGGTGGACTCGGCCGGCGTCTTCCTGCCGTTGCAGGACGAGGTCTTTCCCGACCAGGACGACTTCGGCCGCATCTTCTACCTCAACGCCCGCATGAGCGCCGCGGGCATTCCCCAGATCAGCGCCATCATGGGCAACTGCGTGGCCGGCGGGGCCTACCTGCCGGTGATGACCGACGCCCTGGTGATGACCGAGGGCTCGGGCCTCTACCTGGCGGGGCCGGCGCTCGTCAAGGCGGCCATCGGTCAGGAGGTGAGCTCCGAGGAGCTGGGCGGGGCGCGGATGCACGCCGAGGTCTCGGGCACGGTCGACTTCTACGAGCCAAACGACGAGGCGGCGCTCGAACGGGTGCGCACCCTCGCCGGCCTCTACGCCGAGCCGCGGCGCGCCCGCTGGGCGCAGGACCGCAAGGAGGCCGCGCCGCCGGCCTACGACGCCCGCGACCTCTACGGCCTGGTGCACCCGGAAGGGGAGAGCCCCTACGACGTGCGCGAGGTGATCGCGCGGCTGGTGGACGCCTCCGAGTTCCACGAATACAAGGCGCAGTGGGGCGAGACGCTGGTGACCGGATTCGCACGGCTGGGCGGGTTCCCGGTGGGCATCGTCGCCAATCAGCGGCTCGTCATCAAGAAGAAGGGCCGCATCGAGGTGGGCGGGGTCATCTACGCCGAGGCGGCCGACAAGGCGGCCCGCTTCATCCTCGACGTCAACCAGATGCGCATTCCGCTGTTGTTCCTGCAGGACGTCAGCGGCTTCATGGTGGGCAAGGCCTCGGAGGAGGCGGGGATCATCCGCCGCGGGGCCAAGCTGGTGAACGCGGTTTCCAACTCGGTGGTGCCCAAGATCACGGTCATCCTGGGCGGCTCGTTCGGCGCGGGCAACTACGCGCTGGCGGGCAAGGCCTACGCCCCGCGGCTGCTCTTCGCCTGGCCCAGCGCCAAGTATGCGGTGATGGGCGGCACCCAGGCGGCGAATACCCTCCTGCAGCTCGAGGTGGCGCAGCTGAAGCGCAAGGGGCAGGAGCCGAGCGCCGAGGAGCTGGAGCGGCTCTACGAGGAGATCAAGAGCCGCTACGACGCCACCCTCGACCCCCGCTACGCCGCGGCGCGGCTGTGGGTGGACGAGATTATCTTCCCCCACGAGACCCGCGAGCGCCTGATCCGGGCGCTCGAGGCGGTGAGCCTGGACGACTCGGAAGCGCCCTTCAAGACGGGCGTCTTCCAGGTGTAGGGGACGGGTTGTGGCCGAACGCGTGATCTACGTCGAGTGCCCCCGGGACGCCTGGCAGGGGTTCGCCCGCACCATCCCGACCGAAGAGAAAGCCGCCTTCCTGCGCCAGCTGCTGGACGCCGGCTTCGACCACCTGGACCTGGCCAGCTTCGTCTCGCCCAAATGGGTGCCGCAGATGGCCGACTCCGAAGCGGTGCTGAAGCTGCTGCCGCCGCCCGACGGGCGCGACTATCTGGCCATCGTCGCCAACGAGCGGGGAATGGAGCGGGCGCTGGCGGCGGAGAACCTGACCTCGGTGGGCTACCCCTTCTCGATCAGCGAGACCTTTCAGCAGAAGAACACCCGCCGTTCGGTCAAGGACTCGTGGCCGCTGGTGGAGCGGATGCTCGAGCGGGCGCGAAGCGGCGGGCTCGAGCTGGTGGTCTACGTCTCCATGGGCTTCGGCAACCCCTACGGCGACCCCTGGAGCCCCGAGGCGGTGGTGGACTTCGTCGGCCGTCTGCGTGCGCTGGGCGTCCGCCGCATCGCCGTCGCCGACACCTACGGGGTGGCCGGGCCCGAGCGCATCCACGAGGTGCTGGCGGCCGTCGCCGCCGCGTACGGTGCGGCCGACCTGGGGGCCCACCTGCACAGCCGCCCCGATCCGGACGAAGTGCGGGCCAAGGTGGACGCGGTGCTGGACGCGGGCGTGCGCTGGCTCGAGGGGGCGCTGGGCGGCGTGGGCGGCTGCCCCTTCGCCGGCGACGATCTGGTGGGCAACCTGCCGACCGAGGTCGTGGTGCCGCACCTGGAAGCGCGCGGTCTGCGAACCGCCGTCGAAATCGAGGCGCTGGCTATGTTGGTGGAGGCGGCGACCCTGCTGAAGGCCCGCTACGCTTGAGCTAGCTTTGGTAACCCAGTTTTTCCAGCCACTCCCGCGCTGCGGATTCACACTCCAGCCGGGCGCGGCGCTCGGGTTCGAACCAGGCCAGGAGGGCGGCCTCGTCTTCCAGGTACGGGCCGCCGCCCGGGGCGAGCACGAGCTTGTGGTCGCCGTCGGCGAGCCACAGAAGCCCCACCAACGGGGCGCGCGTTCGCGATTTCGGCGGGAGCGGCGGCCCCAGCACCACCGCGTCCACCTCCTCGCCGTCGGCGGGATTCAAGACATCGGGGAGAAAGCCGTAGTTGACCGGGGCGGCGACGCCTTCGCGCCTGTAGGTGAAGGCGCCGTCCCGCCACTCCCAGCGCTCCCGGCGGCCCTTGGACCACTCGACGACGACCTCCGGCTTCACCCCACCCCCAGGAGCACGCGCGCCACGCTCAGGTAGATGACGAGGCCGGAGACGTCGGAGATGGTGGCGATGAGCGGGTTCGAGATGAGGGCCGGGTCCAGCCCCAGCTTTTCCAGCACGATCGGCAGCAGCGCGCCCGCCAGGTTGGCGACGATGACGAGCAGGAAGAGCGCCAGCGCCACCACCGGCGTGACGCCCAGGTAGCCGTCGAGGGCCACCTTGAGGGCGATCAGCGCCGAGAGGGTGAGGCCCAGGAGGACGCCGACGCCCAGCTCCTTGAAGAGCACGCGCGGCCAGTCGCTCAGGTCGATGTCGCGGGTGGCCAGGGCGCGCACGATCAGCGTGGACGACTGGTTTCCGGTGTTGCCGCCGGTGCCGAGGAGCACCGGGATGTAGAAGGCCAGCGCCGTCGTGGCCTCGAGCACCGACGAGAAGCCCGCCAGGATCGTGGAGGTGAACATGCCGGTGACGATCAGGATGACCAGCCAGCGGGCGCGGGCGCTCCACAGTTCCCAGGCGTTCGAGCGGCTGTAGACGAGCTCGGGGGCGTCGACCGCGCCCAGGCGGTGGATGTCCTCGGTGGCCTCTTCCTCGAGCACGTCGATGACGTCGTCGATGGTCACGATGCCCACGAGCCGGCCTGCATCGTCGGTGACGGGAACGACGGTGAGGTCGTAGTCGGCCATCACCCGCGCCACCTCTTCCTGGTCGGTTCCCGTGGTCACGTGGATGACGTCGGGGTTCATGATCTCGGCCACCCGCATCGAAGGGTCGGCCACGATCAGGTCCCGCAGGCTGAGCACCCCGACGAGGTGCCCTTCGTCGTCGAGGACGTAGAGGTAGTAGACCGTCTCGGCGTCGGGGGCGGCGCGCCGGAGAAACTGCAGCACCTCGTCGACGGTCATCCCCGCACGCACGGCCACGTACTCCGGCGTCATCAGCCCGCCGGCGTCGTCCTCGTCGTAGGCGGAGAGCGCCTCGACCTCGGCCCGCGTCTTGGGGTCGAGCCACTCCTTCAGCTGGCGCGCCAGGGCCGGGTCTTCCTCCTCGACCGCCTGGAGGGCGTCGGTCAGGTCGTCGGGGTCGAGCTCTTCGAGGATCTGGCGCACCCGCCAGGGCGGCAGGGTTTCCAGGAACTCCGCCTGGTCCTCGGGGTCGAGCTCGCTGAAGACCTGGGCGGCGGCTTCGGCGTCCAGGTAGGTGAGGAGGACGTACTGGTGTTCGCCCGGAAGGTCGTCCCAGTGCTCCAGGATCTCCTGCGGGTGGATCTTGTCGCCCAGCGACTGCACGAGGGCCACGTCCCCCTTTTGCAGGGCGCGGGTCAGGGAGTCGAACAAGTTTTCGCGCACCTGGGTCCGCATGGAGCCTCCTGCAGCGGGGATTCGGCTTAGAGAAAGCCAAAGCTCAGTCTAACACGTGCCGCGAAATCCTCCGTTTGCACGACGCTGGATAACCGCGTGGGCAAGGGCGCATACCGCGTTGGGCGCATCGCTTAAAACCTCAGATAAATTGCGGTTGACACGCTCAAGGTCGTGGGGCTATGCTTAGCGCTGGCCTGGAGCCTGGAGGGTCATGTTCGAGAACCTGAGTCGCAGACTACAACAAACGCTCGACGGCCTGCGCGGCCGCGGGCGCATCGGCGAGGCCGACCTCAAGAAGGTCATGCGCGAGATCCGCATGAGCCTGCTCGAGGCCGACGTCAACTTCGAGGTGGCCAAGGCCTTCACCAAACGCGTTCAGGAAAAGGCCCTGGGGCAGAAGGTCTACGAGTCGCTGACCCCCGCGGAGCAGATCTACACCATCGTCTACGACGAGCTCAAGGAGCTTTTGGGCTCGGAGCCCAAGCAGCCCGAGCTTAAGCACGAGGGCAACGTATGGTTCCTGGTCGGCCTCCAGGGCACCGGTAAGACGACCGCCGCCGGCAAGCTGGCCCGGCTCTACAAGAGCAAGGGCCGCCGGCCGCTACTGGTGGCCGCCGACACCCAGCGCCCCGCCGCCCGCGACCAGCTGCGCATCCTCGCCGAACAGGTGGGGGTGCCGGTGCTGGAGGTGCAAAACGGCGAGAAGCCGGCCGAGACCGCGCGCCGCCTGCGCGAGCACCTGGCGAAGGACTACCGCGACCTGGTCATCGTCGACACCGCGGGCCGCTTGCAGATCGACGAGGCCCTGATGGACGAGCTGGCCCAGCTCAAGGACGAGCTCGAGCCTACCGAGACCCTGCTCGTCGTCGACGCCATGATGGGGCAGGAGGCGCTGGGCGTCTCCCGCACCTTCGACGAGCGCATCGGCGTGTCCGGCCTCATCCTCACCAAGCTCGACGGCGACGCCCGCGGCGGCGCGGCGCTCAGCGCCCGCTACGTCACCGGCAAGCCCATCTACTTCGGCGGCACCTCCGAGAAGCTCGACGGCCTCGAGCCCTTCTACCCCGACCGCCTGGCCCAGCGCATCCTCGGCATGGGCGACATCCAGACGCTGATGGAGCGCGCCCAGGCCGCCGAGCTGGAAGAGCCCGACAAGGCCCCGCACGAGTTCGACCTCAACGACCTGCTCGCCCAGATGAAGCAGATCCAGAAGATGGGCTCGATGACGGAGCTGATCAAGATGATCCCGGGCCTCAGCCGCGCCCTGCCCCAGAACTTCCAGCTCGACCCCAAGGCCACCAAACACCTGGAGGCCATCATCCAGTCCATGACCCCCGCGGAGCGCAGGAACCCGCGGATCCTCAACGCCTCGCGCCGGCGCCGCATCGCCAGAGGCAGCGGCACCAGCGTGCAGGAGATCAACCGGCTCATCAAGACCTTCGAGGAGACGAAGGGCATGATGAAAACGCTCGCCAAGAGCCCGCGCAAGCGCCGCGGTTTCTTTGGCAGGAGGTAGAACGCCCATGGTAAAGATTCGTTTGGCTCGTTTCGGTTCGAAGTTCAACCCCCACTACCGCATCGTCGTGACCGACGTGCGCCGGAAGCGCGACGGCAAGTACATCGAGAAGATCGGGTACTACGATCCCCGCAAGACCACCCCGAACTGGTACAAGGTCGACGTCGAGCGCGCCCGTTACTGGCTTTCCGTCGGCGCCCAGCCCACGAACACCGCGCGCCGCATCCTCAAGCTCGCAGGTGTCTACCGCAAGGGCGAACCCGCCCCCGCCGAGGGAGCCGCTGCCGAGGAAGCCGCCGCCGAATCCTGATGCGCGAGGTCGTTGAATACCTGGCCAAGGCCGTGGTGGACCACCCGGAGGGCGTGCGGGTGGAGGAACGCCGCGCCAAGGGCGGGGTCGTCTACTACATCGAGGTGCCGGCCGAGGAGAAGGGCCGCATCATCGGACGCCGCGGCCGGGTGATCGAGAGCATCCGCACGGTGGTGCGCGCTTTCGCTCGCGGTAAGGTTTCCGTCGAGGTGCGGTGAACCTGGTTCGCATCGGTCGCCTGGGCAGGCCGCACGCCCTGCGGGGCGGCCTGAAGTTCCGCAGCGAGGCCCCCGAAGCGTTGCTCGACCAGCCCCGGGTCTACCTCGAGGGTCTGGGATGGCGCGCCGTGGCGCGCGTGGAGCCCCTGGGGGAAGACCTGGTCGTTTACTTCGTCGGCGTGGAGTCGCGCGAAGCGGCCGAGGAGCTTGCGGGCCTCGACGTCCTGCTCGAGCCAGAGAACCTGCCCGAACCCGAAGGGGGCTGGTACTACTTCCAGCTCGTTGGCCTGCCGGTCTTTCTGGGGGAGGAACCCCTGGGCGAGGTCGTGGACGTGATGGACACCGGGGCCCAGGACGTGCTCGTCGTGCGCAGGGGCGCGCGCCGGCTGCTCGTCCCCCTGCAGGCCCCCTACGTCGAGGTCGCCGAGGGGGCGGTGCGCCTCGTCGAGCCCCCCGAGGGGCTGTTGGAGTAGCGGTGCTCCGGTACACCGTCCTCACCCTGTTCCCCCGCCTCATCCAGCCCTGGACCGAAGAGGCGCTCCTGGCCAAGGCCATCCAGCGCGGCCTGATCCAGATCGATATCCGCGACATCCGCGACTACGCCCCAGGCAAGCACCGCCAGGTGGACGACTACCCCTACGGCGGCGGCGCGGGCATGGTGCTGCGCCCCGACGTGGTGCTAGGGGCGATCGAAGATCAGCTCCCCGCCGACGAGGTGATCCTGCTCACCCCGGCCGGCGAGCCCTTCCGCCAGCCCCTGGCCGAGGAGCTGGCCGCCAAGGAGCACCTCGTTCTCGTCAGCGGCCGTTACGAGGGCATCGACGCCCGGGTCGAGAACTTCGTGACCCGTGAGGTTTCGATCGGCGACTTCGTGCTCATGGGCGGCGAGGTGGCGGCGCTGGCCGTTATCGAGGCCACCGCGCGGCTGGTGCCCGGGGTCCTGGGCGACCCCGAGAGCCACCGGCTCGACTCGTTTTCGTGGGGCCTGCTTGACTACCCCCAGTACACCCGGCCGCCCGAGTTCCGCGGGCTCAAGGTACCCGAGGTGCTCACGAGCGGCCACCACGGCAAGGTGGCCGAGTGGCGCCGTCGCGAGGCGCTGCGCCGCACCCTCGAGCGCCGCCCCGAGCTTCTGAAGTCCGCCCCCCTCACCGAAGAGGACCTGCGTTGGCTGGCCGAGCTGGACGAAGAAGCAGAATAAAGCGGCTTATGATCCGTGGCTTGTGGTTCGCGGTAGGTCGGTCAACGAGAAAAACGAGATGTGAAGCGAAGCGGTTGGGCAGCAGGATTTGGGCCGCCTGGCGAATGAATATTCTCGTGTTCCAGCCAAGCGGGTCGTAGGCCTGCAAGAGCTGGACCCGCCCCGCGAAAGCGGGGGGATCCAGAGCTTAGAGCATGCTGACCGCTTCGTTCTTGTTTAGTGGCAGTTTTGAGACGTCATTCTTAGAGCAGGCGGCCTCTGTCGGCATGTCCTTGCTGTCTACCCGATGCCACGAACGGCTTTTCTACCTCCCCCTTGGGGGAGGTGGCCGCAGGCCGGAGGGGGGTTGTTTGCCGAAATGCCGGATGTGGGATGTAGGGGGTGGGACGTAGGGTGTGGGGCGGTCACGTATCGGCAACCGGCATCTGGCTTCTGCAGAGCCCACAACCCCCACCCCAACCCTCCCCCAGGGGAGGGAGGTTCGTTTTCGCGACAACCAAACCGTGGATTCTGAGCGCGGCATGGGCCCGATGGGTCGGCTTCGCCGGGAAGTGGGTTGTAGGGGGTGGGAGGTGGGAAAATCAAGCTTCGTATCCGGCCTGCTGCCCACGACCCCGTCGGCAGGCTTCTTCGAAGAAAAACCTGCACCCCTACCGCCACCGGACGTTCGATCGAGGACGGCGCGCCTTCGCCGTCGCCGACCATCGTCACCGGCCCGCGTTACGACGCCGCAGGCGGGCAGGCAGGTCCGCCCCTACGATGCGCCAGGTATCTCGAACTGATCGGGCGGGCCCGCGGGCCCGCCCCTACGGCGTGCTGCGCCCCACGTACTGCGCACCGACTGGGCTGCCCCTTCTGCGCCGCGCACGCGTTTCCAGGCCGGGAAGAGGCCGACCCCGCAAAGTTTGACGCCGGTGCAAAATGGCCTGTATACTGACCGGTGTTGCCCCCACAGGGGCGCGATTCCCATGACTTGTCCATGAACCCACGGGGTTCCGCTGGAAAGGAGAAACCCATGAAGCTGAACCGTGGTGCCCTGCTCAAGGCCGTCGAACAACCCCACTACCGCGAAGGGATCCCCGAGTTTCGCTCGGGCGACACCGTGCGCGTGACCTACCGCGTCGTCGAGGGCAAGCGCGAGCGCCTGCAGGCCTTCGAGGGCGTGGTCATCAAGATCCACCGCAACGGCCTCAACTCCACCTTCACCGTGCGCAAGGTTTCCTACGGCGAGGGCGTGGAGCGCATCTTCCCCTTCCATTCGCCGCTGATCGACAAGGTCGAGGTCGTCAGCTACGGCAAGGTGCGGCAGGCCCGCCCCTACTACCTGCGCGAGCTGCGCGGCAAGGCGGCCCGCATCAAGCCCGACCGCAAGCGCACCCAGAAGGCCGCCGAGGCCTACGCTGCAGCCAAGGCCGCGGGCGGCAAGAAGAAAAAGAAGGCCAAGAAGAAGGCCGAGGCGCCGGCCTCCGAAGAGGCCTGACCCCCGTTCGCAGACGTTCGCCCCGCGCTTCGGCGCGGGGTTTTTCCTACAATGAGGACAGAGGAGGGCACCATGGGCAAGATGATCCTGGTACCGACGGACGGCAGCCCCTGCGCGGAGAAGGCCGTCGAGTTCGCGATTCGCGAGGCCGCCGCGCTGGGCGCGGGCCTGGCGTTTCTGCACGTGCTCTACAGCCCCAGCACCCTCGTTCCCACGCCCGAGCTTTCCGAAGAGGAGGACGAGGTGTTGAAGGAGGCCGTGAAGAAGGCCGAGGCGGCGGGCCTGTTCGCCAAGGGGTTGCTGGTGCGGGGCGAGCACCCCGTCGAGGCGATCGTTTCGGAAGCGGAGACCGGGTACGACCGCATCGTCATGGGGCGCCAGGGCGGCGGCATGCTGCGGCGGCTGCTGTTGGGCTCCACCACCGCCGGCGTGGTGCAGCTCGCCAAGGTGCCGGTGCTCGTCGTGCCCTGCGGCGACTGAGGCCCGTGCGGGCTCATGAATCAAGGAGGGCCGCGGCCCTCCCTTTCTTTCTCGAGCGTCCGAACTAAGCGTGCCAGGCCTGCAGCGGCCGCGGCTCCAGCTCGGCCTCGCGGGCGCGGCGGATGGCCTCGAGCCCCCACAGCGCCGCCTCGCGGGTGGTGAAGTAGGGCCGGCCCAGCTCGACCGCCCGTCGCAGCTCCGGGTCCGGCGACAGGCTCACCAGCAGGTCGTAGTCGCCGCCTTCGGCCACCTCGAAGCCGGCCTCGCGGTAGGCGTCTACCAGGTCGTCGTCGGCTGCGATGAAGCGCACCCGGCCCGCAGGCGGCAGAACGTGGCCCGCACCCAGCTGGGCGCGGTAGTAGGCCAGGTAAGGGTCGCGGTCGAGGCCCATGCTCTCGCCGGTCGAGCGCATCTCCGGCCCCAGCCAGGGGACGACCCCGGGGAACTTGAGCCAGGGAACGGTGACCTCCTTGACCGAGTAGAAGCCGGGTTCGGGGTCTTCGACGAACCCCAGCTCCTCGAGCGTCTTGCCGGCGCTGATCAGCGCGGCGTACTTGGCCAGGGGGTGGCCGACCGCCTTGGAGACGAAGGGCACGGTGCGGCTGGCGCGGGGGTTGGCCTCGAGCACGTAGACCTGCCCGTCCTTGTAGGCGTACTGGACGTTCAAGAGGCCCTTCACCTCCAGCGCCCGGGCCAGCTTGCGGGTGTAGTCGCGCACCGTCTCCACCGCCTCGGCCGGCAGCGTCACCGGCGGCAGCACCGTGGCCGAGTCGCCCGAGTGGACCCCGGCCCGCTCGACGTGCTCCATCACCCCGGCCACCACCACCCGCTCGCCGTCGGCCAGCGCGTCGACGTCGATCTCGATCGCGCCGTCCAGGTAGGCGTCGAGCAGGATCGTCGGCCTCGCGGCCAGCTCGGCGTAGACCTGGCTCAAGTAGGCCTTGAGCTCGTCTTCGTTCTTCACCACCTGCATGGCCCGCCCGCCCAGGACGTAGCTCGGCCGCACCATCAGCGGGTAGCCGAGCCGGCGGGCGTGTTCCAGCGCCTCGGGCTCGTCGGCGGCCACCGCCCCCGCCGGCTGGGGAATGCCCAGCTCGGCGGCCAGGCGGTTGAAGGCCTCGCGGTCCTCGGCGGCGTGGATGCTGGCCGGCGAGGTGCCCCAGATGGGCTGGCCCGCCTCCTCCAGCGCCCGCGCCAGCTTGAGCGGCGTCTGCCCGCCCAGCTGGACGATCACCCCGTCGGGCCGCTCGCGCTCGAGGATCTCGAGCACGTCCTCGGCAGTCAGCGGCTCGAAGTAAAGCTTGTCGGCGGTGTCGTAGTCGGTCGAGACGGTCTCCGGGTTCGAGTTGACCATCAGGGTGGTGTAGCCGGCCTCCTGCAGCGCCCAGACGGCGTGGACCGCCGAGTAGTCGAACTCGACGCCCTGGCCGATGCGGATGGGGCCGGAGCCCAGAATGGCCACCGAAGGACCCTGTTTGTCGCTGACCTCGTCTTCGGTCTCGTAGGCCGAGTAGTGGTAGGGGGTGTAGGCCTCGAACTCGGCGGCGCAGGTGTCCACGGTCTTGTAAACCGGCCTAATACCGGCGGCGTGGCGTTTTTGGCGAACCTCGCCCTCTTCCAGGCTGACGCCAGCCGCGATCTGGGCGTCGGAGAGCCCCTTGCGTTTGAGCGCGTAGAGCTCGGCGGGGCTCAGTTCGGAAGGGCTGGTCGCCTCGAGCCGCGCCATCTCGGCGGCGATCTCCTTGAAGTGGTGCAAAAACCAGCGGTCGATGCCGGTGGCGGCGGCGATCTCCTCGGCCGGGGTGCCGCGCTTCAGCAGCTCCAGCACCGCGAAGATTCGCTTGGGGTTGGGCGCGAGCAGCTTCTCCAGCTCGGGCACCGAGAGCTCCGCCACGCCTTCGGAGACGTCGAACTCGAGGCTGCGCAGCGCCTTCATGAAGCTTTCCTTGAAGGTGCGGCCGATGGCCATCACCTCGCCGACGCTCTTCATCTGGGTGCCCAGCTCGTCCGAAAAACCGCCGGCGGTGTTGGGCAGGGTGCGGAACTTCTCGAAGGCGAAGCGGGGAATCTTGGTGACCACGTAATCGATCGTCGGTTCGAAGGAGGCCGGGGTCTTCTTGGTGATGTCGTTGGGCAGCTCGTCGAGCCGGTAACCAACGGCCAGCAGGGCGGCGATCTTGGCGATCGGGTAGCCGGTGGCCTTCGAGGCCAGGGCCGAGGAGCGGGAGACGCGCGGGTTCATCTCGATGACGACCAGCCGGCCGGTTTTAGGGTCGACGGCGAACTGGATGTTGGAGCCGCCGGTGTCGACGCCGATCTCGCGGATGATGTCCTTGGCGGCGTCGCGCATCTTCTGGTACTCGACGTCGGTCAGGGTCTGCGCCGGGGCGACGGTGATCGAGTCGCCGGTGTGAACCCCCATCGGGTCCACGTTCTCGATCGAGGTGATGATGACCACGGTGTCGGCGTGGTCGCGCATCACCTCGAGCTCGTACTCCTTCCAGCCGACGATCGACTCCTCGACCAGGGCGGTGTGCGCCGGGCTGAGGCGCAGACCGCGGCCCAGCAGCTCGCGGAGCGCGGCTTCGTCCGCGGCCACGCCGCCGCCGGTGCCGCCCAGGGTGAAGCTGGGGCGGACGATGACCGGGTAACCGACCTCGCGGGCGAAGGCGAGCCCGTCCTCCAGGCTCGAGACCATCCGGCCGCGGGGCACGTCGAGGCCGATCTTCTTCATGGCCGCCTGGAACTGCTCGCGGTCCTCGCCCTTCTTGATGGCGGCGTAGTTGGCGCCGATCAGCTCCACGCCGTAGCGCTCGAGCACCCCCGCCTCGTAGAGCTCCATGGCCAGGTTGAGCGCCGTCTGCCCGCCCAGCGTGGGCAGGAGGGCGTCGGGGCGTTCGCGGGCGATGATCTTCTCCAGAAAATCGAGCCGCAACGGCTCGATGTAGGTCGCGTCGGCCAGGCGGGGGTCGGTCATGATCGTCGCCGGGTTCGAGTTCACCAGCACCACCCGGTAGCCCTCGCGCCTGAGCGCCTTGACCGCCTGGGTGCCCGAATAGTCAAACTCAGCCGCTTGGCCGATGGTGATGGGTCCGGAGCCGATGATGAGGATCGTCTTCAGGTCTTTGCGTGCCGGCATAGTAAACCGCGCCTCCCGGCGCTTCCAACATCGTAATGGATATTTATGCGACCGACAAGCGGCCAGCCTGTCTCAACAATGCTTATGTGCAGGTCCTACACCCCACCTCCTACAACCCACACCCCGCTTACTTGAATATCTTCTTCCGCACCTTCTCCCACCAGCCTTCGGCGGGCACCTCCTCGCCCACCTCTTCGGCGTAGGCGCGCAGCAGTTCACGGGCGCGGGGAGAAAGCTTCTTGGGCACTTCGAGTTCGACGACCACGCGCAGATGGCCGGGGCGGCCGCCGCGGGGGTCGGGCAGGCCCTTGCCCTCCAGCTCGAAGACGGCGCCCTGTTCGGTGCCCGGGGGCACGTCGAGCGGAACCGCGCCGTCGAGCGTGGGCACGTGCACCTGGCTGCCCAGCGCCGCCTGGGCCAGGCCCAGCTTGAGCGTGTAGATCAGGTGCTTGCCCTCGCGCCGGAGCTCGGGGTGCGGCCGGATGCGCACCCGCACGTAGAGGTCGCCCGCGCCGCCGGCGGCCTGGTTGCCGCCGCCGGGAACGCGCAGCAGGTCGTCTTCGTCCATCCCTGCGGGAAGGGTGACCTTGATCCGCTCCTGCTTTTCCAGCCGCCCGCGCCCGCCGCAGGTGGGGCAGGTCTCGCGCAGCAGGTAGCCGCGGCCGCGGCAGTGGGGGCAAGCCGACTCGGTGACGAACTGGCCGAAGAGGCTCTGCTGCACCTGGCGCACCCGCCCGGCGCCGCCGCAGGTGGGGCAGGGCTGCTGCTCGCCGCCGGCGCCGCCGCAGGCCTCGCAAAGGACCAGCCGGCGGTAGCGGACCTCCACCTCGCCGCCTTTGGCCGCCTGCTCCAGGCTGACCTCGACCACCGCCTCCAGGTCCTCGCCCCGCCGGGGTCCGCTGCTCCTGGACCCGCCCACGTTGAAACCGAACATCTGCCCCAGCAGGTCGAAAAGGTCGCCCACCCCCGGGTCGGCCGGGTGGGCCTGGCGCGGGTCGGCGGTGCCGAAGCGGTCGTAGCGGGCCCGTTGCTCGGGGTCGGAGAGCACCGCGTAGGCCTCGTTGATCTCCTTGAAGCGCTCTTCGGCGCCGGGGTCGCCCGGGTTCTTGTCGGGGTGGTACTTGAGCGCCAGCTTGCGGTAGGCCTTCTTGATCTCCTCCTGGCTGGCGTCTCGGGATACGCCCAGAACGGCGTAGTAGTCCTTCATCCTATTTACGTTAACGAGGCGGCTGGGAAAAGGCAAGGAAGGGTGCATCGGGCGCGGTGCAGGCAGCGTAGGCGGGCCCGTGCCCCCGCCCGATCGGTTCGTGGTGCGCAGTTCGTGGTAGGGGCGGGCCTGCATGCCCGCCTGGCTCGTGTGAGGGCCTGTAGCTCGTAGCTTGTAGCCTGTGGTGGTCCCGTCAACGGCAACGAAACCTCGGCTGTTCGTACAGCATGGACCCCGGATCTCCCTCGGCTAGTTGCCTCGGTCGTCCGGGGAACGGGAAAACGGGAGGTAGGAGGTGGGGTGTGGGATGTAGGTTTTGTTCAAAATAAGTCTGCTGACGAGGTCGTGGGCGGAAGCTCGGATACGAAGCTTGATTTTCCCACCTCCCACCCCCTACAGCCCACTTCCCGGCGAAGCCGACCCATCGGCCCCATGCCGCGCCCAAAATCCACGGCTAGGTCGCCGCGAAAACGAACCTCCCTCCCCTGGGGGAGGGCCGGGGTGGGGGTTGTTGGCGCAGCAGAAGCCAAACGTAAATCGCCGATGCATGACCGGCCCACACCCCACCCCCTGCACCCCACATCCGGCATTCCAGCAAACAACCCCCCTCCGGCCTGCGGCCACCTCCCCCAAGGGGGAGGTTTTCAAGAGTCGTCATCAGACAAAAACGAAGCGCTCACCGTGCTTTACGCTCTGGATTCCAGCTCGCGCACGCCAAGGGCCTGCTTGGCTGGAATGACGAAAATGAACGAACCGGCGAGGTTGTTTAGTTGCGTTTTGGGCAGGGTATTTACAAGCCCCCAACAATAGCACTCACGACAAAACTTCGTCACCCCAGCGGAAGCCGGGGTCCAGACCGGGTCGCCAAGCCGTGGCCGGTGTTATGTTGTCCGGCTGTTTTCTCGCCCTCCGGCCGGGACGGGGGTTGTTGGCGCGATGTGATACAAACGTCTATCGCCGATGCATGACCGGCCCACACCCCGCCCCCTGCACCCCACATCCCCATTACGTTGACGCCGCCCCTGCGGCGGCGGTAGCATGAGCCCAACATGGCGCCACGTGCGACCACTACGCGCTGAGGGAGCGGTGAGCCACCGCTCCCGGGCCCGCATGGATGCGGGCCGTTCTTTTGGAGGAGTCATGAAGATTCGCCTGCCGGACGGAAAAGAGCTCGAGCTCCCCGAGGGAAGCACGGCCAGGGACGTGGCCGCGAAGATCAGCCGCAGCCTGGCCAAGGAGGCCGTGGGCGCGATCGTCGACGGTGAACTCTACGACCTCTTCAAACCCCTGCCCGAAGGGGCCACCGTCCAGATCCTCACCCGCAAGGACCCCGAGTACCAACAGCTCTTCCGCCACACCCTGGCCCACGTGATGGCCCAGGCGGTCAAGGAGTTCTTCGCGAAGAAGGGCTACGACCCCGAAGAGGTCAAGCTGGGCATCGGGCCGGTGATCGAAAACGGCTTCTACTACGACATCGACGCCCCCGAGCCCATCTCGGACGCCGACCTGCCCGAGATCGAAAAACTGATGCACCGGATCATCAAGCGGAACCTGCCGCTGCGCCGCTACGTGCTCGAGCGCGAGGAGGCCCTGGCCCGCTACCGCGGCAAGGACCCCTACAAGACCGAGCTGATCGAGGACCTGCCCGAGGGCGAGGAGATCAGCTTTTACGAGCAGGAGGGCTTCACCGACCTCTGCCGCGGGCCGCACGTGCCCAGCACCGGCAAGATCCCGCCCCACTTCAAGCTGACCCACGTGGCGGGGGCCTACTGGCGCGGAGACGAATCGCGGCCGATGCTGCAGCGAATCTACGGCGTGGCCTTCCGCACCAAGGAAGAGCTGGAGCACTACCTCTGGCAGCTGGAGGAGGCCAAGAAGCGCGACCACCGCCGGCTCGGCCGTCAGCTCGAGCTCTTCCACATCGACCCGATGGTGGGCAAGGGGCTGGTTCTCTGGCTGCCCAAAGGGAACGTGCTGCGCGAGGAGCTCGTCGCCTTCATGCGCGACGAGCAGATAAAGCGCGGCTACCAGCTCGTGACCACCCCCCACATCGGCAGCCTCGAGCTCTACAAGACGAGCGGCCACTACCCCTACTACGCCGAGAGCCAGTTCCCGCCGATGGAGCTCGAAGACGGCGAGGCCTACCTGCTCAAGCCCATGAACTGCCCCCACCACGTGCGCATCTACGCCATGCGCCCGCGCAGCTACCGCGAGCTGCCGCTGCGCCTCGCCGAGTTCGGCACCGTTTACCGCTTCGAGCAGTCGGGCGAGCTGCACGGCCTCACCCGCGTGCGCGGCTTCACCCAGGACGACGCCCACATCTTCTGCACCCCCGAGCAGGTGAAGGAGGAGTTTTTGGGCGTGCTCGACCTGACGCTCAAGGTCTTCCGCACTCTGGGGTTGAGCGACTTCCGCGCGCGCATCGGGGTGCGCGACCCCGGCTCGGACAAGTACGTGGGCGACGCCGAACACTGGGCCGTCGCCGAGCGGCAGATTCAAGAAGCCTGCGACGAAGCGGGGCTGGACTACACGATCGAAGAGGGCGACGCCGCCTTCTACGGCCCCAAGCTCGACTTCGTGGTCAAGGACGTGCTGAGCCGCGAGTGGCAGCTGGGCACGATCCAGGTGGACTACAACCTGCCCGAACGCTTCGACATCGGCTACAAGGGCGCCGACGGCGAGGAGCACCGGCCGGTGATGATCCACCGCGCCCCCTTCGGCAGCCTCGAGCGGTTCATCGGCATCCTGATCGAGCACTTCGCCGGCGAGTTCCCGCTGTGGCTGGCGCCGGTGCAGGTCGTCGTCGTGCCCATCACCGACCGCCACCACGACTACGCGCGCAAGGTGCGGGCGGAGCTCGAGGCGGCGGGGCTGCGCGTGGAGGTGGACGACCGGCCCGAACGCATGAACGCCAAGATCCGCGACGCCGAGACCCAGAAGGTGCCGGTGATCCTGGTCGTGGGCGACAAGGAGACGGAAGAGGGCACCGTCGCCGTGCGCGACCGCCGCACGGGCGAGCGGACGACCCGGGCGCTTTCCGAGGTGGTGCGGGACCTGGCCGAACGGGTGCGCACCCGCGCGCGGGAGTAAACTGGGTCCCATGCGGGCCAGGTCCACCCTCTTCACGCTGTACACCGAACTGGTCTACCCCGACGACACCGTCTGGATCGGTCAGCTGGTCCACTGGATGGAGCGGCTCGGTTTCAGCGAGCCCGCGGTGCGCGCGGCCGTTTCCCGATCCGCGGCGCGCGGCTGGGTGATCCCGGAACGCAAGGGGCGGCGCGCCTACTACCGGCTCAGCCCGCGCGTCTACTGGCAGGTCCGGCAGGTGCGCCGGCGTCTGTGCGAGATGCACGACGCCGTCTGGGACGGTTACTGGCGTATCCTCGTCTACGCCGTTCCCGAAGGGCTGCGCAGCCAGCGCGACAAGTTCCGCAACGAGCTGGTCCTCCTGGGCTACGGCACCCCCGCCGCGGGCGTCTGGGTGAGCCCCACGGCCGACCTGGAGGCGACCCGCGAGCTCGTGGGCTACTACGGGCTCGAGCCCTACGTCGAGTTCTTCCGCGCCGAGCGCGTCGGCGCGCAGCCCGAGTCACGGCTGGTGGAGCGGGCCTTCCACCTGGAGGAGGCCGCCGAGCGCTACCGCGCCCTGAACGCGCGCATGGACGCCCTCCCCCCCGATCCGGCGCCCGAGGACGCCTTCGTAAACCTGGTGCGGTTGGTGCACGAGGCGCGCAAGGTGCTCTTCTTCGATCCCGGCCTGCCCCCCGAGCTCGCGCCCGCGGGCTTCGACGGCCGGCGCACGCTGCAGCGCTTCGCGCGCGTGCGCAAGCGGTTGCGGGAGGCGGCGGAGCCCATCCTTGCGGAGGCCGCGATCACCTGAGCGCGGGGTTGCGCTATCCTGGTGGTATGAAAACACTCGGAAGGCTCGTGGTGGGGGCGGCCCTGCTCGCGTTGCTGAACGCCTGCCTGCCGGTGGCGACCTTCGAAACCGCCGAGCCGGCCGACGGGCAGCAGGTCGTCGTCGGCCTGACCGGCGTGGTGGCCGTGAGTTCCGACGCCCCCGTGGGCGGTCTCCCGTACCTGGCCTACCGCTGGGGGAACGGCGAGACCGAGTTCAGCGTCTCGACCCAGATTGGCCTGCGCGGCGGGGTCAAGCAGAAGGTAGCGGACCGCTTCAGCGTCGCCGCCGGGCTCACCGTTCCTTGGGCCGTCTTCAGTTCGTCGGGCGGGCCGAGCCTGCCCTTCACGGTCGACGCCGAGGCCCTCTTCCAGGCGACCGACGAGCTCACCGTGATCGGCCGGGGGATGTACGCCGCGGTGAGCGACTTCGGCGGCGCCTGGCTGGGCGGGGCGAGCGTCGTCTACCGTCAGGACCGCTGGCTCTTCGAGGGCGGATTCCTGATGTCCAGCGAGGGGAACCCGATCCTCAGCGTTTCGGCGGGCTACCGCTTCTGAGTTTTCAGCGGGCGGGGTCCGGCGGCTCCTTGCGCCGGGCGGCGCTAAAGCGCTGGCGCAGCTCGCGGTAGCGCTCGGCCACCTTGCGTTCCCAGCCCTCGCCGCGGGGGTCGAAGAAACGCATGGGCTCGAGGGGTTCGGGCAGGTAGGCCTGGGCGAAGCTGCCCTCGGGGTCGTCGTGGTAGTAGGCGTACCCCCGGCTGTAGCCCAGCTCCTTCATCAGTTTGGTGGGGGCGTTGCGCAGGTGCAGCGGCACCTCGGCGTCGGGGTGGGTCTCCACCGCGCGCCGCGCGGCCGCAAAGGCGCGGTAGACCGAGTTCGACTTGGGCGCCAGCGCCAGGTAGACCGTGGCCTGGGCCAGCGCCAGCTCGCCCTCGGGGCTGCCGAGGAGCTGGTAAGCCTCGACCGCCGCCAGCGCCTGCCGGAGCGCTCCCGGGTCGGCCAGGCCCACGTCCTCGCTGGCCATCCGCACCAGCCGGCGGCCCACGTAGAGCGGGTCCACGCCGCCGGCGAGCATGCGCGCCAGGTAGTAGAGCGCGGCGTCCACGTGCGAGCCGCGCACGCTCTTGTGCAGGGCGCTGATCAGGTCGTAGAAGGCCTCGCCGCCCTTGTCGAAGACGGGCTGGCCCGCCCCCAGGGCCTCGCGGGCGGCATCGAGGGTGACGCGCCCGCCGCCCAGCTCGGCGGCCAGTTCGAGCGCGTTCAGGGCCCGGCGCGCGTCGCCCATGGCCGCGGCGGCGATGAGGCGCAGCGCCTCCTCCTCGGCCTCGGCCTCGGGCAGGCCCTCGGAGCTGATCAGGGCGCGCTCGAGCACCCGCATCAGGTCGTCCTCGCCCAGCGCCTTCAGCACGTAGACCCGCGCCCGCGAGCGCAGCGCCGGGTTCACCTCGAACGAGGGGTTCTCGGTCGTCGCCCCGATCAGGGTCAGCAACCCCGACTCCACGTGGGGCAGCAGGGCGTCCTGCTGGGCCTTGTTGAAGCGGTGCACCTCGTCGAGGAAGAGGACGGTCGGCCGCCCTGCGCTCACGGCCTCCTGCGCTTGCTTGACGGCCTCGCGCACCTCCTTCACCCCGGCGCTCACCGCGCTCATGGCGACGAAGCGGGCGTCGACCCCGTTCGCGAGGATGCGCGCCAGCGTCGTCTTGCCGGTGCCCGGCGGTCCCCAGAAGATCATCGAGGCGAGGCGGCCGTTCTCGAGCATGACCCGCAGGGGTTTGCCCGGGCCCGTCAGGTGTTCCTGCCCCACCACCTCGTCGAGCGTCCGGGGGCGCAGGCGTTCGGCCAGGGGGGCGCGGGGGGTGAAGAGGCTCATCGGTTCCAGTCTACCACGGATTACGTAAATAACATAATCCCATTGGGTACATTCGCCACCGCTGGACCTGTTAGGCTGGCCCCGTGAAACGCTGGAGCTTCGCGGCGGCGGGGCTACTGGCCCTCGCCCTCGCAACCGCGCCAAGGCTGGACTACGATCCCGCGGTCGTCCTGCCCGACGGGTCCGAAGCGCTCGCGATGGAGGCCTGCCCGGTTCCGCGCGGCTTCTGGGAGCCGCTCGAGGCGAAAGGCTGGGAGAACGCCTGCTTCCTGGTCCACGGCGACGCCTACGTCCTGGAAAAGGCGCTGGCCCTGGCGCTGGAAAAGGCGGATTACGTTCGCACCGCCCGCGAAGCCCGGCCGCTTTCGGGCGAGGACCGCTTCGTCCTCGAGCGCTGGCGGGCCGGGGAGCGCGAGCTCTTCGTCGAATACTTCCTGTTTCCGGGGAAGAACGCCGCCGTCTACCTGATCGCCCACCCGCCCCGCTAACAAGGCGAACCCCCGGCCGTGGCCGGGGGTGTTCTGGTGGGCGCGAGAGGACTTGAACCTCCGACCTCTACCGTGTCAAGGTAGCGCTCTAGCCACCTGAGCTACGCGCCCGCGTAGTGGAGGCGCCGGCCGGATTCGAACCGGCGAATGGAGGTTTTGCAGACCTCTGCCTTACCACTTGGCTACGGCGCCCCGTAGCAGGGTTCATGCTAGCACGCGCGCATGGGGCTGTCAACGAATGCGCGTCCAGGGGCGCACAAACCTTTAATCCGCACGGGCTATAATGCAGCGATGCCGGAGATCTACGTGACCACCTCGCGCGGGATGCGCTGGCCTTTTTCCAAGGGGCTGGTCATCGAGTCGCTCGTCAACGCCGGCGTCGAGTTGAGCGTCGCCGACGAGATCGCCCACGCGATCGAGCGCTCGCTGCGCGCGAGCGGGGCGACGCAGATCGCCAGCGAGGAGCTGAAGCGGCGCATGACCGAGGCCGTCGCCGAGCGCCTCGGCCCCGAAGCCGCCGCGCGGGTGGCGCGGCAGACGCAGAGTTTCGAAGAAATCCTCGTCGAGGACGAGCACGGCGAGCGCCCCTTCTCGAAGGGGTTGTTGGTGCGCAGCCTCGAGGAGGCCGGCTTTTCGCTGCGCGAGGCGCACGCGCTGGCCAAGCAGGTGGAGCAGCGCCTGCGCCAGGCGGGGAAGGTGCGCATCGAGGCCGACGAACTCGAGGATTTCGTCGCCCAGATCATCAAGGAGCAGTACGGCAAGGACGCCCGCAAGCGCTACCAGAAGCGGCTCGAGTACGGGGGCGGCATCTTCGTGGTCGAGCCCGGCGGGGAGCCCCGGGTGCCCTTTTCCAAAGGAATCCTTTCCCAGTCGCTGATGGCCGCTGGGCTCACGCCCGACCGCGCCTACCGTCTGGCGCGCGAGGTCGAGCGCGAACTGATCCGCGACGGGCGCCGGGTCGTGGGGCGCGACGAACTGCGCGAGCGGGTGGCCCGCCTGCTGGAGCGCCGCATCGGTGAGGAGGTCGCCGAGCGCTACCGGGTGCTGCGCGCGGTGCGCCGGCTCGAGCGCCCCATGCACATCCTCATCGGCGGCGTGAGCGGCGTGGGCAAGAGCACCCTCGCCGCCTCGCTGGCCTACCGGCTGGGCATCACCCGCATGACCTCGAGCGACTCGGTGCGCGAGATCTTGCGCGCCACCACGACCCGCGACCTGGTGCCCACCCTGCACACCTCTTCGTTCGACGCCTGGAAGGCGCTGGCCGAGGTGCTGGGGCTCGAGGGCGAACCCGGGGACGAGGTGGTCCTCCAGGGGTTCCGCGACCAGGTGGCCCGGGTGAGCGTGGGCATCCGCGCCATTCAGGAGCGCAACGCCCGCGAGCGCACCTCGGTGGTCATCGAGGGGGTGCACGTCGTTCCGGGCTTCCTCAGCCACCCGCTGCAGTCGGAGGTGGTGCAGATCCCCATGCTCGTGGTGGTGCGCGACGAAAAGCTCCACCGCGACCGTTTCCGCCTGCGCGAGCGCGAGACCTCGGGCCGGCGGCCGGTGGACAAGTACCTGGCCAACTTCGGGGCGCTGCGGATGATCCAGGACCACCTCGAGGCCCTCGCCCGGGCGATGGGCGTGCCGGTGATTCCCGGCGACAACCTCGACAAGGCCGTGGACAAGGGGCTCGAGGTCATCACCGAACGCTTCCACGACCTGTTCCGCGCCCAAGAGCGCGACGGTGCGCGCGCATGATGCGAAGCCTGCTCCTGACCCTCGTGCTGGCGTCGGGGCTGGCCGCCGCGGCGGCCCCCGACTACCTGACCCGGTTCGATCAGGCCTGGCGGCTCGTCGACGAGTTCTACTGGGACGAAGACCACCTGGGGGTCGACTGGCGGGCCATCGGCGAGCGCTACCGGCCGCAGGTGGCCGCGGCCGCCTCCTGGGACGAGGTCTACCGCCTGCTCGACCGCATGTACGGCGAGCTGGGGGACGACCACTCGCGCGTGCTCGCCCCCGACGAGGCCCGCGCCGCGTTGCGGGGGGCGCTGTGCCTGCCGCTGCCCTTTCCGGTCGAGCGGCCGCAGCCTCCGGCGCCCGGACCCGCGGCGCCCGCACCCGAAGGCGACGGCCCGGGCTCCGCGGCGCCCGACGCGCCGGGAGGGGGCGCGGAGGCGGGTTGGGATCCCTTCAGCTACCGCCGCCTCGAGGACGGCATCGCCTACCTGCGCGTTCCCCAGCTCGTGGAACCGGACGTCGCGCGGCGGCTGGCCGAGGCCGTGCGCGGCCTGGAGTCCGAAGGGGTCCAAGGCTACATCCTCGACCTGCGCGACAACCCGGGCGGCTTGGCCTACGTGATGGCCGAGGTGGCCGGCGTCTTCATGCGCGGCCTGCCCTGGCGCATCGTGACCCGCACCAAGGGGGTGACGCCGCAGCCCACGCTGCCCTTCTGGGGCCGGCCGCTGACCGACAAGCCCCTTGTGGTGCTGATCAACCGCAACGTCAACTCGGCGGCCGAGGGGTTGGCCGGAGCGTTGAAACGCGCCGGCCGCGCGCGGCTGGTGGGGGAGACGACGGCCGGCAACACCGAGGTGGTGCTGCCTTACTGCTTCCCCGACGGCGGCGTGGCCATGCTGGCCAGCGGGGTGCTGGCCCCTGTGGGGGCGCCCACCTGGGAGGGTCGGGGCGTCGAGCCCGACGTGGCGGTGGCCGACGAGGGGGCCCAGCTCGAAGCCGCCGTGAAGCTTTTGCGCACCCGCTAGCGGAGCCAGCGCGCCGCACCCAGGGGGGCGAAAAGGCCCACCAGGAAACCCAGCAGGTACGGCGCCAGCCGGCCGTTCTGCACCTCCAGAACCCCCACCGCCAGCGCCAGCAGCGCCACCGGCACGACCAGCTCCACCCCGGTTCGGTAGATCAGGCTGCCCGCGCCCAGGAGCAGGCCCAGCGCCAGCGCCAGCCCCTGGGGATCGGGTTCGACCAGGCTCCAGTAGAGCGAGAGCAAGAGCGCCGCCCAGACGAGCAGGCCCTTGAGCTTAGTCGGCGTCATGACGGGGGGCGAAGCGGTGGATCAGCCAGGGCAGCCCCGCGCCGACGGCGTAGCCTTCGGCGAAGAGGAGGGGCGCCCCCCTGAGCAGGTGGACGACGAACAGCACCGCGGCGAACCCCAGCACGAACGGGATCGGCCGAGGGCGGGGCGCGTAGCTGAACGAGCCCCCGCCGAAGAGCGTGCCCACCGCCAGCGCCTGGCCCGCGGCGCTGGGTTCGACGAAGGTCCAGTAGACGTAGAAGACCGCGCCGGCGATCATCATCGCCCGGGTGGTGCGTTCGGCGCTCAGCCTCATGACCCTTTGCGGTGCCAAAGGTAGACGAGCGCCTGCGAAACCACGAGGGCGGCACCCCCCCAGGCGACCATCGGTTCGTCCCCCGCAAAGCCGAGCACCGCACCCAGCAGCCCGACCAGGGCGAACCAGGGCGCGTACTTGGGGTTGACGGTCAACCCAAGCACGAAGGCGAAAAACGCGCCGGCCGGCCCCGGCGGCAGGGCGCTGGCGATGACGATCATCAGGAGCAGCAGGGCCAGGGTGATGAAGAGGCCCGCGTAGTAGGCTCCGGGAAAGGGCTCTTTCCTCGCGCTCTTGTCCATGGTCCACAGTTTACCCGTGTGCGTGGGGGCGGCGTGAGCTAGAGTCCCGCGGCCCGGGCCACCGCGTCCAGGGTGGGGGGGACGGGGTCGGGCAGGCGCACCTCGCGCTCGGCGGTGCCCGGATCCTTGAGCCCATGGCCGGTCAGGGTGAGGACCACGGTGGCGCCATCTTCGATCCGCCCTTCACGCAGCCAGCGCCAGACCCCGGCCAAGCCGGCGGCCGAAGCTGGTTCCACGAACAGCCCCTCGCCGTGCGCCAGGTAGTGGTAGGCGCGCAGGATCTCCTCGTCGGTCACCGCCTCGATGGCCCCGCCCGACTCGTCCCGGGCGCGGGTGGCGCCCTCCCAGCTGGCGGGGCGGCCGATGCGGATGGCCGTGGCCACGGTCTTGGGTTCGGCCACCGGTTCGCCGCGCACGATCGGGGCGGCGCCGGCCGCCTGGAAGCCGAGCATGCGGGGGCGGGTTTCCAGGGTGCCGTCCTCATAGAGCTCGGAGTAGCCCATCCAGTGGGCGGTGATGTTGCCGGCGTTGCCGACGGGGAGCGCGTGGTAGTCGGGGGCGCGGCCGAGCTCGTCGGCCACCTCGAAGGCGAGCGTCTTCTGCCCCTGGATGCGGAAGGGGTTGACCGAGTTGACCAGGGTGACCGGATAGCGTTCGGTCAGCTCGCGCACCAGGCGCAGGGCGTCGTCGAAGTTGCCGCTCACCTGGACGATGCGCGCGCCGTGCACCAGGCTTTGGGCCACCTTGCCGGCGGCCACGTAGCCGGCGGGGAGGACGACGATCGCCTTCATTCCCGCGCGCGCGGCGTAAGCGGCGGCCGAGGCGGCGGTGTTGCCGGTGCTGGCCGCGGCGACGGCCGCGGCGCCGTGCTCGGCGGCCTTGCTAACGGCCATCGTCATGCCGCGGTCCTTGAAGCTGCCCGTGGGGTTCGCGCCCTCGTACTTGGCGAAGAGGCGCACGCCGCGTTCGCGGGCCTCGGGGGGTCCCTTGAGCGGAACCAGCGGGGTGTCGCCCTCGAGCAGGCTCACGATCGGGGTGTCGGGACCGACGGGGAGGCGGTCGCGGTAGCGTTCGAGCAGGGGGCGGCGCACGTCAGGCTTCCTCCAGGATCTCGGGCTCGTAGTCGGGCACGGGTACGGGCTCGGGCAGCGGCGGGTGGCCCGGGTAACCCTCGAGCATGCGCAGCAGGTCGCCCACGACCGCGCTGGCCGTTACCGCGCTGCCGGCTCCCCCGCCGCTGATCAGGACCTCGCCGACGGCGTCGCCCCGGTAGAGCAGGGCGTTGCGCGCCTGCGCCGCCTGGGCCAGCGGGTGGTCCGCCAGCAGCTTGACCGGGCGCACCGAAGCCTTCCAGCGGCCGCCGTTGGGAACCAGGCTCGCCACCAGGCGGATGCGTTTGCCCTCGGCCTCGGCCTCGAAGATCTGCTCGCGGGTCAGCTCCTGGATGCCGCGGGTGGCGGCGCGCACCTCTTCCCAGGAAAAGTCGGGGTCGACGGCGAGGCGGGCGAGCACGGTGAGTTTGTGGGCGGCGTCGATGCCGCCGACGTCGAGGAACGGGTCCTCCTCGACGAAGCCCTTGGCCTGCGCCTCGGCGAGGGCCTCGGCAAAGCCCAGGCCGTCTTCCATGCGGCCGATGACGTAGTTGGTGCTGCCGTTCAGGATTCCGTGCAGCTCGAGCGTGCGGTTGCCGCGGAGCACGCCGGAGAGCGGTTCGATCACGGGCGTCCCCGCCATGACGCTGGCCTCGTAGTAGAGGAGGCCCTCCATGGCGTGGGGTTTGAGCTCCTCCCAGCGTTCCGCCAGGAGCGCCTTGTTGGCGGTGATCACCGGCAGCCCCTGGCCCAGGGCGTCGAGGACCAGCCGCCCCGCACGCTCGGTGCCTCCCATGAGTTCGACGACGACGTCGACCTCCTCGAAGACCCGCCCGACGTCGGTGGTCAGCAGCCCTTCCGGAACCCAGCCGGGCCGCGGTTTGCGGGGGTCGCGCACGAGGATGCCGGTCAGGGCGGGCTCGAGGCCCAGCGCCCGGAAGCGCCCGCGGTGTTCGTCGAGGAGCTTGACGAACCCGCTGCCAACCGTGCCCGCCCCAAGGAGTGCGATGCGCAGCGTTTCCATGGGGCGATTATACGTTCACCGCGGTGCTTGTGATACGATACACACTCAAGTATGGCGCTCATCGTCCAGAAATACGGCGGCACCTCCGTGGGCGACCTGGACCGGATCCACAAGGTCGCCCAACGCATCCAGCACTACCGCGAAAAGGGGCACGACCTGATCGTCGTCGTCTCGGCCATGGGGCGCAGCACCGACGAGCTGATCGCCCTGGCCCGTCGGGTCAACCCCAGACCCGAGCCGCGCGAACTCGACCTGCTGACCACCACCGGCGAGCAGCAGTCGGCCGCGCTCCTGGCCTTGCAGCTCCAGGCGCTGGGCCTGCCGGCGCGCGCCTTCGTGCAGCACCAGATCGGGATCACCACCGACGGCCGCTACACCAACGCCCGCATCGTCGAGGTGCGCCCCGGCAAGATCCTGGAGGCCGTGCGCGACGGGTACGTCGCCGTCGTGGGCGGGTTCATGGGCACGACCCCCGAAGGCGAACTCAACACCCTGGGCCGCGGGGGGTCCGATACCACCGCGGTGGCGCTGGCCGCAGCGGTGGGCGCGCACGAAGCCGAGATCTTCACCGACACCGACGGCGTCTTCACCACCGATCCGCACCGTATTCCCGCGGCCAGCAAGATCGACCACATCGCCTACGACCCCATGATCGAGATGGCCGCGCTGGGCGCCAAGGTGCTGCACCCGCGCGCGGTCTGGTACGCCAAGCGCTACGGCGTGCGCCTGCACGTGCGCAGCGCCTTCAACTTCAGCAAGGGCACCATCGTATCGGAGGAAGCCATGAAACTCGACCGTCCCGTGACCGGAGTGGCCATCGACGAAGGTCAGGCCCAGATCGGCCTGGTGGGGATCCCCGACCGTCCCGGGATCGCCAGCCGCGTCTTCGAGAAGCTGGCCGAGCGCGGCATCGCCGTGGACATGATCATCCAGGGGGTGCCGGGGCACGACGCCAGCCGCACCCAGATGGCCTTCACCGTGCCCAAGGACTACGCCGAGGACGCGCTCGAGGCGTTGCGTGAACTCACCGCCGAGATGGGGGGCGAGGTGACCTACAACCCCGCGATCGCCAAGGTCTCGATCGTCGGGGTGGCGCTGGCCTCGACCCCGGGCATCCCCTCGCGCATGTTCGACGCGGTCGCGCGCGTGGGGGCGAACATCGAGATGATCGCGACCAGCGAGGTGCGCATCTCGGTCATCATCCCCGCCGAGTTCGCGGAGGCGGCCGCCCGCGAGATCCACCGCACCTTCGGTCTGGACCGCACCGAGGAAGGGAACGGCGAATGAACAAGGTCATCCTCGATTGGAACGACATCACCCGGCTCGCGGGCAAGCTGATCGCCCAGCTGAACCCCGAAGACTACGACGTGGTGCTCGCCATCACCCGCGGCGGCATGATCCCCGGGGCGCTCGTCAGCGAAGCGATGGACCTGCGCAATGTCATGACCGCGGCGGTTATGTTCTACCAGGGCGAGCAGCAGGCCCTCGAAGAACCCCATTTCCTGCAGTTCCCGGGCGACGCGCTGCTGATCGGAAAGCGCGTCCTCATCGTGGACGACGTCTGGGACTCCGGAAAGACGGCGCTGGCGGTGCGGGAGCGGGTCGCTCAGGCGGGCGGGGCGCCGACGGTGGCCGTGCTGCACTACAAGCCCAAGTTCAGCCACTTTCCCGAAGACGCCCCCGACTTCTATGGCGAGGAGACCGACGCCTGGATCGTCTACCCCTGGGATCCGGAAAGGTCCCGGGAATGGGGTCCCTGAGCGGCGGAGTATACTGGCACACGTGTACGGCATCCTGGCGTGGCCTCCCGACGACCTGAGCGAATGGATGCAGCAACTCTCCGAAGCGCACGGCGTTTCCGGCTACGGCCCGCCCCACCTCAACCTGCGCCAGCCCTTCAAGTGGCGCTGGAGCCAGGAGGCGCTGCGACGGGGCGTCGAGGGCATCCTGCGCGGCCACGAGCCCTTTCGGGTGCGCCTGGGCGACTGGCGCACCTTCGGCGGCGGCGTCGTCTACCTGCGCGCCTACGGGGGCGGCCCCTTCCAGCGCCTGTACCATGCGCTCGAGCCCCTGGCCGAGCCCGAGCAGGAGATCGAGGGCCCCAGCTACATCCCCCACCTGACGCTGGCCCTGGGCCTCAGCGACGAGGAGGCCCGGGAGCTGGCGGCGAAGCTGCCGCCGCCGCCGCGCAAGTCGTTCACCGTCCGTGAGGTCGCCCTCGTGACCGACGACGACGGGGGCGACCTCATCGAGATCGCCCGGCTGCCGCTGGGCGGCCTCGAAAACCAAGAAACGAGCCGCCCGGCCTGAACCGGGCGGCGAAGCCTGCGGCTCGGAGCTACTCGCCGTTCAACAGCTTCTGCCGGAACGCCTGCACCTGTTTCGGCGTCAGCGCCTTCTTGCGCAGCTCGGCGACCGTTGCGGCGTCCAGCGGCTTGAAGTCCTTGGGCAGCAGCTCTTCGTTGAATTCCTGCAGCAGGTAGTTGACCAGCGCCGCCACCGTCGCGTCGTCCAGGTGGCCGAGAGGAGGCATCGCCCCGTTGTAGGCGGCCCCGTTCACCTCGATCTTGCCCTGCAGCCCGAAGAGCACCACCAGCGCCGGGTAGGTGGCGTCCTTCACCAGCACCGGGTTCCCCTTGAGCGGCGGGAAGGCGCCCGGCACCCCCTGCCCCTCGGCCTGGTGGCAGCCCGCGCAGTTGGCCGCGTAGGCGGCCTTGCCGTCGACACCGGCGGGGGCCTCAGACGCGGCGGCCTCCTCGGCCGGGGGCGGGTTGGGGCCGAGGTAGGTGGCCAGGTACTTGATGATGGCGGCCCGCTCCTCCTCGTTGATGGGGGCCCCGTAGTCGATCATGTCGTCGACGATGCCTTCCCAGTCGGCTTCGCTGAGGCCCGCGTTCTGCAGGGGGTAGGTGAGGTCGTGGCAGATCTGGCACTTGGCGTAGACCAGATCGACGCCGGGTCCCTTGGGGAGCTCCTCGGCCACGGCCAGGCCGGCGAGCAGGAGTGCGATCAAGATCCCTTTTTTCATTCGTCCTCCATCGCTAGGGCGGCACCGGATGCGGTGCGGCGGTACGCGCGTAGTTTACATGGAAAAGGCCGCCCCGCGGAGGCGAGGCGGCGCGTGTCGGGGGTTAGCTTACCTTCACCTTGATCTTGTCGGCGCCGTTCCACTCGTAACCCGAGGGGTTCCAGTCCACCACACCGTCGAGCGGCTGGGCGCGGCCCCAGCGATCGATGGCGCGGACCCAGACCTCGTGCTCGCCGGCGCTCATGGGCAGGTAGATCTCCCACTTGTACCAGGCGTAAGGGCTGTCGGGCGCGGTGATCTTGGCCGAGACCCAGGTCTTTCCCTGATCCTTGGAGACGAGGACCTGCTCGATCGGCTGCACGCCGTCGTTCCAGGCCACGCCCCAGAACTTGACCGTGCCGGCCTTCACCTGCTCGCCGTCGAGGGGGGCGAAGACCACGGCCTTCACCTTCTGGTGCCAGTTGGGGCGCGAGTTCTCGAAGCCCTGCTTCTTCTTGTCGTACTGGCCGGGTTCGACCGGGTAGAGGGGAACCCGGTAGCGGAAGACCTGGTTGTAGTTGTAGCTCTCGCGGGCTTCGAAGCGGATCTGGCCGACCCACTTGACGTTCATCGTGCCGTAGTAGCCGGGCACGATCAGGCGCACCGGGCCGCCGTGCACCGCGGGAATGGGCTCGCCGTTCATCTCGATGGCGAGGATGGCGTTCTCCATCACGTCGCGGCCGATCCAGTCGGTCTCGGGGTCGTTCGACCAGGGAAGGCTGTGCTCGAAGTCGGGGCGGCCCCCGGTCTTGGGCGGCAGGTCGCGGCCGTTGACCGTGAGGAACTGCGCCGCCTCGTGGGGCTCCACCTTGAAGTGCGCGAGCACGTCAACGAGCTTGGGCCCCTTCCAGACGGTCTGGCCCATGCCGCCGTGCCCCCACTGGGTGCCCTTGGCCTTGGCGCCATACTTGGCGAAGAAGCTGCGGCCGTTGCCCGAGCACTGGAGCACCATCTTCACCTCGTGCTGGGGCAGGTCCTTGAGGACGCTGGCGTCGAAGTGGGCGGGGCGCAGCACCATGCCCACGATCTCCACGGGCCAGCCCTCGAGGGGGATGGGCTCGTTGGTCTTGCCGCCTTCGAGCACCTGGTTGTTGCGGATGTAGAGGAACTGCTTCGGGGTGACCTCGTACTCGCGCAGGATGTCGAGCGGGGTCTCCAGCACGCCGGTCTTGGAGTTGTGCACGATCAGGCGCGGGTCCTTGCCGATCACCACCTCGTTGGCCTTGGGCGCGGCCTGGGCGCGGGCGAACCGCGTGACGACCGGAAAGAAGCCGAGCGCCGCCGAAGCCGCACCGGCGCGCTTGAAAAGGTCCCTGCGGGTCATACCGGTTGCTTGCTGCTCCTTCATAATCCCTCCTCCTGTAGGCGCGGCCATACGCCGCCGCACACCTTGGGGTGTGGGGGTAATATACTACTTTTTCTTAGGACATTCAAGGCAAACGGTATAAAATTACACGTTCCCGTCGGCCTTGCTCCGGTGCCTCAGGGGAGCGGGCGAAAGAGCCGCACCAGGGAGGGGGTCCACCCCCGCGCGCGCTCCCGGGCGACGTCCTCCGCCGTGAAGGGCACGCCTGAGAGGTAACCCACGATGCGGGCCACCGCGGCGTCGTCGAGGTAGGGGAGCGGCTCCATGGCGCCGGCGTAGGGGGTTCCGGGCAGCGGCCCCGACACCCCGAAGACGACGACCTGCGCCAGGTAGTCGGGGTGATCGCCCCATTCGGGGCGCCCCACGAGCGGCGGCGCGCGGTCGGGGTCTTCGTGGCAGGCGGCGCAGTGTTCCCGGTAGAGCGCCTCCCCGCCGGCGGCGGGGACGGGCGCAGCGGTGGCCGCGGGGCGGTCGCCGAGCCGGGCGGTCAGGTAGTCGAGCAGGCGCGCGCGCTCCTCCTTGGGAAGCGCGAGGCCGTAACCCTCCATGCGCGCGAGGACGGCCGACCACCCGGGTCGGTCGAGGCCGCGCGCCGCGAGCACCGTCGTGATTGCGTGGCAGCTCGTGCAGTGCCGGTAGACCAGCTCCGCACCGGGCGCCGGCGGCAGCGGCGCCCCCGCCGCCGCGAGCGACAGCAGCACCCCGAGCCGGGCCAGCGTCGCCGGGTTAAACCGCCTCATGCACGTAGGGCAGGCGCTCCGCGGCGATGACCGCGGTGGCCAGCGAGAGGAACTTCACCTCTTCGGGGTCGGCGCGGCTGGTGAGCACCATCGGCGCGCGCGCTCCCATGATCAGGCCGGCCCCGCGCACCCGCGCGAAGTAGATCAGGCTCTTGTAGAAGACGTTGCCCACGTCGATGTTGTCGACGATCAGGATGTCGGCCTTGCCGGCGACGGGGCTCTTGATGCCCTTGATGCGGGCCGCCTCCTCGCTGACGGCGTTGTCGAGCGCGAGGGGTCCGTCGATGACCGCTCCCTTGATCTGCCCGCGGTCGGCCATCTTGGCGATGATGGCGTCTTCGACGGCGGTGTCCATCTCGGGGTTGACCACCTCCACCGCGGCGAGGAGCGCCACCTTGGGCGGGTTCACGCCCAGCACGTGGGCCAGCGTGACCGCGTTCTCGACGATCTGGATCTTGGCCTTGAGGTCGGGGTTGATGTTCATGGCCCCGTCGGACATGAAGAAGAGGCGGTCGTAGCCCTTGGCCTCGTAGATGAGGACGTGGGAGAGGAGCCGGCCGGTGCGCAGGCCCCACTCGCGGTTGAGCGCGGCGCGCAGGAAGTCGGACGACTGCACCATCCCCTTCATGAGGATGTCGGCCTCGCCGCTGGAGACGGCCTGGGTGGCCAATTCCGCCGCCTCGGCGGGGTTCTTGGCGTGGCGGATCTCGAGGTTCTGGGTGCGGATGCCCAGCTCGCTGGCGATGCGGCGGATGCGCTCGGGGTTGCCGAAGAGGATGGGGTGCACCAGCCCTTCGATGCGCGCCTCGTTGACGGCCTCGATGACGTGGGCTTCTTCGGCGGCGGCGACGGCCACCTTCTTGGGGCCGCCCACTTGGGCGATCAGGCGGGCGAGCTCGAGCAGGCCCGTCATGTCCCGCAGGGGTTGGATTTCTTTAAAGTCCAGCGCTTCCATGGCGTACCTCGTCCATCCGCTTGGGATTTTCCTGGCCGGAGAGCGCGCGCCACGCCCCCGTGGCCAAAGCCTGCATCTCGAACTCGCCCGGGTGCACGTGCACCGGCGCGGCCCAGCTCAGGCGCGCTTCGATCTGCCGGACGACGTAGCCAAAGCGCGCCCCGGCCCCGGTGAGGAAGAAGGCTTGCGGACGTTCGCCCGCCGCCAGGCCCAACATGTATTTTACCACCTGGAGCGCGTAGGCGTCCGTGGTCAAACGTACCTGGGGCTCGTCGAGCCGCGCCTCGACCCGGCGCAGGTCGTCGGTGCCCAGGAGCCCTTTGAACCCCGACGCACGGCCGAAGAAGTTGCGGGCCGCCTGCCGCCCGTCGCGGGCGGTCTTTTCGATGACGCCGTAGACGGGAACGGTGCCCGCGCGGTTGGGGCTGAAAGGCCCCTCGCCCAAAAGGGCGTCGTTGGTGTCGACCATGCGCCCGCGGGCGAAGCGCACCACCGAGGTGCCGCCCCCCAGGTGCGCCCCCACGAGCGGGACCTCCTCGAACCGCGCCCCCAGTTCGGCGGCCACCTTGCGTGCGGTGTAGCGCAGGTTGAGGGCGTGCACCCGGCTGCGCCGGGGAACGCCCGGGGCCCCGCTGATGCGGTTCACCTCCTCCAGTTCGTCGACGGTGGGCGGGTCCACCACGAAGGCGGGCACGCCGTAGCGCCGGGCCAGCTCGAGCGCCAGCGGGGCGGCCAGGTTGGCGGGGTGGGCGCCGTGCGGGGCCTCCAGGCAGACGCGCACCATGGCTTCGTCCACCACGTAGACGCCGGCGGGCAGCGGGCCCAGGAGCCCTCCGCGAGCGGCCAAGGCGTCGAAGGGGGCCCAGGCCTGCGCCTGGGTAAGGACCTGCTCGCGCCGGCGTTCGAGGTCGGCCGCCAGGCTGGGGGCCGGCGCGTGGCGCACGACCTCCTCTTCCAGGAGCCGCGCTTCGGACGCGTCGACCTCCAGGAGGGCCAGTTTGGTGCTCGTCGAACCGGGGTTGATCGCGAATACCCTCACGACCCCAGGATACATGCGCGCCGACGCGCAGCCGCTTCCTCACGCGTACTTAATACGAGGAGACTAAGATTAGATGCGGAGGTGCATATAAGATGTCGATGAGAAAGTCGCTGATCGGTTTCGCGGGCATCGTCCTGGTGGCCGCCGTCGCGTTGTCCTGGAACCTCCCCGGCGCCCGCGCCACCGGGGAGGTCAAACCTTTCAACCAACCCGAGGCCTACCTGCAGAACGAGCGCAACACGATCGGAATCGTCGAAACCTACGGCGACGGCGTGGTCTTCGTCTCGGTGGCAACGGCGCCCAAGGTGGTGCGCCCGAACCTGCCGCCGGGCTTCGAGGACTTCGCCCCCTTCTTCGCGCCTTACGTGCAGCCGCCCCGTCAGGGTACGGGGTCGGGCTTCGTCCTCGACAAGGAGGGGTACATCCTGACGAACTACCACGTGGTCGAGGGCGCGGACGAGATTACCGTGAAGTTCCACGAGGATCCCACGGCCTACCCGGCCAAGCTGATCGGCTCGGCGCCGCCCTTGGACCTGGCGCTCCTCAAGGTCGACGTGCCCGACAAGGGCATGCTGCACCCCATCCCGCTGGGCGACTCGGACCGGCTGAAGGTGGGGCAGAAGGCGATCGCCATCGGCAACCCCTTCGGGCTCGAGTTCACCGTGACCGAGGGCATCATCTCCGCGATCCGCACCAACCCCGGCGCGGAGAGCTCGCTGATCCCGCGCCTGATCCAGACCGACGCCGCGATCAACCCCGGCAACTCCGGCGGGCCGCTGCTCGACTCGCGCGGGGAGGTCATCGGCATCAACGCCGCGATCATCAACCCCAACGGCGTGCCCCAGTTCGCGGGCATCGGCTTCGCCATTCCCATCAACCTGGCCAAGAAGTACCTGCCGGAGATGCGCGCGGGCAAGAAAGTCACCGCCGAGGAGGTCGTCAAGAACAACCCGCGCCTGGGCGTCACGGTGATGCCGGTGCAGTTCTATCCCGACCAGGTGCGCCAGCGCTACGACCTGCCCGATCACGGCCTCGTCGTGCAGAGCGTCGACAAGAACAGCCCGGCGGCCGAGGCGGGCCTCAAGGGGGCGACGGACTACATCTACCTGCAGCTGCCCAACGGCAAGACGCTCGAACTCGGGGTCGGCGGCGACGTGATCGTGGAGGCGAACGGCCGCCCCATCTACGACATCACCGACCTGCGCGCCGTCCTGTACGGGCTCAAGCCCGGCCAGAAGGTGAAGCTCAAGCTGGTGCGCGGCGGCAAGGAACGCGTCGTCGAGCTCGTACCCCGCGTCGTCAAGTAGCCGGAGCGGACGTACCGGAAACCCCCGCCGCGGCGGGGGTTTTCATACCGACCAGTACTCTTCGGGGCCGAGGAGCCCCACCGCTTCGGCGAACGCCGCGAGGCCGAGCCGGTCGGGCGGTTCCAGGTGGTAGCGGAAGTTCCAGAGGTAGTGCTGCAAAAGGGGCGCGGGGATCCCCAGCCGCGCGGACTCGGCCGCGGCCACCTCGCCCAGGCGCCCCAGGCCCTCGCGCCGTGCGTGGCGCAGCAGGGCCACCACTTCGGGCGGGGGCTGTTCGCCTGAGCGCGTGGCCCAGAGGGCGAAGACGAAGGGGAGCCGCGTCGCCCGGAACCAGCGCATGGCCAGATCCGTGACGTAGTACCCGCCGGGGCGCCGCGGAAGGTCGTGCACCGAGGCGGGGGTGTGCTCCAGGAGGCCCGCGTAAGCGGCGAGGGCGCGGTCGCCGATGAGCAGCACGCCGTCGTAGGTCGCTAAACCCTCCAGACCCACGGGGGCGGGCTCGAGCTCGGCCTCGACCCCGCTGCGCTCGAGCAGGTGGCCGAGCAGCCGCACGCTCGTGGCCGACTCCGAGGTGATGGCGATGCGGCGCAGCTCTTCCCAGGGCCGCTTGTGAAAGAGGTTGACCGAGTAGACCGCGCCCAGAACGGCCACCGAGAAGTCGGGAAGCGCCCGCAGGGCTCCGCGCGCCTCCAGGTAGAACTGGCTGGAGACCAGCGAGAGGTCGACCTCGCCCTCGGCCAGCCAGCGGTTGAGCTCGGTGGGGACGCCGAAGCGCAGCTCGACCCCTCGCGGGGCCTCGAGGAAGTGGACCAGGGGTGCGGTGTTCGCGTAGTGGGGGAGACCGATGCGGTAGGCCATGGCGTCAGGCGACGGCGTCGTAGACGCGGACGACGTTGTAAAGCGCGTCGCGCTCGACCGGCAGACGGCCGGCGCGGCGCACGATGCGCGCCAGCTCCTCCTTGGTCATGGCGCGGCCCGAGGTGGCGCCCGCGGCGTTGACGATGGACTCGGCGATCAGGGTGCCGTCGATGTCGGAGACGCCCCAGTCGAGCGAGACCTGCGCGAGCGGGGCGGTAAGCGTGGCCCAGTACCCCTTGATGTGGGGGAAGTTGTCCAGGTAGATGCGGGCGATCGCCAGGTTCCTGAGGTCGTCGAGGCCGGTGGTGAACTCGGTCTTGCCCAGGTTCTGGGCCAGGTTGTTGCCCAGCGGCTGGAAGGCCAGCGGGATGAAGCTCATGAAGCCTCCGGTTTCGTCCTGCAGCCGGCGCAGCCGGTCCATGTGGTCGAGGCGCTCTTCCAGGGTCTCGATGTGGCCGTAGAGCATGGTGGCGTTGGTGGGCAGCCCCAGCGCGTGCGCCGTGCGGTGCACTTCGAGCCAGCCCTCGGCGTTCACCTTGTTCTTCGCGATCTGGCGGCGCACCCGCTCGGCGAAGATCTCAGCCCCGCCCCCCGGCATGGCGTCGAGGCCCGCGGCCTTCAGCTCGCTCAGGACGGTGCGGTAGTCGGACCGGGCGATCTTGGCGAAGTGGTGGATCTCCGCGGCGGTCCAGGCCTTGACCTGGACCCCCGGGAAGTTTTCCTTGAGCGCGGCCACGAGTTCGAGGTAGTAGCCGAAGGGTTTCCTGGGGTGGTGGCCGCTCGCGATGTGGATCTCGGTCAGGCCCGGTTCGTAGCGCTCCTGCACCCAGGCCACCGACTCCTCCACGCTCCAGTCCCAGGCGCCCTCCTCGCCGAAGCGTTTGGCGAAGGCGCAGAAGGGGCAGCCCACGTAACAGATGTTGGTCTGCGAGAAGCGCAGCGAGTGCACGAAGTAGGTGCGGTCGCCGTGCTTCTTGCGGCGAACGTGGTCGGCGAGCCGCATCAGGGTGTTCAGGTCGCGGGTCTTGTACAGCGCCAGCCCTTCGTCGAAGCTCAGGCGCTCGCCGGCCGCGACCTTGGCGGCGATGGGCTCGAGCGCGGGGTCGAGAACCTTGCTCACGTCCCCCATCCTACCGCGCGGCGGCGGGGTAAAGCACTTCTCATGGCTTGGCGGTAGGATTGCATTATGTTGCAGCTTCAGCAAGGGGGTTGGATCCTCGTCTTCCTGCTCCTGCTCACCCTCTACGCCGCCTACGTCTTCTTCGAGCGCTACCTGGCGCTCCGCCGCGAGAAGATCGGCGGCGAACGGTTGATGCGCGAGGTCGACGCCTCGGTGCGGCGCGGCCAGATCGACGTGGCGCTCGAGGCCGCGCGCGCCCACGGCGGCACCCTCGGACGCTTCATGCTCGCGGGCCTGGCGCGGGTCCCCTTCGGGGTCACCGCGGTGGACGCCGCGCTCAAGGCGGCGCTCCTCGAGGAGGAGTCGCGGCTCGCGCGCGGCCTCGGTGTGCTCAGCGTGACCGCGCAGGTGGCGCCGCTTCTGGGCCTTTTGGGCACCGTGAGCGGCATGATCCGCGCCTTCAACGTGCTCGCCAGCCAGGGGCAGACGACGGCCAAGCTGCTTGCCGGCGGCATCGGCGAGGCGCTTTTCACCACCGCCGCCGGCCTGATCGTCGCCATCCCGGCGCTGATCGCCTACCACTACCTGGCCGGGCGCGTGGACGACATCCTCAGCGAGCTCGAGCAACGTCGGGAAGAGCTCTTGGGCATCCTGGCCGAGGTGAGGAATGGCGAACCGCAGGCGTAGGCGCGAGCCCAGCATCAACCTGGCGCCGCTGGTAGACATCGTCTTCCTGCTGGTGATCTTCTTCATGGTCAGCAGCACCTTCATCACCCCCGAGACCGGCCTGCCCATCGACCTGCCCCAGGCGACGAGCGGCGAGGCCCGCCCCGAGGGCGCGCCCACCGTCGTCGTCCAGGCCGACGGCCAGGCCTTCTGGAAGGGCGAGCCCGTGGACGACGCGGCGCTCTTGGCCTCGCTGCGCGCCGAGCTGGCCCAGGATCCGGTGGGCACGGTGATCCTGCGGGCCGACCGCAAGACCCCCCACGGCCGGGTGGTCCAGGTAATGGACGTCATCCGCCGCGCCGGGGCCAAGCGGGTGGCCGTGGCCGCGGTGCCCTAGCGGAGGCGCGATGACGGGCCGCGTGCGCCACCTCACCCCCGAACAGAAGCGCAAGCGCCGGGCCGCGCTGCTGGCCCTGACGGCGACGGCGTTCCTGACCCTCGTCTTCGTCCTTCTGGTGTGGACGCCGACGCCACCCCCGCCCGAGGCCACCGGGTACCTGCTCCTCGAGCTCGGCGAAGGCGCGCAAGTGGCCGGCGAAGAGGCGCCCCCCGCCACTCCGGAACCCGCCCCCGAGGCCCCACCGCTGGCCCAACCGCCGGTCGAAACCGAAACGCCCTCCGAGCCCAGCCCTCCGCCCGAGCCCCAGGCCGCCGCCCCCGAAGAGGCGCCGGCCCCCGAGCCCGAGACCGCCGCGCCGGAGACCCCGCCACCGGCCGAAACGGCCGTCCAGCCCCCTGCCGAAGAGGCGCCGCTGCCGCTGCCGCCGGCCGCGTCCCCCACCGAGCCGCCGGCTCCGGCGGAGGCCGTGGAGCCGGCATCGGCCTCCGCGGCGCCCGCCCCCGGCGAGGCCCCGGCCGAGCCCGCGCCCGCTCCCGAACCGGTGCCGGAGACCGCTCCGGAAGCGGCCGCAGCGCCCGCCGTGGCCACGGAGACCCCGCCCGCACCGGCGCCCGAAGCGGCGGCGCCCGGCCTCGAGCCCGTCCCCACAGAGCCCACCCCCGCGGCCGCACCGGAGACGGCCGTGCCCAGCGAGGTTCCCCCGGCCCCCGAAGCCGCCTCGGCCCCGCCGGCAGGCCCGGCGCCCGCGCCCGTGGCGTCGCCCGCCGCCCCCGTTGGGGCGCCTCCCGTTTCGACGGCGCCCGGCGCTCTTGCTCCCCCGCCACCGGCCCCCGCCCCTCCCGCCTTCGCGCCCGCGCCCCCGGCCCCCGCACTGCCGCTGGCGGGAGGCGAGCCCGCGCCGGCCCCCGTTCCCGCGACGAGCCCGCAACCGGGGCCCAAGCAGGGCGGCGCCATCGGACCCGGCGAGAAGCCCTACAAGCTCGAGCGCCTCCGGCCCATTCTGGTCGCCGTCGACAACAGCGCCGCCGCCTACCCCCAGTGGGGGCTCGACTGGGCGGTGCAGGTGCACGAGGTCCCCGTCGAGGGCGGGGTGACCCGCCTGCTCGTCCGCTACGAGGGCGGCGAGAAGGGCAAGCTGGGCCCGGTACGATCGGCGCGGCCGTACATCCTGCGCCTCGCCCAGGCGATGGGCGCGGTCCTGCTTCACGTGGGCGGCAGCCCCGAGGCGCTGGCGATGATCGAGCGGGAAAAGATGATCACCTTCGACGGCCTCTACGATCCGCTGTTTCGCCGCGACCCCCAGCGGCGCCCGCCCCACAACACCTACGTGGAGGGCGGGCAGGTGCGTCAGCAACTCGCCCGCCTCCGCCTCGAGCGCAAGCGCACGCTCAGCGGCAAGGCCTACCGGCCCCCCGAGGACGCCCCGGACGGGGAGCGGGTCGAGGTGCGCTACGCCCCCGACTACGTCAGCGCGTTTCGCTACGACGGCCAGGGGTACGTCTGGTACCGCAACGGCCGGATCGTGCGCGGCAGCGCGCCCTTCCGGGTCACGGCGGTGGCCGTGCTGCGCGTCGACGCGCGCGTGATCGACGACGTGGGCCGCCTCGCGCTCGACCTCTCCAAGGGGCACGGCGCGCTCTACCTCGACGGCAGGCGGGTGCCCGTCACCTGGAGGATCCAGGGCGGGCTCGTCATCGAAGACGCCTCCGGCCGCGCGCTCGACCTCACCCCCTACCGGACCTGGTTCCTCTGGGTGCCTCCCTGGGCGACGCTGCGCTAGTCGGCGCGGAAGCGTTACCATGAGGCATGGAGCTCCCGCGCAGCTTCGGCATCCTGCTGCACCCCACATCGTTCCCCGGACCCTACCCCATCGGCAACCTCGGCGACGAGGCCCGCTCCTTCCTGGACTGGCTCGCGGCTACCGGCGCCCGCTGGTGGCAGGTGCTGCCCCTGGGGCCGACCGGATTCGGCGACTCGCCCTACCAGGCGTTCTCGGCCTTCGCCGGCAACCCCTACCTGATCGACCCGCGGCGGCTCGTCGCGCGGGGTTGGCTCGAGGCCGCCGACCCCCCGGAGTCGCCGCCCGACCGGGTGGACTACGGCCTCGTCTACCGCTGGATCTGGCCTTTGCTGCGCCGCGCTTACGCCGGGTTCCGGGCCCGTGCAACGCGCGAGGACACGCACGCGCTCGCGGTCTTCGAGCGTGAGCACGCCGACTGGCTCGAGGACTACGCGCTCTTCATGGCGCTCAAGGGCGAGCATGGCGGCGCCCCCTGGTGGTCCTGGCCCGAGCCCCTGAAGCGCCGGGACCCCGGCGCACTGGCCGCGGCGCGCGAGCGCCTGGCCGAGGAGGCCGCCTTCCAACGCTGGACCCAGTGGGTCTTCTTTTCGCAGTGGCGTGCGCTCGCGAATGCCGCCCACGACCTGGGCCTCGGCATCGTCGGCGACATGCCCATCTTCGTGGCGCACGACTCGGCCGACGTTTGGGCCCATCCCGAACTCTTCCAACTCGACGAGGATCTCAACCCCGTTGCCGTGGCCGGGGTGCCGCCCGACTACTTCAGCCCCACCGGCCAGCTCTGGGGCAACCCGCTCTACGACTGGGACGCCCTCGAGCGCAGCGGCTTCGACTGGTGGCTGCGGCGCATTCGCCGGGCGCTCGAGACCGCCGACCTCGTTCGCATCGACCACTTCCGGGGCTTCGAGGCCTACTGGGCCGTACCGGCGGGCGCCCCCACGGCGGAACACGGCCGCTGGGAGAAGGCCCCCGGCGAGGCGTTCTTTCGCAAGGTCGAGGCGACCTTTGGTTCGGTTCCCATCCTCGCCGAAGACCTGGGGCTGATCACCCCCGAGGTGGAGGCCCTGCGCGACCGCTTCGGACTGCCGGGCATGAAGGTCTTGCAGTTCGCCTTCACCGGCGAGGACAACCCCTTCCTGCCCCACAACTACCCGGAGTCGGGCAACTGCGTGGTCTACACCGGGACCCACGACAACGACACCACCCGCGGCTGGTGCGAGCACGCCCCGGATGCGGAGCTCGACTTCATGCGCCGTTACCTGGAGGGACGGGGCATCGCCTGCCGCGGTTGCCAGGACGCTCCCTGGGCCCTGATCGAGCTGGCGCTGCAAAGCCGCTGCCGCATGGCCGTCTTTCCGCTGCAGGATCCGCTGGAACTGGGATCGGAGGCGCGGATGAACTTCCCCTCACGGCCCGAGGGGAACTGGGCCTGGCGCTACTCCACCCGGGACCTGACGCACGGGCTGGCCGAGCGGCTGAGGGGGTTGGCGGAACGCTACGCCCGCCTCAGACGCGGATGACCACCCGGGCGTCGGCCTCCATGAGGTGGATGGTGTCGATGAAGCGCACCACCCGGGTCTTGTGACCCATCGCGATCGTGTGGGTGCGGGCCCCGCCGCCGAAGAAGCGCACGCCCTCGAGGATGTCGCCGTCGGTGATGCCGGTGGCGGCGAAGACGATCTCGTCCCCCGGGGCGAGGTCGGCGGTCTTGTAGATCTTGTTTTCGTCGCCGCCCATCGCGTGCAGGCGTTCGCGCTGTTCGTCGTCTTCAGGCAGGAAGCGGGCCTGGATCTCGCCCCCCAGGCATTTGAGCGCGGCGGCGGCGAGCACGCCTTCGGGCGCGCCCCCCGAGCCCATGACCGCGTGCACGCCGGTGCCGCGGATGGCCGCGGCGAGCGCGGCGATCACGTCGCCGTCGCCGATCAGCTTGACGCGGGCGCCGGCCTCGCGAATCTCGCGGATCAGCCGCTCGTGACGCGGGCGGTCGAGGACGACGATGACCAGGTCCTCGACGTTGCGGTTCATCGAGAGTGCGATCGCCTTCAGATTGGCCCCCACCGGCCAGCTGAGGTCCACCTTGCCGGCGGCGGGGGGGCCGACGATCAGTTTGTCCATGTACATGTCGGGGGCGTGGAAGAGCCCGCCCTTTTCGCTGATGGCGATCACCGTGACCGAGTTGGGTAGGCCCTTGGCGGTGATGTTCGTGCCCTCGACCGGGTCCACCGCGATGTCCACCTCGACGCCGCCCTTGCCCAGCTGCTCGCCGATGTAGAGCATGGGGGCCTCGTCCATCTCGCCCTCGCCGATCACCACCGTGCCGCTGATCTCCATCTCGTTCAGCTGCTTGCGCATGGCTTCGGTGCCGGCTTCGTCCACGGCGTGCTTGTCGCCCTTACCCGAAAAACGACTGGCCGCCAAGGCGGCCTGTTCGGTGACGCGGACGACCTCGAGGACCAGCTTGTTCTCGATGCTCATGCCCTCAGCCTAACAAAGGTCCGCAAGGACCGGCGGGGTTTTCAGCCTTCGGAGCCTGGTTGGTGCCGTTCGCTCAGCACCCGGGCCAGGTCGGCCGGCCCGAGGCCGCGCTCGGCCAGGGTGAGCAGCAGGTGGAAGAGCAGGTCGCTGGCCTCCCAGGCAAGCTCGGCCGCGTCCGGGTTCTTGGCGGCGATGATCACCTCGCCCGCCTCCTCGCCGATCTTCTTGAGGATGCGGTCGAGGCCGGCGGCGTGCATCTTGGCGACGTAGGAGCCCTCGGGCATCGTTTCGAGGCGGTCCTGGATCGTGCGCCAGACCTGCTCGAGCACCCAGCCCAGGGGCGGGGTCGCCTCGGGGGTGACGGGGTTGTGGAAACAGCTGCGGGCCCCGGTGTGGCAGGCGGGGCCGTGGGGGCGCACCCGGTAGAGCACGGCGTCGCCGTCGCAGTCGAGCCGCATCTCCACCAGGTCCTGGACGTGGCCCGAGGTCTCGCCCTTCTTCCACAGCGCCTGGCGGCTGCGCGAGTAGAGGTGGGTCTGGCCGGTCTGCAGGGTGCGCTCGAGCGCCTCGCGGTTGGCCCACGCCAGCGTGAGCACCTCACCGGAGTCGGCGTCCTGAATAACGACGGGCACCAGCCCGCGTTCGTCGAACTTGACCGCGTCTAGGTTCATTCGATGTCCTCCCGCATGGGGATGCCGCGCCGGGCCAGGAAGCGCTTGAGATCGGGGATGGGGATCTCGCCGAAGTGGAAGACGCTCGCCGCCAGCGCGGCGTCGGCGGCGGCCTCTTCGAAGACCTCGGCGAAGTGCTCGGGCGCGCCCGCCCCGCCGGAGGCGATGACGGGGATGCGCACGGCCTCGGCCACCGCGCGGGTGAGGTCGAGGTCGTATCCGGCCTTGGTGCCGTCGGCGTCCATGCTGGTGAGCAGGATCTCGCCCGCGCCGAGCCGTTCGCCCTCGCGCGCCCAGGCCACCGCGTCCAGCCCCGTGGGCTTGCGTCCGCCGGCGACGTAGACCTCCCAGCGTCCGGGCCCGACGCGCTTGGCGTCGATGGCCAGCACCACCGCCTGCGAGCCGAAGTGGTCGGCCAGTTCGCGAATCAGCTCGGGCCGCGCCACCGCCGCCGAGTTCACGCTCACCTTATCGGCGCCCGCGAGCAGGAGCGCCCGCGCGTCCTCGAGGCTGCGCACCCCGCCGCCGACGGTGAAGGGGATGAAGACGCGCTCGGCCACCCGGCGCACCATCTCCAGCACCAGCGGCCGGTTCTCGTGGGTGGCGGTGATGTCGAGGAAGACGAGCTCGTCGGCGCCGCTTTCGTCGTAGGCCACGGCGGCCTCGACCGGGTCGCCGGCGTCGACCAGGTTGACGAATTTGACGCCCTTGACCACGCGGCCCTCGTGGACGTCGAGGCAGGGGACGATGCGACGCGCCAGCACGGAGGCGATTCTACCAGAGCCGGCGCACGCCCAGCGCGTCGAAGGCGGGGTCGGCGCTGATGACGGTCAGGTTCTCCAGCCGCGCCTGGGCGGCGAGGATGCGGTCGAAGGGGTCCCGGTGGTCGCCTACCATGCTGCCCGCAAGGAGCGCGTGCTCGGTGTAGATGGGCAGATCGAGCAACCCCATCTCGTTCATCAGCTCGCGGTAGTTGAGTAACAGACCTCCGGCTTCGGGTAGTTTGCCGATGCGGTGCTTCGTGGCGATCTCCCAGGCGGAGGCGCTGGAGGTGTATACCCGCGAACCGGAGAGGATGGCGGCGTGCGCTTTGGGGGAGAGCCGATTCGGCCGGGCGGCGGCAAAAAGCAGCGCGTGGGTGTCGAGCAGGTAGCCGGAGTTCAACGACCCTCCCATGCCTCGAGCTCTTCTTCGGGGAGGGGCTCGAAGAAGCTGTCGGGGATTTCCATGTCGATGAGGCCGAGTTTGCGCGTCTTCGCCGGTTCAATGGGGGAGAGGGTGGCCACGGGTTTGCCCCGCTTAGCGATAACGACCTCCTCCCCCCGCAGCGCCGCTTCCAGCAGCTCGGAGAGCTTGGCCTTGGCCTCGGCGACGTTAACGACCCGCTTCATGTCTGCAGTTTAACTTGGTCATGTTGACTTGGTCAAGTAGCTGAGAACCTCGACGTGGTGGGTGTAGGGGAAGAAGTCGTAGGGGCGCACGAACTCGAGGCGGTAGCCGCGTTCCGCAAGCCGGGCCACGTCGCGCGCCCAGGTGGCGGGGTCGCAGGCGACGTAGATGATCTTTTCCGGCTTTAGCTCCACCAGCGCCGCCAGCGTTTCCCGCGCCAGCCCCGAGCGCGGCGGGTCCACGGCCACCAGTTCGGCGGGGCCGAAGCGGGCGGCCTCGCGGGCGTCGGCGCGGGCGAAGCGGACGTTCGCGAGCCCCAGCCGCGCCGCGTCAGCGCGGCCCTTTTCGATGCTGCGCCGGTTCAGGTCGGTCACGGTCACCCGGGCGTAGCCCTGCGCCAGGAAGAAGCCCAGCACCCCCGAGCCGCCGTAGAGCTCGAGCGCGCTTTCTCCGGTGCCGGCCAGCTTCGCCGCCTCGGCGTAGAGCGCCGCCGCGGCCGGGGGGTTCACCTGGGCGAAGCTGACCACGTCCACCTGCACCTCGAGCTCGCCGTAGCGCTCGAGCAGCGTTTCCTTGCCCGCCAGAAAACGCGTCGGCCCGCGGAAGCGGCCGCGCGGGTCGGCCGCGCCCCACCAGACCCCGGCGATGCCGGCCTCCACCAGCCCTTCGGCGGCCTTGCGAAAATGGCGCGCCTTGCCGCCGACGAGGCCCACCTGCACCCCGCCGGTGAGCAGGCTGCCGCGCAGGGCCACCTCTTCCAGGCCCACCAGCGGCCAGGTGTTCAGAAGCCTCAGGGCTTTCCGCAGCGGCTCCGCCAGCAGCGGGTCGTCCTCCACCCGCACCAGCTCGTCCGATCCGGGAACCCGGTAGGCCAGCCCCCCGAGGGGGTGGAGCGCGAACTGGGCGGCGGTGCGGTAGCCCAGCGGGGCGGGGGAGGGGTGGATGGGCTGCACCTCGGTTTCCAGCCGCGCCACCCGCGCCAGCGATTCGCGCACGAAGCCTTCCTTGACGGGCAGCTGGGCCTCGTAGCCAAGCGGCAGGTCCGCGCCCGGCGGCAGGCCCGGGTCCTCGCGGTCGGGCGAGGGCTCGAGCACCTCCAGCAGCTCGCCCTCGAGGTGGTTTTTCTTGCGCTCCGCGCGCACCCGCACGCGCTCCCCGGGCAGGGCGCCGCGCACCAGCAGCACCCCTTCGGGGGTGCGGGCCAGGCCCAAACCACCGGGAACGAGTTTTTCGATGACGGCTTCCAGATCCATGACCTTGCAGTCTACGCGATTTGCGTTCAGGACGCGAACGCGTATAATCATACCGTGGTTTAAGGAGGTATGCACATGAAGAGAATTCTATGGTTGGCATCGCTCGTATTGGTCCTGGGCTCTTTGGGTATGGCGCAGAAGTTCCGCACCTTTCCCGAGATCAAGCAGAGCGGCAAGATCCTGATCGGCACCGAGGGGGCCTTCCCGCCGTTCAACTTCTTCGACGATCAGAACAACCTCAAGGGTTTCGACATCGACATCGGCAACGCCATCGCTGGTCAGCTGGGGCTCGGGCCCGAGTGGAAGGCCCACGCCTGGGACACCATGCTCATCGCCCTCAACCAGGGCCGCTTCGACTTCGTGATCGCTTCGCACACCATCACCGAGGAGCGCGCCAAGGCGGTGGACTTTACCAAGCCCTACTACTGCACCGGTAACGTGATCGTCTCCAAGCCGGGCGGTCCCCAGACGCCCGAGGAGCTTAAGGGCAAGGTCATCGGCGCCCAGCTGGGCACGACCTTCGAGGAGTTCGCCAAGCAGTTCGGGCCGAAGCAGCTCAAGACCTACCAGACCAACCCGGACGCGGTGCAGGACCTGATGCTCGGCCGCATCGATGCCTGGATCACCGACCAGTTCACGGCGATCGAGGCCATCCAATCGCGCGACCTCAACCTGCAGATCTCCGGCCTCCTGAACCGGGAAGAGATTGGCATGGCCGTGGCCAAGGGCAACAGCCTGTTGCTCGCCGCGCTCAACCAGGCGCTGGACGAGATCCAGGCCAACGGGGTCTATGAGCAGATCTCGATGAAGTGGTTCGGCAAGGACATCCGCTGTAAGTAAGCTATCGTCCCCGGCCCGGGGGCCAATGGCCCCCGGGCCCTTGCCGTGTTAGGAGGCGGGCATGAAGCTGCTCAAGGTGCTGGCATGGTTGGGCGTCGCGCTGGCCGCGATCGCCGTGGGTTACGTCGTCTTCTTCGCGGGTATCGAGGCTGCGCTTCGGTGGTACTTTCTGGCGGTGAACTTCACCGCGAGCAAGGTTCCCAACTTCGCCCACAATCTGCGGCTGGGGGCGGAAGTCACGATCAAGCTGACCGTGATCAGCTCGGTCACGGGCCTCTTCCTGGGGCTCTTTGCCGGCATCGCCCGCCTCTCGAAGAACCCGCTCTTTCGCTGGCCGGCGCAGTTCTATGTCTGGGTAATTCGGGGAACGCCGCTCCTCGTGCAGATTCTGTTCGCCTACAACGCGCTGCCCTTCCTGCTCGAACCGGCTTGGAAGTACCTCCAGCCCCTGGGCGCACCGCCGATCCAGGACGTGCTGACCCCTTACTGGGCCGCTTTCATCGCGCTGAGCGTCAACGTGGGGGCCTACAACGCCGAGGTTATCCGTGCGGGGATCCAGGCGATCGCGAAAGGGCAGTGGGAAGCAGCCATGTCTCTGGGCATGCGACCGTTTCAGGTGATGCGCTACATCATTGTGCCCCAGGCCATCAAGATCGTCGTTCCGCCTCTGGTCAACAACGTCATCGCGCTGCTCAAGGACAGCTCCTTGGCTTCGGTCATTACGTTGCTTGAACTTGTGCATCAGGGTCAGCGCATGATTTCGATCACCTTCCGCCCGGTGGAGGTCTACGTGGCGGTGGCGGCCATCTACCTCATATTGACAACGGTGCTCACCTTCTTCACCGACTGGCTGGAGCGCGAGATGGCGCGTCGCGGTGCTGAGACCTGAACACGCTGCAAGACCATACATTTTCCTTGACATTATGCTTACCTTCATGCAAAATGCGAGGGCATATTGCATTTTGGAGGGAGAAGCTTATGAGAAAACTGCTCGTTCTGTTGGCCGTCCTTTCTTTGGGTGTTCTGGGCTTGGCGCAGCAGTCGCGTCTTGACGTCGTCAAGCAGCGCGGCAAGTTGATCTGCGGCGTCAACGGTGGCGCTCCGGGCTTTGGCTTCATCGACGAGAAGACCGGCGACTACGTTGGCTTCGACGTCGATTTCTGCCGCGCCGTTGCGGCGGCCATCTTCGATGACCCCACCAAGGTTGATTTCGTGCCGCTGAATGCGAAAGTGCGGTTTAACGCGATCCAGACCGGTAAGGTGGACGTGGTTTTCCGGAATACCACCGTAACCACCAGCCGCGACAGCCAGCTGGGCGTGGACTTCCTTCCCGTCAACTTCTACGACGGTCAGGGCGTCATGGTCAAGAAGAGCCTGGGCGTGAAGTCGGTCTACGACCTGAAGGGTGCGACGGTCTGCACCAACGCCGGCACCACGACCGAAAAGAACTGGACCGACGTGGACCGTGCGCACAACCTGGGCACCAAGCTGTTGACTTTCGACGACTTCAGCAAGTCCATGGCCGGGCTCGAGTCGGGCCGCTGCGATGCGGTTACCACCGATAAATCCGGCTTGGTGGGGTGGAAGGCCAAGAGCAAGGATCCCGAGTCGCTTGTCATCCTCCCCGAAACCCTTTCCAAGGAGCCGCTCGCGGGCTTTACCTTCCAGAACGACAGCAAGTGGCGCGACGCGCTCACCTGGATCGTTTACGCCACCATGCAGGCCGAGGAGTTCGGCATCACCCAAGCCAACCTCGACCAGATGCTGAAGAGCAGCAACCCTGGCATTCGCCGCTTCCTGGGTGTCGAGAGCAAGCTGGGTGAAGGGCTTGGACTTACCAACGACTTTGCTGCGCGCGTAATTCGTCACGTGGGCAACTACGGGGAAATCTACGCCCGCCACCTCGGGCCCGACAGCCCGTTCTTCATCCCGCGCGAGGGTAGCTTGAACGCGCTCTACACCGACGGCGGCCTCATCTACTCGCCGCCCTTCCGGTAAACCACGAAAACCCGAGCGGCCCCTGCATGGGGCCGCTCACCACTTGCAAGCGTCGCACGCTGAGGAACTATGATCGAGGCCGTCCCCTTCTGGAAAGACGAACGCAAGCTCGCCATTCTTTTCCAAGCCCTGCTGTTGACCGTGGTCGTCGCGGTCCTGCTTTTCCTGGGTTATATGGCCAGCACCAACATGGCCGCCCGCAACCTCCAGTTTTCATTTGGGTTCCTGACTGAGCCCGCTGACTTCCAAATCTATGAAGGCTATACCGTGGCCAAGGAGCAGGGGCGCTGGATCTTGCGTCTTTACCACCCCTCCGATCAGGTTTGGCAGGCCATGGTCACGGGGTTTCTTAATACCCTAAGGGTATCCTTTCTGGGCATCGTGCTCACAACCGTGTTGGGTGTTTTGATCGGTATCGGCCGACTATCGAGCAACTGGCTCGTCAACCGGCTTTCGTTTGCCTATGTGGAACTTATCCGCAACACGCCCCTGCTCGTGCAGATGGTGTTTTGGTACTTGGCGGTGTTTTTGTTGCTTCCGCCGATACGCACGGCACCCCGCTTCCATGGCGTGATCGTCAGCAATAAAGGGGTGCTCATTCCTTGGCCCGTTCCTGATGCGGCGTGGGCCAGCTTCGCGCCTTATTTTTACGCCGGGTTGGCTTTGTGGGCCTTGTTATGGCTCGCGCGTTCGCTTTGGCGCCCCCCGCGTTGGCTGTATTGGTTGACGCCGGCGGCTGCGTGGGGTTTGGGCCTCTACCTGGTGGGTTCCATACCGCTTGAGCTCTCCGTTCCGCAGGTCCAAGGCTTCCGCGTTGAGGGGGGCATGCAGCTCTCTCCTGAGTTTAGTTCGGTGCTTTTGGCCCTCGTGCTTTATACGGCCTCGTACATTGCCGAGATCGTTCGCGGCGCCATACAATCGCTGCCGAAAGGGCAGTGGGAGGCGCCCGCAAGCCTGGGGCTTAGTTACGCACAAACTCTTAGGCTGATCATTCTTCCTCAAGCCATGCGTATCGTCATACCCCCCCTGGGCAACCAATACCTCAACCTCACCAAGAACTCGTCCCTGGCCATCGCGATCGCCTTCCCTGAAATCATGAGCGTCTACGAAACGACGGTCAATCAGGCCGGGCACAGCATTGAAGGCATCCTCATCGTCATGGCGGCCTACCTAAGCCTTTCGCTCTTCATCAGCGCGTTGATCAACTGGTACAACGTCAAGGTGGCCCTCGTGGGGGTGGCGCGATGAGGGCCCTGACTTGGTTAAAGGAAAACCTTTTTAACGGCTGGTTCAACTCGGCGTTAACGGTGGTTACCGCTTGGCTGCTGTTTGCCGTTGCCAAAGGCGTCTTCCTCTGGGTTTTCGAGGAAGCGCGTTGGTCCGTCGTCCCTGAAAACATGCGCCTGCTCATGGTCGGTTCCTATCCGCCGGATCAGGTGTGGCGCATATGGACGATTACTGCTGTGGTCCTTTTTGTTGCAGGCCTGCTGTATGCGCATTGTAACCGGGGGCGTGCGCCCTTATGGATGTGGATCGGGGCCGTTGCCGTTTTTGCGGTGAGTTTCCCGGTTCTGTTTCCGTTGACCCGCGTCTATCTCCTCATTACCGTTTTGTCCTTGCCCGTCGGTATTACCGTCGGCCATTACCTTTCAGCCAGGGTGGTGCATGCGGCGGCGGCCTTCGGTGCGCTCGTGATCCTTTTTTTGCTGTGGGGGAAAACCGATCGCTTGGGCGGATTTTCGTTCACTTTAATGTTGACCGTACTGGCCAGCGTTTTCGCTTTCCCGCTAGGGCTATTGCTGGCGTTGGGACGAACGGGCAAGTGGCCCGTCTTTCGGGCGCTGTCGATTCTTTACATTGAGCTGATTCGTGGCGTTCCACTGATCACCGTACTTTTTCTCTCCTACTACATGGTCCCCCTCTTCCTTCCGGCGAGCTGGGAGGTGCCGACGCTGTTTTCCATCGTGGTCGGTTTCAGCATGTTCGCGGCCGCCTACTTGGCGGAGTACGTTCGCGGTGGGATCCAGGGGGTACCCAAAGGGCAGTACGAGGCCGCTTGGGCGCTGGGTTTATCGGGGACTCAGTCGGCTCGCTACATTATTCTTCCGCAGGCGATCCGCTCGGTCATCCCTGCTCTGATCGGACAACTTATCGCCATTTTTAAAGACACCTCACTGGTTTACATCCTGGGGCTCTTCGATCTGCTTTTCATGGCGATTACCGTGGCAAGAAACCCGAAGTTCCTGGGCACCGAGAGGGAAGTGCTGTTGTTCATAGCACTCGTTTACTTCGTCGGGGCCGCCCTCATGTCCTACGCGAGCCGGAAGCTCGAACGCGCCATGGGCTTGGGGACGCGGTAAGCTGGAGGCACGCATGGAACCCATCATCCACATGGAGAACGTCAACAAATGGTTCGGCGCCCTGCACGTCCTGAAGGACATCAATCTGGACGTGCAAAAAGGCGAGGTGGTCGTCGTCATCGGCCCTTCGGGGTCGGGGAAGAGCACCTTGATCCGGACCATCAACCGTCTTGAGGAGATCCAGAAGGGCCGCATCGTGGTGGACGGAATCGAGCTCAACCGCGACGTGCGCAACATCGACGCGGTGCGCAAGGAAGTGGGCATGGTCTTCCAGAGCTTCAACCTCTTTCCCCACATGACCGTGCTCGAGAACATCACCCTCGCCCCGCGGATCGTGCGCAAGTGGCCGCGCGAAAAGGCCGAGCAGATCGCCATGGAGCTGCTCGAGCGGGTGGACATCGCCGACCAGGCGGAAAAGTACCCCGCCCAGCTTTCCGGCGGGCAGCAGCAGCGCGTCGCCATTGCCCGGGCCCTGGCCATGCAGCCCAAGATTATGCTCTTCGACGAGCCCACCAGCGCACTCGACCCCGAGATGGTGGGCGAGGTGCTCGACGCCATGAAGGAGCTGGCGAAGAGCGGCATGACCATGCTGGTGGTCACCCACGAGATGGGCTTCGCGCGCGAGGTGGCCGACCGGGTGATCTTCATGGACATGGGCGAGATCATCGAAGAGGGCGAACCCGACCAGGTCTTCTCCAGTCCGCAACACGAGCGGACCCAGGCCTTCCTGGCACGGATCTTGCATTAGTCTGGGGGCGTGAACCGCATCCGCCAGGTCTACCTTTGGCTTTTGGGCCTGAACTTCTTCGTCGTGCTCTTCGCGGCGGCGAGCGCGCTCTTGCTGCCCTCGCCGCGGGGCTGGCCGGACTGGATGCCGGCGGCGTGGTGGCTCAGCGCTGCCGTTTTGAGCGCCGGCGTGCTGGTCTACCGCCGGCAGCTGATGAGCCGTGGCGACGTCACGGAACGACGCGTGGCCGCGCTTTCGTTGGCGGCCCTGCCCATGGTCTGGGGCCTGTTCGCGGTGCTGGCGTTTTGGGCGGGGTACGGCGCCACCGGTACGGGGTTGGCGCTGGTGGCGCTAGCCCTTGCGGCGCTGGGGTTCGCGTTGCAACCAGGCGAATAGCCCCCTGCGCTTGGGCGCGAGCAACGCTTCGAGCTCGGGCAGGTGGGCCTGGGTGGTCTCGTATCCGAAGGCGTACAGCGCGTTCGCCTGGCTGTAGTCGAAGGTGTCCACCGGATGGTCGGGGACCAGCGAGAGCACGTAGTCGGCGCGTTCGAGCGCCAGCCGTTTGAGCCGACGGATCGAGGCCTCGCTGGCCATCAGCATCACCTCGAACGAGTTGTGGGGTTTGTGCAGACGCACGGGGTTGGACACGTCCACGCCCACCACCGGGCCGGGGCCCAGCTGCCGGGCGGCGGTGACCGGCACCTTTTCCACCACGTCGCCGTCGACGAGAAGCCGGCCGCCCCAGGGAACGGGCGGGAAGATGCCCGGGATGGCGCTCGAGGCCATGACCGCGTCCACCAGGGGCCCCTCGCGCAGCACCACCACCTCGCCGGTGTTCAGGTCGGCGGCGTTGATGGCCAGCGGGGGCACCAGCTCCTCGATCCTGGCGGTGCCGTAGAGCTCGAGCAGGCCTTCGCGGAGCCGCTCGGCGTCGGCGATCGCCGTATGGCGCAGCGCCTTGAACAGCCGGCCCTGGATCTTGGCCACCCGCAGCAGGCGGTTGCCGTTGGCCATGAAGAGGTCGGCGAGCTGGCGGTCGATCACATGGCTCATCAGCGGCTCGACCTCGAGCGGCAGGTCGAGCCCCAGGTTGGCCGCGGCGTAGGCCCCCGCCGAGCTGCCCGCCACGCCGGCGATCGGCAGGCCCGCCTCCCGGATCGCACGCAACGCGCCCAGGTGCGCGAACCCCCGCACCCCGCCGCCGCTGAGCGCGAGGATCAGCCCCGGTTGCGTCGTCGATCCGTCGAAAGCAGCCATAGCCCCAGGAGCAGAATGCCGAGCGGGAGCGCCCATTTGAGCGCCGCGAAGAAGAGGCCCAGCGCCAGCAGCGCCAGCGCCAGGATCCAGCCGAAGCTCACGAGCACCGCCCCCAGCGCCAGCGCCAGGACCAGGCCGATCAGGGTCAGGGCCACCGCCAGCAGCGGTCCCAGGATCGGCCACAGCAGCAGGAGCCCGAGGAGCAGCAGCGCCCAGCCAAGGTATTTCATGCCTTCATTCTACGCGCAGCGCCCTCTCACCGCCCCTTAAGCCCGTTTGTGTACGATGGAGCGCAATGGAAACGGCTCTTTCCCCCGAGGTGGAATACGCCCAGCAGGCGCGCCTTTCGGCCCAGGGTTTGCGCAAGCGGTACGGGCGGCGGGACGTGGTTCGGGGCGTGGACCTGGTTCTCGGGCGCGGGGAGATCGTCGCCCTCTTCGGCCCCAACGGGGCGGGCAAGACGACCACCTTCTACATGCTCGTCGGTTTCGTGCGCCCCAACGGCGGGCGGATCCTGCTGCGCGGAGAGGACGTGACCCGTCTGCCCATGCACAAGCGGGCGCGGCTGGGGTTGGGTTACCTGCCTCAGGAACCCTCGGCGTTCCGGCGCATGACCGTGCTCGAAAACCTGCTGGCCATCCTCGAGCACCAACCCCTCCCCAAGAAGGAGCGGCACGACACCGCGCTGGGGCTGCTCGAGGAGTTCCACATCGACCACCTCAAGGACAAGTACGCCTACACGCTCTCGGGGGGCGAGCGGCGGCGGCTCGAGATCGCCCGGGCCCTCACCACCAACCCCGACTTCATCCTCCTCGACGAGCCCTTCACCGGCGTCGACCCCAAGAACGTGGGCGACATCCAGACCCTGATCCAGGAACTGCGCGCCAAACGCGGCCTTGGGGTCTTCATCACCGACCACTCGGTGCGCGAAACGCTGGCCATCACCGATCGGGTCTACCTGATGTACGACGGCCAGGTCGTCTTCCACGGCAGCCCCGACGAGTTCGCACGCGACACGGGCGCCCGCAACTACTACCTGGGCGAGGACTTCGAGCTCTAGCCTCCTCATGAGCCTCTGGACGCTGCTCGTCAACCTGCTGCTCATCGCAGCCGTCGTCGCCTACGTGGGCGACGTGGTGGGCCGCCGGGTGGGACGCCGCCACCTGCGCCTCTTCGGCCTGCGTCCGCGCACCACCGCGCTGGTCGTGGCCGTTTTTACCGGCGTGGTCATCGCCCTGCTGGCGTTCGCGGCTTTCTTCTTCCTGGCCAGCGACGCGCGCAAGACGATCCTCGAGGCGGAGAAGGTGCGCGAGGAGCGGGACCAGCTGCGGTCCGAGGTCGAACGTCTGGGCGGGCACGTAAGCGACCTGGAGGCGCGCGCCGCCCGGGCGCTGGGGGAGAGCGAGCGCCTGGAGCGGGAGCTGAAGGCCAAGGCCGACGCCCTCAAGCTGGCCGAAGAAGAAATCCGCAAGCTGCAGGGCGAGAAGGAGCTGCTGCGGCAGGCGGTCGAGGAAACCCGCAAACAGCTCGAAGAGCGCGAGGTGGAGCTGGGGCGGGTGCGCGCCGAGGTGGAGCGGATCGGATCCGAGCGCGAGGCGCTCGAGCGCGAGTTCGACGCCCTCCAGCAGGGCCAGATCCTTTTGCTGGACGACCTCGAGAAGCTGCGCCAGGCCGAGGCCGACGCGATCCAGCGGGCTGAGGCGGCCCAGGCCAAGACCCGCGAAGCCGAGGCGGCCGCGGCCCAGGCCGAGGCGCGGGTGCGCGCCATCCAGAAGGAGATCGCGGCGCTGGAAAAGGAGCGCCAGCAGCTCTTGGGCGACATCACCACCCTTGACGCCGAGCGCAAGGCGCTCGAGGAGCAGCGCGACGCCTTGCGGCTGGCCAACCGCCGCCTGCAGGACCAGCTGGCGGCGGCGAACCAGCAGGTCTTCGACCTCAAGCAGGAGCTGCTGCGGCTCGAGCAGGAACGCAGCTCGACGGAGCGGGGGTTGGAGGTGCTGCGGCGGCAGCTGAGCGACAGCCTCAAGGACACGGTGCTTTCCGAACTGGTGTGGTCGACGGGGCCCCTGCAGCAGGCCCTTGACCAGGCGGTGCACCTGGCCGAGGTGCAGGTTCGGGTGGAGGGTTTTCGCGGCGTCCTCGTTCCCGAGGACCTCAACAGCGAGGGGTGGCGCGCCCCCGGCGTCATCCAGGCCCGCGCCGAAGGGGTGACGCCCGACGGCAAGGTGCTGTTGCAGCTGCGCTTCGTGCCCAAGGAGCTGCGCTTCCGCATCGGGCAGGTCATCGCCCTGCGGGAGCTCCCGCCCCCGCGCCTGCAGCCGGAGCGCGTCCGCAGGAGCCTGGAGGACCTGCGCGAAACCGCCTTCGAGCGCCTGCTCAAGGCCGGGGTTTTGCCCGAACGGGTGGCCGCCGCGGGGCTTTCGGGTGCGGTCCTCGCCGACTTCCAGGCCCAGATTCGCGACGAGGTAGGCAACGTCGTGGTTGCCGTGGTGGCGGCCGACGACGTCTGGACCACCGAGGTGCCGCGGTTGCTCTACCAGGTGCTCTACGTTCCGTAGATCAGCCGCGCCGCCGCCAGATCCCATAGCGCCGAACCGACGCTCTTGAACACCACCGGTCCGCCCACGGGCGGACCCTCTTCGAGCGCGTCCCCCAGGGTGCGCACCTGCGCCCAGTCCACACCGGCCTGCAGCAGGTCGCCGGCCTCGGCGCGCGCTCCGGGCAGGGTGTCCACGAAGACGCGCGAACGCTTCACCAGCGTCGCCGGCAACTCGGCCATGCGCGGGGTGAAGGCGCCGACGGCGACGATCAGCGCGTCGTCGGCGACCTCTTCCGGCACCACCGGCGCGGCGCTGCTCGTGGCGCTGACGATCAGGTCGACCTCGGACGCGACCTTGTCGGGGAAGGGGACGGTCTGCATGGCGAGGCCCAGCTTGCGCCCGTGCGCGGCCAGCTCGGCCGCTCGCGAGAAGGTGCGGTTGTAGACGAAGACGCGCCCGGGGCGGAGCGTCGAGAGCGCTTCGAGGTGGGCCCGCGCCTGCGTGCCGGCGCCCAGGACGAGCACCCGTTCGGGCGGTTTCGCGGCGAGCCTCTGAACGGCCAGCAGCGAGAGGGCGGCCGTCCGCCGGGCGGTAACGACGGCCCCGTCGAGCAGCAGCTTGGCCTCCCCGGTGCGGACGTCGAAGACGAGCACCTCGGCCTGCACCTGAGCGAGCCCGCGTTCGGGGTTGGCGGGGTGGACGCTGACGCGTTTGAGCACGCCCAGGCGTTCGTCCCAGGCGGGCATGAGGAGCAGCGTGCTTCCTTCGGGCAGCGGGTGCACCGTGCGTTCGGGCGCGACCGCCCGACCCGCGCGGGCGTCGAGGACGACCCGGGCCAGGGTGCCGGCGAGGGCCTCGTAGGGGAGCAAGGCGGCGGTCGTGGTGGCGGAGAGGATCTTCATAGGGCGCCCAGGAACGCGTCGAGGGACTGCAGGTAGTCCCGCATGAGGTCAAGCGAGGGGAGCGGTTCGTTCACCTCGAGCCCGTGGCCTGCGCCCGGCAGCACGAGGGTGTGCAGGCTCGGACGCTCCAGCCCGTCCAGGAGCTCGGGCGGGGTGGCCGGGTCGGCGCCGCCGGCCACGAGCAGGCCGGGGGCGGCGTCTTCCGCGATGGCGCGGAGCACGTCGTCCGCGCGGAGCAGCGGGGTGAGCCAAACCTTGGCCGCCGCGGCGTCGCGGGCGTCGCGCATGAGGAAGGCCATGGCCAGCGTGCCGATCGATTTGCCCACCAGCAGGCGCGGCCGGGCGTGCCCGCGCACCCAGCGCCACACCGCCGCGGCGTCGGCGGTGATCCAGGAGTGGCGTTCGGCTTCGGCGGCGGTGAGGAACTCGGGACGGTCGTAGTCGTACCAGGCCTCGACGACCGCCCACCCTCGGGCGCGCAGCAGCTTGGTGGTGTAGTGCAGCAGGGGCCGCGCGGGGGAGTAGCGCAGGCCGGGGAAGACCACGGCCACGGGTTCCCCGCGGGGATCGCCCTCGACCACCAGGAAGAAGCGGTGCCCTTCGTGCCCTTCCAGCTCTACGCGCGCCACGGTTTCAGTCTAGCGCAGATCCGCCCCCGCTAACGAAGCGGCCCCCCGCGGACGCGGGGGGCCGGCGGTGCGTCGTCGGCTTAGTCGAGGAAGTCGCGCAGCTTGCGGGTGCGGGACTCGTGGTACTTGAGCTTGCGCAGCGCCTTGTTCTCGATCTGGCGGATGCGCTCACGGGTGACGCCGAAGTAGGCGCCCACCTCCTCGAGGGTGTGTTCGCGGCCGTCGATCAGCCCCTTGCGCAGCTTCAGCACCATGGCCTCGCGCTCGGAGAGCTTGGAGAGCGCCTTCTCCAGCTCCTCCGAGAGCAGACTCTGGGCGGCCGAGTCCACGGGGCTGGCCAGGTGCTCGTCGGGGATGAAGTCGCCGTAGAACGAGTCCTTCTCGTCGCCGATCGGCGTCTCCAGGCTGACGGGTTCCTGGGCGATCTTGAAGGTTTCCTCCACCTTCTTGGCATCCCAGCCGGGGCCCATGGCGTCGGCGATCTCGGCGTAGGTGGCCTCGCGCCCCAGCTCCTGCTGCAGCTGGCGGGCGGTGCGGGTGAGCTTGTTGATCGTCTCCACCATGTGCACCGGAATGCGGATGGTGCGGGCCTGGTCGGCGATGGCGCGGTTGATGGCCTGGCGGATCCACCAGGTGGCGTAGGTGGAGAACTTGTAGCGCCGCTTGTACTCGAACTTCTCGACGGCGCGGATCAGCCCCTGGTTGCCTTCCTGGATGAGGTCGAGGAAGGACAGCCCGCGGCCGGTGTACTTCTTGGCGATGGAGACGACGAGCCGCAGGTTGGCCTCGATCAGGTGCTGGCGGGCGATCTCGCCGTCGCGGGCGATGTGCAGGTAACGCTTCTGCGGCTTGGGCAGCGCGCGCAGGCGGGCGTCCACCGCCTGGATGGTGTCCTCGTCCACGCGCTCGGCCTCGTATCCGGGGATGTGGGGAACGCGGCCGCCGTGGCGCACCTGGGCGCGGATGACCTTCTTGATCAGGTCGGCTTCCAGGCCGGTGAACTCGGCCAGCCGCTCCACGGCGGCTTCGCCTTCTTCGACGCGGCGCGCCAGGTCGATCTCTTCTTCCAGCGTCAAGAGCGGCACCTGCCCGATCTCGTGCAGGTACTGCCGAACCGGGTCCGAGGTGGAAACCCGGGTCGCGATGGTTACGGGTTCTTCAGGTTTGGCGATCACTTCTTCTTCGATGGGCGCTTCGACGGCGGCCTCCGCCACCACTTCCTCCTCGTCGAGGATGGGCTCGAGCACTTCCGGCTCGGCGCCCGGTTCGATGGCGGCGGCCTCGGCCGGCGCCGGTGCCTCCTCGGGGGAGGCGGTCTTGGCTTTCTTGCTTCGGGACGGCTTGGAGGCGGTCGTGGCGGCCTTCTTCGCGGCCGCGGACTTCTTGGATTTGGGGGCCGCCTTCGCGGCGGTCTTCTTCTTCGCGCCGCCCTTGGGCGCAGCCTTCTTGGGCGCCTCGTCCAGCACGGCAACGGCCTTTTCCTCGGTTTTCTTCTTGCTCAAGCGGGTCACCTCCCGGTCGTGCGGCGTCGGCACGGTCAGGGTTGCTTTACGGCAAGCAGCACTTTGTAACGGCCAGCGTGCAACGTGCGCACGTTGCCGAACCGGTCGTGCATCCAGACTTCGTATTTTAGAAACGGGTTGGCCACCAGGTAAAACCGACCTCCAGGTCGTGTACGTCGATGGGCTGCGGCCACGAAAGCCTCGGCTACGTCCAAAACAACGCGACCCCCAACATGGAAGGGGGGGTTTGATACTACTATATCATAAACTTCGTTTTCTTGCAATGCTTCATCAACGTCGGAGTGATGCACCGCCGCGGACCGGCCGGCGGCGCGAAAGCTGCGCCTGGCGCTCTCCACCGAGGCGAGCTGGTGCTCGAGCAACGTCACCTGCGCGCCTTCACAGGCCAGGGGAAGGCTGAGGGCTCCGTACCCGGCGCCCAGGTCGAGCACGCGGGCCCCCTCGACGTCTGCGGGCAGGTGTTCCAGCAGCAGGCGGGTGGCGGGGTCCACCGCGTCCGCGGAGAAGACCCCGGGCCAGACCCAGAAGGTCAGCCGCCGGCCGCGCAGCTCGGCCTCCAGGGGTTCGGGTTCGCCCCGCGCCTCCGGGGCCGGACCGGGGGCGCGTTCCAGGACGGCGACGCGCACCCCCTTGGCGCGCGCGACCACCTCGCCGCCGCCGACGAGCTCGCGCGCCCAGCCGAGGTAGCGTTCGAAGCCGAGCTTCTTGTCGCCGGCCACCCAGAGCAGGCCGCCGGGTTCGAGCGCCCGCGCGGCCGCCCGAATCTGCGCCTGCACCCAGGCGTTGCCGCGGTCGGCCCCGAAGACGAGCAGGGCCGTGCCGTAGGCCGCCTCGGGTACCTGCCAGGGCAGGGCGGCGTGGACCCGCAGGCCCGGATGCGCCGCGGCGCTGGCCTCGAGCGCCCGCAGGGCCGAGCGCCGGTCCTCCCAAGCGTGCACCTCGAGCCCCGCGGCCAGCAGCGGCAACGACGCAACCCCCACCCCCGGGTTGAGGTCGATCGCCCGCGTTCCCCGGGGTTCGACCGCATCGGCCAGCAACCGGTAGGCGGGGTCCTCCAGGCCGGGGGCGCCGCGCTTGATCCAGAGCGGGCCCGCAGGGGTCGGCAGGGTTGTGAGGGTGTGGTACTCCACGAGCTCCACGGAATGTACACTTTAGCACATATTCGCTAGAATGGGGAACGTGCTCGTGCTCGGCATCGAAACCAGCTGCGACGACACCGGGGTGGGGCTGGTGCAGGACGGCCGGGTCCGCGTGAACCTGGTGGCGTCGCAAACCCTGTTGCACGCCGAATACGGCGGGGTGGTGCCCGAGCTGGCCAGCCGGGAGCACGCGCAGGTGCTCGACCGGCTCGTGGCCCGCGCCCTGGACGAGGCCGGGGTTCGGCCCCGGGACCTGGACCTGGTGGCCGCCACCCGCGGCCCCGGCCTGGTCGGCCCGCTGCTCGTGGGGCTGGGCTACGCCAAGGGGCTGGCCTGGTCGCTGGAGAGGCCCTTCCTGGGCGTGCACCACCTGGAAGGCCACCTGCACGGTGCCCTCGCCGAGGCGCCGGTGGAACCGCCCTTTCTTGTCCTGATCGCCTCCGGAGGCCACACCCACCTCTACCGCGTGGAGGCGTGGGGGCGCTACGAGCTGCTCGGCGCGACCCGCGACGACGCTGCGGGCGAGGCCTTCGACAAGGTCGCCCGCACGCTGGGCCTCGGCTACCCCGGCGGGCCCGAGATAGAGCGGCTGGCCGCAGCGGGCGACCCGCACGCGGTGCCCTTCAGCGTGCCCATGCGCGGACGCGCGGGCTACGACTTCAGCTTCTCCGGGCTCAAGACCGCCGCGGTGCGGTTCAGGGACGAAGGCCACGCGCCCGCCGACATCGCCGCCGGCTTCCAGCGGGTGGCCGTGGCCTCGCTGGTGGGCACCCTCGAGCGCGCGGCGCAGGACACCGGCCTCCGCCGGGTCGTGGTGGCCGGGGGCGTGGCCGCCAACCGGGCCCTGCGCGCGGCGCTCGCGGCCACCGGCCTCGAAGTGCACCTGCCCCCGCCGGGCCTGACCTCCGACAACGGCGCCATGATCGCCCTGGCCGCCGCCCGCCGCTGGGCGCGCGAACGGCGCGCCGATTCCCTCACGGTTTCCGCCGAGCCCTACTGGCCCCTGGGCGAGGCGGTCTAGCTGGCCCTTCTCATCTTCCAAGCTTAGAATGCGATAAGTTATGCTGGGTCTTCTCAAAAAACTCTTCGACAACAACGACCGCGAAGTGCAGCGCTACTTCCGCCAGGTCGTCGAGCCCACCAACGCCCTCGAAGCGGAGGTCCAGAAGATCGACGATCTGGCCGCCGCCTACGCCGAGGCCCGCCAGCAGCACGAAAACGGCAAGCCCTTGGACGAGCTGCTGCCCTGGGTCTTCGCGCTCGCGCGCGAGTCGGCGCGGCGCTACCTGGGCCTGCGCCCCTACGACGTCCAGCTCGTCGGCGGCGCGGTGCTGCACGACGGCCGCATCGCCGAGATGAAGACGGGTGAGGGGAAGACCCTCGTGGCCACGCTGCCCGTGGCCCTCAACGCCCTCACCGGCAAAGGGGTGCACCTGGTCACGGTCAACGACTACCTGGCCCGGCGCGACGCCGAGTGGATGCGGCCCGTCTACCACGGGCTGGGGCTCGAGGTGGGGGTGATCCAGCACGACACCCCGCCGCCCGAGCGGCGCAAGGCCTACCTGGCCGACATCACCTACGTCACCAACTCCGAGCTCGGTTTCGACTACCTGCGCGACAACATGTCGCTCAGCCCCGACCAGCTGGTGCTGCGCCACGACCACCCGCTCCACTACGCCATCGTGGACGAGGTCGATTCGATCCTCATCGACGAGGCGCGCACGCCGCTGATCATCTCCGGTCCGGCCGAGAAGGCCACCGACCTCTACTACAAGATGGCCGAGGTGGCCCTCAAGCTCGAGCGCGGCGAGAAGCCCGAACCCGGCGAAAAGGACAAGGAGCCCACGGGCGACTACACCATCGAGGAAAAGCAACGCCACGTCCAGCTCACCGAGCGCGGCATCGAGCGCGCCGAGAAGCTCCTCGGCATCCCCGGCCTCTTCAGCCCCGAGAACATGGAGAAGGCCCACATGCTCATCCAGGCCATCCGGGCCAAGGAGCTCTACCACCGCGACCAGGACTACATCGTCCAGGACGGCCAGGTCATCATCGTGGACGAGTTCACCGGCCGCCTGATGCCGGGCCGCCGCTTCGGCGAGGGGCTGCACCAGGCCATCGAGGCCAAGGAGGGCGTCAAGATCGAGCGCGAGAACCAGACGCTCGCCACGATCACCTACCAGAACTTCTTCCGCCAGTACGACAAGACCGCGGGCATGACCGGCACGGCCAAGACCGAGGAGAAGGAGTTCCAGGAGATCTACGGCATGGACGTCATCGTCGTGCCGACCAACCGCCCGGTCATCCGCCAGGACCACGCCGACGTCGTCTACCGCACCGAGCAGGGCAAGTTCATGTCGGTCGTCGAGGAGATCGCGCAGCGCTACGAGAAGGGCCAGCCCGTCCTCGTGGGGACGATCAACATCGACAAGTCCGAGCGGCTCTCGGCGATGCTGCGCGAGCCGCGCTACTACCTGCCGCGCGTCGAGATGCGCGTCAACCTGCTGCTCAAGGCCATCCAGAAGAAGTCGGGGCCGGAGTGGGAGAAGCTGAAGAAGGCCCTGGCGCGGCCCGCCAACCTGCGCGAGAAGACGCTCGAGGAGTTCGAACCCCTCTTCCAGGGGGCGGGCGGCAACCTGGCCGACGCCTGGGAGCAGCTGAAGTTTGCGGTGCACACCCTCGAGATCATCCGCAAGGGCATCCCCCACCAGGTGCTCAACGCCAAGTACCACGAGAAGGAAGCCGAGATCGTGGCCCAGGCGGGCCGGTCGGGGACGATCACCATCGCCACCAACATGGCCGGCCGCGGTACCGACATCAAGCTCGGCGGCAACCCCGAGGAGATCGCCAAGAACATCCTCGAGAAGCAGGGCCTCGACCGCTACGAGTGGAAGGTCGAGCTCTTCGTCAAGAAGCTGATCCAGGGCGAGGAGGACGAGGCCCGGAAGCTCGCGGCCGAGCTCGAGGTTGCGGACGAGACGATCGAGGAGATCAAGAAGATCCGCGACGAAGCCAAGATCGACGAGCAGCGGGTCAAGGAGCTGGGCGGCCTCGCCATCATCGGTACCGAACGCCACGAATCGCGCCGCATCGACAACCAGCTGCGCGGTCGCAGCGGCCGCCAGGGCGACCCGGGCGAGAGCCGTTTCTACGTCTCCTTCGATGACGAGCTGATGCGGCTCTTCGCATCAGACCGCGTGGTCGGCATGCTCGACCGCATGGGCTTCGACGACTCCGAGCCGATCGAGCACAAGATGGTCACGGGGGCGATCGAGCGGGCGCAGAAGCGCGTGGAGGACCGCAACTTCGGCATCCGCAAGCAGCTCTTGCAGTTCGACGACGTGATGGCGCGCCAGCGCGAGGTCATCTACGAGCAGCGGCGCATGGTCCTCCTGGGCAAGGACGAGGAGGTCAAGGAGGCGGCGCTCGCCATGGTGGAGGACACCGTGGCCGCCGTGGCCGAGAACTACCTCAACCCCGAAATCCACAAGGACGACTGGGACCTCGACGGCCTGAAGCTCGCCCTCGTGGACATCGTCCCCGCCTTCGAGAACTACGACTTCGAGGCGCTGCGCGAGCTCGAGGCCCCCGAGGCGATCGACAAGGTGGTGGAGGCGGCCTTCGGCTTCTACGAGGAACGCGAGCAGGAGCTCAGCCCGCAGGTCATGCGCGCGGTGGAGCGCTTCGTCATCCTCTCCATCGTCGACTCCGACTGGAAGGAACACCTGCACAACCTCGACGTGCTGCGCCAGGGCATCGGCCTGCGTTCCTACGCCCAGAAGGACCCCTTCCAGGAGTACAAGTTCGAGGCGACGCGGCTCTTCAACGAGATGATCGCCCACATCAAGAGCGAGTCGGCCAAGTTCTTCTTCCGCCTCAAGGTGGAGGCCGAGCCGCCCAAGCCGCAGGTCTACGTTCCCGTACCGGAAAAGAAGCCCCAGCCCGTCAAGGCCGACGCCAAGGCCGCCGCCAGCAAGCGCGGCGGCAAGCGCCAGGAGCCCAAGAAGAAGATCGGGCGCAACGACCCCTGTTGGTGCGGCAGCGGCAAGAAGTACAAGCACTGCCACGGCAAGAACGCCTGAGCCAACCGTACCGAGCGGCCCGTCCGGGAGACGCCGGTTCCGGCGCTTCGCCGTCGGGGCGGTCCCGCCGGAGGTTTCGTGGCCCTTGGCGGATGGAGCGGTCCTGTTGCGCCCGGCTCGTGGTGGACCGGTCAACGGTCCCCGGATGTGGGCTTCCATGCCAGCACGTCCCCTCCAGGGGCGGGCTCCCGTAGCGGGCTGGCGCCGAGCGCCGGGAAGCCGGGTCGCTCCGAAAAGTGAGGGTCTGCTTGCGGGGCCTCCACCTCGAAGCGGTCGAAAGAAAAACCCACCGCCGGGGCGGTGGGTTTTTGGATCGGTGCTGGCTCAGAGGCGGCCGGGGCCCTCGTCGCCGTAACGGATGAAGGCGGGGATCTCCAGGTCGTTGGGGTCGAAGGCGCCGCTCGAGCCCTCGGCGCTCGCAGGCATCACCGTGGCTTCGGAGAAGCCCGAGGCGATCAGCACGATGCGCATCTCGTCGGCGGCGCGGTCGTCGTAGGTGATGCCGTAGAGGACGTCCACGTCCTCGATGCCGGTGGCGTCGCGGACGCGTTCGGCCACTTCGATGGCCTCGGCCAAGGTGAGCTCTTCCGAGCCCACCACGTTGAGCAGCACGTTGCGCGCCCCCTCGATGGTGCGGTCGAGCAGGGGGGAGTTGATCGCGGTCTGGGCGGCTTCCTGGACGCGGTTCTCGCCGCGGCCGGCGCCGATGCCCATGAGGACCTGGCCGGCGCCGTTGAGCATGTTGCGCAGGTCGGCGAAGTCGACGTTGATCTCGCCCGGGGCGTTGATCACGTCGGAGATGCCCTTGACCCCGTGGTAGAGCACCCGGTCGGCCATCAGGAAGGCCTCGCGCAGGGCGATCTTCTTGCTGTCGGCGGCGGCCAGCAGGCGGTCGTTGTTGACCACGACCATGGCGTCCACGCGCTCGCGCAGCCGCTTGATCCCCTCCTCGGCGACGCGGCGGCGCTTGGGGCCTTCGAAGTTGAAGGGGCGGGTGACGACGCCCAGGGTGAGCGCCCCGATCTCGCGCGCGATCTCCGCCACCACCGGCGCGCTGCCGGTGCCGGTGCCGCCCCCCATGCCGGCGGTGATGAAGACCAGGTCGGCCCCGTCGAGCTGCTCGGCGATCAGGTCGCGCGTTTCCAGCGCGGCTTTCTCGCCGATCTCGGGGTTGGCCCCGGCCCCCAGACCGCGCGTCAGCTTCTCGCCCATCTGGATGCGGATGTCAGCGAGCGAACGCGCCAGCACCTGCGCGTCCGTGTTTCCGGCGATGAACTCGACGCCGTGGAGCCCGGACTCGATCATCCGGTTCACGGCGTTGTTGCCGGCCCCTCCCAAACCTATGACTTTGATCGTTGCACCCTGCATGCCGCCTCCTAGAAGAAGTTTTCGAAGATCCCCTTGATTTTTTCCCAGATGCCGGCGTCCTTGCCCTCGCGCTCACGTTCGCCGCGCGCGGGTTCGCGGCGGGTTCGCCGCGCCGGGGCGGCCGCCGGTTCGCTCTTGCTGCCGAAGTGCACCAGGCCCACCGCGGTGGCGTGGGCGGGCGAGGCCACCACGTCGGCCAGCCCCGAGAGCCCCTCGGGGCGGCCCAGGCGCACGGGCAGGTGAAACTCCTGGTAGGCGAGCTCCTCGACCCCGCGCAAAAGCGCCGAGCCGCCCGTGAGCACGACCTTGTGCACGGTCAGCTCCAGCGGGCCCAGCTGCTCGTCCACCGCCCCCCGGGCGAGGAGCAGGATCTCGCGCACCCGCGGGCGGATGTAATGGGCCAGCTCGGGCGCGGGCACGTCGCGCACGTGGTTGCCGTCCTGGTTGATCTCGAGCATCAGGTCGGGGTCGGCCATCTCGACGAGCGCCGCCCCGTACTTCTTCTTGATGCGCTCCGCCTCTTCGAGCGGGATCTTGAGCAGCTGGGCGATGTCGCCGGTCACCTGCTCGCCCCCCAGGGGGATGACCGAGGAGTGCGCCAGCTGGCCGTTCTGGAAGACGGCCACGTCGGTGGTGCTGCCGCCGATGTCGACGAGCATGACCGTGGACTCGTGGTCCTCGGGGGTGAGCACCGCGAGGCCGGAGGCGTAGGACTGGAGCACCAGCCCCTCGATCTCGAGCCCGGCCGCCTCGACGGCGCGGCGCAGGTTGGTGAGCGGACCGGTGGCGGCGGCCACCAGGTGCACGTCCACCTCAAGCCGCACCCCGGCCATGCCGAGGGGGTCCTTGATGCCTTCCTGGCCGTCCACGCGGTACTCCAGGGGCAGCGCGTGGATCAGTTCGTAGTCGCCGTCGAAGGGGTAGGCCTTGGCCTGCTCGACCGCGCGCTCCACGTCGGCGGGGCCGATGCTGTGGCCGCGGCGGATGGCCGCGAGGCCGTGGCTGGTCACGCTCTTGATATGGGGGCCGGCGATGCCCACGAAGACGCGTTCCACCGGCACCCCGGCCACGCGTTCGGCCAGCTTGACGCTGGCGCGGATGGCCTCGGTGGTCTTGTCGAGGTTGACCACCGCGCCGCGCTTCATACCCTGCGAAGGGACGGTGCCCTCGCCGATGATGTCGAGGATTCCGTCCTCGCTCTGTTCCCCTATAACGGTGCAGACCTTGGTGGTCCCTACGTCCAGCCCAACGATAATACGATCGCTCATCGGCGGATGCTCACCCCCCAGGAATAAATGGCTACGTCGTTACCCCGTATCATGTCCACACGCGGCAGCCAGACCCGCAGGTTTTCCAGGTTGCGGATCCAAAGATGCCTTCCTTCCCAGTCTACGGTAAAACCCGCGGGGTTGTAGGCGATGCGCTTGGCCGTGGGCAGCAGCGCGGCGATCTGCAGGGCCTCGAGGGTGCGGTCGTGCCCGAAGCCCTCGATCACGGGCCCCGTGGGCTTGGCGCCGGGCAGCCGGGTGCCGTCGGCCGCGAGGCCGACCGGGCCCTCCGGGGTCTCGAGCGTGGCCACGGGGACGCGTTCGCGCACCACGATCCGCACCGCGCCCACGCGCGGCCGCTCCAGCCGCGCCTCCAGCACCCAGGGATCGGCGCGCAGGGCCTCGAGCCGGCCCTGGGTCGCCCAGAGCCAGGGGTCGCCGGGGTAGAGGTCGGCGAGCTCGAGCACCCGGGCGCGCTCGAGGTGGGCGTTGCCGGCCACCTCGACCCGCTCGATGGGCCAGGCGACCAGGCTGGCCACGTAGAGCGTGGCGCCGAGCAGCAAGGCGAGCACGAAACGGCTCAAGGCAGCTCCCCCCATACCTCCCACTCTAACTCGAGCCCCAGCTCCTCCTGGATGCGTTTGACCAGCTTCCAGACGTCCTCGGCGCGGGCTCCGCCGGTGTTGACGATGAAGTTGCCGTGCTCGCGGCTCACCATCGCCGCGCCTACGCGCAGCCCCTTGAAGCCGGCCGCGTCGATGAGGCGGCCGGCGGCGTCGCCCGGGGGGTTCTTGAAGGCGCAGCCGGCGCTCTTGCGCTTGGGCTGCCCCTTGCGCGCGGCGTCCACCTCGGCCATGCGGGCCTCGATGGCCGCCGCCGGCGCCGGCGTGAGGCGCAGGCGCACCCGGGTCACGATCGCCCCCTCGGGCAGGCGGCTGGTGCGGTAGCCGAAGCCCAGCTCGCCGGGGTCGAGGACGCGGAAGCGGCCTTCGTGGAAGAGCTCGATGGCCTCGAGCACGTCGGCGATCTCGCCGAAACGGGTTCCGGCGTTCATGCGTACCGCGCCGCCGACGCTCGCGGGGATGCCCAGCAGCGGCTCGAGGCCCGAAAGCCCCAGCCGCGCCGCCTCCTGCACGAGGCCTGGCAGCAGCACCCCGGCGCCGATCCAGGGGCTGAGGTGGACCGCCGCGCCGGCCCGCGGCCGCCCCAGGGCCCCGCGGGCGAAGACGCCGCCCAGGCGGATCACCCGTTCCGGCACGCCGCCGTCGGCGACGAGCAGGTTGGAGCCGTTGCCCAGCACCCGGTAGGGCGCGGATGTGGCCTGCAGGAGGTCTTCGGGCGTCTCCACCGTCCAGACCTCGGCGGGGCCGCCCACGGACAGGGTGGTGAACTCGGCCAGGTTGCGCCGTTCGACCTTCACCGCGCCCCCTCCACGAGCTCGCGCCCCAGCTTCCACACGTCGCCGGCGCCCATGGTGAGGATCAGGTCGCCCGCCTTTGCACTTTCCGCCAGCGCACCTCGCACCTCTTCCCAGGCGGCGAAGCGGGCGCGTTCGTGCCCCAGTTCCCGCAGCCGGTCGGCGATCAGCGCCCCGCTCACCCCGGGGATGGGTTCCTCGCTCGCGGCGTAGACGTCGAGGACCCAGACCTCGTCGGCATCCCGCAGCGCCTCGGCGAAGCGGGCCCACATTTGTTGGGTGCGCAGGTAGCGGTGGGGCTGGAAGACGACCCGCACCCGCCGACCGGTGGCCCGCGCCGCGGCCAGGGTGGCCCGGACCTCGGTGGGGTGGTGGGCGTAGTCGTCCACGACCCAGGCCCCGCGCAGGTGGCCGGTGGTCTGGAAACGGCGGGCCGCGCCCTTGTAGCCGGCCAGGGCGCACGCCGCCAGGGCGGGGTCCAGGCCCTCCAGGTGCGCCGTGGCCAGCGCGGCGACGGCGTTCTCGACGTTGTGGCGGCCCGGTACCGCGAGCGCCACCTCGGCGAGCGCCGCGCCGTCGTGGGTCAGCACGAAGCGGCTGCCGCCCGCCTCGAGCCGCACGTCTTCGGCGCGGTAGCGGCCGCGCTCGAAGCCGTAGCCCACGCGCTCGAGCCCCTCGGTCAGCGCTTCGAGCTCCGCCCAGTCGGCGTTGTAGAGCACGCGGCCGGCGCGCGCGGCGTAGGCGCGGGCGGCGGCGCGCAGGCTGGCGTAGTCGGCGTGGTAGGTCTGGCGCGCGGCGCCCGCGGCCACGTGGTCGTCCTCCAGGTTGGTGAGCACGGCCAGGTCCACGGCCACCTCGGCGAAGAGCGGGTCGGACTCGTCCACTTCGGCGATGCGGTGCCGGCCCGCGCCCCAGCGGGCGTTGCCGCCCAGGCTGGGCACGGTCGCCCCCACGAGCACCACCGGATCGGCCCCCAGCTCGGTGAAGACGTGGGCGATCATCGAGGTCGTCGTCGTCTTGCCGTGGGTGCCGCTGACGCCGATGGAGCGGCCGCGCTCGAGGATGCCGGCGAGGACCTGCATGCGCGCCATCACCGGCACGCCGGCGCGGGCCGCGGCGCGGCGCTCGGGGTGGTCCTCCGGCACCGCGTTCGAGGCGACGAGGACGTCCACGCCCTCCAGGTGGGCGGGGTCGTGGCCGGTGCGCACCTCGACGCCCAGCTCGCCCAGGCGCCGGGCCAGCTCCGAGGGGCGGGCGTCGCAGCCCGAGACCTTCCAGCCCTCGCGGTGCAGCACGTAGGCCAGGGCGCTGATGCCCACGCCGCCGATGCCCATGAAGTGCACGTGCTTCACTCGGCCACCTCCAGCAGCAGGTGCGCGAGCCGCTCGGTGGCGCCGGCGGGGGAGAGCTCGGCGAGGTGCGCCCGCAGATGGGCGCGCAGTTCGGCGTCTTCGAGCAGGCGCTCGAGCTGGGCGGCGAGCTCCCCCGGCTTTTCCTGATCGGCCGCCAGGGCGGCCTCGCGCGTGGCGTAGAATCGGGCGTTCTGTTCCTGGGCGCCGCCGTCGACGTCTGCGGGCAGCGGCACGGCCAGGAGCGGCACCCCGTGGTAGGCGGCCTCGGCCAGCGTCGTCGCGCCGGCGCGGGTCACGGCCGCGTCGGCGGCGGACCAGGCCGTGACGGCGTCCACGAAGGCCTCGGCCCGGTAGCCCGCAAGGCCGGCCACCCGCGCGCGCACCGCCTCGAGGCCGCGTTCCCCGGTCTGGTGCAGCACCTGCCAGCCCTCCAGGTGGGGCTCGAGCAGGTCGGGCAGGGCGCGGTTGAGCGCCAGCGAGCCCTGACTGCCGCCCATGACGAGGAGCAGGGGCCGGTCGGGGTCGAAGCCCAGGGCCTGCTTGGCAGCGCGCGCCTCGCGGCGCTCCTCGCGCACCGGCATGCCGGTGACCAGCGCCTTGAAGGCGAGCTTGCGGGGCAGGCTGACGTCCATGGCCAGGGCGATGCGGCGGGCGCGGGGGGCCAGCCAGCGGTTGGCCAGGCCCAGGGCGGCGTTCTGTTCGAGCAACACCACCGGCACCCCGGCGTTTTCGGCGGCGAAGGCCAGGGGGAAGCCCGCGAAGCCTCCGGTGCTGAGCACGACCCGCGGGCGCAGCCGCCGCAGCAGCGCGCGGGCGCTCACGAGGCCGCGCAGCGCCTTCCAGGCCTCGCGCGGCTGCAGGGTGTTGCGGTTGTACTTGCCGGCCGGCAGCGCGTGGAAGGGCACGCCCGCCTCGGGCACGAGCCGGGTCTCCATGCCCCCCTCGGCGCCCACGTAGCTCACCTCGTGGCCCAGCTCGATGAGGCGGCGCGCCACGGCCAGGGCGGGGAAGATGTGCCCGCCGCTGCCGCCGCCGGTGACCGCGACCTTCACGCCCGCACCTCCGGCAGGTCGATGCGCCGCGCGCTCGCGTGCAGCACGCCGAAGGCCAGCCCCGCGGCCAGCAGCCCGCTGCCCCCGGCGCTGACCATGGGCATCGAGATGCCCGTGACCGGCACGATGGCCATCGTCACCGCGACGTTCATCAGCGCCTGACCGGTCAGGTAGCCGGTCAGGCCCAGGGCCATCACGCTCAGCGCCCCGGTGCTGCGGGTGGCGATCTGCATGCCGCGGGCGAAGACGAGGCCGTAGGCCAGCAGCAGCATGCCCGCGCCGATCCAGCCGCTCGCGTAGGTGACGACGGCGAAGATCATGTCGTTCTGGCGTTCGGGCAGGTTGGTGGGCAGTTCGGCGCTGGGGCCGTGCCCCAGAGGGCCGGCGGCGCGCAGCACCAGGCGCGCGCGCTCCGGCTGGTAGATGGCGTTTCGGATGCGCTCGGCGCGGTCGGGGTCCCAGCGTTCGAGCAGCGTGGGGTCCAGGTTCATGACCCGCCAGGCGTCCACCCGGTCGGTGATGTACTCGAACCGGTTCAGGAAGACGCCGTGGATGCTGGCGACGATCAGCGTCACCAGCAGCCCGATGGCGACCAGCCGGCGGAAAGGTACGCCGATGACGATCAGAATGAACGCTGCCAGGAAGAGCAAAAAGAGCGCCGTGCCCAGGTCGGGCTCGATGGCGATCAGGCCCGCGGCCAGGCCGATGGCCACCACCGGTCCGATGATCGGGTAGTCGGTGCCGCGGCGGCTGAAGAACGAGGCCAGGTAGGCCACCAGCGCGATCTTCATGAACTCGGAGGGCTGCAGCGAGAACGCCCCCAGCTGGAACCAGCGGCGCACCTCCTCCTGGCCCGCAGGGCCGCGGCCCACGATCAGCACGGCCACCAGGGCGACGAGGCCGAGCACGTAGAGCCAGCGGGCCTGGGCGATGATCCAGCGCGGGGGCACCAGCGCCGCCGCCAGGGTGCCGCCGAAGGCGACGCCCAGCGTGAGCAGGTGGCGCTCCATCAGCGCGGGCGCGCCGGCGGCGATGCCGAGCACGGAGAACCCCATGAGCAGGAGCTGGGCGAGGATCAGGATGCGGTCCACGCCTCACCCCCCACCCGCGCGAGCGCCTCGCGGAAGGCGCGGCTGCGGTGCTTGTAGTCGGCGAACTGGTCGAAGGAGGCGGCCAGCGGGGCGAGCAGCACGCTCGCCACCCCCGGCGCGGCCAAGGCGGCTTCGAGGGCGCGCTCGAGCGCGCGCGGACCCTCGGCCTCCTCGATCACCACGGTGGGCGCGTGCGCCGCGAAGGCGCGCGCGAAGCGGGGGCCGTCGCGCCCGATGGCCAGCACCAGGGCCACGCGCTCGCGCACCACGGGCTCGAGCGCGCTCAGGTCGGCCCCCTTGTCCTCGCCGCCCACGATCCATGCCACCGGCGCCGGCGCCGCCTCCAGCGCGGCGCGCACCGCCTCGGTGCGGGTGGCGATCGAGTCGTCGATCACCACGACGTCGCCCACCCGGCCCACGGCCTCGAAGCGGCCGGGCACGGCCGGGAGCTCGAGCGCCCGCGCTTCCAGCTCCCGCGGGTCGGCGGCGCGGCCCAGCGCCTCGGCCAGCGCCGCGGCGGCCAGGGCGGCGGCGCGGGCGTTGGTGGCGCGGGGCTGGGCGGCGGGTTCGAAGGGGCGCTTGCGCGCCGGGGAGGCTTCGGCGGCGGCGCGCACCCGCGGGTCGGCGGCGTTGTAGACGAGCACGTCTTCGGACGTCAGGTTTGCGAGCAGGCGCAGCTTGGCGGCGTGGTAGCGCTCCAGGCTGCCGTGGCGGTCGAGGTGGTCGGTGCCCAGGTTGAGCAGCACGGCCACCCGCGGCCGGAAGCCGCGGACGCGCTCGAGCTGGAAGCTGGAGAGCTCCACCACCGCGGCCGCGAGACCGGGGCGGTCGACCACGTCCACCAGCGGCGGGTCCACGTTGCCCGCGGCGGCCGCGGGCAGGCCCAGTTGCTCGAGCAGGCGGGCGGTGAAGACCGTCGTCGTCGTCTTGCCGGCGGTGCCGGTCACGCCCACCAGCGGCAGGTCGGTTTCCCGCCAGGCCAGCTCCACCTCACCGATCACCTCGGCCCCGCCGCGCTCGAGGGCGGCCAGCGCGGGGTGGTCGATGGGAACGCCGGGCGCGGCGACTACGGTGCCGAAGCGGCCCGGCTCGGGGGCGCAGGGCTCGAAGCCCAGCGCCCGCGCCGCTGCGACGTCGGCGTCGCGGGGCCGGTCGTCGTGAAAGCAGGCGGCGCGGCCGCGGCGCGCGAGAAAGCGCAGCACGCCCAGACCGCTGCGCCCGAGTCCGTAGACCAGGGTCACCCGCCACCTCCCCACAGCTGCACCGCCAGCGCCGTGGCCACCGCGGTGACGACGACGAAGCGGAAGACGACCTTGGCCTCGCTCCAGCCCGAGAGTTCGAAGTGGTGGTGCAGCGGCGCCATGCGCAGCAGACGGCGGCCGGTGCGGCGGAACCAGACGACCTGCACGACGACCGAGACCACCTCGAGCACCGGCACCGCCGCGGCGAGCGGCAGGTACCAGGCCTTGCCCTCGAGGACGAAGATCCCCGCCACCAGCGCGCCCAGCAGCTGGCTGCCGGCGTCGCCCATGAAGATCCGGGCCTTGGGGGCGTTGTGCCAGAGGAAACCGAGCAACGCGCCCACGAAGACCTGCGCCAGCGGCAGGTGCAGGAAGGGCAGTAGGATCACCGCGGTCACGCCCGCGGCGAGGCCGTCGAGGCCGTCGGTGAAGTTGAAGGCGTTGGCCGCGCCGACCACCGCCGCCACGATCAGGGCGTAATCGAGCGCGGTCCAGGGGGTGTAGCTCACGGAGCGGACCGCAAAGCCGGCGAAGACCAGGGCCATGAGCAGCTGCAGCGCCAGCTTCTCGCGGGCCTTGAGCGGGCGCCCGTACAGCCCCCCCAGGTCATCGGCGAGGCCCAGCAACCCGTAGCCCGCCGCCAGCAGGAAGACCGGAGCCAGCGGGCCCGCGCCCGCGGTCAGGTAGAGCAGGGCCGCGGCGATCGTGAAGGCGACGCCGCCCATGCTGGGCGTGCCGGTCTTGGCCAGGTGGCTTTCGGGGCCGTCGGAGCGCACCGTCTTGCCCACGCCGAGGCCGCGCATCAGCGCCGCCTGCAGCCCCACCAGGAACCAGCTCAACACCGCGGCGGCCGCTACCATGCTTCCTCCAGTTCGAGCGTCAGGTGGACCGGCTCCCCGCCCTGGGTCAGCAGCCACACCCCCGCGGCCCGGCTCGCCGCCAGGTCGCGGAAGTCGCCGGCATAGAAGCCGAGTTCGTAGCCCTCGGGGTCGTAGCGGTGCACCCCGGCGGGGGTGAGCAGGTAGAGGTCGCCGGCGGCGTCGGCGGCCGTCCAGTCCCGGGGGAGTTCGAGTTCGCGTTCGGCCGGCCAGAGGAGGGCGCGCCCTCGCCCCAGGGCCAGCACCCCGCGCCCAAGTGCGACCACCCGTTCGAAGTCGCCGTCCTGCAGGCGGTCGGCGCCGCGCCAGAGCCCCTCGTCGTTCACCCAGAACGTCCCCTGACCGGTGCGCACCGCGTCGCGTGCGGGAAAGGCGCGCCAGCCCGACTCGGGGGTGTAGAGGCCGTCTTCGAGCAACACGACCGGTTCGGGGCGGGCGCGGACCGCCCGCGCGCGCGCGGGCAGGTCGTAGCTCGTTAGCAGTTCGCCGCCCAGGTAGCGCTGCCAGACGTAGGGGTAGAGCACCTCGAGCCCCTGGTCGCCGGCGTCGACGTCCAGCGGCGGGGCAGGAAGCGGGAAGCTCGCACCCGCGGCCTCGACCCAGCGCCCCTGCACGACCCCGCCCGGAAAGACCAGTGCGACCGGTGTTTCGGCGCCGCCGGCGCTGCGGGGGGCGCAGGCGGCGAGCAGCAGGAGCAGGGCGGCGCCGATCCAGCTACGCACGGATCCCCTCCAGCAGGCGTTCCAGCGCCAGCGCCCGCGATCCCTTGACGAGCACGCTGGCGAGGCCGCGCGACCAGTCGGGCAGCCGCTCGGAGGCCTCTTCCACGCTCGCCGCCGCCGTCGCGCCGGGCCGCCCGGCGGCCATCGCCGCGGCGAACTCGCCGACGAAGAGGGCGCGGTCCGCCGTGGCCATCACGCGCTCGGCCGCCTCCAGGTGCCAACGCTCGGCTTCGGGCCCGAGCTCGCGCATCGTGCCCAGGACCACGCCCCGGGGTCCGGGGCAGCGGGCCAGCACCTCGAGCGCCGCCTCCACGGCCTTGGGGCTGGCGTTGTAGCTGTCGTTGAGCCAGAGCGTTCCCCCGGCGCGCAGGGGTTCGAGCCGCCCGGGGGCGGGTTTAAGGGCTTCCAGGCGTTCGGCCGCGACGCGGACGTCCCGGCCCAGCAGCTCCGCCGCCGCCAGCGCCGCCAGCGCCGCCAGCGCCGCGCCCCGCCCCAGGACGCCGAGCCGCAGCGTCCGGCCGGCGTAGCGGAAGCGCGTTTCCGCACAGCCGAGCTCCAGGGCTTCGCCGGCGAAGTTCGCCGCGGGGTCGAAGCCGTAGGTGCGGGTGCCTTCGGGAAGGCCCCAGTGGCGCAGGTCCACGTGGGCCAGCCGCAGGGGGCTGGCCGCGAGCAGCTTCAACTTTTCGCGGGCCACCGCCTCGAGGCTCCCGAGGCCTTCGAGGTGCACCGGGGCGATCGCGGTCAACACGCCCAGGTCGGGGGCGGTCAGCTCGAGCAGCTCGTCCATCTCGCCCGGCCGGTCGATGCCCAGTTCCACCACCGCGCCCTCGGCGTCGGGGCTCAGGTGCCAGAAGAAGCGCGTGAGCGCCGGGGGCGTGTTGAGGTTGCCTTCCGTCGCCGGCCAGTCCAGCGCGCGCGCCAGCGCCTCCTTGGTCGAGGTCTTGCCCACGGAGCCGCTGACGCCCGCCACGACCCCCGGAAAGCCGGTGCGCAGCCAGCGCCCCAGACGCAGCAGCGCGCGGTAGGGGTCGTCGACCTGGAGGCCCCGGTCCCGGGCCTGCGGCCCGATCACCAGGGCGGCGCCGCGGGCCAGGGCGTCTTCCGCGTAGGCCTCGCCGTGGGTGCGCGTCCCCGGAAGCGCCACGAAGGCCGCGCCCGGTTCCACCGCGCGCGAATCCCACACCAGGTCGCGGGCGGGCCGGGCATCGGGACCGGGGCGGCCGCCGAGCACGCGCGCCAGCAGCATCGGCGAGACCTCTCTGGTCTGCGTCATTTGCACATCATACACAACTTACTCACCACTACCCAGTCTAACCGAAGCGGGCGGTACCCCCCAATAGGCGAGGGCGCGGGCGGCGATCTCGCGGAAGATGGGCGCGGCCACCTTGGAGCCGAAGATGGAGGTCTGGGGGCGGTAGAGCACCACCAGGACGGTGACGCGGGGCCGGCTCGCGGGCACGAAGCCGGCGTAGAGGGCGGCGTAGGTTTCCGAGTCTTCGTAGCCGCGGCCGGTCGAGATCTGGGCCGTGCCGGTCTTCCCGCCCAAGTCGTAGCCGCGCAGGCGCGCCCTGGGGGCGTTGAACTCGCTCAGCACCGCACGCAGCTCGCGGGCCACCTCGGGGCGGAAGACCCGCTCGGTCCGCGGCGCGCCCACCGGTTCCACGAGCGCCGGGGGAACGTAGACGCCGTCGTTGGCCAGGGTGTTGAAGGCCGCGGCCAGGTGCAGCGGCGTCACCGAGAGCCCCTGGCCGAAGGAGAGGTTGGCCAGCTCCACCTCGCCCACCTGTTCGGGGGGGCGGTAGAGCGGCGCCCAGACGCGGAAGCCGGGCAGCAGGTCGCCGTCGTAGAGGTGCAGCTTCCTGTGGAAGCCGGTCAGGGTGCGGGCGTCGATGCGCTCGGCGAAGGTGCTCATGCCCACGTTCGAGGAGTAGGCGAGGACCTGGGCCAGGCTGAGCCTGGACGGATGGTGGACGACGTCGCGGATCGTGCGGTCGGCGACCTTGCGCCGCATCGGCGCGTCGACGACGTCGTCCATGCGGGCGGCGCCCGCCTGCAGCAAGGCGGCGGCGGTGAGCGCCTTCATCGTCGAACCCGGTTCGATCAACCGTTCGAAGGCGTAGTTAGTGAGCCGCGGGTCGTCGCCCGGAGCCCCGCGGGGCGCACCGGGGTCGAAGGCGGGGGCGTTGGCCACGGCCAGCAGGCGCCCGCTCTTCGTTTCCATGACGATCGCCGTTCCCCACTCGGCCCCGCTGGCCTCGACCCCTTTCCAGAGGGCCTCCTCGGCGAAGGTCTGCAACGCCGGATCGATCGTCAGGTAGACGTCCCCCGCCCGCGCGAGCCGGCCTTCCATGGCGCGTTCCGCGCCGGCTTGGCCGGCCTCGAGCTCGCCCGCGGTGTTGATGCGGCCGCTTTCGGGGTCGCGTTTTCCCTTGACGTAGCCCACGACCTGCCCGGCGAGCGTCCCCATGGGGTAGACGCGGTCGCCGCTGAGCAGGCTGAGGGCGAGCGGGGTGCCGTCGGCGGCGTAGATCGCGCCGCGGGGCGGCACCACCGGCTGCGGCCGCGCGGGTTCGGGCCAGCCGCTGCTGGGCAGCGGCGCCGTGCGCAGGATGCTCGCGAGGCCCATCGTGAGCAGCGCGGCCCAGGCGGCGAGCAGAAAGGTCAGCGCCCAGACGCGCTGAACGCTGGCGGCGTTCACTCCGCCCACCGCCCCTCGCTCATGGGCACCATGCCCTGGGACTCGGCCCAGCGCGCCACCGCACGGTTGGAGAGGCGCGCCTCGTAGTCGCGCAAGAGGGCCGCCCGGTCACGCTCGAGCTGCGCGTAGCGGTTGCGGTAGTCCTGCAGCTGCATCCGCTCCTTCTGCGCCATCAAACCCAAGCCGCTCACCAACAGCAGCACCACCAGGTAGAGGTACCCCCAACGCAGTGCAACCCGGTTCATCTCCGCTCACCTGCCCTCAACTTCGCGCTCCGGGCGCGGGGGTTGCGCGCGGCCTCCTCGGGGCCCGGCATGAGCGGCTTCTTCGTCAGCACCCGGAAGCGCGGATCGCCCTTGAGGAAGTGCTTGACGATGCGGTCCTCCATCGAATGAAAGCTGATCACGACCAGGCGGCCGCCGGGGGCGAGCACCCGACCCGCCGCTTCCAGCAGCGCCTCGAGCGCCCCCAGTTCGTCGTTGACGTAGATCCGGAGCGCCTGGAAGGTTTTGCGCGCGGGGTGCCCGGCCTTGCGGAAGCCGACGGCCCGGCGCACGATCTCGGCGAGTTGCGTCGTCGTCGCGATCGGCGCCTCCTTCCGCGCCTCCACGATGGCGCGGGCGATGCGGCGGCTTTGCCGCTCCTCGCCGTAGCGCCAGATCAGCTCGGCGAGTTCCTCTTCGCCGAGGGTGTTGACCACCTCGGCGGCCGTGGGCCCCTCATGCCCCATGCGCATGTCGAGCGGACCTTCGCGCTGGTAGCTGAAACCGCGTTCGGGATCGTCGAAGTGGTAGCTGGACACCCCCAGGTCGGCGAGGATGCCCTGCACGGACGGCACGCCTAGGGCATCGAGCACGGCTTCCAGGTCGCGGAAGTTCGACCGCACGAACCGGATGGCAACTCCCCCGAGCCGTTCCGCGCGTTCGTGGGCATCCGGATCCTGGTCGATGGCCACCACCTGGCCGCCGCGCTCGACGATCCCCCGGGTGTGACCGCCCCCACCGAAGGTGGCGTCGACGTACACCCCTTCGGGTTGGACGTTCAGGAGGTCGAGCGATTCGTGCAAGAGCACGGGTTCGTGGGTCGTCTCGGTCAACGTCATCACCGTCAAATCACGATGTCCCTGAGCGATTCGGGTACGAATGGGGTTTCCCGGGTCTTTTCGAGGTGCTCGAAGAAGCGGCCCTCGTCCCAGATCTCGATACGGTCCATCACGCCGGTGACCACGGCACGGTCGGTCAGGCCGGCGAAACGGCGCAGCGTCGGGGGAATGAGCACCCGTCCCTGACCGTCGAGCTTGGTCTTCTGGGCGGGGGCGTAATAGAAGCGCACGAAGTTCCGTGTGGCGGGGTCGGTGAGGGGCAGCCCTTCGAGCCGCTCCTCCAGCTTGGCCCAGTCGGCGAGGGTGATCACGTCGATCCCGCCCTCGAAGCCGCGGGTGAGCACCAGCCCGTCCTGCAGGTACTCGCGGAAGGGCACGGGGATGACCACGCGGCCCTTGCCGTCGAGGCTGACTGGGTGTTCACCGCTGGGAATCCGCTTCGACATCCCGACCCTTTCCAGGAGCCTGCGGGCGGGTTGTACCGAGCTTGATACCGCTACCGATAAGCTCGCCGCTAGGCTACTGAGGCCTAGTTTACCACGGAGTACCCCTAAAATGCCACGATTTACCACCAATCACCACGGATACCCACTTGTGCACAGCGGGGAACTGCGGCGTTGCCGTCCCCCACGGCAAAATCACGCTTTCCAAGTTTTGTCCACAGGGTTGTCCACAGCCCGTCCACAGCTTCCACAAGAAGACCCCCGGCCGAAGCCGGGGGTGGGAAGGGATGTAAGCCGGGTTCTGTCGTGCACGGTCATCTATCTGGGACCGACGTCGCCGCCGGCCTCGAGCGGCCAACCCGCAGGTGCGATCGGGCCGGGCGAGCCCTTCCTGCCTAACTGGCCTTGCACCGGGTGGGGTTTACCGAGCCGCCCCGGTCTCCCGGAGCGCTGGTGGGCTCTTACCCCACCGTTTCACCCTTGCCTCCATGACCTCCCCGAGGGGAGCGGATCGGCGGTCTGCTTTCTGTGGCACTTTCCGTCGCCTTGCGGCGCCCAGGCGTTACCTGGCACCCTGCCCTCCGGTGCCCGGACTTTCCTCACCCCCAAAGGGGCGCGACCGTGCTCCCTTCCCGTTCCCTATTCTAGCGTTTTTTCGGGGTTGCGTCACGTGTGGGGGTAGGCTTGGGGTATGAACGGATTGATCGCTGCCGCCGTCTGGGGCGGTTTGGGCGGCTGGCTGGCCTGGAGGGTGCATCTGCCCGGCGGGGCGGTGGTGGGGGCGATGCTGGCGACGGCGCTGTTCAACTTCACCCAGCCGGTGCGGGCGGTCATGCCCGTGGGGCTCGAGGTGATCGTCCAGATCGCCGTGGGCGTGATGATCGGACTGAGCGCCGACCGTACGCTGCTGCCGATGTTGCGAACCGTGCTGCCGCTCGCGCTGATGGGGGCGTTGGGTTTTCTGGTCTTCGGATTTTCGCTCGCCGCCCTGGCGGTGCGCATGGGTTGGCTGGACGCCGCGACTGCGCTCTTCGGCTTCACGCCCGGCGGGATCAGCGTGATGAGCCTGGTGGCCGCCGAGGAGGGCGGCCAGGCGGCGGTCGTGGCCACCATGCACTTCGTGCGGGTGGTGACGATCTTGCTCGCCGCCCCCTTGATCGTGCGCCTGTGGCTCCACCTCAGGGCCGGGGGCTGAGCAGGCCGCGCGCGATGAGCCAGGGCCGTGCGTAGAACAGGGTCAGGGCGGTCGAGGCGTCCTCGATGCCGCCGCGGTCGAGCAGCGCGTAGACCTCGGTGAGGGGGAGTTCCAGGGGTTCGATGAGCTCGCCCCCTTCCAGTTCGGGGGGCGCGACCACCCGCGCGTCCAGCGCCAGGAAGGGGTGAAAGACGGCCGCGTTGAACGAGGGCTGGGGGTAGAAGGCCGGAAAACGCACGAGCTCGCCAACCTCGGCGCCGACCTCTTCTTTCAGCTCGCGGCGCACGGCCGCCTCCAGCGATTCGCCCGGGTCGACCTTGCCCGCGGGGACCTCGACCAGGCGCCTGCGCGTGGGGTGGCGGTACTGACGGATGAGCAGCGCCGTGCCGCGGGACGTCAGGGGCAGGGCGAAGACAACCCGTAGGGGCCGCGGCTGGTAGTAGTAGTCGAGCAGCGCCCCGGTATGGGTGCGCAGCCGCTCGTGCACGATCCGCACCGGGTCTTCGGAAAGCGTGCGGGTTTCGAGGATCTCCCAAGGCGTCTCGTCCATGACCGCTCCCGTACCCCCAGTCTACGAAAAGCGCGGGCGGCCGGGCCGCCCGCCGCCGGATCCGAACGGTTACTTTTGCGCGAGCAGGTCGCGGATCTCGGTGAGCAGCCTTTCCTCCGTCGAGGGTTCGGGGGGCGCCGGCGGGGCCTCCTCTTCCTTTTTCTTCATGCGGTTCACGGCCTTGACGACCAGGAAGATGGCGAAGGCGATGATCAGGAAACCCACCACCTCGTTTACGAAGACGCCCCAGGGCCAGACCACCGCACCGGCCTCCTTGGCCGCGTCCAGGGTGGCGTAGGGGCCGGGGGCGCTGCCCGCCTTGAGCACCACGAAGAGGTTACTGAAGTCGGTGCCGCCCAGCAAGAGGCCGATCGGGGGCATGAGGACGTTGCTGACGAACGACTTGACCACCGCGCCGAACGCGGCGCCAATGACGATGCCGATGGCCATGTCGAGCACGTTTCCGCGCATGACGAAGTCTTTGAACTCCTTGATCACGGTTTCACCTCCGTACGCTCGTCCGCGCCCGCCTTCGGGCGCCGTTTTCGAAAAATGCGACGCGTACCGTAACAGGATAAACGATGCGCGTAAAACTGAAGTAAAAGCCGCAGAAAAAGGCCCCGCGAACGGGGCCTTTCGTCGCGCGCGTCCGCTTACATGTGCTCGATCAGCGCCTGGCCGAACTCGCTGCACTTGAGCAGCTTGGCCTCGCGCCCTTCGGCGACCATGAGGCGGTGGAAGTCGTAGGTGACGAGGCCCGCCTTGATCGTTTCGGACATGGCCTTGATGATCAGGTCCGCGGCCTCGTCCCAGCCCAGGTAGCGCAGCATCATCTCGCCGGAGAGGATGACCGAGCTGGGGTTGACCTTGTCCTGGCCGGCGTACTTGGGCGCGGTGCCGTGGGTGGCCTCGAAGATCGCCTTGCCGGTCTGGTAGTTGATGTTGGCGCCGGGGGCGATGCCGATGCCGCCCACCTCGGCCGCCAGGGCGTCGGAGAGGTAGTCGCCGTTGAGGTTGAGGGTGGCGATCACCGAGTACTCGGCGGGGCGGGTGAGGATCTGCTGCAGCATGGCGTCGGCGATCACGTCCTTGATGACGATCTCGCGCCCGGTGCGGGGGTTCTTCATCACGTGCCAGGGCCCGCCGTCGAGCGGCTGCGCGCCGAACTTCTCCCGCGCGACCTCGTAGCCCCAGTCGCGGAAGGCGCCCTCGGTGAACTTCATGATGTTGCCCTTGTGCACCAGGGTGACGCTGGGCAGGTCCTGCTCGATGGCGTAATTGATGGCCGCCTCGACGAGCCGCTTGGTGCCCTCCGCGCTCACCGGCTTGAGGCCCAGGCCCGCGGTGTCGGGGAAGCGGATCTTGGCGTAGGCCTCGGGGAACTCGGTCTTCAACCAGTCGAGGATCTTCTTGACGTCGTCGGAGCCCGCGGGCCACTCGATGCCGGCGTAGATGTCCTCGGTGTTCTCGCGGTAGATGACCATGTTGACCAGCTCGGGGTGCTTGACCGGGCTGGGCACGCCCTCGAAGTAGCGCACCGGGCGCACGCAGGCGTAGAGGTCGAGCTTCTGCCGCAGGGCCACGTTGATCGAGCGGATGCCGCCGCCGACCGGCGTGGTCAGGGGGCCCTTGATGGCCACCAGGTACTCGTCGATGGCGTCGAGGGTTTCCTGGGGCAGCCAGATGGGTTCGCCGTACACCTCGTTGGCCTTTTCCCCGGCGTAGACCTCCATCCAGGCGATTTTTCGTTTGCCGCCGTAGGCCTTCTCCACAGCGGCGTCGAGCACGGGCTGCGAGGCGTTCCAGATGTCCGGGCCGGTGCCGTCACCCTCGATGAAGGCGATGATCGGCTGGTCGGGCACCTGGAGCTTGCCGTTCTTGATGGTGATCTTCTCGCCCCACTCCGGGACCTTGATGTGTTGATAAGCCATGCCTTAACCTCCGCCTTTCAGGATAGCAAGGGCTACCGGGACGCTGGGCCCGGTTCCTCGGCGATTTCGGCGAACCCCTTGGCGTTGTAGAGGAAGTGGGCCAGGATGCCCGGCACCAGGCTGCCGCTCAGCAGGTAGAGGCCGCCGAAGATCAGCCCGGCCGCGAAGGCCCAGACGGCGTAGAGCCGCCCCGCGCGGCCCGGGGCGGGGTGGCCCAGGGCGAAGACGAGCGCCTGCAGCGCCAGCGCGGCCGGGGTTCCCAGCCCCTGGGCCAGCGCGTTCAGCAGCGCCCCGCGGAAGAAGAGCTCCTCGCCTAGGGCGCTGGCGAAGGCCAGCAGCATGGCGGCGTTGTGCCCCACCCCGGCTTCGCGGAGCACCTGCCCAAGGCTGCGCATCAGCCGGTCGAGCTCGCGGTAAGCGGCGGGGGCGAGGCGTTCGGTGAGGCGTTCCAGGAGCAGCAGCGCCGCGTAGCCGGCGAGGAAGTAGAGGGTGTCGTGCCAGGGCCTTGGGGCGGGGAAGAAGACGTAGCCGGCCAGCCGCATCCACAGCGCCCCGATCAGCGCGAGCGCGAGCTCGAGCGTGAGCAGGAAGGTCAGGGGCGAGGCGGCCACCGCGCCGTATTGTACGGCCGTCTGGGGAGGGAGTGGAAAGCCGACACGTGAGTTCGCCCTGTATAGGCGACCGGTTTGCTGGCTTCGGCATCACCTATAGCCCCCTACCTCCTGCTTTCCCGTGTCCGCGGGCGAACCCGCAACGCGGGTGAGACCCGGGAGCCTGCCTTGAACTTGATTCAGGGCTTGGCCAGGATCAGGTCCGGGGCAAGCCCTGCGAAAGCAGGGGTCCATGCCGTACGCAAAGTCGACGTTTCGCCGCCGTTGGCTTACCAGTCACAAGCCGCGGGCCAAAGCCACTTCTCCAGAACGTATGCGCAACCCCGGCCACGGCTTGGTGACCCGGTCTGGATCCCAGGTCGCGCGGCTTCGCCGCTTGCCTGGGATGACGAAAGAAGTAGAAGACTGTCGGAGTACAGTGCGTTCCACGGCTACTGGCGCGCGGTTGTGCCTGGAACTAATGGGCATTCTGACTGTTGAGCTGCGTGACCGCCGGTTCCGCGAAGACACCGCAATCTTTTTGCTGCTAACTTATTTCGTCATTCCAGCCAAGCAGGTCGTAGACCTGCGCGAGCTGGAATCCAGAGCTAAAAGCATGGTGGGGCGCTACGCTTTGTTTGACGGCCGATTTAAGACCTCCCCTTTGGGGGGAGATGGCGGAGTAGCCGCCAGAGGGGGATTGTTTGCCAAAATACTGGATGAGGGCTGTAGGGAGTGGGGTGTAGGTTGGTCATGCATTGGCGACCGGCCGCTGAGCTTCTGCAACGCCAGCAACCCCCACCCCGACCCTCCCCCAGGGGAGGGCGATTTGTTTTACGAAGACTGAACGGTGGATTCTGGGCGTGGCATGGGCCCTGAATCAAGTTAAGGCAGGATCCCGGCTCGCGCGGGCTTCGCCCGCTTGGCCGGGGAGGCGAACTGCTTCTCTACGCCCAACTCGGAAACGTATCCCCGGACGAGTGAGCCACCGGCGAACGAGACCCGGGGTCCATGCTGGGCAAAACAGCCGAAATTCGGTCGCTGCTGACGGGCCAACTACAGGCTGCAAACCACATGCCACAGGCCATAGGCCATAGGCGTTAGATTCCCTTCTCCCTCGGCGCAGTCAGCCCGTAGCAAGCAAACCGTAGCCCATTGGTGCGGCATGGGTCCTGGATCAAGTCCGGGGCAGGCCCCGGCTCGTGGGCACTCCGCGCCCTTGGCCAGGGACGGGGATTACCTAGGAAGTAGGGGGCGGGAACATCGGGTTTCGTGTTTGGCCGGCCGCCTTCGAACTTGCTCGCAGATTCTTCAAAACAAAACCCACCTCCCACACCCCACCCCCTACTTCCTGTTTTCCGTTGCCGCTGACGAGTTCAAGCCGCAGGCCGCTGGCTGAAGGCCTGCTCCGCCACCACGCACCACGAACCGAACCGCGCCCCCGTAAACGCCGACGGCGCGCGGTTGACGCCTTTCTTGAGAACCTCTAGAATGACGTTTGCTGAGCGTGGTGAGCGTAGCTCAGCTGGTTAGAGCACCGGTCTGTGGAACCGGGGGTCGTGGGTTCAAGTCCCATCGCTCACCCCATAAGAAATACCACCCCTGACGGGGTGGTATTCTCTAGGCGGGCGGCCCAACCGCCCACGCGAGGATGGCGGAATTGGTAGACGCGCCAGACTTAGGATCTGGTGGCTTCGGCCGTGGGGGTTCAAGTCCCCCTCCTCGCACCAGAGGGTTGGGCCGCCGCAGCCTTGAAGCGAGGAGCGTATATGGCCGAGATACTGGAACAATCGGGCGCGAGCGCCAAGGTGCGCGTCGAAGTGCCCGCCGAACAGGTGGAGAAGACCACCCGCGAACTGCTGGACGCCTACCGCCGGCGGCTCAAGGTGCCCGGTTTCCGGCCGGGCAAGGCCCCGGACAAGGTGATCCTGGCCCGCGTGGGCGAGGAGGCGTTCTGGGACGAGGTGCGCGAGCGCCTGATCGAAGCCAGCTACCCCGAGGCGGTGCGCGAGCTGGGCCTCGCGGCCATCGCGGCACGCCTTGTCGAGGGCAGGGAAGCGCCGCTGGCGGGGGCGCCCTACGCCTACACCGTGGAGGTGGAGCTCTACCCCGAGGTGGAACTGCCCGACTGGAAGAGCTTCGAGCTCGGGGTCGAGAAGCCCGAGGTCACCGACGCGATGGTGGACGAGGCCCTCGAGGACCTGCGCCGGCGCTACGCCGAGGTGCAGACGGTCGATCGCGAGGTGCAGGAGGGCGACCACGTCGTCGTCGAGGTGGACGACGGGTCGCGCTTCCCGATCGAGCTGGACCGCGCCGAGCCCCACGTGCGCGAGGCGCTCTTGGGGAAGAAGGCCGGCGACAGCTTCGAGATCCCCGTAATGAGCGAAGAGGGCGAGGTGGTGCGTCAGGTGCCCACCCGGCTGATCGAGGTCAAGGAGGTCAGGCTGCCCGAGCTCGACGAGGAGTTCGCCAAGACCCTCGAGGCCGAGAACCTGGACGACCTGCGGGCCAAGGTGCAGCGTAGCCTGGAGGCCGCCGCCGAGCGCGACTACCTGGAAGCGCGCAAGCAGGCCCTGCTGGAAAAGCTGGCCGAGGCCCTGGAGGTGGAGATCCCCTCCTCGATGATCCGCGACGAGGAGCGTGCGGTGCTGCGCGACGTCGAGGAAGACCTCCAGCGCCAGGAGATTCCGCTTGCGGACTACCTGAAGGGGCTCGAGCGCGAGGGCAAGCTCGAGGAGTTCCAGGCCGACCTGCGCAAGCAGGCCGAGATGCGCGTGCGCCGCGGACTGGCGCTCGAGAAGCTCTCGGAAGACCTCGGCACCCAGGTGACCGACGAGGAGTGGGACGCCTACCTGAAGAGCTACGCCGAGCGTTACGGGCTGAAACCGCCCGAGTTCAAGCAGGCCGTCGGCGAGGAGGCGCTCGAGAACCTCAAGCTGCGCCTGCTGCGCGACAAGGCGCTGACCGAAGCGGCTGCCCAGCTGGCCTAGCGGCCCCTACGGGCACGAGCGGGCCCGCGGGCCCGCTCTTCTCATCATCCGGGGTAGAATGGAGGCGGTTATGATCGTACCGTACGTCATCGAACAAACCGCGCGCGGCGAGCGCGTGTACGACATCTACTCGCGGCTGCTCAAGGACCGCATCATCTTCCTGGGCACGCCGATCGACAGCCAGGTGGCCAACACCATCGTGGCGCAGATGCTCTTCCTCGAGGCCCAGAACCCCAACCAGGAGATCAAACTCTACATCAACTCGCCGGGCGGCGACGTCTACGCCGGGCTGGCCATCTACGACACCATGCAGTACGTCAAGAGCCCCGTGGCCACGATCGTCGTCGGCATGGCCGCCAGCATGGGGGCCTTCCTGCTGGCCGCGGGCGAGGCGGGCCAGCGGTACGCGCTGCCCCACGCCCGGGTGATGATCCACCAGCCCTGGGGCGGCGCCCAGGGGCAGGCCACGGACATCGCCATCCAGGCCGAACAGATCCTGAAGTCCAAGAAGCTGCTCAACGAACTGCTGGCCAAGCACACCGGCCAGCCGGTGGAAAAGGTGGAGGCCGACAGCGACCGCGACTTCTGGATGACCGCGGACGAGGCCAGGGACTACGGCCTCGTCGACCGGGTGATTGCGCGTGAAGACACCTGACCCCGCCTGCTCGTTTTGCGGCAAGACGGCCCGCGAAGGCGCCCGCTTGTTCGAGGCGCCCGTGGCCGACGTTTACATCTGCAGCGACTGCATCGAGCTGGCGCACGAGATGATCGCCGCCCAGCGGCCCGCGGCTGCCCCGGGTCTGGACGAGCTGCCCCGCCCCGCCGAGATCAAGGCCTTCCTCGACGACTACGTGATCGGTCAGGAGGAGGCCAAGAAGGTCCTGGCGGTGGCGGTCTACAACCACTACAAGCGGCTCCAGCACCCCGAGGCCGAGCTGGGCAAGTCGAACGTGCTCCTCATCGGCCCCACGGGCACGGGCAAGACGCTGCTCGCGGAGACCCTGGCGCGCCAGCTCAAGGTGCCCTTCGCGATCGCCGACGCCACCACCCTCACCGAGGCCGGCTACGTGGGCGACGACGTCGAGAACGTGCTGGTGCGGCTCTTGCAGGCCGCCGACTACAACGTAGAGGCCGCCGAGCGGGGCATCATCTACATCGACGAGATCGACAAGATCGCCCGCAAGTCCGAAGGCCCTTCGATCACCCGCGACGTCTCGGGCGAGGGGGTGCAGCAGGCGCTGCTCAAGATCATCGAGGGCACGGTGGCCAACGTGCCGCCCCAGGGCGGGCGCAAGCACCCGCACCAGGAGACGATCGCCCTCAACACCCGCAACATCCTCTTCATCCTCGGCGGCGCCTTCGACGGCCTGGAGGCGATCGTCAAGGCGCGCACGGACCAGACCCCGATCGGTTTCCGCACCCAGGCCCCCGAGGCCGGCACGCTGGAGGTCATCCCCGAGGACCTGGTCAAGTACGGCCTCATTCCCGAGTTCGTGGGCCGGGTCCCGGTGATCGTCCAGCTCCACGAGCTTTCCGAGGACGACCTGGTCCGGATCCTCACCGAGCCCAAGAACGCCCTGGTGCGCCAGTACCGCACCCTCTTCGAGCTGGAGGGCGTAAACCTGGAGATCACCGAGGCGGCGCTGCGCGAGGTGGCCCGCAGGGCCCTCGAGCGCGGCACCGGCGCGCGCGGCCTGCGTTCGGTGATCGAGCGGGCGATGGTCGACCTGATGTACGAGGTGCCCGCGAGCGGCGTGCGCGAACTGCGCTTCGACGCGCCCCACCTGGACGAGCCCCTGGAGGCGTTGCGCGAGGCGCGGCTGCGCCAAGCGAGCTGATCACCATGGAAAACCGTACCCTGGAACTACCCGTCATTCCGCTCAGGAACACCGTGATCCTGCCCCACGCGACCTCGCCGGTCGACGTGGGCCGCCCCCGCTCCAAGGCGGCCGTCGAGCGCGCCAGCGAGGGCGACCGCCACGTCTTCCTGGTCACCCAGAAGGCGCCGGAGGTGGACGAGCCCGCCCCCGAGGACCTCTACGACACCGGGGTGCTCGCCGCGGTGAAGCAGGTGATGCGCCTGCCCGACGGCACCCTGCAGGTCGTCGTGGAAACCAAGGCGCGCGCCCGGTTGCTCGCCTACCGCGAGGAGCGCGGCTACGTGGCCGCCGCCGGCGAGCTGCTGGAGGACCCGCCGACCTACGACGAGGCGCTGGTGCGGGTGCTGATGCGCGAGCTCAAGGAGGCCTTCGAGCGCTACGTCGAGGCCCACAAGGGGCTGCGGCTGGACCGCTACAAGGTCGAGGCCGTGCTCGGCATGGTCGACCCGGTGCGGCTGCCCGACGTGGCCGCCGGCTACGCGACCTGGAACGTCGAGGACAAGATGGCCGTCCTCGAAACCGTGGGCGTCGAGAACCGGCTCAAGAAGGTGCTCGAGCTGCTGCTGCGCGACCTCGAGCGCTTCGCGCTCGACTCCAAGATCGCCGCCCGCGTCAAGGAACAGATGGACGCCAACCAGCGGGAGTACTACCTGCGCGAGCAGATGAAGGCGATCCAGAAGGAGCTCGGCGGCGAGGACGCCGCGGGGGAGATGCTCGAGCTGCGCGAGCGCATCGAGGCCAGCGGCATGCCCGACGAGGTCAAGGAGAAGGCGCTCAAGGAACTGACGCGGCTCGAGCGCATGCAGCCCGGCAGCCCCGAGGCGACCGTAGCGCGCACCTACCTGGACTGGCTGCTCGACGTGCCCTGGACCGAGACCTCGGGCGACGCGATCGACATCCAGCTCACCCGGCAGGTCCTCGACGAGGACCACTACGGCCTCGACGAGGTCAAGGAGCGCATCCTCGAGTTCCTGGCCGTGCGCCAGCTGGCCGAGGATGACGAAAGCTACAAAGGGCCGATCCTATGCCTGGTCGGGCCTCCCGGGGTGGGAAAAACGTCACTAGGCCGTTCCGTGGCCCGCAGCATGAACCGCAAGTTCGTGCGCATCAGCCTGGGCGGGGTGCGCGACGAAGCCGAGATCCGCGGCCACCGGCGCACCTACATCGGCGCGCTCCCCGGCAAGATCATCCAGGCGATGAAGACGGCCGGGGTGGTCAACCCGGTCTTCCTGCTCGACGAGATCGACAAGATGGCCTCCGACTGGCGGGGCGACCCCGCGAGCGCGATGCTCGAGGTGCTCGACCCGGAGCAGAACAAGACCTTCACCGACCACTACCTCGACGTGCCCTACGACCTCAGCCGGGTCTTCTTCATCACCACCGCCAACAGCCTCTCCACCATTCCCGGGCCGCTGCGCGACCGCATGGAGATCATCGAGATCCCCGGTTACACCGCGCTCGAGAAAGAGCAGATTGCCAAGGGCTTCCTCTGGCCGCGGCAGCTCGAGGCGGGGCAGATGAAGGGTCGTCTGGCCATCGAAGACGCCGCCATCCGCCGCGTCATCCACGAGTACACCCGCGAGGCGGGCGTGCGCGAGCTCGAACGCCAGCTGGCCAAGCTGGTGCGCCGCGCCGCCAAGCGCTACATCGAAAACCCCTGGGAGGGCGAGCGGCGGGTTGCCGAGGCCGACCTGCCCGACTACCTGGGCGTGCCCAAGTACCGCCCCGACAAGCGCGAGGACGCGCCCCAGGTGGGCGCGGCCCAGGGCCTGGCCTGGACGCCCGTGGGCGGCGCGCTGCTCACCGTCGAGGCCCTGGCCGTCCCCGGCAAGGGCAACCTCAAGCTGACGGGCAACCTCGGCGACGTGATGAAGGAGTCGGCCCAGGCGGCGCTCAGCTACCTGCGCTCCACCGCCTCCCGCTGGGGCCTGCCCGAGGGCTTCCACACCCAGTGGGACCTGCACGTGCACGTGCCCGAAGGCGCCACGCCCAAGGACGGACCCTCGGCGGGCATCACCATCGCCGTGGCCATCGCCTCGGCCCTCACCGGCCGCCCCGCGCGAATGGACTGGGCCATGACCGGCGAGGTCACCCTGCGCGGCAAGGTGCTGGCCATCGGCGGCCTCAAGGAAAAGCTGCTGGCGGCCCACCAGTCGGGCATCCGTCAGGTGATCCTGCCGGCCGAGAACGAGCCGCAGCTGGCCGAGGTGCCCGAAGAGGTGCTGTGCGACCTGGAGGTCAAGCTGGTCGAGCAGGTTGAAGAGGTGCTCGAGACCGTACTGCTCCCGGCCCCCGAGCCCACCCCTCCGACCGACAAGCCCTCTTTGCGTCCGGAAGCTTAGGCGCGAGAAAACCGACCGGCCGCCTGGCCTCTTCAGGCGGCCGGTCCTTCGTACAGGGCGACCCGGAACTCGCCGGGCCAGTCCCTGCGCAGGCGTTGGAGGACGGCGCAGCCGTGGTGAACGTGACGCGGTTGCAGCGCCAGCAGGAAGAGCACGTGGCTCGTCGAGAACGCGAGCGGGCAGGCTTCGGGCAGGCGTTCCTCGATCTCGCCGAGGAGGCGCTGGGTGAACGCGTAGCGCTCTTCCCGGGGGAAATGCTGGTACAGCAGGAGGGAGTTGTTCTGGTCCCAGAGCTGCCTGAGCTCGTGCCAGAAAACGTACCTCTCGGACCCGTGGTTGCCGGAAGACGCCGACTTCGATTCGACGCCGACATCGGGATCGAGGAAGACGAGGTCCGCGCCGCCCGCCCCGTCCGCAAGCCGGGCGAACCAGCGCTCGCGCTCGTCGGACCGCCGGGGGACCGGTTCGCGAAAGTAGCGGGCGGGCGAGAGGAGCCCGCTCCGTTCCAGTACCTCGACGTCGCGCCGCCCTTCTTCGGCGACCGCCTTGCGAAGGGTTTCGAAGAGCTCGGGGTCGAAGCGCGACCAGCGGTCGGGATCTTGCAGGTAATCGATGCGCCCGCCGTCGGTGCCGCCGTCGTCTTCGGTCAGCATCCAGGCGACGTACAAACTCATCCTGCTGGCGGCGAGCACGCTCCTCAGCAACCCGTACTTGCGGTAGTCGTTGATGTCGCCGAAGTACTGGTTCTTCATGTAACCAGCCTAGCAAACTTGCCTGGCGTCGTTGCCGAATCCCGACGTTCGCATCCAGGCGGCCGCCTTGACAGGGGGTTTTCGGGCCCGTAGACTGAATTTTGCGCGTCGGGGAGTAGCGCAGTCCGGCAGCGCACCTCGTTCGGGACGAGGGGGTCGGAGGTTCAAATCCTCTCTCCCCGACCAAGCGAAGGAGGGGGGGCTCTTCGGAGCCCCCGAACCTTTGGAGTAGGCTAGGGTACGTGATGCTCACGCTTCTGGGCGGCCTTGCCCTCTTCCTCATCGGCCTGAACCAGGCCAGCCGGGCGCTCGAGGCCCTGGGCGGCAGCACGCTGCGGGCCTGGCTTTCCCGGGCGACCCGCGGCGTGGTGCGGGCCTTCTTCGCCGGCACTCTGGTGACGGCCGTGGTCCAGAGCGGCACCGCCATGACCGTGACCGTGATCAGCCTGGTCGAGGCGGGCGTGCTCGCCGCGGCCGAAGGGCTGGCCATGAGCATGGGGGCGATCGCCGGGGGAACGGTCGCCCTGCAGCTCGCGGCCTTCCGGGTCTACGACTACGCACTGCCCATCATCGCCGTGGGCTACTTCGCCTCGCTGTGGAAGCCGCTGCGCCACGGGGGGCGGGCGGTGGCGGGGATCGGCCTCTTCTTTTTGGGGCTCGACGTCATGATCAAGGCGCTCACCCCCGAGACCCAGGGGCCGCTGATGCAGCTGGCCCTCGACGCGGTCGCCGCGAACCCGCTGTGGATGGCGGGGCTGGCGCTCGTCTTCACCGCGCTGGTCCACTCCTCCAACGCCGCCGCGGCCATGGCCATGGCCTTCTACGTCGCCGGCCGCATCCCGCTCGAGGCCGGGCTCGCCGCGGTGGTGGGGGCGGCCGTGGGCACGACCTTCACCCCGCTGCTCGCGGCCATGGGCGCGGGGGCCGAGGCGCGGCGGGTGGCGCTCGGCCACCTGATCTGGAAGGCGGCCTTCGGGTTGGTGGCGCTGGCGCTGCTCGAGCCCCTGAGCGCGGCGGTGGCCGCGCTGGGCGGGGGCGCGGCCCGCCAGGTGGCCAACGCCCACACCCTCTTCAACCTGATCGCGGGCCTGGTGGCGCTGCCCTTCATTCCCGCGCTGGTGCGCCTGCTCGAGCGGATGCTGCCGGAGCGGCGCGGAGCGGTGACGCCCAAGTACCTGAGCGAGGAGGCGCTCAGCACCCCCGAGCTGGCCCTCAGCCTGGCGCTGCGCGAGGTGGTGCGCATCTCGGACCACGTGCAGGGGATGATGGCCACCGCGGTGCGCGCCCTGGCGCAGGGCGAGGGCGACCTCGCGAGCGTGCAGGAGCGGGAGGAGAAGGTGGACCGCCTCACCCAGGCGGTGGTGATGTACCTGGCGCGCCTGAAGAGCCAGGGCGGGGGCGAGGCGGTGGAGAAGCTGCTCTTGCTCGCGGGCGAGCTCGAACACCTGGCCGACCAGATCCGCCGCCTGCTCAAGCAGCAGGACAAGCTGCGCAGCCAGGGCCTGGAGTTCAGCCCCGAGGGGCGGGCCGAGCTCTCGGAAGCCGCGAGCCGGGTCTACGGACGGATGCAGCGCGCTTTCACGGCGCTGGCGACGGGCAACCACGTGCTCGCCCGCGAGGTCGTGAGCGAGCACCCCGAGACCGAGGCCTACCTGCAGAAGCTGCGTCAGGCGCACCTGAGCCGCCTCGAGGCCGGCCGCCCCGAGAGCCGCGCCACCAGCGCGGCCCACCTGGACATGCTGATGACCCTCGACGTGATCGACGCCGAGGTCACCCGGGTGGCGGAACTGGCGGACGCGGTATACGGTAGTAGGGATGGCGAGGCTTAGGATCCTGGGCGGCAAGGCCCGCGGGCGCACGCTCGCGGTGCCCGACTCGGCCCGTCCCAGCCCGGTGCGCCTGCGCAAGGCGCTCTTCGACTACCTGCGCGGCCGCTTGCCCCGGCGGGGGCGCTTCCTCGACCTCTACGCCGGCAGCGGCGCGGTGGGGCTCGAGGCCGCGAGCGAGGGCTTCGAGGCCGTCCTTGTGGAGAGCGACCCGGGGGCGGTGAAAACCCTGCGGGAAAACGCGCACAAGCTGGGGTTGTCCGTCCGTGTCGTGCACGAGAGCGCCGATCGTTTCCTCGAACGGAGCGCCCGTACGGGGGAGCGTTTCGACGTCGTCTTCCTGGACCCGCCCTACGACCAGGACCTTGCCGCCGCGCTCGCGCGGGTGCTCGAGGCGGGGATCGTCGGCCCCGGGGGCTTCGTGATCCTGCAGCACCCCAGCGACCTGATCCTGCCCCTGGGCGAGCGCCGGGTCTACGGCTCGAGCGCCCTGACCATCGTGGAGGTAACCTGATGCACGTCGTCTATCCCGGCAGCTTCGACCCCTTCACCAACGGCCACCTCGACGTGGTGCGCCGCGCCAGCCGCCTCTTCGACAAGGTAACCGTCGCGGTGCTGCACAACCCCAACAAGCTGAGCAGCTTCATGTTCTCGGTGGGGGAGCGGATGCAGATCATCCGCGCCTCCGTCGCCGACATGGACAACGTCGAGGTCGACGCTTTCGACGGGCTGCTCGCCGACTACATGCGCGCCAGGGGGGCGCGGATCATCGTCAAGGGCCTGCGCGCCGTCTCCGACTACGAGTACGAGCTGCAGATGGCCCACCTGAACCGCCAGCTCAACCCCGAGGTGGAGACGCTCTTCATCCTGGCGGCGACGCGCTGGTCGTTCATCTCCAGTTCGATGATCAAGGAGATCGCCCGCCACGGCGGCGACGTCAGCCGCTTCGTGCCCGAACCCACGCTCAAGGCCCTGAACGCCCACTTCGGCCGCAGCGGGGAGGGTTAGATGGGGCGGTTGGTGCGCGGGCTGGCCGCGGACGGTCGGCTGCGGGTGCTCGCGGCCGAAACCACCGACGTGGTGGAGGAGGCCCGCCGCCGCCACGGCACCTCGCCCACGGCCACGGCCGCCCTGGGGCGGGCGCTCACCGGCGCGGCGCTCCTGGCCTTCCTGCTCAGCAAGAGCCCGCGCGAGCGGGTGACGCTGATCGTGGACGGCGACGGTCCGCTCGGAGGGCTGGTCGCCGAGGCGGGGGTGGACGGCGCCGTGCGCGGCTACGTCAAGAACCCCGCGGCCGAGGCCGAGCTGCGCGCGGACGGCAAGCTGAACGTGGGGGCGCTGGTGGGTGCGGGCGAGCTGCGGGTGGTGCGGGTGCTCGCAGGCGGCGAGCAGTTCGACTCGTCGGTCCCGCTGGTCTCGGGCGAGATCGCCGAGGACCTGGCCCACTACCTTTGGCAGAGCGAGCAGATCCCCTCGGCGGTGCTGCTGGGGGTGCGCGTTGCGCCGGGCGGCCACGTCGAGGCCGCCGGGGGGCTCGTGGTCCAGGTGTTGCCCGACGCCGACGAGGAGGCCATCGCCCGGCTCGAGCGAAACCTCGCGGGGGTTCGCGGCTTTACCGACCTGCTAGTGGAACACGGGCTCGAGGGTGCGGCGCGCCGGGTGCTCGAGGGGTTGGGGCTCGAGTGGACCGACCTGCGTTCCCTCGGTTACGCCGAGGACGCCGTTCCCCTGCGCTTCGCCTGCCGCTGCAGCCGTGAAAAGGCGGCGGACGCGCTGGCCTACTTCGACCCCGAAGAGCGCGAGGCCATGATCCGCGAGGACGGCGGGGCCGAGGTGGTCTGCCACTGGTGCGGCGAGGTCTACCGCTTCTCCCCCGAGGAGCTGCGCGCGCTGGGCGCCGAAGAGGTGCGCTGCCCCGACTGCGGCGAACTCTGGTACAAGAAGCGCGCCGACGGGGTGGAGATCGTCTACCCGGACCCGGTCTGCAAATGCGGCCGCCCCGTCGAGGCGGAGCCCGAGCCCCCTAGCGCGTGAGCGCGTCGATCAGGGTGAAGGCGAACATCCCCAGCGAGATCACCACGTTGGCCTCGAAGAAGGCCTGGTTCACCCGGCTCAGGTCGTCCGGGCGCACCAGCCGGTGTTCGTAGACGAGCACGGCGCCCACGAGCACAACCCCGGCGAAGTACCAGGTCCCGGCGCCCGCGAGCAAGCCGGTAAGGCCGAAGAGCAGCCAGGCGGCGGCGTGCAGCGCGCGCGCCCAGACGAGGGCCGCGGGGACGCCGAAGCGCGCGGGCAGGGCGTGCACGCCGTGCGTGCGGTCGAACTCGACGTCCTGGGTGGCGTAGAGAATGTCGAAACCGGCGATCCAGAGGGCCACCGCCGCCCACAGCGCGTAGGCGGCGGGGTCGAAGTGGCCGGTCTGGGCGATCCAGCCCCCCGCGGCGGCCGCTCCGATCGTGACGCCGAGCCAGAAGTGGCAGGTCCAGGTGAACCGCTTGGTGTAGGAGTAGCCGGTCAGGAAGAGCACGGCGACGGGCAGCAGCCGCGCGGTCAGAGGATTGAGGTTGTAGGCCGACCAGGCGAGCAGCGCGAAACCCACCAGGGCGAGCGCCAGGGTTTCCCAGGGCCGGACCAGCCCGCGCGGGAGGTGGCGGTTCGCGGTGCGCGGGTTCTGGGCGTCGATCCGCCAGTCGATCAGGCGGTTCAGCGCCATCGCCGCGGTGCGCGCGCCCACCATGGCCGCGGTGACCCAGAGCCAGACGCCCGCGTCGAAGCGGCCCGCCGCGGCCAGCAGCACCCCCACGTAGGCGAAGGGCAGCGCAAAGAGCGTGTGCTCGAAGCGGATCAGGTCGAGGTAGAGGCGGATGCGGGCCACCACGCCCTACCCCTTGCGCACTTCGCGGATGCGGTTCTTCTCGTCCACCAGCACCACGGTGGGCCGGTAGTCCGCGAGCTCGTGCTCCTCGTACTCGCCGTAGGCGATGACGATGATCAGGTCCCCCGGGTGGATCAGATGGGCGGCGGCGCCGTTCATCTGGATCTCGCCCGAGCCGCGCTCGCCGGGGAGGGTGTAGGTGGTCAGCCGGTGGCCGTTGGTGATGTCGAGGACGTCGACCCTTTCGTACACCTTGATGCCTGCGGCGTCGAGCAGGTCCTGGTCGATGGTGATCGAGCCCTCGTAGTCGAGGTCGGCCCGGGTGACCGTGGCCCGGTGGATCTTGGCGTGGAACATCGTCCTTCTCACGGCTCACCAGTCTACCGCCTGCGGCGGGTCAGGGGAAGCGGCCGGGTGTCCTGGGTGCGCCGCAGACGTGACCCGTGCCGCCATTCGCGAGTCCTCGAATACGAGACGGCCCCGGATGCTCGCAGCGTGCAGGCTCTATCGTGCCGGTGCCGTCCGAGTGGCTCGCAGCCGCCACGAGACCCCGGATCTCGCTTCGCTCGTTTGGGGTGACGAGGAATCGTTACGGTATCCACGAGACCCTGTAGGGTGCCCGCAGCAAGCCCGGGTTGGGGCCGGGGACAGATGCAGGCCCCGGCCCCTATGGCAGGAGAAGGCGGATGCTGCGGAGCTTGCCCACGCCCTCACCGGGCGCTTGCGGCAACCGATAAATAGCGGATCTCGGCCGCCACCGCCGGCCGCGTCCGGGGTGACGTAAAGGAAACCGCCGGCCCGTTGCAAGACCTCCGTCGTTGGGGACGGGGAAACCGTGGGTTTCCGAGATCCCGAATCAAGTTCGGGACAGGCCCCGAATCAAGTTCGGGACAGGTCCAGGATCAGGTCCGGGCGGATGAGATTTACGATAAGCAAGAAATATTGGTACGCGCAAAAGTACAACAAAAGGTCATGAAGCTCGCGCGCGCCTCCATTGGTGGTTTGCAGCCTCCGCGAGATCCCGGATCTCGCCCCTCTGGGGCTCGTCCGGGATGACGAAAAAACTTTGTCGTCGTGAGCGGCCGAGGTGTCGGGGCGCCTCGGGGGCCGAAGCCTTCGGCGCGGTCGGCGAACCGGCTTTGCAGCGTGGGCCGAGCGGGGCGTGCTCGCGATCTCAGATTTCCGGCGCTTCGGCGTCGACGAAGAGCGTTTTGGCCTGGGTGTAGAGCACCTCGCCGGGAGCGGCGCCCTTGGGCCGCCAGACGTGTTTCTTGAGCGTGTAGTCCACGGGCACGTTCTTCTCGCCCCGGGCGCGCGAATGGTAGGCGGCGAGCCGTGCGGCGAAGAGCAACGTTTCCAGCGGCACCGGCTTGCCGCGGGCACGCACGATCACGTGCGAACCGGGCACCCCCTGGGCGTGCATCCAGACGTCGCCCGAGTGGGCGCTGCGGGTGAGCCAGTCGTTTTCCTTGCGGTTGCGGCCCACCCAGACCTCGAAGCCGCCGGGCGCCTCGAGCCGCAGCCCGGGCCCCGCGGCTTCGTGCGGCCGACGTTCGCGCAGGCGGCGCTGCAGTTCGGGCAGGGGCAGCCGCCGCACCGTTTCGATCTCGCGCTCGAGCGCTTCCAGCTCCTGCCGCGTACGCGGGGCTTCGTGCTCCGCACGCTTCGCGCGGGCGCGGGCGCGTTTGGCGCGGCGGTAGTAGCGCTCGGCGTTCTCGCTGGGGGAGAGGGCGGGATCGAGGGCGATCTCGACGGGTTCGCCGCTTTCCCAGTCTTCCAGCCGCGCCCGGTCCGAGCGGTCGGGGAGCTGGTGGGCGTAGGCGAGCAGCAGATCGCCGTAACGCTGCCAGCGTTCCGCCTTCGCGAGGTCCGCGCGGGCGCGGGCGTAGTCCTCCAGGCGGCGCTGGAGCGTCTTCTTGCGGCGCTCGAGGGCCGCGAGCAGCGGTTTGCGCAACGCCGCCTCGGTTTCCTCGCGCCAGCTGGGCGCGGGCGCCTCGCGGCTGAGGGTGGGGTCGTCCACCAGCGTGGCGAGGGCCCGCCGCAGCCGCGGCAGGTCTTCGGGGCGGACGCTGCGGTCCGGTTCCAGTCCCGCGCGGTGCGCGGCTTCCGCGGCGAGCCGGGGCCCGATGCCGTCCACCGTCTGCACCAGGGCTCGGGCCAGCGGCCGGCCCAGCAGCGGCTCCAGGTCGCCCTCTTCGAGCGTGCGCGGGTCGAGTTTCTCGTAGGGGGGCGGCGGGGCCCAGACGAGCCCCGGGCGGACCTGGCGGTAACGGTTCTGCTCCGGGGTCACGGCGCGGTCGGCCCCAAGGATTCGTCCCTCCAGATCGGTGAGGATCAGGTTGGCGTTGCGGCTGGTCAGTTCGAAGACGAGGCGCACCGGGGGTACGTCCACGAAGCCTTCCTCCCCGCCGAACTCGAAGATCACGACCCGGTCCAGCTTGAGCTGTTCGGCGCGCAGCAGCGGGCCGCGCGCGCGGGCGGCGAGCAGCTTCTGAAAGGGGGTTCGGGGAGGCCCGCCGCCGGCGTTCTCGGCGAGCGTCAGTTCGGGGCTCGGCGGCCGGTAGCGCAGCACCAGGTCCCGTCCGCCCGCGAGCGCCAGCACCGCGGCGTCCTCGGCGGGAAAGCGCCAGCCCTTGGTCGGCAGCGGCCGCTCGGGGAGCGCGCGCAACACCGCGGCGATCTGCAGGCCTTCCACGGCCCTCACTGTACACGGACCCGGCGGGCCGCTACGATGGAGCCCGTGAACGGGGCGGTGAAGCGGGCGTTCTTCGGGGGCATCCTCCACGGGGTGATGCTCCAGGCCGCCACCGCGCTCACGAGCCCCAGTACCGTGCTGCCCGCTTTCATCGCCCACCTTACGGGTTCCAGTGTCGCCGTGGGCGGCGTGCTCAGCGCCCTGGCGCTGGGCGCGGCCCTCGCCGGTCTACCGGCGTCGAGCTGGGTGGAGGCGGCGCGGCGCAAGAAGGTCTTCCTATATCTGGCCATCTGGACCCGCGCCGGGGCCTTCGCGGTGCTCGCTTTTCTTACGGCCCGCTACGCGCTCGACAGCCCTGCGCTCGTCTACACCGCCCTCGTCGTCTTCCTGGGGCTGTTCGCGCTGGCCGGCGGGCTGGGCGGAGTCGCCTACCTGCCCGTGATCGGCAAGGCCATCCCCCCGCGGCTGCGGGGGCGCTTCTTCGGCTGGCGCAGCCTCCTGGGTGCGCTCTTCGCGGCCGGGGTGGGCCTTGCGAGCCGCCCGCTCTGGGCGCGCTTCCCGGACGGCTACGTGCTCGCTTTCGCCCTCGCGGTGGCCGCATTAACGGTGGGCTTCCTGGGCTTTTGGATGATCCCCGAGCGGCGTGATCCGCCGCGGCCGCGGGCCCCCCTGGGCCGCCACCTGCGCGGCGCCTGGGCGCTGGCGCGCACCCCGCGCATGCGCGGCTTCCTGCTGGCTTATCTGCTGACCGGCCTCTACTACCTGGCCCTGCCCTTCTACGTCGTGGCCGCCCGCGAACACGGGCTGCCCGCCGCGTTCATCGGCTACCTGGTCGCGGCGCAGGCGCTGGCCGAGGGGCTCAACCTCTGGATCGGAAGGCAGATGGACCTGCGCGGCACCCACGTCGGCCTCGTCTACGTGGGGGTGCTGGCCCTGGCCATCCCGATCTCGGCGCTTCTGGGCACCGGCCTGGCGGGCGCGGTGGTGACCTTCGTTCTCGTGGGGGTCACGCTGAACGGGATCGAGAACGCCTACAGCGCCTACCTGCTCTCCTTCACACGGGCGCGCGAGGCGGCGACGGCCACGGCCCTGATGGCCTTCGCCGGCGCGCCGCGGGCCTTGTGGCCGCTCGCGGGCGGGTTGATCGCCTCGGGGTTCGGCTACTCAGCCGTCTTCGTCCTGACCGCTCTGGGGCTCGCCGGCGCCCTCTTCTTCGTGCTGCGCCTGCCCCCGGACCGTCCGGACCTTGGTGAACTGGGCTAGAAACGCCGTGTGCCCCACCTGGCGGAAGTGAGGGTGGGCGACCGGCGGACGGACGTCCCAGTCGCGGTGGGCCACCTCGACGACGCGCCGGAGGAGGAGGGGCTGCCCTTCGGCCTCGCGAACCGCCTGCACGACCTGGGTGATGTTGGGCAGGTAGAGCACCAGCGACCGCCCGGTCTTGAGCGCGCGCACCGCCGTGGACAGGACCTTCCAGGGCTCCATCACGTCCAGGGCCACGCCGTCGAAGCCCTCGGGCTCGAGCGCGGCCTCGGCGAGGTCGCCGTGGCGGAAGTCGACGTTGCGGACCCCCCAGGCCTCCACGTTCTCGCGGGCGCGGGCCAGGAAGTCGGCGCGGCGCTCGTAGCTCACCACCTCCCCCTCGGGCCCCACGGCCCGGGCCAGGAAGAGGGCGAGCGCGCCGGAGCCGCTTCCCGCCTCGAGCACCCGCTCCCCCGGCGCCAGGTCGAGCATCAGCACGATCGCCGCCGCGTCCTTGGGGTAGGTCACGGTCGCGCCGCGCTTCATCAGCAGGACGTAGTCCTCCAGGCTGGGCCTGAGCACCCACAGCCAGGCGTCCTTGGTGGTGCGCACACGACCTCCGTGGCCGGCGGCCATGATCTGCTCGTGGGTCACGCCCCCCACGTGGTGGCCGAAACGGCCCCCCTCCTTCAGGCGCACCAGGTAGCGGCGCGCCTTGGGGTCGAGGAGGAGAACCCAGTCGCCGGGTTTCAGCATCAACGCTCGGCTTGGGCGGCGGCCATCCGCAGGTAGCGGTCGTAGCTGCCTACGTCGAAGGGGTTGGGGAGCAGGAAGGGGCCCACGAAGACGCTGGGGGTTCCGCGCAGCCCGAGACGGTCGGCCTCGGCGCGGTGCGCCTCGACGACGTCCCGGTAGGTGCGGTTGGCGACGCATTCGGCGAAGCGGCCCACGTCGAGGTCGAGCTGCTTCGCCAGGCCCACGTAGTTGCCCACGTCCTCTTCGAAGAGCGCGTCGTGGTAGGTCCAGAACGCCCCCTGCGCGGCGGCGCACTCGCTGGCTTCGGCCGCGGGCACGGCTTGCTTGTGGATCTCGAAGAGGGGGAAGTGGCGGTATTCGAACCGGGCCCGGCCGGTCTCGACGTAGCGGGCCTTGATCTGCGCCAGGGCGCGGTTGAACAGCGCCTGGCAGGCGGGGCACTCGAAGTCGGAGTATTCGCGGATCGTCACCGGGCCGCTGCCCAGGACGTGCCGCGGTTCACCGAACGCCGTCGGCGGAACCTCGATGGGCGCGACGACGAAGGCCAGCGCGTCCCCGGGTCGGAAGGTCAGGGTGTAGCCGTCCCCCAGGCCCACGCTCACGGGTTCGTTCCGGGCGGCGATTCCGGCGCCGTTCTGCTTCATCCAGTCGACGAAGGGGCCCTTGATGCCGGCGTCCCCGATGGCCGCCCCGATGACGTCGCCCGCGGTGGCGTAGTCCTCGAGTGCGCCTTCGTAGTGGACCTTGTAGAGCAGGTCGGCGAGGGTCTCGATCCGCACCTCCGCGCCGCCGTAGCGAAAGGCGTCCGACGCGCCCGACAAGCCGAGCGCCGCTTTGAAGGCCGCCGGGTCGCCGGCGATCTGGGCCGAGGCCAGCGACAGGGACAGCGCCGCGGCCGCAAACAGGATTCTTGGGTTCATGGGCAGGGCTCCTAGAGTTTGTGAAACTCGGCAACGTCCAGCACGAAGACCACCGCCCCGCCCACCTGGACCTCGACGGGCTGGCCCACCATGGCCTCCGGGGTTTCGGCCATGGGCAGACCCGGCGTGATCAGTCGGGTGCGGGTGCGGCAGGTGTCGCGGATGATCTGCTTGACCTGCTCCAGCTGCGCGTCGTCCACGCCGATGAGCAGGGTGGTGTTGCCCTCACGCAGGAAGCCTCCGGTGGAGGCCAGCTTGGTGGAGGTCAGGCCGGCTTCACCCAACGCACGGGTCAGCGCCGGCGCGTCGGCATCTTGAACCACGGCGATCACGAGTTTCATCCACTTCAGTTTAACGGGTTGGCTTAGCTTAGGGTGAATCGAGAAAACCCAGCCGCCGCGCCTGCTCGAGCGCCTCGATGCGGTTGCCCGCGTCGAGCTTGCCGTAGAGCCGCTTGAGGTAGTCGCGCACGGTGTCGGGCTTGAGGCCCAGGATGTCGCCCATCTCGCGCGCCGTCAGCCCCCGCGCCAGCAGGTCGAGCACCTCGCGCTCCCGCGGGGTCAGGCTCGGCACCGGCGGCGGGGTGAACGAGGAGTCCTCGGGGTTTTGCGTGAGCCGCAGGATGCGGCGGGCCAGCTCGGCGGGGCTGACCTCCTTGGAATAGTAGGCGTTGGCCCCCGCGGAGGCGGCCTTGTTCTGGATCGCCGCCTCGGTGAAGGTGGTCAGCATGACCACGAGGCCGGAATAACCCTTCTGGCGCAGCGCGGCGCAGGCCTCGATGCCGTCCATGCGCGGCATGCGGATGTCGAGGATCACGACTTCGGGCTGGTGGGTCTCCACCAGCCGGACCGCCTCGTCCCCGTCTCCGGCCTCGGCCACGACGCTGAACCCTTCCTTTTCGAGGGCGGCCCGCAGGCCGATGCGGAAAAGCGGGTGATCGTCGGCGATCAGCAGTCTCATGCGATCATCATAGCAAGGTGTAGGTCGAGAGGCGGCGGTCGTTGGCTTCGAGGCGGATGCAGGCGCCGCCCAGCGTTCCCTGGCAGCTGCGGAAGACGCCCTTGTGCAGCTCGGCGACCTGGCGGGCGATGTAGAGGCCGAGGCCCGAACTGCCCGAGCGCACCCCCTTGAGCTTCTTGCTGTGGAAGGGCTGGGAGAGCGACTCGAGCGGGGCCGGCAGCCCCGGGCCGTCGTCCTCCACCTCGAAGAATCCCGGGCCCGCCCGCAGGATGATGCGGCTGCGGGCGTGGCGCAGCGCGTTTTCGATGAGGTTGGCGCCGGCGCGCTCGAGCATCATCCGGTCGGCCCGCGTCTCGCCGGAGCCCGTCACCTCGATGGCGATCCCGCGTTTGGCGGCGTCCTTGAGGTAACGCAGCCGCAGGTCGTCGAGCATGGCGCCGATGTTCACGAGCTCGAGCTGGGGGCGCGTGGTCTCGAGCTTGCTCGCGGTGAGCAGGTTTTCCACCAGCCGGTAGGTGCGGTCGAACTCCTCCTGCAGCTGGCGCAGCATCTGGATGCGCTGCTCGCGCGAGATCTCGTCGGCGTCGATCAGGTAGGAGGTCGCGCGCACCGCGGCGATGAGCGGCGTCTTGAGGTCGTGCGCCAGCGTGGCGAAGACGGCCTCGCGGCTCTCGGTAAGGCCGCGCAGGTGTTGGATCAGGGTCTCGAACTGCTCGCGCAGGGTGGCCACCTCCTGCGGGAGGGGGGTCTTGGGCGGGGGCAGGCTGAGGTCGGCCAGGGTGCGCGAGCTGACCTTGAGGTAGCGCAGCGAGCGCGTCAGCTCGTCCAGCGGCGCCAGGAGCCGGTTCGCCAGCAGGTAGCCGATCGCGGTGGCGAAGAAGCCAACCGAGAGCAGCCAGACCGCGATGCGAACGTTCTGCTGAGCCAGCAGCTCGGGCGAGCTGCGGCTCAGCACGAAGATCACGATCAGGTTGGGCAGGAACGCGAGCGTTCCGATCGTCAGGGTGAGCCAGAACTTGAGGCTCGGCGCGTACCCCCGCATGCCGGGCTATTCCACGAAGGCCAGGGCGTGGGCGATGGCCTTCTCGGTTTCCACGTCGAAGGCGTGAAGCATCGCGGTGTCGACCTCCAGCTCGACCGTCTGTTCCGGCTTCAGGGGTTCGTACCCCTGGATGCGCGCGGTGATCTTGACGTCCTCCAGGCGCACGTGGATTTCGGTCTCCGCGCCCAGGGGCTCCACCACGTCGACGATGCCGCGGATGACGGTGTGCTCGCCGGGGGTGGCTTCCGAACGCAGCTTGATGTCCTCGGGGCGGATGCCCAGCCAGACCTCCTTGCCCACGTAGGGCTTCAGCTCTTCGGCGAACGGCCCCTCGACGACGAGGCGGAAGTTCTTGTGCACGAAGGCGATCTTGCCGTTCTCGGCCTCGACCGCGGTGCGGATGAAGTTCATCGCGGGGCTGCCGATGAAGCCCGCCACGAACTTGTTGGCGGGCAGGTTGTAGAGGTTCAGGGGGCTGTCCACTTGCTGGATCTCGCCGTCCTTCATGACGACGATGCGGTGGCCCAGGGTCATGGCCTCGATCTGGTCGTGGGTGACGTAGATCGTGGTCACGCCCAGCCGCTGCTGCAGCTTGCTGATCTCGGCGCGCATCTCCACGCGCAGCTTGGCGTCGAGGTTGGAGAGCGGCTCGTCCATCAGGAAGACCTTGGGCTCGCGCACGATGGCGCGCCCCATGGCCACGCGCTGGCGCTGCCCGCCCGAGAGCTCGCGGGGCTTGCGCTTGAGCAGGTGTTCGATCTTGAGGATCTTGGCCGCCTCGTGGACCCGGCGCTCGATTTCGTTTCGCGGCACCTTGCGCAGGCGCAGGCCGAAGGCCATGTTGTCGTAGACGTTCATGTGCGGGTAGAGGGCGTAGTTCTGGAAGACCATGGCGATGTCGCGGTCCTTTGGGGGGACGTCGTTGACCATGCGGTCGCCGATGTAGATCTCGCCCTCGCTGACCTCCTCGAGGCCCGCGATCATGCGCAACGTCGTCGTCTTGCCGCAGCCGGAGGGCCCGACGAAGACCACGAACTCGCCGTCCTCGGTCTCCAGGTCGAACTCCTTGACCGCCACCACTTTACCGAAGCGTTTCCATACGTTGTTCAGCTTGACCTTGGCCATCGTCACCTCCGCTCCCGCGCTGTGCGCTCGGGGCGCATCGGGGAGTTGTTGATCGAATTAAGTTTAACACGCGGCTCTCACGGAAGGGGTCGGGGCGGGGGCTATGATGCCGACGTGACGGAGCGCGTCCACATCATCGGCGCCGGCCTCGCGGGCTCCGAGGCGGCCATGGCCCTGGCCGAGCGCGGGGTGCCGGTGCGGCTGTACGAAATGCGCCCGCGGAAGACGACCCCGGCGCATTCGACCGACCGGTTCGCCGAGCTCGTTTGTTCGAACTCCCTCGGGGGCGAGGCGCGCACGAACGCCAAGGGGCTGTTGCAGGCCGAGCTGCGCGCGGCCGGCTCGCTGGTCATGGCGGCGGCCGAGGCGGCGCGGCTGCCCGCGGGGGGTGCGCTGGCCGTGGACCGCGAGGTCTTCAGCGGCTTCATCACCGAGCGCATCGAGGCGCATCCGCGCATCGAGGTGGTACGCGCGGAGGTGGCCGAGCTTCCCCGGGAGCGTCCGCTGATCCTGGCCACCGGACCGCTCACCTCCGACGCCCTGGCCGAGGACCTGCGGGCGCGGTTGGGCGAACCCTTCCTTAGCTTTTACGACGCCGCGGCGCCGGTGGTGCTGGGCGAGAGCATCGACATGGAGGTCTGCTACCGCGCGGGCCGGTACGGCCAGGACGCCGACTACATCAACTGCCCGATGACCGAGGAAGAGTACCGCCGCTTTTACCGGGCCATCGCCGAGGCGCGGCGGCACACGCCCCACGATTGGGAGCAGCTCGAGTTCTTCGAGGGCTGCATGCCCATCGAGGAGCTGGCGCGCCGCGGCTACCAGACGCCGCTCTTCGGGCCGCTGAAGCCGGTGGGGCTGCTCGACCCGCGCACCGGCGAGCGGCCGTTCGCGGTGGTGCAGCTGCGCCAGGAGGACCGCGAGGGGCGGATGTGGAGCCTCGTGGGGTTCCAGACCGGCCTCAAGTGGGGGGACCAGAAACAGGTCGTGCGCCTGATCCCGGGGCTCGAGCAGGCCGAGATCGTGCGCTACGGGGTGATGCACCGCAACACCTACCTGAACGCCCCCCGGGTCCTGAGCGAGCGGCTCGAGCTGAAAAAGCTCCCGGGCGTCTTCGTCGCGGGGGTGCTCGCGGGCGTGGAGGGCTACCTGGAATCGGCGGCCACCGGCTGGCTGGCGGCGTTGCAGGCGGGCGCGCTGGCGCGCGGCCGGGCCGCGCCCGGCCCGCCCCCGCCCGAGAGCATGCTCGGCGGGCTGGTGCGCTTCCTGGCGGGCGCCAACCCGAACGACTTCCAGCCGATGAACGCCAACTGGGGGCTGGTGCCCGGCCTGCCCGGGCGGATGCCCAAGCGGGAAAAGCGCGCGCGCATGTTCGAGCGGGGGCTGCAGGCGTTCACGGTCTGGCTCGCCCGCGTCGACGTGAGCGCGCGGTGAGCCCCCGCCCAGGCGCGCATCTCTCACCCCCGCCTAAGTAAGCGGGGGTACGGTTTGCATGATGGAACCCATGCACGGCACCACCATCCTGGCCGTTCACAAGGACGGCGAAACCGCCATCGCCGGGGACGGACAGGTCACCTTCGGCGACACCGTCATGAAGCAGGGGGCCGTGAAGGTGCGCAAGCTCGAGGACGACGTGCTGGTCGGATTCGCCGGAGCGGTGGCCGACGCGCTGACGCTGCTCGAGAAGTTCGAGGAGCAGCTCGAGATCGCCAAGGGCTCGCTCAAGCGCGCCGCGGTCGAGACCGTCAAGCTCTGGCGCACCGACCGCATACTGCGTCAGCTGGAGGCGATGCTGATCGTTGCCGACGCCCGCGAGATCCTGCTGCTCTCGGGGACGGGCGAGGTGATCGCCCCCGACGAGCCCCTCGTCGCCGTCGGTTCCGGCGCGCCTTACGCGCTCTCGGCGGCCAAGGCGCTCTACCGGGAGACGCGGCTGGGCGCGGCCGAGATCGCCGAAAAGGCCCTGGGCATCGCCGCCGAGATCGACCTCTACACCAACGGCAACGCCACGGTGTTGCGGGTAGGGGGTGGCGCGTGACCGAACTGACGCCCCGCGAGATCGTCGCCGAGCTCGACAAGTACGTGATCGGTCAGCAGGAGGCCAAGAAGGCCGTGGCCGTCGCCCTGCGCAACCGTTACCGGCGGCAGAAGCTCCCGCCCGAACTGCGCCGCGAGGTGAGCCCCAAGAACATCCTGATGATCGGCCCTACGGGCGTGGGCAAGACCGAGATCGCCCGCCGCTTGGCGCGGCTCTCGGGCGCGCCCTTCCTCAAGGTGGAGGCCACCAAGTTCACCGAGGTGGGCTACGTGGGTCGCGACGTGGACTCGATCGTCCGCGACCTCGCGGAGGTGGCCTACCAGCTCGTCATGCGCGAGAAGACCGAGCAGGTCGCGGCGGTGGCGGCGCGCCTCGCCAGCAGCCAGATCGCGCAGATGCTGAACGTTCCCCACGAGGACGTCAGCGCCGGCCTCTACGACCACGAGTACGTCGAGGTCGAGGTGCCCGAGGAGCCCAAGCTGCCCTTCATGGGGATGCTCGGCGGCATGGAGGGGCAGATGCAGGGCCTCCAGGACATGCTTTCGGGCCTGCTGCCCAAACGCCCGGTGCGCAAGCGCATGCGCGTGGTGGAGGCCCGCGAGGTGCTCAAGAACCAGGAGGCCGAGCGCCTGGTGGACAAGGAGGAGGTCAGCCAGGAGGCGGTGCGCCGCGCCCAGGAGGACGGCATCGTCTTCCTCGACGAGATCGACAAGATCGCCGGCTCGTCGGCCGTCCAGGGCCCCGACGTCTCCGGCGAGGGGGTGCAGCGCGACCTGCTGCCCATCGTCGAGGGTACGGTGGTCAACACCCGCCTCGGCCCCATCTCCACCGAGCACGTGCTCTTCATCGGCGCCGGGGCGTTCAACGTCGCCAAACCCAGCGACCTGATCCCCGAGCTGCAGGGGCGCTTTCCGATCCGCGTCGAACTCGCCGAGCTCACGGCCGAGGACTTCGAGCGCATCCTGCGCCACACCGAAAACTCGCTCATCAAGCAGTACACCGAGCTGCTGGCCACCGACGGCACCGAGCTGGTCTTCGCCGACGAAGCCATCCGGGCCGTGGCCGACTTCGCCTACCGCGCCAACCGCGAGCTCGAGGACATCGGCGCGCGCCGGCTCGCGACCGTGCTCGAATACCTGCTCGAAGAGGTGAGCTTCCAGGTCGAGCTCGGCCGCGTCGAGATCACCAAGGAATACGTCGAAGAGCGCCTGGCTTCGGTTTTGGAGTCGGAAGATTTGTCGCGCTACATCCTTTAGGAGGCAGATCATGCGAAAACGGTCCTGGATTTGGTTACTTACCCTGACGATGGCGATGATCGGCTCGTCCTGGGCCCAGTCGGAGCAGGCCCAGCCTGAGCAGAAGGAACCGAGCGTCAAGGCCTACCTGCTGGTGGGCGACGTCTACTATTCCTCCGGGGAGTACGACGCGGCGATGATCGCCTTTCGCCGGGCGCTGGAAAAGGAGCCCAACAACGTCTACGCGCTCTACGGGCTGGGCCGCACCCAGCTGAAGATGCACCAGTTCACCGCGGCGATCGAGAACCTGAAACGCGCGATCGCCATCGACGGCAGCTACGCACCGCTCTACGTGGCGCTGGCGCAGGCCTACACCGACCGCTACCTGTACGCCGAGGACAAGACGGCCGCCGAAAAGTTCCTGGACCAGGCGCTGCTGATCCTCGACGACGCGCGCACGATCGACCCCAACTACCACGCCATCTACAACCAGCGCGGCCTCGTCTATCAGTACAAGGGCGAGCTCGACAAGGCCGAGGCCGCCTTCAAGCAGGCCTTGGCGATCGCGCCCGACGACGCCGTGGTGCGCTACAACCTCGCCCAGGTCTACCTGTCTCAGGGCAAGCTTGACGAAGCCCTCGACATGCTGGCGCAGGGCGTCGCCCTCGATCCGGCGTCGGCGCAGTTGCAGCTGCTCTACGGCAAGGTGCTGGCCGTCAAGGGCCGCCTGGTCGAGGCGGAGCAGGCGCTGGCCAAGGCCACCGAGCTGGCGCCGCTGAACGCGAGCACCTGGCTCAACCTGGGGCAGGTCTACTACCTCGAGAAGAAGTTCGCCGAGGCCATCGACACCCTGGACAAGGCGATCGAGCTCGACCCCCTCGGTTTCCCCGAAGCGTACTTCTACCTGGGGCGTTCCCACCTGGAAGCCGGCCACGTCGACGACGCCCGCCTCAACCTCACGAAGGCGATCAAGCTCGCCCCCGACAACGCCGACTACCACTACTGGTTGGCCCGGGCGCTGATCGCCGCGGGGGAGAACGACGCGGCGCGGACCGAGCTGGAACGCGCCCTCGAGCTCGCCCCCAACCACCAGGAGGCCAAGAAGGCCCTCTCCGCGCTAAAGTAGCCCCGTCCAGGACCGCGGCCCGGGGGCAACCCCGGGCCCGCTCTTGCCGGCGCGATTATGTTTGAAACATAACGCCGCGCCACGTATGATGGATTCCATGAAACCCCGCCTGCGCCTCGACGTCTGGAGTCCGGACCACGCCGCGCCGGAGGCGGCGCTCGCCCAGCCCCTGCCGGAGCTGCAGGCCGAGCCCGTCGCCGCGGACGGCCCCTGGGCGCCCAAGCGTGAGGCGGCGGACTGGCCGGGTTCGCTCTTCTTCGTGGACGGGCGGTTCCGCACCGACGCCCTGGTCTACCTCGACGACGCGCCCGCGCTGCTCGTCAGCGTGGCCGTGGGGGCGGTGGGGCTCGAGCCCGGGCGCGCCTTCTACGACGAGGCCGCCTTCGCGGTGCGCCGTTACCTGGTCGCGCCGCCCGGGGCCTGGCCGGAGCCGCGGTTCACCCCGGCCCCTGGGCTCGACTACGAGCTCGTCGAGGCCGAGGGCGAGCCCGAAGCGCTGCGCGCTGCGGCGATGGAGCGCCGGGGCGCCTTGGAAATGGGGCTGGGCGACGGACTGCGCGCGCGTCATCCCGGGGCCCTGGTGCTGCACGACGGTCCGCTGCACCGACTGCCTGCGGCCCAGACCGCGGGGCGGCTCGGCTTCGCCAAGACCCACCACCGCGGCTACCTGAACGCCGAGAATGCGGCGCTGCTGGGCGAGCTGGCGGCGGGCGAGCGGACGCCGGTCTTCGCCTTCGCGCGCGGAGAGCGCCGTTTCTATTCGTGGTACCTGCGGCTGCCGCTCGAGCCCGATCGGCCCTACGCGGCCGCGGCGACGCTCCTGCGGGTCGAGACCGCGGCGCCCGAGGCCGAGGCCCTGGAGCTCGCCCGGGTCTCGCTCGGCATCTTCCCGCGCCTGGCCTCACGGCCCTTCCGAGACCCCCGGGCGCCGCAGAACCTGGTGCCGGTGGGGGCGCTCGAGCGCGAGCTGGGGCGCAGGCTGGGCAGCGCGGGCCTGATCCGCAGGCGTCTGCTCGAACACATCAAGCGGGAGGCGGTATGAAGCAAGAAGCGATCGGCGTCGTCCTCGGCAGTCGCGAGGCGAGCCCCCTGGAGTTCTGGATCGGCATTCAAGACGGACTGGTGCGCCTCGACGACGTGGTCTGGGTGGAGGCCGACCACGGCGGCCTCGAGGTCCGCTACTACGGAATGGTCGACCGGGTGCACAAGGTGCTGGAAGGCACCCAGTTCGACTCCGACACCTTCCTGGCCGCGGGCAACCTGATCCCCACCAACACCGCCTACGTGGCCCACGTGACCGTGACCCGGCTCGAGCCGGAAGAATACCTGCCGCCCGACCCGGGCAGCCCCGTCTATCTGGCGCGGCAAGAAGCGCTGGAAAACGCCCTCTACTACGACCGCATGAAGCAGAAACTGCCGGTCGGCTTCATGCGTAACGGCGAGCCGGCCTACGTCAACCTGGCCTTCCTCGACGGCCGCCAGGGCGGCCACGTCAACATCTCGGGCATCTCGGGCGTGGCCGCCAAGACCAGCTACGCCCTCTTCCTGCTCCACAGCCTCTACAACTCGGGCGTGCTCGAAGACGCCGCCAGCGCCAAGACGCTGATCTTCAACGTCAAGGGGCAGGACCTCTTCTACCTTGACAAGCCCAACCGCGAGCTAAACGAAAAAGAACGCGAGCGCTACCGGCGGTTGGGGCTCGAGCCCGAACCCTTTTCCAGCGTCGCCTTCTTCGCGCCGCCCCGGCTGGCCCAGGGGCAGGGTCACCTGGTGGCCGCGAGCAGCCGCGCCGAAGGGGTGCGGCCGTACCACTGGTCCATCGTTGACTTCTGCCAGGACGGCCTGTTGCCCTTCCTCTTCACCGATCGGGGCGCGATGAGCAACCTGGGCTTCCTGATCGATCACGTGACCGCCCGCCTGGCGGCGCTGGCCCGCGGGCAGGAGGGCCCCGAGCTCTACGTGGACGACTGGCCCGAAGGGCCGACCGGGGAGGCCGGTGCCTTCGACTCGCTTGGTCGGGTCAAGATAGGCAGCTTCGGGCAGTTGGTGGACTATCTAGAGTTCCAGCTTTTGGGTGCCGAAAGCGAGGGCGAGGCGGCGAGCGGCAACCATCATTGGACCGCCCGCCAGCACACCGGCACGTTGCAGGCCTTCGTGCGCCGCCTGCGCGCCGCGTCCCGCAGCGTGGGCCACCTCGTGCGCGGGGATGCACCAAGCAACGCGCCTGATCCCTTGGGAAGCCCCGCACAAGTCAACGTCGTGGACATCCACAACCTCAGCCCGCAGGCCCAGATGTTCGTGGTGGGGGCGCTCTTGCGCCGCGTCTTCGCCGCCAAGGAGTCGGGGAGCCACCGGGGCAAGGTCTTCGTGGTGCTCGACGAGCTCAACAAGTACGCCCCGCGCGAAGGGGAGAGCCCCATCAAGGACATCCTCCTCGACATCGCCGAGCGCGGCCGCTCGCTGGGGGTCATCCTCATCGGGGCCCAGCAGACGGCCAGCGAGGTGGAGCGGCGGGTGGTGGGCAACGCCGCGGTGCGGGTGGTGGGTCGGCTCGATGCCGCCGAGGCCGAGCGCCCCGAGTACCGCTACCTGCCGGGGGCCTTCCGCGACCGGGCGCTGATCCTGCCCCAGGGCACGATGATCCTTCACCAGCCCGAGGTGCCCGTACCCATCGCCGTGCAGTTCCCTTACCCCGCCTGGGCGACCAAGGCCGGCGAGGCCGCGGAAGACGTATCCGACGAGGCGCTCAAGGACGAGCTGGGTCTATAGGATTTAACCATGGCCTTGCGCGTCCTCCATACCGCCGACTGGCACCTGGGCAAGGTGCTCAAGGGGGTCGACCGCACCCCGGAGATCGCCGACGCCCTAAAGGATCACCTGCGCATCGTGCGGGAAGAGAAGATCGACCTGGTGGTCGTCGCCGGCGACCTCTTCGACCGCCCCCGGGTGAGCGCCGAGGCCGAGGCGGCGGCCTTCGAGTTCTTTCTGGGGCTGCGCGAGCTGGGGGTCCCGGCGCTGGTGATCAGCGGTAACCACGATTCGCGCCCGCGTCTGGAGGCGCTGGCGCCGCTTTTGGAGCTGGCCGGCGCGCACGTGCGCGGCGAGGTGCGGGTGCGCGGCGAGGGCGGGGCGGTGCGGCGGGACTGGGGCGAGGCGGCGCTTTTGCCCTTCCTTTCCGAACGCCGCGCCGTCAAAGCGGCGCAGCTGCTCGAGGCCGACGAGGGGAGCTGGCAGCACGGCTACTCGGAGACCGTCGGGAGGCTCATCGCCAACCTGACCGCAGGCTTCGGGCCCGGTCGGATCAACCTGCTCGTCGCCCACCTGACCCTCGCCGGGGCCAACCTGAAGCTGGGCGGAGGGGAGTTCAGCTTCTACGTGGGCAACAGCTACGCAGTCGAGCCGGACAGGCTGCCGACGACCGCGACCTACGTGGCCCTGGGGCACATCCACCGGCAGCAGAAGGTCTCGGACGCGCCGGCCGCCTGGTACTCGGGTTCGCTGGTGCAGCTCGACTTTGGCGAAGGCGAGGACGCCGAACGGGGGGTGCTGGTCGTGGAGCTCGAGCCCGACCGGCCGCCCGTCGTCCACCCCATCGACCCCGGTTGGGGCAAGCCGCTGCGCACCTTTCGCCTGGAGCCCGACCAACTCGACCGGCGCCTCGACGAGGTGGAAAACTGGCCCGGTTACGCCAAGCTGATCATCGCCGGACCGGCCAACAGCGCCCTGCGTGAGCGGTTGTATCAGGAAAACCCCCACCTGCTCGAGGTCCGCTTCGAGGCCGAGGCTCCCGATCCGCTGGCCGAGGCCGCGGCCGAGGTGGAGAGCCTGAGCTGGCCCGAGGCCTACGAGCGCTACCTGCGCGAGGTGCGCGGGCTCGAGGAAGCCGGCGAGCTGCTCGCCGCCTTCCGCGAGCTCTACGAGGAGGGGCATGCGTCCGCTTAGGCTCGACCTCGAGGGGTTCGGCGCCTTCGCCCGGCACGCGTCGGTCGACTTTTCCGACGTCGAGCTCTTCGCGATCACCGGCCCCACCGGTTCGGGCAAGACAACGCTTCTCGACGCCATGACCTTCGCCCTCTACGGCGAAACCCCGCGCATGGGGCGCAAGGGGCTGAAGGCGCTGCTCCACCCCGGCACGAAGAAGGCCTGGGTGCAGCTCGTCTTCCGGTTGGGGGACGAGGTCTGGCGGGTGACGCGGGTGATCGCCGGCAAGACGGAGGCGCGGCTCGAGCGCCAGCTGGGCGCCGAGTGGCAGCTGTCGAGCGCCTCGGAGAAGGTGAAGACGCTCAACGCCGCCGTCGAACGGCTGCTGGGCCTCGACTACGATGCCTTCACCCGCGCCATCCTGCTGCCGCAGGGGCGGTTCGACGCTTTCTTGAAGGGCGACAGCCGCGAGCGGCGCGAGCTGCTCTTTTCGCTCTACGGCCTCGCCGGTCTGGCGGAGCTGCGCGAACGGGCGGTGGCGCGGCTGGGTGAGCTGCGCGAACGCCTAGCGGCGGCGCAGCAGCGCGCCGAAGTCTACCGGGACGCCAGCGAGGCGGCGGTGGAGGCGGCGCGCGAGGAGCTCCGAGGCCTGCGCGAGGAGCGCGGGCGGCTTGCGGGAGAGATCGAGCGTTTGGAGAAGGAGGTCCGACGGCTGGACGAGCTGGCCGAGCTCTGGCAGGAGAAGGCGCGCCTCCAGGCGCGCCGGCAGGCGCTCGCGGCCGAGACCGGGCGGATGACCGAGGTGGAGGGCTGGCTCGAGCGCGCCCGAGCGGCCGAGAAGGCGCTGCCCGAGGTGCTTCGTCTGGAAGAGGCGCGGGCGCGCCTCGCGAAGCAGGAGCGCGAGCTCGAAAAGCTGGAGAGCGCGTACCGGGCGATAAGCACGAAATGGGAAAAACATAACGAAGCCTTCGACGAAGGCGAGCTGGAAGACCTGCGCGGCCGGGTGGCGACGCTGCCGCTGCTCGAGGCCAAGGCCCGCACGCTGGCGGTCCTGGGCGGAGCGGAGGGGCCGGGCCCGGCAGCGGCCTACGACGAACGCGCTTACCGCGAGGCCGAGGAGCGCTTGCGGGCGTTGCGGGAGCGGCAGCGGGCGGCGGCCGAGGCGGAACGCCTGCGCAAGCGCCGGGACGAGCTGGCCCGCCGGCGGGAGGAGCTGGCGGGGGAGCTGCGGCAGAAGAAGGCGGCGCTCGAAAACCTGACCGCCGAGGGCAAGCGGGCGGCGGACGAGGTGGAAAAGCTGCGGGCCCGCTACGAAGAGGAGCAGAAACGTGCCTCGGTGGCCGCCTACCGCCACCTGCTCGAGCCCGGCAAGCCCTGCCCGCTGTGCCTGCAAGAGGTCGGCAGGCTCCCCGAGGGCACCGAGGTGGGCCCGCTCGCTCGGCTGGAGGAGGCGCTGCGCGCAAAGCAAGCCGAGCTGCAGGAGCTGCGCGGCCAGTGGTCGGAAACGAGCGGCGAGGCCAAGGGCATCGAACGCCAGATCGCCGAGCTGGAAAAGCAGCTGGCCTTGCTCGAAGGCGACCTGAAGCGCCTCGAGGCCGGCGCGCCGGTGGAGGTGGAGGAGCTCGCGGAGCTGGAGCAGAGGCTCGCCGCCATGCGCCGCGGCCTCGCGCAGGAGGTGGCCGGCCAGACCGGCGGCCAGGAGCCGGGGGCCTACGCCCGCGCGCTGCGCGAGCGTCTGGCCCGCCTGGAGAAGCAGGCCCGCGAGGGCGAGCGACTGCGCCGGCAGGCCGAGGAGGCGTCGGTCGCCTTGCGCGCGGCCCGGGAGCGCCGCCAGGCGCTGGCCGAAGCGCTGGCACCCCTGGAAGAGAGCGTAGCCGCCCTCTTGCAGCAGCTGGGGTTCGCGAGCGCCGCAGAGGTCGCCCCGGCGCGGCGCAGCCCCGAAGAACTGGCGCAGCTGGAAGCGCAGCTCGCACGCTGGCGCGAGGAGCGCGGCTACGTTGAAAAGCGCCTGGAAGAGGTGGGCCGGTTACTCGAGGACAAGCCCCGGATCGAACCGGCGGAGCTCGAGCAGAAGAAAGCGCAGCTCACCGGGCTGGGCCAGCGGAGGGCGGAGCTGGAGTCGCGGCTTGGTGCGGCCGAGGAGCGGCTCGAGCGGCTCGAGCGCGACCTGCAGCGGAGACGCGAGGCGGAAAAGGAGGCCGCCGAGCTGGTGCAAAAGGTGGGCGTCTGGGAGCAACTGGCCGAGGATCTGAAGGGGCACAAGTTCCCCGACTACCTGCTCGAACGGCTGCAGCTCGACATGCTGGCCCGCGCCTCCGAGCTGCTTTTCACCCTTTCGCAACACCGCTACCGCTTTCGTCTGACCGACGGCGTCTACCACGTCGAGGACCTCTGGACCGGCGCGGTGCGGCCGGCGAAGACGCTGTCGGGCGGCGAGACCTTCCTGGCTTCGCTCAGCCTGGCGCTCTCGCTTTCCGAGCACCTCTCGCGCGGACGCCTGGGGGCGCTCTTCCTCGACGAGGGCTTCGGCACCCTCGACGCCGAGGCGCTGGAGCTGGCCGCCGAGGTGCTGGAGGCGCTGCCCACCCAGGGGCGGATGGTGGGGGTGGTGACCCACGTGCCCGAGCTGGCCCAGCGCATGCCGGCGCGGCTGGTGGTGGAGAAGGCGCCGCAGGGCAGCCAGGTCCGCTGGGAGACGTAGGGATTGCGCCGCGGTTCGGTTGCTTTTGGGTTCACGGTGCGCGGGAGGGGCGGACCCGTGTGTCCGCCCGCGGTGCCGGAGCGGCGGACATGGGCGGCGAAGGTGCGTCTACCGCCCCAGGCGGACGGGAAGACCCAGAAGGCGGGCGGCCAGAAAATAGACCGCGCTGCCCGCGGCCGCACCCGCCAGCAAGGGAAGCAGCGAAACCGCGAGGTCGCGCGCCGGCCCCACCCCCGCCGCCGTCCAGGCCGCGGCGAAGCCGCCGGCCAGCATCGCGAGCGTCACCTTGAGGACGAGCGTGCCCTGCCGGGCGGGCTCGAGCACCTTCTCCCGGCCGTACAGGACCACCATCCACACCAGCCCCACCAGTCCCGCCCCCAGCGTCGCCAGGTTGAGCACGAACATCCCGTAGGGCACGAGCAGGTAGTACCCCAGGGTGTTGAGCAGGAGCAGGCCGGCGCTGATCAAGACGGCCACCCGGATCAGCTTCTGGGCGTACAACCCCCGCACGTAGAGGTTGTAAAGCCCCCAGGGAACCAGCGCCAATCCCAAGGCGCGCATCGCTTCGACGCTGAAGCGGAAGACGTCGGCGTCGAAACCCGGCTTCCAGGCGAAGAGCACGGCCACGATCCAGGGCGCGAGCGCCGCCATCAGTGCGCCCGACCAGCCGAGCAGCACGGCCACCCGCTCGAGCCCCTGTTCCAAGAGCCGCGCGAACCCCGCGCCGTCGCCCGCGGCGGCGAGCGCCGAAAGCCGCGGGTAGAGCGCCGTCGCCGGCGAGACCGAGAACAACCCCAGCGCCATCAGGTAGGTCATGTCGGCGTTGCTGAACCCGGTCACCGCCCCCTCGGGCATGCCGGTGATGAGGGCGTAGAGCACGACGATCAGGAACTGGCGCGTGGAGGTGGTGAAGACGAAGGGGGCCATCAGCAACGAGGCCTGGCGGATGGCGGGATGCCAGGCGAGCTCGAGCGCGAACCCCTTGAGCGCGGGAATTTGCACCGCCGCCTGCAGAAAACCGCCCAGCACGTAGGCTAGGGCCAGGGCGGTGGCGCTTCCCGGCCAGGCGAGCATCACCGCGATCGCCGCGACGTTGTAGGCCAAAGGCGCGAAGCTGGGGCCGAAGAAGCGTTCTTCCGACTGCAAGAAAGCCCCGAAGAGCGCGGACATGCTGATGGCCAGCAGGAAGGGCATGACCAGGCGGATCAGGTAGGTGACGAGCCCGGGGTCGAGCGGGGTGTCCGCCGCCAGCAGCAGCGCGGCCAGCTGCGGCGCGAAGAGCACCCCCAGCCCCACGACCAGCAGGTTCACCCCCAGCAAGAAGGCGGCGAACCGCCGTTTGAAGCGCGCGCGCTCGCCTTCGGGCAGCTCGGCGAGAACGGGGATGAGGGCGTTGGTCACCGCCCCCTCGGCCAGGATCTCACGGAAGAGGTTGGGCACCCGGTAGGCCACCAAAAAGGCGTCGGTGAGCGCCTTGTCGAAAAAGTTGTTGAGCACGCCCTGGCGCACCACCCCCAGCACCCGGCTGGCCAGCGTGCCCGCCATCACGATGAGGGTGTTGTGCAAGATGCGTTTCTTACTCAAACCGGGTTCAGTATAGCACCCGGGCCGCCCGAGCCGTTCAGCAGCGCGGTTCCGGACGTCTATTCTGTCGCTGCTGCAGCCCGTCGATCGTCTTTGCAATGCTTCCTTTCACGAAACGACAGGGTTTTCCCTTTTCGTCATCCCAGACGAGCCCCGAGGGGCGAGATCCGGGATCTCGCGGGCGCCGTACGATCACACCTCATCGCCTCGACGCGCGCATCGGGGTTCTGGGCCCGCACCCGATCCGATCCGGGGCTTGCTCCGGGCTCGATCCGGGTCCTGCCCCTGCGAAAGCAGGGGTCCGTGCCGGGCAGAAAGCCGACGTTTCGTTGCCGTTGACGGGCCTACCACAGGCTACGAGCCACGAGCTACAGGCCCCAAACAAGCCGGGCGGGCACACGGGCCCGCCCCTACCGCGTACTACGTACCACGTACTGCGCGATGATTTTCCACAGGTCACGAGCCCCACTCTGCTTTTCCGGAACGTTGACGCAACCCCTGTCACGGGCTGGTGACCCGGGGTCCTTGCCGTGCGCAAAGCCGACGTTTCGTTGTCATAGACCGGCCTGCCACAGGTCAAAGGCTACGGACCACAAACCGATTTTCCAGAACGTTGACGCAACCCCTGTCACGGGCTGGTGACTCGGTCAGGACCTGTGGTCGCGCGGCTTCGCCGCTCACCTGGGATGACGGGAGGAGTAGAAGACTGTCGGAGCGTAGTGCGTTCCATGGCTACTAGCGTTTGGCTGGGCATGAAATTGACGGGCATTCTGGCTGCCAAAGTTTGTCGCATTTGATTTTGCGAGCCCCCACAATCTTTTTTACCGCTAGCTAGCACGTCATTCCAGCCAAGCAGGTCGTAGACCTGCACGAGCTGTACCTGCCCCCGCGAAAGCGGGGGATCCAGAGCTTAGAGCATGCTGACCGCTTCGTTCTTGTTTAGTGGCAGTTTTGAGACGTCATTCTTAGAGCAGGCGGCCTCTGTCGGCATGTCCTTGCTGTCTACCCGATACCGCGTACCCGATGCCACGAACGGCTTTTCTACCTCCCCCTTGGGGGAGGTGGCCGCAGGCCGGAGGGGGGTTGTTTTTTGAGGATGCAGGGGGTCGGGGGTGGGATGTGGGTTGGCCACGATTCGAATGATGGGCGATGGTTTCGTTAGCGCCAACAACCCCCACCCCGACCCTCCCCTAGGGGAGGGCGTTTCATCGTGCGGTGACCAAACCGTGGGGCAATGCCGCGGCGTGGGCCCGATGGGTCGGCTTCGCCGGGAAGTGGGTTGTAGGGGGTGGGAGGTGGGAAAATCAAGCTTCGTATCCGAGCTTCCGCCCACGACCTCTCGCCAGCAGACTTATTTTGAGCAAAACCTACACCCCACACCCCACCTCCTACCTCCCGTTTTCCCGTATCCCCGGACGGCCGAGGCAACTAGCCGGGGGAGATCCGGGAGCCTGCCCTGAACTCGATTCAGGGCCTGCCCCGGACTTGATCCGGGGTCCATGCTGGACGATAAGCCGAGATTCGGCTGCCGCGAATCAAGCCTTTAGCCAGCAAGCATGGTTGGGTGACGGAGCCGCAAACTCAACCGTGGAGACATGGCGCGGCATGGGCCCCGATTGGTCGGCTTCGCCGGGGCCTAGGGTGTAGGGGGTAGGGAGTGAGAAAATTAGTTTCTTGCTTTGACAAACTATGCCAAACCCGCTTGTATACCTTTAAAAAACAAAACCTACCTCCCACATCCAACCTCCCACATCCTGTTTTTACAAGCCGGGCGGACACATAGGTCCGCCGCTACGACGCACCACGCACCATGCACCGCCCTTACGGCTCCAACCGGTGCCGATCGCGGGGGAAGGCGCGGGCGTAGCGGACGTTGGGCAGGCCGATCAGCTTCTGCGTGAAGCGCTCGGCGCCGATGGCGAAGCCGCCGTGCGGGGGCATGCCGTACTTGAAGACCTCAATGTAGTCGCGGAAGCGCTGAGGGTCCATGCCCTTCTTTTCCAGCTGCTGCACGATCACGTCCGGGTCGTGGATGCGCTGACCGCCCGAGGTGATCTCCAGCCCCCGGAAGAGCAGGTCGTAGCCGCGGGTCAGGCCGTCGCCGGTGGGGTAGGTGTAAAAGGGCCGCACCGATTCGGGGTACTGGACGATAAAGACGAAGTCGGTGCCGTACTTCTCGGCAAAGTAGGCCCCCAGGGCCCGTTCGGCCTCGTCGTTGAGGTCGGCGCCCATGCCCAGTCCCAGCTCTTCCTTGACGATGCGTTTGGCCTCGGCGTAGGGCACCCGCGGGATCTCGCGCGGGAGCTTGGGCATCTCGACCTCCAGGAGCGCGAGCTCCGGGCCCGCCGTTTGGGCCGTTTCTTCCAGCATTGCCCGCACCAGCTCCTCCTCGAGCGCCATCACGTCCTCATCCGAGTCGATGAAGCCCATCTCCACGTCGAGGCTCAGGTATTCGTTCAGGTGGCGGCTGGTGGCGTGTTCCTCGGCGCGCCAGACCGGGGCCACCTCGTAGACGCGCTCGTAGACGCCCACCATGATCTGCTTGTAGAGCTGGGGGCTCTGGGCCAGGTATGCGGACTCGCCGAAGTAGTCCACCTCGAAGAGGTTGGCCCCGCCCTCGGCGCCGGCGCGCACCAGCTTGGGCGTGAAGATCTCGGTGAAGCCCTGGCTGTCCAGGTACTTGCGGAAGCCGCGGACCAGGGCCGACTGGATCTTGAGCGGAGCCCGGGCCTTCTCGCCGCGCAGGGTGACGTAGCGGTAGGTGAGCAGGGTCTCGGGGTTGGCGCGCCATTCTTCCTTGGGGATCTCCACCGGCGTGGGCTGCTGAGAGGGCTGCAGCACCTCCAGATCCTCAGCCTGGACCTCGTACCCTCCGGGGGCCTTGTCGTTTTGGACCACGACGCCGCGCACCCGCACGGCCGACTCGGGCAGGGGCAGCTTCAGTCCGCCGGGGAGCACCACCTGCACGATGCCGCTGCGGTCGCGCAGGAGGATGAACTGAATCCCCCCCAGGTTGCGCCGCCAGTGCAGCCAGCCCTGAAGCTCGACCTCTTCGCCTACCTTGCCCGGTACTTCGCTCGTCAACGTTCGTTCCATCGTCGTCCTCTTTCACGAAAAAGCCCCCGGTTCAAAAGGGAACCGGGGGGAAGGCCACGTTCCCCCGCTAGCGGTCGTTATTCAGCAAGCCGCGCATGCTAATGCAAGTGTATGCGCATTTCTTGCATGGGTCAAGCTTCCCAGGCCTTGAGCAGCTCGAGCAGCTCCCCCGGCTTGCAAACGGTGAAGAACGACTCGCGCACCTCTTCCTGGCGCACGAACTGGCCGTGGTGGTCCGCGAGCAGCGCCTCCCGCACCTCCTCGGGCTTGCTGCGCACCTTTTCCAGCTTGAGGTCGCCCGAGGGGGCGTAGTAGACCCGGTAGACCAGCCCCACCTGGCGGCGCTCGGCCTCGAGGCCGTCTTCGTTCTCCCAGACCTCGTAATCCAATGCCTGCAACACCTTGCGTGCGTCGTCCAATACGGTCTTCGGGCTCATGGCAGCACCTCCAATTGGCTGGGGCCGTTGATGATGATCTCGTAATAGCCTGCGTAAATCTTTACCCTTCCGGTGGCCCGCACCTTCTTGCCCAGGTAGGCCTCGGGGAAGGGCTGGTCGAACTGGCCGTAGACGCGCGGGAAGAAGACCAGGCGAAAGGCGTCGGGGGTGTCTTCGAACTTCAGAAAGGCCACGCCGGTGCGGCTCTCGACCGCGGCGATGCGACCCTCCACGGTCACGATGCGGCCGTAGTACTTGGGCGCCTCGGTCCAGGGGATCACCCCTTCCACCGGCGGCAGCAGGAAGGGGTTGTCGGGCCGGGCGTTCCGCCAATCGCGCTCCATGGTGCGCAGCAACCGGAAGAAGGCCCCGGGCTCGCCCGCGGCGGTGAGGATCGCACCCAGCTCGCGGTTGGCGTTCATCGAGCTCTGGCTCATGTTGATCGAGCCCACGAGCGCGGTGTTGCCGTCGGCGACGATCACCTTGGCGTGCACGTAGGGGCTGGGGAGGTAGCGCAGCCGCACGCCCGCCTTGCGCAGCCGCTCGGCGCCTGGCACGAAATAGGTGTTCTCCTTGGGGTCGGCGGGGCTGCCGACGAGGCGCACGTCGACGCCGCGACGCACCGCGTCCTCCAGGGCGGCGATGACCTCTTCGTCCACCATGCCCGCCTGTTCCAGGAAGAGGGTGGAGCGCGCCCCGCGGATGAGGCCCAACACCTTCTCACGGGCGTTGCCCTCGCGCACGCCGCGGACGACCCGGTCCGGACTCCAGACGAGGCGGGCCTGCGAGAGGTCGATGCGCTGGCCGTGCCAGTCGGCGTCGAAGACGCGGGCGATCTCGGCAACCCAGTCGGGGCGATCGGTGACGAGCATGTACTCGCGGTTGGCCTTGAAGGTGGACCCGGTGAGGTTGCCGCTGCCGAACCAGGCGACGCGGTCGTCGACGACCATGCTCTTTTCGTGGACGAAGACGAAGCGGAAGGGCTTGGAGAGGCGCAGCTCCACGCCGCGGTCGCGCAGCGCGCTGATCACCTCCATGCTGGGGCGGCCGCCGGCGGGTTCGCGCTCCATCAGCACCCGCACGTTCACGCCCCGCTCCACCGCGCGGCCCAGGGCCTCGACCACGTCCATGCGGCTGGGGGTCCAGAGGTAGATCTTGAGCCGGATCGAGGACTCGGCGCCGTCGATGAGCTGGATCAAGGGCTCTACGCCGTCGTCGGGCTGTACCCAGAGCGTGGGGCCGGGGGCGGCGAAGGCCAGTCCAATCAGGGCGAGCAGGGCGAAGATGCGTCCGCGCATGGATCCTCCTAAGGGCATTCTAGACCGCGGGCTCGGAAGCGTTGGTTAATCGGCCGGTTCGATCCGACGCAGCTCGGCCCGGCTCCAGGCGGCTTCGACCAGGGCGGGCACGTCCAGGCGCGCCTCGGCGCGGTCGAGCTGCTCGGGGGTGCTCTTGGTGGCGGGGCGTTTGGGCTCGAGGAAGCTGCAGCAGTCTTGCTGGGGCTGGATCGAGATTTCGTAGGTGCCGATGCGCTGGGCCTCGGCGATCACCTCGGTCTTGTCCATGCCGATGAGCGGGCGGAGCACCGTCATGGCGACCGCCCGTTCGACGGCGTGCAGGTTCTCCAAAGTCTGGCTCGCCACCTGCCCCAAGGCGTCGCCCGTCACCAGCGCGCCTGCGCCCTCGCGCTCGGCGGCGCGCTCGGCGATGCGGTACATGAAGCGTCGGTAGAGGAGGGTGCGGTAGCGCTCGGGGCTGTGGGCGAAGATCTCCTCCTGCACGTCCGCGAGCGGCACCACGTAGAGCCGCGCGGGGCCGTGCCAGCGGGCCAGCACCTCGAGTTCGGCCACGGTCTTGCGCAGCGAGTCGAGGCTGGTGTGGGGGTAGGAGTGGAAGTGGACGTAGACGGGCCGGGCGCCGCGCTTGGCCATGCGCCAGGCGGCGACGGGGGAGTCGATGCCGCCGCTGATGAGCACGACCACCTTTCCGCTCGCGCCCACGGGGAGGCCGCCGGGCCCGGGGACGCGCTGGGCCGAGGTGTAGACCCAGGCCTCGTCCTCGTAGAACTCGACGAAGACCTCGACGTCGGCCCCCTTGAGGCGCACCGGGCGGCCCGTGGCGGCCACGATGCGGGCGCCGATGGCGCGCTCGGCCTCGGGCGAGGTGAAGGGCAGCCGCTTGTTGGCGCGCTTGGCGCGCACGCGGAAGCTGCCGGGCTGGGCTTCGATCAACTCGAGCGCCACCTCGGCGACGCGGTCGAAGTCCACCGGGGCGGTGCGCACCCGGGCGAAGTAGGCCACCCCGAAGACGCGGGCCAGCCTCGCCCCGACCTCGTCCGCGCGACCAGGCTCCGCCTCCACGAGCAGGCGGCCGTGCAGCAGCCGCACCGTCGCTTCCGGGCCCAGGGCGTCGCGCAGGCGCTGGGCCAGCAACTGCTCGAAGTGACGGCGGTTCTTGCCCTTGAGCCCGATCTCGTGGTAGTGGACCAGGAAGCGCGCGGGTTCTACCACCGGAACAACCTCCGGGCATTTTCGTCGGTGATGCGCTCCATCTCCTCGAAGGCGACGCCGCGAGCGAGGGCCAGCGCCTCGAGGGTGTAGCGCACGTAGGCGGGTTCGTTCTTCTTGCCGCGTTTGGGGACCGGCGGCAGGTAGGGGCTGTCGGTCTCGACGAGCAGCCGGTCCGCGGGCAGCGCGGCCGCGGCCTCGCGCAGGTGGGCGTTCTTCTTGTAGGTCAGGTTACCCGCGAAGCTGACGTAGCCCCCGAGCTCGAGCCCCGCCTCGGCGAGGCGCAGGTCGCCGCCGAAGGCGTGCAGCACGAAGCGGGGCGGGCGGTGCTCTCGAAGCCAGGCCTCGAGGTCGCGCTCGGCGGCGTCGGAGCCGTCCTTGGAACGCACGTGGAAGACCATGACCAGGTCGTGTTCGAGCGCCAGCTCGAGCTGGAAGGCGAGCACCCGCAGCTGGGCCTCGCGCGAGGCGGCGTCCCAGTAGTAGTCGATCCCCGTCTCGCCGCTGGCGCGCACGCGCGGGTGCGCCGCGAGCGGGCGCAGCCGTTCGGTCACCTCGTCCGAGAAGGCTTCGGCCTCGGTGGGGTGGAGCCCCACGCCGGCGTAGACGTTGGGCCAGGCCTCGGCGAACTCCAGCGCCGCCGCGCTGCTGGCGGGCTCGGTGCCCAGGCTGAGCACCGCGCGCAGGCCGCGGGCGCGCTCCAGGGCTTCGTTGGGGGCTTCGAGGCGGTCCAGGTGGGCGTGGGTGTCGGTCATGCCGAACGTAGGGTAGCACAAAAGTCTAACCGCCCTGGCCAGGGGCTTATTTCCCATGCGTAGGCTCACAAAACTAGTGCTAGAATAAGCGGCGGTTTTGGGGCCGGAGCCCCAACCCTACGGAGGGTAAGATGCGAGACGTAACGCTGGCCATCGCCGGTTCGGGTGGGGACGGGGTAATCACCGCGGGTGATTTCATCGTCCAAGCCGCGGCCCGGAAGGGTCTTCATGCCTTCATGCTCAAGTCCTACGGGCCTCAGATCCGCGGCGGAGAATCTTCGGCGCGGATTCGCATATCGGACCGGCCCATCTACAGTCAGGGCGACTACGTCGACTTCCTGGTCGTCTTCAGCTGGAAGGACTTCAACCGCTTCCTCGACGAGATCCAGCTGCGGAAGGGGGCGGTGGTCCTCTACGACGAGGCCGACACCACCCCGCGCGAAGAGTTTCCCATCGACGCGGACCTCGAGGTCGAATACATCGCGGTGCCCTTCAAGAAGATGGCCGCCGAGGAGATCAAGGTTCCCCTCACCAAGAACATGGTGGCCTTGGGGGTGATCTCCGAGCTGTTGCGCCTCCCGCTCGAGGCCATCAAGGACGCGGTCATGAAGAAGTTCGGCAAGCGCAAGCCCGAGGCCGCGCAGGTGAACCTGCAGGCGATCGACCTGGGCAAGGCCTGGGTCAACGAGAACCTGCCGCAGGGGACCCAGGTCGCCCTCGACGCTGAGGGCTCGGGCGAGCCCAAGCTGGTCATGACCGGCGACGACGCGGTGGCCTTCGGCGCCATCCACGCCGGCGTCAAGGTCTTCGCCGGCTACCCCATCACCCCGGCGAGCCCCATCCTCGAGTTCCTCTCCAAGTGGCTGCCCCACTTCGGCGGCGCCGTGGTGCAGACCGAGGACGAGATCGCGGCCATCACCTACGCGATCGGCGCCAGCTGGGCCGGCAAGCAGGCCATGACGGCCTCGAGCGGCCCCGGCATCGCGCTGAAGCAGGAGGCCTTCGGCCTCGCGGCGATGGCGGAGATCCCCCTGGTCGTCGTCAACGTCCAGCGCGTAGGGCCCTCCACCGGCATCCCCTCCAAGAGCGAGCAGGCCGACCTCTTCCAGGCCGTCGGCGGCACCCACGGCGACGTGCCCCGGGTCGTCCTCGCGCCCAGCGACGTGGAGGACAACTTCCAGGTCGCCGTCGAGGCCTTCTACCTGGCCGAGAAGTACCAGATCCCGGTCATCATCCTTTCCGACCAGTTCCTGGGGGAGCGCAGCGAGACCGTAGAAGCCGACGTGCTCTTCGCCCGCAAGCGGGTGATCAGCCGTCAGCTGGCCAAGCCGAACGACCTCAAGGAGTACAAGCGCTACAAGCTCACCGACACCGGCGTCTCGCCCATGGCCGTGCCCGGGATGCCCGGGGGGCAGCACATCATCAGCGGCCTCGAGCACCACGAGGACGGCCGCCCCACTTCGAGCGGCACCCTGCACCAGGTCATGAGCGAAAAGCGCGCCCGCAAGCTGCCCCTCATCGCCGAGGAGTCGGGTTTCGTGCGCGTCTACGGCGACGAGGACGCCGAGCTCGCCATCCTGGCCTGGGGTTCCTCCAAGGGCGCGGTGCGCGAGGCCATCGAGCGCGCCCAGGAGCAGGGCCTCAAGGTGAAGGCCATCGTGCCCCAGCTCATCTACCCGATCCCCGAAAAGGCCCTCGACGAGGCCCTCAAGGGCGTGAAGCGCGCCGTCGTGGTGGAGCTCTCCTTCGGGGCACAGTTCTACCGCTACCTGCGCGCCTACTACGACGGCCTGCCCAAGGAGACCTACTCCTACGCGCGTTCGGGCGCCAACCCACTGTTGGTGAGCGAAGTCTTCGATACCATCAAGGAACACGCGGCCGCGCTCGGCTCGCTCCAGGAGGCCTGAGATGGAACCGGTAAAGCTGACCGCCAAGGACTACAAGACCTCCGTCCCCATCGTCTGGTGTCCGGGCTGCGGCGACTTCGGCGTGCTCAACGCCATGCAGCAGGCGGCCGCCGAGCTGCAGCTGCCGCCCGAGAACCTGATGGTCGTCTCCGGCATCGGCTGCTCGAGCCGCATCGCCGGCTACATCAACAGCTACGGCTTCAACTCGATCCACGGCCGCGCCCTGCCCATCGCCGCGGGCGCCAAGCTGGCCCGCCCCGAGCTGACCGTCTGGGCCGCGGGCGGCGACGGCGACGGCTACTCGATCGGCACCAACCACTTCGTCCACACGATTCGCCGCAACCCCGACATCACCTACATCGTGATGGACAACCACATCTACGGCCTCACCAAGGGCCAGGTCTCGCCGACCACGCCCCACGGCGACGTGACCAAGTCGACCCCGCAGGGCAACCCCGAGCGTCCGCTCAACCCGCTGGCGCTGGCGCTCGAGCTGGGGGCCACCTTCATTGCCCAGGGCTTCTCGGGCAACGTCAAGCACCTGCGCGACCTCATCGTCCAGGCCACCCGGCACAAGGGCTTCGCCCTGGTGAACGTCAAGAGCCCCTGCGTGACCTTCCGCGGCCGCCAGGAGTTCAACGTCATCCGCGAACACGGCGTCTACCTCGACGAGAGCCACGACCCCAGCGACTGGAACCAGGCCCACGAGGTCACCCAGTGGACCGACAAGGTGCCCCTGGGCGTGATCTACAAGGTCGAGGGCGTGCCCACGCTCGAGGGCGTGGCCGAGGAAGCGCGCAAGAAGGCGCTCGAGCGCCGCAGCTTCGAAAGCACCACCGAGCTGATCGAGGTCTTCCGCTAGCCGCGCGCAGCCCCTGCGAGCCCCGCCGCCCGGCGGGGCTCGCTTTCGGTATGCTGCGGGCATGAAGCGCGCACTCGCCGGATTGCTCCTGCTCGGCCTCGTCGCCTGCGCCCCACGCCTGCAGGGCGTGGACCCCTCGCGGCCGCCGAGCCCCGAACAGTGGGACCCGCAGCCGGCCCCGATCGAGTGGTGGTACGTCTCGGCCTACCTGCCCGAACAGGAACTGGCCTTCCACTGGGCCTTCTTCAAGTACTACGCCCCCGAAGGCTACCGGGTCCTGGGGTTGCCGGCGCGGGCGGTCTTCCCGTACCCCTTCGCCAGCGAGCACCTGGCCGTCACCGACCTGCGCGCGGACCGCTTCGACTTTCAGGAGCGCCACGACTTCCCCGAGCTGCGCGCGGAGGTGCGCGCGAACCCGCTCTACCTCGACCTCGACGGCTGGCGTTTCCAGCGCACCCCCGAGGGGTTCCGCCTGCAGGCCGGTTCGGTGGACGTGACCCTGACGCCGACCAAGCCGTCCGTGGTCCACCCCCCGGGCTGGTCGGGCACGGCCGAGACCGGCCGCATGTACTACGTTTCCTACACCCGCGCCGAACTGCGCGGCACCGTCCTGGGGCGCGAGGTTCGCGGCACCGCCTGGATCGACCACCAGTGGGGCGAGCAGATGAGCGGCGTGGCCGCGCTGTGGGACTGGTACGGCGTCCACCTTTCGAACGGCGACGACCTGATGCTCTACCGCATCCGCGACGTCCAGGGCAACCTCAAGGTGCTGCACGCCACCCGTGTGGACCCCCTGGGCCGGGCCACCCGGCTCGACGGGGTGCGGATGGAGCCGCTCGCCTACTGGACCTCGCCGGTCACGGGCCTGCGCTACGCGGTGGCCTGGCGGGTGGAAGGGGAGGGCTGGCGACTGGAGCTCGAGCCGCTGCGCCTGGCGCAGGAGATCCGGCCCCCCGGCCTTCCCGTGGCCTACTGGGAGGGCCCGGTCGAGGGCTCGGGCACCTGGTTCGGCGAGGACGTGCGCGTCTGGGGGATGGGCGAGTTCGTGGGCGGCCGTTACCGCCGCTGAATCCCCATGGTCGGGTAGGGCCCGTGGAGTTCGTGTTGTTCAACAAGGGAAATAAATCACGAACGGGTAGGCGTCCAAGGTTTCACGAACCCGCGAAAAAGGCGGGCCGGCCCGCCTTTTTCGCGGCCGGGGAAACGTCAGGCCCCGACGAGCTTGCGCGCTTCCTTGAGGATGCGCTTCACGGTGCCGGGGTCCTCGGCCTCGCAGTAGATGCGCAACAGCGGTTCGGTGCCCGAGGGGCGGAAGAGCAGCCAGGCGCCGCCTTCGAGGTGGAGCTTGACGCCGTCCAGGGTTTCCACCCGTTCGACCTTGAACCGCCCCACGCGCTCGGGCGGCGCCTCGCCCAGGCGCTTCATCACGCCGTCGCGCGCCTCGGGGCTCGCCACCTTCAGGTCCAGGCGGTCGAAGGCGTGCTTCAGCCCCACGAGCTCTTCGATCTCGGCGAACTGTTCGCCCAGGCTCTTGTCGGTGGTCACCACGCTTTCGAGCAGCAGAAGGGCGTTGAGGATGCCGTCGCGCTCGGGGATGTGGCCGGCCACCCCGATGCCCCCCGACTCCTCGCCGCCGATGAGCACGTCGCCCTTCAGGAACTCGTCGGTGATGTACTTGAAGCCGACGGGCGTGGTCACGACCTCGAGCCCCAGCTTCTCGGCCAGCCGGTCCACCACTTGCGAGACCGAGAAGGTCTTGACCACCCGCCCGCGCAGGCCCTTGCGGTAGAGGTGGTGCAGCAACACCGCGAAGATCTGGTGGCTGTTGAAGTAGACCCCGCCCGCGAGCACCGCGCCGATGCGGTCGGCGTCGCCGTCGGTGACCGCGGCGAAGACCGGGTCCGGCTCGGCGCTCATCACCGCGCGCAGGGTGACCAGGTTCTGGGGGATGGGCTCGGGGTGAACGCCATAGAAGAGGGGATGGGGCACGCCGTGGAGCTCGCGCAGGTCGAGCGCCAGCCCCGCGTGTTTCACGAAGCCGGCGAGCCAGCCGCCGCCGGCCCCGCCCATGGCGTCGTGGTAGAGCGCGCCGGAGTAGTTCTTGAGGGCGCTCAAGTCCACGAGCCGGGCGAGCCGTTCGTAGTAGGCCTCGCGCAGGTCGAAGCGCTGCACCGCCTCCGGCCTGGGAGGCGCCGGGGGGTTGGCGTCGAGGCGCTGGATCATGCCCTCGTAGATCTCGGGGGTGGCCGAACCGCCGTAGGGCCCCTTGAGCTTGTAGCCGTTGTACTCCGGCGGGTTGTGGCTCGCGGTGATCATCACCCCGGCGGCGGCCTCTTCGTGCACCACCGCGAACGAGGTGACCGGCGTGGGCAGGTAGCGGGCGGCCAGCAGGGCCTCGAGGCCGTTCGCGGCGAGGATGGCCGCCGCGTGCGCGGCGAAGCGTTCCGAGAGAAAGCGGGTGTCGTGGCCGACGACCACGCGCGCGCCGCCGACCGACTTCACGTAGTCCGCGGTGGCCTGGGCCACCCGGGCGACGTTGGCGAAGGTGTAGCGGTCGGCGATGACGTCGCGCCAGCCGTCGGTTCCGAAGCGGAGCTCGTCCATGGCCTCATCCTACCGCGGGGCGGGCGAGCTGATAAACTGTTCGGCGTGTCTGCGCGCGACCTCCTCTCCTCCCTCAACGAACAACAACAAGCCGCGGTGCAGCACTTCCTGGGCCCGGCGCTGGTGATCGCCGGGGCCGGTTCGGGCAAGACCCGGACGGTGGTGCACCGGGTCGCCTACCTGCTGGCCGAGCGCGAGGTCTACCCGGCCGAGGTGCTGGCCGTGACCTTCACCAACAAGGCCGCGGGCGAGATGCGCGAGCGGCTTTCGCGGATGGTGGGGCGCGCGGCCGGCGAGCTGTGGGTGAGCACCTTCCACTCCGCCAGCCTGCGCATCCTGCGCCGCTACGGCGAGCGCATCGGGCTGAAGCCGGGTTTCGTCGTCTACGACGACGACGACCAGCGGGTGCTGCTCAAGGAGGTGCTGGGTTCGCTGGGGCTCGAGGCGCGCCCCACCTACGTGCGCGCGGTCCTCGACCGCATCAAGAACCGCATGTGGTCGGTCGACGAGTTCCTGGCCCACGCTGACGACTGGGTGGGCGGCCTCACCAAGCAGCAGATGGCCGAGGTGTACGCGCGCTACCAGCAGCGCCTCGCCGAGAACAACGCCGTCGACTTCAACGACCTGCTGCTGCGCACGATCGAGCTCTTCGAACGCCACCCCGAGGCCCTGGAGGCCGTGCGGCAGCGGGCGCGCTTCATCCACGTGGACGAGTACCAGGACACCAACCCCGCCCAGTACCGGCTGACCAAGCTGCTCGCCGGGGACGAGGCCAACCTGATGGTGGTGGGCGATCCGGACCAGTCGATCTACGGCTTCCGCAACGCCGACATCCAGAACATCCTCGGCTTCGAGCGCGACTACCGCGGAGCGGTCGTCTACCGCCTGGAGGCGAACTACCGTTCCACCGCGGCGATCCTGCGGGTGGCCAACGCCCTGATCGAGCGAAACCAGCAGCGCCTCGAGAAGACGCTGAGGCCGGTGAAGCCCGCCGGCGAGCCGGTGCGCCTCTACCGCGCCCCGGACCACCGCGAAGAGGCCGCCTTCGTGGCGCGCGAGGTGGCGCGGCTGGCCGGCGAGCGCGCCCTCGACGACTTCGCCGTGCTCTACCGCACCAACGCCCAGTCGCGGGTGCTCGAGGAGGCCTTCCGGCGCCTCAACCTGCCGGCCCGCATCGTGGGCGGCGTGGGTTTCTACGAGCGCCGCGAGGTCAAGGACGTGCTCGCCTACGCCCGCCTGGCCGTCAACCCGGCCGACGACGTGGCGCTGCGGCGCGTCATCAACGTGCCGGCCCGGGGGGTGGGCGCCGCCTCGGTGGGCAAGCTCGCCGCCTGGGCGCAGGCGCAGGGCGTGAGCCTGCTCGAGGCCGCCCACCGAGCCGGGGAGCTGCTGGCGGCGCGCCAGGCGGCGGCGGTGGCGAAGTTCACCGACCTGCTGACCACGCTCCGGGAAGCCGCCGAAGGCACCGGGCCCGAGGCCTTCCTGCGGCTCGTCCTGGCCGAGACCGGTTACAGCGAGATGCTGCGGCGCGAGGGCGACAGCGAGCCGCGGCTGGAGAACCTGGAGGAGCTGTTGCGCGCCGCGGCCGAGTGGGAGGAGGAGCACGGCGGCAGCGTGGCCGAGTTCCTCGACGAGATCGCCCTGACCGCCCGGGCCGAAGAGCCGAACGCCGCGCCCGAGAAGTCGGTCACGCTGATGACGCTGCACAACGCCAAGGGGCTGGAGTTTCCGGTCGTCTTCGTCGTGGGGGTGGAGGAGGGGCTCCTGCCCCACCGCTCCAGCCTGGGCTCGGACGCCGAGATCGAGGAGGAGCGGCGGCTCCTCTACGTGGGCATCACCCGCGCCCAGGAGCGCCTCTACCTCACGCTTTCCGAAGAGCGCGAGACCTGGGGCCAGCGCGAGCGGGTGCGGCCGAGCCGCTTCCTCGAGGAGATTCCCGAAGACTTCCTGAAGCCCGTGGGCCCCTTCGGCGACGCCCACGAGCCCGCACCCGCGCCGCTCTCGAGCGCCCCGGTCAACCGCGCCGCGAAGGGGTCGGCTTCGGGCTTCCGCGGCGGCGAGAAGGTGCGCCACCCGCGCTACGGCGAGGGCACGGTGGTGGCCACCAGCGGCGAGGGGGCGCGCCAGGAGGTCACGGTGCACTTCGCCGAGGCGGGGCTCAAGCGGCTCTTGGTCAAGTACGCGGGGCTCGAGCGCATAGAATAGAGCTCGTGAAAAGGTACGGGATTGGGCTGCTGCTCCTGTTTGCGTCCGCGTGGGCCGCGGGCGGGTTGGATCTGGCCGTCGGCAGGAACATGGTGCTGGGCGGGTATTCCGGAGTGTTGGGTTTTTACATCGAAGGGCAGCCGCTGGCCGCCCGCGGCCGCCTGCTCTTTGGCGAGCGCGGGGGGCTGATGGGCGGGCTCGACCTGCTCTACCGCCCCTGGGGGCGGCGTTTGCTCGAGCCCTACGCGGCCGCGGGGGCCGCGACGATGATCGCGCGGCTCCCTTCGGAGGGGGGGTTCGTGATGGATGTCGGTTCGGAGTCGTACGCCGTCGTGACCCTGGGGCTGGCCCTCAACGTCGGCCAGGCCCGGCCCTACGCCGAGTTCAGCTACAACTACGGCGCGGCACCCTACACGCGCGCCGGCCTGGGGATGGTGTGGCGTTGGTAGGCGGCGGGCCCGCGCTTTTGGTCCACGGCGGCGCGGGGCGCGTCGAGGCGTCGGGCCGGGACGACCGCGTCGCCGGGGTGGTGCGCGCACGCGACGCGGCCTGGGCGTTGCTCGAACAGGGCGCAACCGCGCTGGAGGCGGTGCTCGAGGCCGTGCGTCGGCTCGAGGACGACCCCCTCTTCAACGCCGGCACCGGCGCGGCCCTGAACCGCGACGGTTTCGCCGAGCTGGACGCCGCCGTCATGGACGGCGAGGACCTGGGCTTCGGCGCCGTCGCTGCGGTGCGCGACGTCAAGAACCCGGTGCTGCTGGCCGCCGAAGTGCTGCGCTCCGAACACGTCCTGCTGGTCGGTGAGGGGGCGAGCCGCTTCGCGCGCGAGCGCGGCATCCCCGCATGCGATCCCGGCGAGCTCGTGACCGAGCGCCAACGGCGCCGCTGGTCGCTGGCCCGCCGGCGCGCGCTGGAGGAGCGTTCGGGCACCGTGGGCGCGGTGGCCCTGGACGCCGCGGGCCGATTGGCGGCGGCCACCTCCACCGGGGGGATGGTCGACCAGCGGGTCGGGCGCGTCGGCGACACCCCGCTGCCGGGCGCCGGAACCTACGCCGAGGCGGGGCTGGGGGCGGTCAGCGCCACGGGGCACGGGGAGTACTTCGCCCGGGCGCTGGCGGCCTACCGCGCCGCCGGCGCGCTGCGCGACGCACCCCCCGAACGGGCGGTGCGTACGGCCCTGGAGGCGGTCGCGCGCTTGGGCGGAGCCGGGGGCCTGATCCTCGTGGACGCGCAGGGCCGCCTGGCCTGGCACCACACGACCCCCGAGATGAGCGTGGCTTGGCGCACGCAGGCCGGCGAGGGCGCCCAGATCGCTCCGGGCGCGTGACCGTGGGTATAATCAGCCACGTGAGCCACGCCGCCGCAGCCGCCCGCACCGCCCGACCGAGGGGGCGCAGGTGAACCTCGTTGCGCTCTTCGCCACCGCCCAAAGCCGCTGGCACGACGCCCTGGTGTCGGCGGTGCACGGGCACGATCTGCCCCTGTTCGTCCAGAGCGCCCAGCCGGGCGCGGCGCTGGCCGAAGCCGTCGCGGGCCTCGCCCCACTGGGCTTCGGGGGGGCGTTGGTGGAGGACCCCGCGGCCCAGGAGGCGGCCTTCGTGGCGGTGCCGCGGCGTGAGGCCGAGGCGGAGGAGGCGGGGCGCGTGGACGCGGTCAAGGTTCAGTTCGGGGCGGCGACGGGCAGCTTTCTCTGGCCGGAAGCCGTTCGCTTCGCCATCGAACACGCCGGGTTCACGGGGGCGCGCGTCCTCTGGGTCGGGCCGCCGCGGCCGGGGCTGCGCTCGGCGCTGCGAACGGCGCGCACCGTGCACGTCTGGCAGGCCAGCCCCAGCGAAGGGGAGGCCGTGCTCGGCCGCTTCCCGCAGCCCCAGCGCGGCCGGGTCGCGCTCTCGCAGGCCCAGGTCGAGGCGCTCGCGCACGAGGTCGACCTGATCCTTTACGCCGGCGGAGGGCTGCCCCTGCGCGTGCTGCAGCCGTACCACGGCCTCTTCGCGCTCAAGGAGCCGCCGCTACAGGACGCCTACCTGGCCGTGGACCAGGTGATCAGCCCCGACTACTTCCTGCAGGTCTACCTGAGCCGGCTGCTGGCCTGGGTGGCCGAGGTGGACCTGCCCCCGGACGCCTTCGCCCTGCATGGAAGCCATGGTTCCTGACCTTAACCGCGTTCCCGGCGTGCTGGGGCGCATCGCCCGCCGCCGCTTGGAGCGGGTCGCAGCCGGCGGCCGGCGGACGCACGGCCCGCCGGCCGGGCGGCCGCCCTCCTTCGCGGAGGCGCTGGCGGCGCCGGGCCTCTCGGTGATCGCCGAGGTCAAGCGCAAGAGCCCTTCGGAGGGGGCGATCGCCGACCTGGACGCCGCCGAGGTGGCGCGCGCCTACGCCCGCGCGGGGGCGCGGGCCGTGAGCGTGTTGACCGAACCCGAGTTCTTCGCCGGGAGCGACGCCGACCTGGAGGCCGCGCGCGCGGCCGTGGAGCTGCCGCTTCTGCGCAAGGACTTCGTGGTTCATCCGGTCCAGGTGGACGAGGCGCGCGCGCTCGGGGCCTCGGCGGTGCTGCTCATCGTGGCCGTACTGGGCCCGCTCACCGGGGCCTACCTGGAGGCGGCGCGCACTGCGGGGCTCGACGCCCTGGTCGAGGTGCACGACGAACGCGAGGCGGAGCTGGCCCTGGAAGCCGGGGCGGAGATCCTGGGCGTGAACAACCGCGACCTGACGACGCTGCGGGTGGACCTGGGCACGGCCCCCCGGGTGGCCCGCCACGTCCGCGCGTTGGGTTTCGATGGGTTGCTGGTGGCCGAGTCCGGCTACCGCGCCCGCGAAGAGCTCGCGGCCCTCGAAGGGCGTTTCGACGCCGTGCTCATCGGCAGCTCGCTGGCGCGCGATCCGGACCCCGAAGCGGCGCTGCGGCGCCTCATCGGCTCAGCTTAACGCACAGGTCGCTATGCAGGTCCTTTGAATATGACGCTTTTACGTCAGCGACTGCAATAAGCGTTGACAACCAGGGGCTGCGTCGGTATACTCGCCGCAAACAGCATCGTTGGTTCCGGGGAGGCGGTCTTGGCGCAGCTTTCAGTCGAAAACGTTACCTTAAGCTTCGGGGGTATCAACGCACTCAACGGCGTCGACGTCGTCGTGGAGCCGGGGGAGCTGGTCTCGATCATCGGCCCCAACGGGGCGGGGAAGACCAGCCTGCTCAACTGCATCTCCGGCTTCTACCACCCGACCCACGGTCGCATCACCTTCGAGGGTCACGACCTCACCCACGCCAGCCCCCACACGATCACGGGCTACGGGGTGGCGCGTGCGTTCCAGAACATCGAGCTCTTCGGGGGCGTCTCCGTCCTCGAGAACCTGATGCTGGCGCGCCACACCTACCTGAAGTACTCGATCGGCGCCGCCTCCGTGTTCTACGGTTCCGCGCGCCGGGTCGAGGTCGAAAACCGCCGCGTCGTCGAGGACGTGATCGACTTCATGGAGCTCGAGCCCTACCGCAAGGCGCTGGTGGGCAACCTGCCCTACGGGGTGCGCAAGCGCGTCGAGGTGGCGCGGGCGCTCTCGCTCGAGCCCAAGCTGCTGCTGCTCGACGAGCCGATGGCGGGGATGACGCTCGAGGAGAAAGAGGACATGGTCCGCTTCATCCTCGACATCCTCGCCGAGCGCGGCACCACGGTGATCCTCATCGAGCACGACCTGGGGGTGGTGATGGACATCTCCGACCGCGTCTACGTCCTCGACTTCGGGATGGTGATCGCCACCGGCAAGCCCGAGGACGTGGCCGAGAACCCGGCCGTCATCGAGGCCTACGTGGGGGGTGCGGGATGAAGATCATCCGTCCCAGCGCCGACTTGAAACGGTACACGCTGCCGCAGCTCCTCAAGCTGCGCGCCGAGAACGAAGGCGAGCGCGTGGCGCTGCGCGAGAAGGACTTCGGCATCTGGAACGAGGTGACCTACGCCGAGTACTACGCCAACGTGCGCGACTTCGCGCACGGGCTGCTCGCGCTGGGTTACGAGCCCGGCGAGAAGTTCGCGGTCATCGCCGAGAACATTCCCGAGTGGGTCTACGCCGAGCTGGCTGTGCAGGGGCTCGGCGGCGTCTCCGTGGGCATCTACCCCTCTTCGGTCCCCGCCGAGGTCGCCTACGTGATGGACTACGCCGACGTCACGATGGCGCTCGTGCAGGATCAGGAGCAGGCCGACAAGCTGCTCGAGGTCAAGGACGAGCTTCCCAAGCTGCGCCGGATCGTCTACGAGGATCCGCGCGGCATGCGCGGCTACGACCCCGACCTCTTCGTCAGCTTCGAAGAAGTCCTCGATCTGGGGCGCAAGCACCGCCACGCCGAACCGCGCGCCTACGAGGAGCGGCTCGAGGCGGGGCGACCCGACGACGTGGCCCACTTCTCGCTCACCTCGGGCACCACGGGCAAGCCCAAGGCGGCGATGCTCACCCACAAGAACCTGATCCACATGGGCGTGGCGCTGCAGGAGATCGACCCCATGGAGCCCACCGACGACTACCTCTCCTTCCTGCCGCTGGCCTGGATCGGGGAACAGATGATGACGATGGGCATGGGGCTCACCGGCGGGTTCGCGGTCAACTTCCCCGAGGAGGTGGCCACCGCCATGAGCGACCTCGTCGAGATCGGCCCCCACCTGATGTTCAGCCCGCCGCGCGTCTGGGAGGGCATCCAGAGCCGCATCTGGGTGGACATCAGCGAGTCCTACGCCTTCAACCGCTGGGTCTACCGCCAGCTGATGAAGGTGGGCTACAAGGCGGCCGACTACCGCATGCACGGCAAACCCATGCCCCTGGGCCTGCGCCTTGCCTACGCCTTCGCGCACGCGGTCCTCTTCCGGCCGCTCAAAGACCAGCTGGGCTTCTTGCGCCTGCGCCGGGCCTACACCGGCGGGGCGGCGCTCGGCCCCGACGTCTTCCGCTTCTTCCACGCCCTGGGGGTCAACCTCAAGCAGATCTACGGCCAGACCGAGATCACCGGCATCGCCTTCGTCCACCGCGACGGCGACGTGCGCTACGACACCGTGGGGGTGCCCATCCCCGGCACCGAGGTGAAGATCAGCGACGAGGGCGAGATCCTGGCGCGTTCCGACGCCGTCTGCGCCGGCTACTACAAGCGCGACGACGCCACCGCCGAGCTGCTCGAGGGCGGCTGGCTGCACTCGGGCGACGCCGGCTACCTGACCGAGGACGGGCACCTCGTCGTCATCGACCGCCTCTCCGACGTCATGCACACCGCCGGCGGCGAGATGTTCAGCCCCCAGTTCCTGGAGAACAAGCTCAAGTTCAGCCCCTTCATCAAGGAGGCTGTCGTCTACGGCGACCGCCGGCCCTACCTGGCCGCCTTCATCAACATCGACCCCCAGACCGTGGGCAAGTGGGCCGAGGACCGCGGCCTCGCCTACACCACCTACATGGACCTCTCGAGCAAGCCCGAGGTGGCCGAGCTGATTCGGCGCGAGGTCGAGCAGGTGAACGCCGACCTGCCCGAAGGGCTGCGCATCCGCCGCTTCGTGCTGCTCTTCAAGCTGCTCGACGCCGACGACGACGAGCTGACCCGCACCGGTAAGGTGCGGCGCAAGTTCGTCGCCGAGCGCTACCACGACCTGGTGGAGGCGCTCTACGGCGACGCCGACGAGGTGCTCGTGAAGACCGAGTTCAAGTACCAGGACGGTTCGGTGCAACGCGTGGAGGCGAAGGTGCGCGTGATCGATCTGACCCCGGGCCCCGCCCGTGAGGAGGTGGGCGCATGAGCTACTTCTTCCAGCTGCTGGTCTCCGGCATCGTCGTGGGGTCGGTCTACGCGCTGGCGGCGCTGGGCTTCGTCCTCATCTACAAGGCCAGCCGCGTCATCAACTTCGCCCACGGCCACTTCATCGCCATCGGCGCCTTCACCGCCTACGCCCTCGCGACCAGCCTGGGGCTCTCCGTCTGGATCGCCGCGGCGCTCGCCCTCGCCTTCACCGCGGTCGTCGGTTACTTCACCGAGCGGGTCTTCCTCAAGCCGCTCGTGGGCCAGCCGATCATCAGCGTCATCATGGTGACGATCGGCCTCGCCTCGGTCTTCGGCGGGCTCATCCACCTGACGCCCTACGGTTCGGGCAACTTCTCGCTCCCGGGCTTCCTCCCCGAGGGCGGCGTCAGCTTCGCCGGCATCAGCGTCAGCTACCCGCAGCTCCTCGCCGTCGTCTTCACCGCCGTCTTCCTGGCGGCGTTCGGCTGGTTCTTCCAGCGTTCCACCGTCGGCATCGCCATGCGGGCGGTCGCCGACGACCAGATGGCCTCGATGAGCCTGGGCGTCTCGGTCGAGAAGGTTTTCGCCCTCGCCTGGGCGGCGGCGGGCATCACCGCCGCCGCGGCCGGCCTGATCGTGGGGGCGATCTCGGGCCTCAACCTGGAGGGCCTCGTCGGCATCGGGCTCAAGGTCTTCCCGGTCGTCATCCTCGGCGGGCTCGACTCGATTCCCGGGGCCGTCGTGGGCGGCATCATCATCGGCATCCTCGAGAACCTGGCCGCCGGCTACCTCGACGCCTACATCCCCGGCGGCGGCACCGGCGACGTCTTCCCCTTCCTGGTGCTGTTGCTCGTGCTTTGGTTCAAACCGCACGGCCTCTTCGGCACCGAGGAGATCGAACGTGTATAGGAGGCGCCATGCGTAACCCCTGGACGCGCACGGGCAACTACAAGACCAGCTACGCACAGGACACCACCATCTTCGCCACCTTCAGCGAACAGGCGAGCCTGGTCGTCTTCCTGATCGGCATGCTCGTGCTGCCCCAGTTCCTCAGCCGCGGCAACATGCAGATCCTCGACCTCATCCTCATCTACGCGCTGGCCGTGCTGGGGCTCAACATCATCACCGGCTACGCGGGGCTGATCAACATCGGCCACGCCGCCTTCCTGGGGGTGGGCGCCTACACCGCGGCGCTGGTCGCGCCCTACCTGCCCTTCTGGGCGGTGCTGCCCGTCTCGGGTCTGGTGGCCGCCGCGGCTGGGGCGGTGGTGGGCATCCCGGCGCTGCGCATCAAGCACCTCTACCTCGCCATCGCCACCCTCGCCTTCCAGCTGATCTTCGAGTGGGCGGTGGGGCACTCGCCGGCGCTCGAGCAGGGCGGCGCGATGGCCATGCCCCGGGTCGTCTTCCTGGGCTACAAGGTGGGGTTCAAGAACCACCACTACTTCTGGTACTACGTGACCTTCGTCGTCCTCGTCATCATGGCCTTCGGCTTCCGCAACCTGCTGCGCACCCGCTTCGGCCGTTCGCTGGTGGCTGTGCGCGACAACGACCGCGCCGCCGACGCCATGGGGATGGACCCGGGCCGGACCAAGGTCTTCGCCTTCGCCCTGGGGGCCTTCTACGCCGGCGTGGCCGGGGCGCTCTACGCCTACTGGTCGCGCGCGGTGGTGATCGAGGACTACTCGCTGATGATCTCGATCAAGTTCCTGGCCATGGCCATCGTGGGCGGCCTCGGCACCCTCGTGGGCAGCTTCTTCGGGCCGGCCTTCCTGGAGCTGCTCGACATCAACATGGAGACCTTCTCCTACTGGATCAAGACGATCTACAATCCGCCGGGCGTCGACGTCGGCTCGGCGATCCGGCCCCTGGCCTTCGGCCTCGCCATCGTGCTCTTCCTCATCTTCGAGCCGCGGGGGCTCGCGAACTGGTGGCGGCTGTTGCGCAGCTACTTCCGCAACTGGCCGTTCAAGTACTAGGCGATCCGGCGCGCTGCGCCGTCGCAATAAGGGAGGTAGGCGTATGAAGAACAAATGGACGTTGTGGGCCTTGGCCGCGGTACTCGCGATGGGATTTGCGGCCGCAGAAAAAGTGCACATCATGTGGTCCGGGGCCATCACCGGTCCCACCTCCGACGCGGGCAAGTACTACGCTCAGGGCATCGAGGACTACTGCAGCTGGGCGAACGACACCGGCTACGTTTCGGGCGTCGAGTTCGTCTGCGAAACGCGCGACGACCAGTACAACAACGCCAACACCCTGCGCAACTTCGAGGAGGCCGTGGACCGGGGCGACCCCGTCTTCCTGGGCTACTCGACCGGCGGCACGCTCCAGCTCAAGCCGCTGGTGCAGGAGGTGGGCATGCCCTTCATCCCCGCTTCCTACCACATCGGCAACATCGACCCGCCCGACAACGACTACATCTTCCTGCCCATCGCCTCGTACTCCGAGCAGGTGATCGCGGTCCTCGAGTACATCGCCAAGGTGTCGCCGGGCGCCAAGGTGGCCATGGCCATCCACCCCTCGCCCTTCGGCCGCGCGCCGGTCGAGGACGCCAAGAAGGCGGCCAAGGACCTGGGCATCGAGATCGTCGAGGTGCAGGAGATGGCCAAGGGCCTCGACTACACCGCGACCCTCAAGCGCTTCGAGAACAAGGGCGTGGAGTACATCGTCTACCAGAACGTCGCCGGGCCGGTGGCCAACATGATCAAGGACGCGAAGCGCCTCGGTCTCAAGATCAAGCACGCCGGCGCGCACTACGCGGGCGGCCCCGACCTGCTCCGCCTCGCGGGGGATGCGGCCGAGGGCTTCCTCTGGGTGACGGCCTACTACATGCCGCATGAGGACAACGCCGCCGCGAAGTTCGTGAAGGAGCTGGGCGCCAAGTACGGCCGCCCCGCCGACACGATCGAGAGCGTGCACTACCCCTCGGGCATGCTGGCCGCGGCCATCGCCATCGAAGCGATCAAGGAGGCCAAGGACGCCGGCAAGAAGATCAACTCCGAAAGCGTCTACCAGGCCCTGCTGAAGATGAACTGGCCCAACAAGCTGGCCGTGGGCCCGGTGACCTACAGCAAGGACGACCACGTGGGCGTGGACCAGCTGCGCGTGCTCGAGGCCAAGAACGGCACCTTCGTGCCGGTGACCGAGCCCTTCAGCTCCGAGCTCTTCCGCAAGGTGCACTACGGCAAGTAGACCCCGGTGCGGACCGGGCGGCCCTGGCCGCCCGGTCCGCCACCCCCCAGGAGGTCCCCGTGAGCACGACCCCCAAGACCGAGCGCAAATGGCTCCTGCGCGTTAACAACATCGAAGTCGTCTACCAGGACATCATCCAGGTGCTGCGCGGGGTTTCGATCAACATTCCCGAAGGCCGCATCACCGCGCTCCTGGGCCCGAACGGCGCGGGGAAGACCACGACGCTGCGCGCCATTTCGGGCCTGCTCGTGCCCGAGGACGGCGCGGTGCGCGACGGCACGATCGTCTACCAGGGGCGCGAGATCCAGAACCTGCCGCCCGAGCAGATCGTCAAGCTGGGCATCGTCCAGGTGCCCGAAGGGCGGCACGTCTTCAAGCACCTGACCGTCGAGGAGAACCTGCGCGTGGGCTCGATCACCCGCCGTGACGGCAAGGTGCGCGAGGACCTGGAGCGCATCTACCACTACTTCCCGCGCCTCGCCGACCTGCGCCACCGCCTCGCCGGGTACACCAGCGGCGGCGAGCAGCAGATGCTGGCCATCGGGCGGGCGCTTCTGGCCGCGCCCAAGCTGCTGCTCCTCGACGAGCCCAGCCTGGGGCTCGCGCCCCTCTTGGTGCGCGAGATCTTCGACATCGTCGCCCGCATCAACGCCGAGGAGGGCGTGACCGTGCTCGTCGTCGAACAGAACGCGGCCATCGCCCTGGCCGTAAGCGACTACGCCTACATCATGGAGCAGGGCAAGATCGTGCTCGAGGGCGAGGCCGAGGCCCTGAAGGAGAACCCCGACGTCAAGGAGTTCTACCTTGGCACGGCCAAGGCGGGCGGGCGCAAGTCCTTCCGCGACGTCAAGTCGTACAAGCGTAGAAAACGCTTCATGTAGGCGAAAAACTTTCCTTGACCCCCCTATGGGCCCATGCTACCCTTAGCTAGGAAGCTGCCCCGGCTTCCGTCCTACGGGGCGTAGCGCAGTCCGGAAGCGCGCCTGCTTTGGGGGCAGGATGTCGCAGGTTCAAATCCTGCCGCCCCGACCAGCTTGCGGGAGTAGCTCAGTTGGTAGAGCATCGGCCTTCCAAGCCGAGGGTCGCGGGTTCGAGTCCCGTCTCCCGCTCCAGAAGGGGGTGGCCCGTGGCCGCCCCCGCCTCGCATGCGCCCGTAGCTCAGGGGACAGAGCAGCCGCCTTCTAAGCGGTAGGTCGGGGGTTCGAATCCTCCCGGGCGCGCCACTTTTCTGGCCGCGACGGTGCCGCCGTTCGCGGCGCTTTGTGTTTTGGGTCGGCGGGGTTCAGAAGTAGACCCGGGTCGCCAGGCTGGGCAGCCAGACCACGCCCGCGGCGGCGTCGTAGCCGAGGCCTAGGCCCAGCAGCACGTCGCCTTCGTCGCCGAAGCGGCTCAAGCGCAGGAACGCGCCCGCCGAGCGCACGCCGTCCCCGTCCGCGTTCAGCCGCGCCAGCGCGTCCACGGCCCAGTCGTCGCCGGCCTGCCGGCCGTAGGCGACCGCGATTTGCCAGCCGCCGCTGTAGGCCGCCTCGGCGGTGAAGAGGCCGTCCCCAAGGTAGCGGCTCGCCCCCACGCCGCCGCGCCAGGGGTCGGCCGCGCGCAGGTCGCGCCAGCCCTCCCCGTAGACCACCCAGGGGCCCAGGCGCGCCGTCGCCCCCGCCCCCAGCGCGGCCGGCGCTGGCTCGGGGCCGTAGACCGCGGCCAGCTGGTAGTCCACGCCGGCCAGCCTGCCGTCCGCGCGGAGGAGGCCGAGGGGGCGGTCCTGAACGCGGCGCAGGGCCAGCCGCAGCCGTGTAAAGGGGTCGGGGTAGAACTCCAGCCAGCCGCCCCAGAGGCCGGGGGCGTGGTCCGGGCGGGGCGGCGCGAGCGGATAGACGGGAAGCAGCCGCAGGACGGCCGTGGGCTCGGGGCTGGCCCCGGCCCCAAGGGCGTAGCCCGGCCCCGCGAAGCTGAGCTCGAGTTTCGAGATCCCGGCGTCGAAGGTTTGGGTCGCGAGGTTCCAGCGCGGGTAGAGCGCCGCCTCCACGAGCCCTCCGCCCCAGGCCTCCGAGGCCAGCAGCGAACCGGCGTAAACGGGCTCGAGGGCGAAGGTCCCGCGGGCGTACCGCCCTTCGAGGCGCACCTCGAGGGAGCCGCTCGTCTCCAGCGCCAGCGCCAGGCCCAGCAGCCAGGGGAGCAGCGCCGCCGTGCGCACTAGCCGCGCTCCTCCTCGTGCACGATGCGGCCGTCTTCCAGGTGCACGACCCGCCGCACGTGCTCGAGCAGGCGCGGGTCGTGGGTGGAGAAGATGAAGGTCACGCCCTTCTCGCGGTTGAGCCGCTTCATGTACTCGATCAACGCCAGGCCCGTCTTGGAGTCCAGGTTGGCCGTCGGCTCGTCGGCGAAGATGACGGCCGGTTCCGCGGCCAGCGCCCGCGCGACCGCGACCCGCTGCTGCTGGCCGCCGGAGAGCTGGTTGGGTTTGCGGTCGGCGAAGCCGTCCATCTCCAGCTCGGCCAGCGCCGCGCGGGCCCGTTCGGCGCGTTCGCGCGCGGGCAGCCCCCGCAGCTCGAGCACGAAGGCGGCATTCTCGAGCGCCGTGAGCACGGGGATGAGGTTGTAGGCCTGGAAGACGAAGCCCACCTTCCACAGCCGCAGCCGCGCGCGGGCCACCGCGTCCTTCTCGTCCAGGCGCTCCCCGTCCAGCCAGACCTCGCCCTCGGTCGGCAGGTCGAGGCCGCCGAGCAGGTGCAGCAGGGTGCTCTTGCCCGAACCCGAAGGGCCGGCGATCGCCGTGAACTCCCCGGCGCGGGCGCTGAAGTCCACGCCACGCAGGGCCGGGGTTTCCACGCCGTCGGCCTTGTAGACTTTGTGCAGGTTCCTGGCTTCTACGAGTGCTTGCATCCTCGGTCCTCCCTAAGCGACATGGCGCATCGCCTCCACGGGCTCGAGCCGTCCGGCCAGCCAGGCCGGCCACAGGGCGCTGGCGATCGCCGTGAGGACGGCGAAGGCGAAGACCTGCACCACCTGCCCCGGGGTGATGCTGGCGTACATGACGACCGGCAGCCCGAACTCGGCGTACTGCTGAGCGAGCGTCCCCGGGAGGCTGAACCCCTGGGCGAGCCGCCAGACCGCGAGCCCTCCCAGGACGCCGCCGACGGCGGCGCCGCTCGTCACCAGCAGCAGGCTTTCGAGGACGACCAGGCGCATGATCCGCCAGCGGTCCGCACCCAGCGCGATGATCACGCCGAACTCGCGGATGCGTTCGACCAGACCCAGGTAGACGGTGTTGACCACGAGCAGCCCCGCGAGCACGAAGAAGATGACCGCGTAGATGAGCAGCATCGGCTTGATCATGTCGAGGATGGCCGCGAGCGCGGGCTGCGCCTCCCTCCAGGTCAGCACCTCGTAGCCGGGCGGGACGAGGGGCTGCAGCTTGCGCCGCGCCGCCTCGAGGACCCCGGACTGTTCCAGGCTCTTGAGTTCGGGCAGGAAGACGACGATGCGGCTGGCGGCGTCGGGGGCGGCGAGCTCCTGGGCGGCCTGCAGCGTGAGCACCGCGGTCCGGGCCTCCATCGTGCTTTCGGGCAGGTCGAGGACGGCGGAGACGGTGAAGGCCGCGGCCCCGAGGCCGTCGGTGCCCGGCGCGAAGGCGTAGACGGGGTCCCCCACGTCGACCTGAAGCGCCTTCGCGAGCGCCAGCCCCAGCGCCGCGCTCCACTCGTCGCCGTCCGCCGGGGGGGCGCCCCGCACCCGGTACTTGTCCGCCAGCTCCTTCATCAGATGGCCGTCCGGCTCCAGCCCCATGAGCACCACTCCGCGCGAACGGCTGGCGCCGGCGAGCAGCGCGGGGACCTCGAGCACCGCCTCCACGTCCGCCTCGGGCAGCGCGCGTTCGATGGCGGCCTTGAGCTCGGGCACCCCCCGCACCAGGCTCAGGTCGAACTCGCGCACCTGGTCGGCGTTCCTCACGCGCAGCACCAGGTGCCCGGTGGTTCGGGTGAGGTTTTGGAACATGCCGTTCAGGGTGGCCCCGCTGAAGCCGTACATGACGAGCATCAGGGCCACGACCGCGGCCACCGCGCCCGCGGTCACCAGGCTGCGTCCGCGGCCCCGCCAGACGTTCTTCCAGGCCAGGGTCCACATCAGCGCTCGCACCCCCGCTTGAGCGCCGTGGGCGCGAAGCAGCGGTCGGGCACCGTCCCGATCCGCCAGTCCGAGACCTCGAAGACGGTGCGGTACCCTTCCCGTACCCGGTCAATCACGAGGGTGTCGGTCACCAGGTAGCGGCCTTCGGCGATGCGCGCGACCTTGCGCATCTCGATCTCCTTCACCGGCTGGCCCCGCTGGTCGTAGTAGACGATTCGCCGCGGAAGCTTGGTGGCGGCTTCGATCTGGAGGACGACCCGGCCCCAGGGGGTCGGGGCCCGCGGCTTGGGCGTGAGCACCAGGGTCAGCCGGTCCGCTTCCGCGGCGGGCTCGAGGCGCACCTCGTAGTAGTCCTCGAGGTCGCGGCCCGAGAGGTCGGCGTAGCTGACGTCGGAGCCCAGGAAACGGTCGTTGCGGCCGCTGGGGGGCAGGCGCAGGACCCGCCCCAGCCGCGGGTTGTAGATCCAGATGTCCTCGCCGAGCATCAGGAAGGCCTGCCCGGCTTCGCGCTTGGGCTCGATCACCTGGATCAACGCCCGGCGGTCGCCGTCGGTGTAGACGCGCAGCACGTAGCGCTTGCTGCGGCCGGGCCGCTCCACGGCCAGCGTGTAGGTGGCCACCATCGCGGGTCCGCGGAGCTGGTTCACCGCTTCGTGCAGCAGGGCCTTCGGGTCGGGGGATTGGGCCAGGGCCGGGGCCGCGAGCAGCAGCAGCCCGGACGTGACGAGCCGGATCGTCTTGCGGTTCAGTCCCATCGCAGGGCCTCCGAAGGGTGCAATCTGCGCGCGCGCAGGGCGGGGAAGAGGAAGGCGCTCAGCGCCGAAACCACCACGGTGATGAGGGAGTAGAGGGCGTAGACGGGCGAGAGGTGGGTGTAGAACTCCTCGGTCAGGCCCGCCTCGCTCCAGACCTCGCCGGAAAGCTGGAAGAAGGGCCCGAGGACGTTGTGGGTGCCGGTGTAGTAAATCAAGGCGTAGCCGAGCAGCAGTCCGAGCAGCCAGCCGACCGCGGTGGCGAAGGCGGCCTCAAGCACGATCATCCAGCCAAGCTTGGGGTTGTCCATGCCCAGCGCCAGCACCACGCCGAACTCGCGGGTGCGTTCGAGCACGCTCACGATCAGCGTGCTCGTGACCGCCAGGGCGGCGAAGAGCGCGAGCAGCAGGCCGATGGGCAGCGACAGCTTCTTGCCCGCCTCGACGTCGGTCTTGATCGGGCCGACCAGGTCCCACACGGGGTGGGCGGTCAGCCCCTCGGGCAGCCGCGCGGCCACGCGCCGGGCCACGTCCTCCTCCTTTCCCAGCGGGGCGTCCACGGCCAGGTGGGTGACCCCGGGGAGGCCGGTCAGCTGGCGGGCGTCGTCCAGGTGCAGGTAGACGCCCGAGCGGTCCACGCTCGAGACCCGGGCGCGGACCAGCCCCACGACCTTGAGCCCCAGCGACTGCGGCCCCGCCAGGGCCGCGGTGCTGACCACCAGCCGTTCGCCCAGCCGCACGTCGAGGCGCTCGGCCAGCTTGTACCCCAGCACCACCTCTCCGGGGGCCTCGAGCCAGCGCCCTTCGCCCACCTTGCCGGGCACGCGGGAGACCGCCGGCTCCGCGGCCGGATCCACCCCCAGCAGGAACGCGCCTTCCGATACGTAAGGCGAGGTCAGCAGCCCGGCGAACTGCAGCCGCGGCGCGTAGCGCGGGGAACCGGCGCGCGCGAGCGCCTCCTCCAGCGGCCCCAGGTCGCGCAGGCCGTTCTCGGGGTCGGGGTCGTCGAACCAGGCCGCCCGAGCGACGGTGACCGGGGCCATGACGTAGCGGGCGTGGGCCTCGAGCACCGAGAGCTTGTAGCCGTCGATCATGCTCCAGTAGAAGATCGTCGCCACCGAGGCGTAGGCCACCACCGCGGCCAGCAGGTAGGTGCGCTGGCGGTGGCGCCAGATGTTGCGCCAAGCGAGGCGGACGATCACGCCGAAGCGGGCGCCCCTCACGACGCCTCCTTCCGGGCCTTCCAGCGCCGGGTGAAGGCGGCCAGGAGCTCGAGGTAGAGCGCGAAGGCCTCTTCCATTTCGGCGAGGCGCGCGTCCCGCCGCGGGTTCGGCGCGAGTGCGGCGCGGGCCTCGCGGGCGAAGCGGGCGAAGCCGCGGCTCACCCGCTCCTCCACCGCCAGCATCGCGGTCCAGGGGTCCTCGGCGAGCGCGAAGAAGGCCTGGCGGGTGCCCGGCCGCGCGACGCGCCTGAGAACGCCCATCTGCTCGAGCAGCCGGGTGGCGTGGCTGACCGAGGCCTTGCTCACGCCCAGGTCGCGCGCCAGCGCCTCGAGGGCGACCTCCTCTTCCTCGGTGAGCAGCATCCAGCCCAGCACCCGGCCCGCCATCCGCGGCGTCCCGAAGGCCTCGAACGCCAGCCCCATCTGCTCGGCGAGCTGCCGGCGGGCCGCATCGTCTGCGTTCATGCCCTCAGCCTAATTTGTTTACTACGTTTAGTCAAACGTAAACGAAACCACCCTCAGCCCGCGAGCGGCGGCAGCGCTTTGACCCAGTGCACGTAGGAGAGGTGCGCCAGGTAGGCGAGCGCGACGTCGCTGAGCGGGTGGTCGGTCTCCAGGCTCATCAGGGCCTCGCCGCCCTTGCGGTCGCGGCCGGAGACGATGCGGGCGATGTTGATCTCGTCGTCGGCGAGCACGCGCGCCACCCGCGCGATCACGCCGGGGGTGTCGACGTGGCGCACGAGCAGCGCGGGCCCCTCGCCGCTCAGGTAGGCGTCCAGGCCGTCCACCTTCCAGATCCGCACCGAACCGCCGCCGATCGAGCTGCCCAGCACCTCGTGGCGTTCTTCGGCGTTTTCCATGACGATCCGCACGGTGTTGGGGTGCACGTCGCCGAGCTCCACGGCTTCGAACTCGACCGCCATGCCGGCGTCGGCGGCCCGTTCGAGCGCGTCCTTGATGCGGGGGTCGTCGGGCGCGAAGCCCAGCATCCCCCCGGCGAGCGCCAGGTGGGTGCCGTGCCCCTTCCCGGTCTTGGCGAAGCTGCCGTGCAGGCCGAAGCGCACCCGCCGAGGGGGGGCGTCCATCAGCCGCCGCGCCAGCCAGGCGAGGCGGGCGGCGCCCGCGGTGTGGCTGGACGACGGACCCACCATCACCGGCCCGATCATGTCGAGGAGTCCCATGGCCCCATTCTAGGGCGACGGCGGCGTGGCAGAATGGGAGCATGCGACGCTTTTGGATTCTAGGATGGTTGTTCGCCGCGGCCCTGGCCCAGGGCCTCGTCCTCCCCGAGGGCGCCGTGGCCGGCCGCCCGGTCGAGCTCGCCGCCCGGGGGCTCGAGCCCGGGGCCTACCCCATCGAGATCGCCGGGCCCGGCGGCACCGAGGTGGTCACCCTGGTCACCACCGAGAACGGCGGTCGGCTCGCCTGGACGCCGGATGCGCCGGGTCGGTACGTCCTCACCCTCTTCGCGCCGGGGGCGAAGTACCGCGCCGAGCTGGAGGTCGCCCCGCCCCCGCCGCCGGTGGCCCTGGAGGCCGACGGGTTACGGATCGGCCCGCGGCTGTGGCCGCTGCCCCCGGGCGACTGGCTCGCTCCGTTGGAGACGCCCGACGCGGTCTACCTGGCCCAGCGCGGCGCGCCGCTGGTGCTCGCCTTTCCTCGCGGCGGCGAACGCGGGCCGCTCTACGCCTTCTACCCGCACCTTCCCGTGGAAGACCTGCGGGAGGGGCCCGAGGTGGCGCTGCAAGGGGGCGGCGTCTGGCCGCTGGCGGGGCTGCCCCCCGCCCGGCCCTACGCGGGGGCCTGGTCCACGCTCGAGCCCCTGCACGTCCTCGCGCAGTTCTGGCGGGACCAAGGCGTCGCCGCACGGCTCCCGGCGGGCCCCGGGGGCTACCGCCCCTACTGGTCCTACCTGGCCGAGGACCCGGCCCTGTTGGACGACCGGGACCTCGCCGCCTGGGGCCGCGACCTGCTGCGGCGGGGCCACCGCCCGGAACTCGTCTGGGGCGAGGGGGCGCGGGCCTGGAGCGACCGCTGGCAGGCGGCCGCGCGACGCGCCGACGAGGCGACCGCCCGCCGGCTGGTCGAGGCGCTGCTGCGCTACGCGCCGTTGCATCCGGGCGCGGCGGCCTTTTTCGCCGAGCAGGCGGACCGCTTCGAGGCCGCCGGCGATCCCGTCGCCGCGCTGCGCCTGCGCACCCTGGCGCGGCAGGCCGAGGCGCAGCTTCCGGTCCTCAGGGCCGACGGGCTCGAGCGGGCCCTGGCCACCCTGGTGCTCGCCTACCTGGCCCTGGTCCTGGTGCTGGGCGTGCGCTACCTGCCCGCGCAGCGCCGCAGCCTCGCCGACTGGGGCGGGGTCTGGGGCAGCTGGGTGCGCAACCCGCTCCGCCGTTTCCGCTACCTGCTCTTCGCGCACGCCGGCTGGGGCGAGCGCCTGCTGGCGGCGCTGCTCTTCTTCGCCGCGGTGGCGGTCCTGTGGCTTTGGGGCGGCGTGCGCGGTTTCGAGGCCGAAGCGGCGCGGCCGCCGCTCGACCGCGCCACCCTGGTGGGCGCGAGCTTCGAGACCTGGCCCGCCGGTCCGGAGCGGGCGGCGTTGCGCGCCTACGCCGGGCTTCCCGGCGGTCCTGCGGATTCGCGCGCATTCGAGGGGGCGGCGCCGCTCGCCTTCGTCGAGGCGCTGCGCTACCGACTCACCGGGGACCCTCAGGCGTTGCTCGCGGCGTACCGTGCCGAGGCCGTCTACCCGCCGGTACGGGCGGCCCTGGGCCTGGGGGAAGACGCCTGGTCGGAGGCCTACCGCGCGGCCGGGGTGGAGCGCCTGGGCACGCCCCGCGCCCGCGACCTCTGCCGGGCCTACCTGATCGGCAGCGTGCGCCAGCTGGGCGTTCAGCCCACGCGCAGCCTCGAGGCGCTGGGCTGGTCCGCGGGGGCCGCCTGGGCCCTGCTCGTCGCCCTGGCGGTCTGGGCCTTGCTGCACCTTTGGGTCCTGCTCCTGCCGCGTCCCCGCGGCGCCGTCCGCGCCGCCGGAACCTTGGCCCGGGGGTTCGAACTGCTCGTCCCCGGCAGCACGAGCTTCGGCAAGGGCTGGGGCGTGGTGCTGCTGCTTGCGGCCGCCTACGGGGCGGTGCGCTGGATCCTGGGCGATCCGGCGGGCGGCGGGCTCTGGTTGGCCGCGGCCTACCTGCCCCACCTGGTGCTCTGGTACGGGGAGGTGCACCGGTGATCGTTCCCGCCTTGATCACGCCTTTCGACACCGCCGGACGCCCCGACGCCGGCGCCCTGCAGGCCCTGATCGACCGCCTGGCGCCCCAGGTGGACGGCTTCCTGCTACTGGGCTCCACCGGCGAAGCGGTCACCCTCGCGCCCGACGAGCGCGCGGCACTGCTCGCGGGCGTGCGCGCCCCGGGCCCTGTCTGGGTCGGGATCGGCGACGAGTCGCTGGCGCTGGCGCGCCGCCACGCCGAGGCGGCCGTGGCGCAGGGGGCGGAGCGCCTGCTGGCCATGCCGCCGCGCTTTTTCGACCGCGCCCTGGACCCCCGCGCCTTCCAGGTCTACTTCGAGGGGCTGGCCGAGCTGGGCGAGGTCTGGCTCTACCACGTCCCCGTCTTCACCAAGATGAGCTTCCCGGTCGAGGTCGTCGTCGAGCTGGCCCGGCATCCGCGCATCAATGGCATCAAGGACTCGAGCGGCGAGATGGCGCGGCTCGAGCACTACCGGCGCTTCGCCCCCGGGTTGCGGGTCTTCACCGGAAGCGGCACTACGCTTCCCGCCGCGGCCGCGAGCGGCGCCGAGGGGGCGATCCTGGCCGTTGGCAACCTGGCCCCGCGCCTCTTCGCCCGCGTCTTCTCGGACGCCCGCGCGGGCCGCGCAGACGCGCGCCTGGCCGGCCTGGCCTACGAGACCGCGGCGCTCGTCGGGCGGGGCGGCGTCGTGCTGCTCAAGCAGATGTTGCGCCATCTGGGGCTGCCCGCCGGCGTCCCGCGCGCCCCGCTGCCCGAGACGAGTCCGCTCTGGCCCGAAGCCGAAGCCCTGCTCGCGAGGTTGCAGGAGGAGGGGTGGTTGTTGTGAGGAAGACGGTAGCGTTGCTGGCGGTTCTGGCCCTCGTGCTCGCCGCGTGCGTCCCCGGCGTGAAGAAGCCCGAACCGCCGCAGGCCCGGGTGGAAGGGTTCGACCTGATCAGCGTCGACCCGTTCAGCGGCGAGGCGCGCTTTGCCTTGCGCTTGCGCCTTACGAACCCCAATGCGTTCGAACTTCCGCTGCTGGAAAGCCAGCTGGCCCTCACCTTCGACCGGGCGCGCCTGCCCTTCGACCTCCCTGCGGTGACGCTGCCCCCGGCGGGGTTCGAGGTGGTGGAGACTCGCCTCACCGTGCCGCTGGCCGAGAGCGCCGAAGGGGTGGGCAAGCTGCTCGGCGGCGAGGCCGTGCGCCTGCGCGTGGACGGTCGGGTACGCGTGCAGGCGGGCCCCGTTCCCCTCGACCTGGGGCCCTTCACCCTGCTCGACGAGAACGTGCGGGTGGACCTGCGCTTCGCGCTGCCCCGGTTCACGATCGACCCCGCCCAGAGCCGGCTGCGGATCCGCGACGCCACCCTGGAGGTCGTGGTGGGCTTCCAGGTCACCAACCCCAACCCCATCGGCTTCTACCTGCGCGGACCGCTGGGCCTGGTCATCGGCGGGAACACCGTAGCCGAGGCCGTGCTCGACGTGCCGCTCCGTCCCCGCCAGTCGGGTTCGGGGGTGCTGGCCTTCCGCGTGGACCTGGCCAGAGTTCCCGGAGCGGCGGCCGCGCTGGTGACGGGGCTGCCGGTCGAGCTCTCGGGTGCGGTACGCGCCGAGGTGCCGGGGGTGTGGCAGACGCTCCTGGACGTGGCCTTCGCGGGGAGGGTGCGTTAGCGGGTGGGCATTCCCTTCGACCTGCTGGGCCGCGTCTTCGCGCGCTGGGGGCACCGCACCTACCCGGACTGGGCCTGGCCGCTGCTCGCCCGCGCCCTGGAAGGGTTGCCTCCGGGCGCACGGGTGCTCGACCTGGGCGGAGGGACGGGGGTCCTCGCGCGCGCCGCGCTGGGCGCCCGCCCCGATCTGAGGCTGGTGATCGCCGACCCCGCCCGGGGCATGCTGCGCCACGCCCCGGAGCAGGCGGAGGTCGTCGTCGCGCGCGCGGAGGCGCTCCCCTTCGCGGACGCGGAGATGGACGCGGTCCTGGTCGGGGAGGCGCTGCACCACTTCCAGGACCCGCAGGCGGCGCTGGGGGAGGTCGCCCGGGTGCTCAAGCCGGGCGGCCTCCTGTGGATCTACGAGTTCGACCCGCAGCGGGGCGTCGGCCGCTGGGTCTACTGGGGCGAGCGGCTGTTGGGGGAGCCCGCGCGCTTCTTCCCGCCCGAAGCGTTGCTTCGCGCCTTGCGCTCGCTGGGGTTCGAAGGGGACTACCGGGAACGGCGCGGGCGTTACGTGCTCACCGCGCGTCTTCGAGGCGAAACGCCGCGGGCAGCAGCTCGCCCAGCTTGAAGCGCAGCTCCTTTCCCGCGGTGTTGCGGCAGACGACGGGGGTCTCCCCGTCGGCGAACTCGGAGAGGATCTGGCGGCAGGCGCCGCAGGGGGTCGCGGGTTCGCCGGAGGTCGAGAGGACGAGGACCTCGCGGATCTCGCGATCGCCGGCGGCGACCATCGCGCCCACGGCGATCTGCTCGGCGCAGCGGGAGAGCGGGTAGGCGCCGTTCTCGACGTTGACCCCGACGTAGCTGCGGCCGCTTTTCGCGACCACCACGGCGCTCACCGGAAACTTCGAGTAGGGCGCGTAGGCGTGCGCCAGCGCGGTCTGGGCCAGGACGACGATCTCTTCACGGGTGGGCACGGGACCTCCTCAATCGGCCTCGCGGGTCGCGGGGGCGACCACGGGCACGGCGCGTACGCGTTCGATCTTGCGCTCGTCGGCCGCTTCGACGATGAAGCGGTAGCCGTCGTAGGTGTGCTCCTCGCCGACCTTGGGGATGTAGCCGAAGGTTTCGTAGAGGTAGCCCGAAAGCGTCTCGTACTCGCCTTCGGGCAGGACCACCCCGAGGGCTTCGGAGACGTCGTCGAGCGGGGTCTGGGCGTCAATGAGGAAGCTGCCGTCGGCCTGCACCTGGATGGGTTGCTCCTCCTCGACGTCGGTCTCGTCGTAGATCTCGCCGACGATCTCCTCGATGATGTCCTCGAGGGTCACCAGCCCGGCGGTACCGCCGAACTCGTCCACCACGATGGCCATGTGCACCTTGCGCCGGCGGATCTCGAGGAGCAGGTTCCAGACGGGCATGGACTCGGGGACGAAGAAGGGGTCCTGGGCCAGGCTCATGACGGTGAGCTGGTCGAGCAGGTCCGGGGTCTCGAGGTAGTTGAGCAGGTCCTTGGCGTAGGCGATGCCGACGATCTGATCGATGCTCTCCTGGTAGACGGGGATGCGGGAGTAGCGGTGCTCGCGCTCGAGCCGCACGAACTCGCGCAGGCTGGCCGTGTGCTCGATGGCCACGATGTCGACCCGGGGCACCATGATCTCGCGGACCTGGGTCTCCTCGAGCTCGAGGACGTTCTGAATCATGTCCTCTTCGGCCTCTTCGATGGCGCCGCTGGCCTCGGCCCCGGAGAGGATGAGCTTGAGCTCGTCCTCGGTCACGAGCGGCTGCTGGCGCGGCTCGAGCCCCAGCGCGCGCAGGATCAGGGCCGAGATCCAGGTGAAGAAGCGGCCGATGGGGTAGAGGAGCACCGACAGCCAGTAGATGGGACGCACGAAGAAGCGCGCGAGCCGGTCGGCGTTGTGCACCGCGATCGACTTGGGGGTGATCTCGCCGAAGAAGAGGATCAGGAACGTCATCAGCCCCGTCGCGTAGGCCACCCCGGTGGATCCCCAGGCGCGGGTGGCCAGGTCGGTGACCAGGGCGGTGGCGGCGATGTTGACCAGGTTGTTGCCCACCAGGATCGTGGTCAAAAAGCGGGTGATGTCGCGCTGCAAGAGCGCGAAGGGGCTGCCGGCGCCCTCGCGCTCGGCCAGCTCCCGCACCTTCCAGGGCCAGAGGGTGGTGATCGCCGTCTCCGCGGCGGAGAAGAAGCCCGAGAGCGCGAAGAGGACGACGAGCAGGGCGGCGTCCATCCAGGGGTAGGCGAACGCGGCCTCCGTGACCGGACTTTGGGCGAGCGCGGTTGAGAGCAGCAGGGGGAGGGCCAGCAGGCGAAGGCTACGACTGGGAGGTCGATCCATAGTGCTTAAGGGATTTTACCATACGTACGCAGTTTTTCGGCGATGGCCGGTAGAAAGAGCCCGGCGCCGACGACGAGGGCGATCAGGCTGGCCACCAGCACCGCGGCCGCGGAGGTGTCCTTGGCGGCCTTGGCGAGCGGGTGTTCGCTGGGGCTGGTGAGGTCCACCACGGCCTCGAGCGCCGTGTTCATCAGCTCGAGGGTCAGCACCACGAGCACCAGGAGCAGGACCGGAACGAGCGCCACGCCCAGCGCCAGCGCCAGGACCAGGGCCAGCGCCGCCAGGTAGACCTCGATGCGAAAGTTGCGCTGGCTGCGCCAGGCGTAGGCGAGCCCTTGCCAGGCGAAGCCGAACGAGCGCAGGACCCCCTTCAGAGCTCGAGGATCCTGCGCTGGACGTTCCGGAATCCGCGCCATGCCTCCTCCGTGGTGTGGTCGTGCCCCAGCAGGTGCCAAAGGCCGTGGGCCGCGAGGGTGAGCACCTCGTCCTCGAGCGCGTGCCCCTGTTCGCGCGCCTGCCGCTGGGCGGTGTCGAGGCTGATCCAGACGTCGCCCAGGTGCGGGGGCAGGAAGGGGTCGCCGGGTTCGTAGGTGGGAAAGCTGAGCACGTCGGTGGCGGCGTCTTCGCCCCAGTGGGCCCGCTTGAGTTCGCGGATCCTGCGGTCGGAGCAGAGGATGACCGTGACCTCGCGATCCCCGAGCTCGAGTTCGTCCATCAGCCGCTGCAAAGCCCGGCGCAGCCGCGGCCGCAGCCCGCGCGGCGGGCGTTTCTGCGGGACGACCTCAACCCTCGCCACGGTCTTCGCGTGCGGCTTCGGCCTCGGCCTGCTTCTTCAGTTCGGCCTGCTCGTAGGCCTTGATGATCCGCGCCACCAGCGGGTGGCGGACGACGTCCGACTCCTTGAAGTAGATGAAGCGGATGCCCTCGATGCCCTGCAGGATCTTCTGCGCCGCGAGCAGGCCGCTGTGCTTGCTCGCGGGCAGGTCGATCTGGGTGACGTCGCCGGTGACCACGACCTTGGAGTTGAACCCCATCCGCGTCAGGAACATCTTCATCTGCTCGGCGGTGGCGTTCTGCGCCTCGTCGAGGATGATGAAGGCGTCGTTGAGGGTGCGGCCGCGCATGAAGGCGAGCGGCGCCACCTCGATGATGCCCGAGGCCAGGTACTGGTCGAAACGCTCGGCGTCGATCATCTCGAAGAGGGCGTCGTAGAGCGGGCGCAGGTAGGGGTCCACCTTGGCCTGGATGTCGCCGGGCAAGAAGCCCAGGCGCTCGCCCGCTTCGACCGCGGGGCGGGTGAGGATGATGCGCTTAACCTTTTTGGCCTTCAGCGCCGCCACGGCCATGGCCACGGCCAGGTAGGTCTTGCCGGTGCCGGCGGGGCCGATGCCGAAGATGATGTCGCTGGTGGCGATGGCCTCGACGTAGCGCGCCTGTCCGGGCGTCTTGGGGCGCAGCCGGCCGGGCAGGCGGAAGCCACCCAGCCGGGTCTCGGTCTCCTCGGGAAGGCGGCGGCCGCGCTCGGCGAGGGCCAGCGTCTGCTCGAGCACGGTCTCGTCGATCTCCGCGCCCTGGCGCAGCAGCGTGAGCAGGTCGCGGAGCACCGCTTCGGCGACCCGCACCTCCTCCTCCTCGCCGCTGATGCGGATCTGCTGGTCCCGGGCCACGATCTTGGCGCCGAGCCGCTGGCGCAGCACCTTGAGCCAGCGGTCCCGGCTCCCGAAGAGCGCCATGGCTTCGTCAGGGGAGCGCACGAAGATGCTGGTGCTCGTTTCCGCGCGTTCCCTGGGGGTGTCGTTCGTTTCCATCCGTTTACTCAGCTTAGCAGCTTCCTCCTCCGGGTGCGAACGCGGCGCAGCCGCCGGCTCGCGGGCTCGCCGAGCACCTCGTGCCAGAGCATGCCGTGCACGATCCCCCGCGGGTGCAGGGGCAGCCCGGCGTGCTTCATCTTGTGGGCGCGGGTCAGCGCGAAGGCGGCGTGCTCTTCCGCGGCCATGTCCGAGGCGTCGCGCTGGGCCTCTTCGATGCGCTGGCGCGAACGCGAACCCGCCGCGTGGCCCTCGGCGGTCTGCAATGAGCCGCCTCCGGGTGTGGCCGCGGCCGGAGCGGCCGAGGCGGCGGGCGGGCTGCTCGCCGCGGGCTTCGTCTGGGCCTGCGCCGGCTTCGGTCGGGCCGCCTGCGGCGGTTCCTGCGGGCGCGGGGCGCGCTCGCGCATCATCTCTTCGATCTCGGGGGGCAGCTCCACCTCGACGAGCGGCTCACGCGGCTTCAACAAGCCGCGCAGCGCCGGCCCCACGATGAAGAAGAGCAGGAAGAGGATCCCGATCAGGTCGTCGATCTTCATCGGCTAGCGTTCGTCCTCTTCGCCCGCGGCCTTGCTGAGCGACTCGCGCATGTCGGTGTCGGCCTCGATGTTCTTGAGGGTGTAGTAGTCCATCACCCCGAGGTTGCCCTTCTTGAGGGCCTCGGCCAGGGCCATGGGCACCGCGGCCTGGGCCTCGACCAGCTTGGCGCGCATCTCCTCGACCTTGGCGCGCATCTCCTGCTCGGCGGCCACGGCCATGGCGCGGCGCTCCTCGGCCTTGGCCTGGGCGATCTTCTTGTCGGCTTCGGCCTGGTCGATCTGCAACTGGGCGCCGATGTTCTTGCCCACGTCCACGTCGGCGATGTCGACCGAGAGGATCTCGAAGGCGGTGCCCGAGTCCAGCCCCTTTTCCAGGACGGTCTTGGAGATCATGTCCGGGTTTTCGAGCACCTCCTTGTGGCTGCCGGCCGAACCGATGGTGGTGACGATGCCCTCGCCGACGCGGGCGATGATCGTTTCCTCGCCGGCGCCGCCGACGAGGCGGTCGATGTTGGCGCGCACGGTGATGCGGGCGGTGGCGAGCAACTGGATGCCGTCCTTGGCCACCGCCGCGACCATCGGCGTCTGGATCACCTTGGGGTTGACCGAGACCTGCACCGCCTCGAGCACGTCGCGGCCCGCCAGGTCGATCGCCGCGGCGCGGTCGAAGGTCAGGTTGATGCCCGCCTTCTGGGCGGCGATCAGGGCGTTGACCACCCGGTCGACGTTACCGCCAGCGAGGAAGTGGGACTCGAGCTTGTTGAGCTCCACGGGGATGCCCGCCTTGGTGGCGTTGATCAACGGGTAGATGATCCGCGCCGGCGGGATGCGTCTGAGCCGCATCCCGATCAGCGTGGTCAGCGGCACCCGCACCCCCGAGGCCCAGGCCTGGATCCAAAGGCCGACGGGGACGATGGAGAACAAGATGAAAAGTCCGATGAGAACCAGCCCGGCTACGATCAAGAACCCTATGTCCATGCGTTATCCCTCCTCCTTGCGCACGACGACGCGTGCGCCTTCCACCAAGATGACCCGAACGGTGGAGCCCTTGGGTACGAACTCCCCGTCGGAGACGACGTCCACTTTGCGCTGCCCGAAGCGGGCCGTGCCCGCCGGCCTCAGGTCGGTGATCGCGGTCCCGATCGCCCCCTCCAGGGGCTCCAGGCGTTCCCGCGGCGGGGCCTGCTCCCCGATCGCGCCCTCGAGGACGAGGGCGTGGGCCGCGCGCGTCCGCGGCAGGTAGCGGAAGACGAGCACGAGGCCGACCGCCCCGGTCACCACGGCGATCGCGCCCACCATCAGCGCCTGGTCCCCGAAGGTGAGGTAGATCGAAGCCCCGATGGCGACGAAGCCGGCGATCCCCGAGACGCCGAAACCGGGGATGAGGAACATCTCCACCAGCAGCAGCGCGATGCCCGCCAGGAAGAGCGTCACTTCCAGGACCCCGCTCATGCCGGTCAGCACCCCGCCGGCGAAGTAGAGCGCCAGCGCCAGCAGGCCGAGCAGCCCGGGCACGCCGAAGCCGGGGGTGAAGAACTCGACGATCAGCCCCAACAGCCCCAGGGCGAGCAGGATGGGCGCGACGTACATGCTGGTCAGGAAGCGCGCCACCTCGATGCGGGTGGGAACGTCCAGCAGGACCGTCTCCGCGGCGAAACCGGCGCGCTCGAGGGCGTCGCGCAGGCTGGCCGCCTCGAAGTCGGCGACGCCCAGCTCGACGGCCTTCGCGGCCGTGAGGGTAAGGGGCTCGCCCTTGCCGGCCAGCCCTTCGACCTCGATCTCGGGATCGACCATGGCCTCGGCGAGTTCCACGGGGCGTCCGCGGGCCTCGGCGACGGCCCGGAACTTGCCCTTCAGGGCGCTGATGAACTTGCGGTCGGCGGCGGTGGGTTCGGTGACGGGGGTCACGACGATCGGCAGCGCCGCACCGATCTCCGACCCCGGCAGCATGGCCACCTGTTCCGCGGAAAGGGCGATCAGCGCCCCCGCAGAGAAGGCGTTCTTGACCACGGCCAGGGTGGGCAGCGGCGTCTGCAGCACCGCGTCGGAGATGCGCATCGCGGCGTCGACCCGGCCGCCGGGGGTGTCGATCCAAAGCACCACGCCCGAGGCCCCCTCACGCTCGGCGCGCACCAGCGCGTCCTCGACGTAGGCGGCCAGCGGGTTGTCGATGGTGCCCTCGATCTGCACCACGTAGCTGGCCGCCTGCGCCCACCCCGCGAGAAAGATTAGAAAACTAAGGATTAGTCTCGGTTTCACCACCTTCAGCCTAACCGATTACGCGCGTTTTCGCTTGCAGTGGATCACCAAGACCGAGGTCTCGGTCCGGTGCAGCACGCCCTCCGTCACCGAGCCCAGGATCAGCTTTTCCAGCCCGCCGCGCCCGTGGGTGCCCATGACGATCAGGTCGTAGTCCCGCGCGAACTCGACGATCGTGGGCACCGGCTGGCCCTCGTGCATGATCGTGTTGACGGGGACCCCCGCCTCCTCGGCGATCTTTCGCGCCGAAGCCAGCACCTCCTCCGCGGCCTTCTTCAGGTCTTCGTAGAGGTCGGCCTCGTAGGGGATGCCCTCCGGAAGCATGGGCAGGGTCAGCAGTGGGTTCTCGATCACGTAGAGCACGGTGGCCTCGGCCCCGCAGCTCTTGACGAGTTCGAAACCCTCGCGCAGGGCCTGTTCGCTGCACGGCGAACCGTCGGTGGGAAGGAGCACGCGCTTGTACATGGTCCCCTCCTTTTCTTTGCTCTCATTATAGCGCGGCTAGCGCGTGCGGTAGCCGATGGACTCGAGCACCCGCCGTCCCGCCTGCTTCTCCTCGGCGCTGACGAAGCCCAGGCGGATGGCCCCGCCCTCGTCGCGGACGTTGAGCACCTCAATGTCCTTAATGTTGACGCCGGCCTCGCCCAGGGCGCTGGTGATCCGGGCGAGCTCCCCGGGGCGGTCGGGCACGGCGACGACGAGGTCGTGCTGGACAGGCAGCAGGCTGCGGCGCACCACGGGCAGGCCGTCGCGCAGCCGCTTGGCCTCCTGCGCGAGCTCGAGCAGGCGCTCCGGCTCGTCGAGCACCGCGACGAGCTCGTCGAGCACCGCCTTGAGGTCGCGCGCCGCCTCGCGCAGCGCCGCGCGGTTGGCCACGACCATGTCGCGGCTCATCCGCGGCGACCCCGAGGCCACGCGGGTCAGGTCGCGGAAGCCCCCCGCCGCCAGGAACATCAGGGTCTCGCGGTTGGGGTCGGCGTCCACGATGCGGTTCAGGGCCACGGCCAGGAGGTAGGGAAGGTGCGAGACCCGCGCCACCAGCCGGTCGTGCAGCTCCGGGGCGACGAGCAGGGGGTAGGCCCCCAGGGCCTCGACCAGGCGCTCGAGCTGCTTCAGGTCCTCGGCGGCGGTGCGCCGGGAGGGGGTGAGGATCCAGGCCGCGTTCTGCAGCAGGCCGGCGTGGGCGTTCTCCACGCCGGCGCGCTCGCTGCCGGCCATGGGGTGCCCCCCCACGAAGCGCGGGAGCAGGGGCTCGAGCGCGGCCACGACCGGCGCCTTGACGCTGCCGACGTCGGTCCAGAGGGTGGTGGGGGCGGCGTGACGGGCGACCTCCCGTCCCAGCGCCTCGAGCGCGCCCACGGGGGCGGCGAGGACGCCCAGGTCCAGCTCGGCGATCCAGGGCCCCAGCCGGGTCTCGATGCGGTCGGCCGCGCCCAGGGCGAGGGCGGCCTCCAGCGCTGTCGGGTCGGGGTCGTAGGCCACGACCTCCTCGGCCAGGAAGCGCTCGCGCAGCCCCAGACCGACGCTCCCGCCCAACAGGCCGGTACCGAAGATGCCGACGCGCGCGAACACGGCCGCTTAGGCGGGCACCGCCAGCGCCTTGTCCACCGCCGGCAGCAGACGCCGGACCGCCTGCATGAGGTCGGCGAAGGCCGCTTCGGGAAGCTGCTGCGCGGCGTCGGACTTGGCCTCGCCGGGGTTCGGGTGGGTCTCCACGATGATGCCGTCCGCGCCGGCGGCGATCCCCGCGAGCGCCAGCGGGGTCACGTACTCGCGGGTTCCGGCGGCGTGGGAGGGGTCGATCCAGACCGGGAGGTGGGTCTGCGACTTGAGGACGGGCACGGCGGAGACGTCGAGGGTGAACCGGGTCGCCTTCTCGAAGGTGCGGATGCCGCGTTCGACCAGCACGACCTGCGGGTTGCCCTCGCTGAGGACGTACTCGGCGGCCATGAGGAACTCGTCCAGGGTCATGCTCATGCCGCGCTTGAGCAGCACCGGCTTGCCCGACCCTCCGGCGGCCTTGAGCAGGGCGAAGTTCTGGGCGTTGCGGGCGCCGATCTGGAGCACGTCGGCGTACTCGGCGACGAGGTCGACCAGATCGGGGCTGGTCACCTCGGTAACCACCGGGAGGCCGGTCTCGGCGCGGGCTTCTGCGAGCAGCTTCAGGCCCTCGACGCCCAGGCCCTGGAAGGCGTAGGGGCTGGTCCGCGGCTTGAAGGCGCCGCCGCGCAGCATCTGGGCGCCGTGCTGCTTCACGTACCGGGCGGCGGCGAGGATCTGCTCGCGCGACTCGACGCCGCAGGGCCCCGCGGCCACCATGAAGTGGCCGTTGCCGGTGCGCCCCGTGGGAAAGTCGAGCACCGTGGGCTCGGGGTGGACCTCCCAGCTCGCGAGCTTGTGCGGTTTGGAGATGCGGATCACCTGGTCCACGCCGGGCAGGGCGCGGAAGTGCTCCATCAGCTCGGGGGTGGGCGGCGCGCCGATCGCCCCGATCAGCGTGTGGGACTCGCCTTCGGATACGTGCGGGGTGTAGCCTTGTTGCTTGATTTCTTCGAGCAGGGCTTCAAAGGTTTCCTGGGAAATGCCGGGCTTCGTAACGATCAGCATGGCGGGTGCTCCTTGGATTGTCGCGGGTTCTGGGGTTTATGCGCGCTCGCAGGCACGGCGCGCAACCGTTTCCGGGCGGGGATAGCCGGGATAGCCGTCTTCCATGGCCCCACCCCCCTTGCGCTGTGCGTTGCGTGCCTTCGGGCGCATATGCATAACCTTACATCAGTCCGCCGGTCCGTTGTCAAGCGCGGCGGGGCGCAGGGCCAGGGTGCAGCGGCCGACGGCGACGCGCCGGTCACGGCCGTCGCGGATCTCGATCGCCCAGACCTGGGTGGAGCGGCCCCGGTGCAGCGGCTCGGCGGTGGCGACGATGCGGCCGCCCGGCCGCACCGGCCGCAGGTGGTTCATGTTGATCTCCAGCCCGAAGGCCACCTGCCCCTCGGGCGCGGCGACGGTGGCCCCCACGCTGGCCACGCTCTCGGCCAGGGCCACGTTCACGCCGCCGTGAAGGTAGCCGAAGGGCTGCAGGTGGCGTTCGTCGACGGTGAGCGCGGCGCGCACGCGTTCGGGGCCGACCTCCAGGTACTCGACGCCGAGGGTGCGGTCGAGGCCGGGGCGTTGCAGGAGTTCGGGGTCGAGTGCGGTCACGCCGCCATTCTATGCCAAGATACGGGGGTGGAAACGATCGCCTACCTACCCGGCTACCTGAGCCCCCCCAGCGGGTTTCGGATGCTGGCCGAACGGCTCGAGGGGTACGCGCACGTCGAGCTCGAGCGCCGGCCCACGCCCGCGGCGCAGCTGGAGGCATGGGCCGCCGAACTGCCCGAAGGGGCGCACCTGGTCGCCTCCTTCGAGGCGGGGCTCGCCGCGGTGCGGCTCGCCGGCGCCAAACGCGCCCGCAGCCTGACCTGGTTCTCGCCCTACGCCCGTGCGGACGCGGCCCTGAAGGCGCGCGTACGCGCCCTCGCCTGGGCCTTGGACGCCGGCGGGCTCGAGGGGTTCGCCCGAGTGGCCCGGCCCCTGCTCTTTGGCAGCCTGATGCTCGAACGCGGCGAGGAGCTGATCGCGGCCTGGCGGGAGGGGCTCGAGCCCGACGGGCTCGCCGCCTGGGCGCGGTCCCTGGGGGAGCTGGGCGACGAACGCCGGTGGTTGCGCACCCTGCAGCAACTGCCGGTCATGAGCGTCGTGGGCGCGGAGGACGCCTTCGCCCCGATGCGCTACGCCCACGAGGTGACCGAGTGGGTGCCCGAGCTGAAGGGCATTCTCGTCACCCTCGACGGGGCGGGCCACTTCAGCTTCTGGGAGAACCCGCGCGAGGCCACGAGCGTGGCCCGGGGTTTCATCGAGCGCTACCGCGAGTTTCTGGAGGGCCCGGCGGAATGGCAGGTGGAAGAAGAGGAAGAGGCCCCGCCCCCCCTGCGCTTCGACCCGGAGGCGCCCCGCTGAAATGCCCTACCTGAACGTCTACGGCACCAACGTGGTCTACGACCGCTGGGGCGCGGGCCCCGATACGGTGCTGATCGCCTACAGCGCGGACGACTGGCGCGGTTGCCGCCTGCCGGAGGGCCGGCGCTACCTCGCGGCCGACCTTCCGGGCCACGGCCGCACCCAAGGCCCGGAGGGTCTGGGCGAGGACGAGCTTGCCGAACACCTGGTGACCCTGCTGGTGCTGTTGCACCTCACCGAGGCCGAGCTGTGGGTGCACCCGCGCGCCAAGGGGTTGGGCCTTTACCTGTCGGAGCGGCTGGGACTCTCGGTGACGCCCGCGCCCGCCTGCGGGGACGCCTCCTTCTCCTGAGCCAGCCGTTCCATCAGCTCCTGCGAAGCGTAAGCGGGCCCGACCAGGATCAGCCGGTCCCCGGCCTCGAGCCGTGTGTGCCCGCGGGGGATGACGACCTTGTCGGCCTTTTCGCGCATGACCGAGATGACGAGCACGTCCGGGGGAAGATCGAGCTCGAAGATCCGCCGCCCAACCCAAGGGTGGGTGGGCTCGAGTTCGAGCGTGAACATGATCTCTTCGCCTTCGGGATCGAGCACCACCGGTTGCCCCGTTTCCAGCAGGCGGGCCACGTCGGGCAGGGGGACGTCGCTGGGAATGGCGAGGCCCCGCTCCTTGAGGTTGACCAGCGCCGCCCGCATGTACTCGTGCGCGTGCACCGGGCTGTCGATGCGCTCGGGCACCTGCGAACGGTAGAGGGTTTCGTCGGGCCTCAGCACCAGGTAGGCGAGGAAGCTCGAGAGCATGAGCGGGACGAGCAGCCCGTAGGAGCCGGTCATCTCGGTCACCATCACGATCGACGAGAGCGGCGTCTTGGCGGCGGCCGCGAAGAAGGCCGCCATGCCCACGAGGGCGAAGTGCACGGGCTGCACCCCGAGCGTGGGGAAGAGCTGCGCGAAGATCTGACCAACCGCACCGCCCAGCGCGGCGCCGATGATGACGCTGGGGCCGAAGACGCCGCCCGACCCCCCGGAACCGATGGAAAAGGAGGTGGCCACCATCTTGCCCAGCGCAATGAGCAGCAGCACCCCCCAGGTAAACTGGTTCATGAAGATCATCTGCAGCCAGCCGTAGCCGCCGTCGAGTACGTAGGGGAGGGCGATGCCCAGGAGGCCCACGGCCAGGCCCCCGACGGCCGGCTTGAAGACCGGGGCCAGCGGCCAGCGCCCGAAGGCTTCGGTGAGCCCGTAGAACAGGCGGATGAAGAGCCAGGCCCCCGCGGCGCTTACGAGCGAGAGCAGGGCGTAGAGCGGAAGGAGCTGGGGATGGGCGAAGTAGTCGCTCGGGGTGATGAACAGCGAACCGAAGCCGTAGTAGTACCCGACGATCGAATAGGCCGTCACCGCCGAGACGATCGCGGGCACGAGGACGTCGGTCTCGTAGTCGAGCTTGCGGTAGAGCACCTCGGTGACGAAGAGGGCCCCACCCAGGGGCGCGTGAAAGATGGCCCCGATCCCGCCCGCGGCCCCCGACATCACCAGCATGCGGCGCTCGCCGTCGCTCAGCCTCAGCACGCTCGCCAGGACCGAGCCGAAGCCTGCGCCGATCTGGGCGATCGGCCCTTCACGGCCGCCCGAACCCCCCGATCCGATCGTGAGCGCGGAGGCCACCGTCTTGACGAGGGGCACCCGCGCGCGGATTCGCCCGCCGGCGTGGTGGTAGGCCTTGAGCACGGCGTCGGTGCCGTGCCCTTCGGCCTCGGGGGCGAAGGTGAAGACCAGCCAGCCGGCGACGAGGCCGCCGAGTGTGGTGGCCACCGGGATCAGCCAACGGCCCCAGGGGGCCAGGGTTTCCACCAAACTGCCGCCCTCGCGTGGGAGGCCCGGGGGCTGGTAGCCCGCCATCTTGAGCAGAAACAGTTCCTTGGCGCCGTCGAGCAGCAGGTTGAAGACGATGGCCCCCAGGCCGCTCACCACCCCGACCAGCAGGCTGAGGAGGAGCATGCGGCCGGTCTTACCCAGTCTGGGGGAGGCGATGCGGGCACGCACGCTCCTCATCCTAAGGCAGGGGTGCCAGGCGCGTGTAGTAGGCTTGTCCCCGTGGAATGGGAAGACCTTGCCGAAGCGGCGCGGGCGCGCGGCCTCACCCTGGAGCGGCTCGAAGAGGCCGGTTGGCGCGATCAAGCGGTATGGGAGTACGCCCTCCTGGTCGTGCGCGAACTCACCCTGCGGGGACTGCTCCCGGCGCACCAGGCCGCCGATCGACCCGACTGTTTCGCCGATCGCGACCTCGCTTGACCGTTCGCGTAGGATACCCTAGCATCGTATCTTGGAGGTGTTCGCTATGAGGAAATGGTTCGTTCTTTTGGCGTTGGTTATGGGCTCGGCCTTCGCGGCCGGTAACTTCTCGGTTGCGGGGTCGGCGGGGTATGCCGGCAGCCTGCTTGGCGGCGTGGAGGCCAGCTGGGACTGCATCCTCTTCCAGCCGAAGAAGGGGGCGCTGCGCCCCACCGTCGACCTGGGTTACGGCACCGGCGGGTTCCAGGCCGCCTTCGCGATGCGCCACATGTTCGACGTGGCCGAGGGCGTCAAGGTGGGCGGCGGCATCGGCGTCCGCTACCAGGGCGGCGTGCAGGCCTATCTGCGCGGCGATGTGGAGTACGACCTGGCGCAGATGATCGACCTCCCCCTCTTCGTCGGCGCCGACCTGGGCTACGCCTACGGCTTCGGCGGCGCGCCCCAGACCGTGGTCGCCCAGTTCAAGGCGGGCTACCGCTTCTAGACCTCGCCTTCGTCCGCATCCCCGGGGCCGTCGGCCTCGGGGTTCTTTTTCATGACCTCGCGCAGCAGCGCAGTGGCGTAGGCGCCCTTGGGCAGGAAGAAGCGGAGCCGGAGCCCCCGGTCCACGGCCTCCACCGCGGCCTCTTCGAGGGGGAAGCGCAGGGGGCGACGCGCCCCTTTGCGGGCGCGGAACTGCTCGCGGTCGAGGCCGTAGGTCGCGAGCACCTCGTCCTCGAGCGCACGGGCGTCATCCTGGGCCTCAAAGTACTTGCGTCCGTGCAGGGGGCCGGTGGCGCTGATCTCCAGCACGGCGGCCCGCGGGTTCTCCACCTCCGGATCCTCGACCAGGAACTCGCCGCGGGTGGCGTGCTTCTTCGCCACGTCGCCCCGCACCACCCGGTCGTAGAGGCCGCGCTCCATGCGCAGCGCCAGCCAGTCGTTGAAGAGCAGGCTCTGCAGCGAGCCGATCAGGAACTTCTTTAGCCAGGGGCGGCCCCTCCCTTTGCCGCGGGTCACCAGCTCGTAGCCGCGTAGGGGGTTGCGCCCGCCCAGGCCGAAACGCTGGGGCCCGTAGTAGTTGGGCACCCCCGCCCGCTCCAGTTCCGAAAGTACCGCCCTGGCGAGATGCAAGGCCTCGGGAACGACGTCACGAATTACGATCTCGAACCGGTTTCCGCGCAGGTGCCCCACGCCCAGCTTGTTGGTGTGCAGCCCGGTCTCGAGGATGCGCACGCCCGGCAGTTCCTCGAGCTGGGGCAGCCGGTCCGCGTAGCGCGCGGGCAGGCTTATCCATTGCCGGGTTACCGCGTGCTTGTCCTTGAGGCCGGCCACGCCGATGGCCTTTTCGGGGATGCGCAGCTCCTGGCTAAGATGGTCGAAGACCTGCCGCGTCGTCAGGCCGCGTTTTTCGAGAAAAACGTAGAGGTGCTCGCCCTTGCCGGAGGGCCGGTAAGCGGGCACCTCGGTGACGGTGAAGTCTTCGGTCTCGGCGCGGATGCGCCCGCCGGTGCCGGAAAGCGCCTTGGTGAGGTAGGGGTATCGGTCGAAGTCGAAGATGAGCCGGCTCGGGTCCACGGCCCCAGCCTACACGGGCGGTAGCATGAGAGCGTGAACGCTTTGGAGCGGCGGTTCGAACGGCGCCTTGCCGCGCTCTGCGGCGAGGGCCGGGTGGTGGCCGCGGTGAGCGGGGGCGGTGACTCGGTGGCCCTCGCGGTCTTGCTGGCCGCGGTGGGCCGCGAGGCGGTGGTTGCGCACCTGGACCACGCGCTCAGGCCCGGATCGGAAGCCGACGCCCGCTTCGTTTGCGAGCTGGCCGGACGGCTGGGCTTTCCCTGCGAGCAGCGGCGGGTGGATGCGGCCGCCGTGGCCCGGCGCAAACGCGAGAACCTGGAGGCCGTGGCCCGCGAGCTGCGCTACGCCTTCCTGGCCGAGGTGGCGCGGGCGTACGGCGCGGCTTGCGTGCTGACGGCGCACACCCTGGAAGACAACGCCGAGACCGTGCTTCTGCAGCTCTTCCGGGGCGCGGGGCGGGCGCTGGGCATCCGCGCCAAACGGGGCAGGGTGGCGCGGCCGCTTCTGGAGATTTCGCGCACCGAGCTGCGCGCCTACTTGCGGGAGCGGGGCGAGCGCTGGCTCGAAGACCCCAGCAACGAGCTCGTCTGCCTCGACCGCAACTACCTGCGCCACGAGGTCTGGCCGCGGGTGGCCGCCCGGTTCGAGCGCGCCGGAGAGGCGCTCTTGCGCTACGCCGAGAGCCAACAGGCCGACGACGCGGCGCTCGATCCGCTGGCGCAGGCGCGGATCGTCCCCGACCGCCGCTTCGAGCCGGTCTTCGCGCTCCGCGCAGCGCCGCTCTCGCGAGCGCCCGAAGCGCTCCGCCGCCGCGCCTTGCGCGTCGTGCTGGAGCGCCAGGGCCTGCGCCCCGAGCGGCGCTACCTCGAGCTGGCCGAGCGGGCGCTCGCGGGCGAGAGCGTGAGCCTGGGGCCCTTCGTGCTTCGCCCCTCGGCGGGGGGCGTGGTCTGGGTGCCGACGCAGCCCGACCTACTGGCGGTGGCGAGCCCGCCCGCGGGCCTGACGGCGCGGGCGGCGCGCCCCGGCGACCGGGTGCGCGTGGGGAAGATCCACAAGCGGCTCGTGGACTTCCTGGCCGAGCGAGGCGTGCCCCCCGAGCTGCGCCGGGTTTGGCCGGTGGCCGAGCGGGAGGGGGAGGTCGTCTGGGTCTGGCGCTTCCTGCCCGAAGAAGAAGACCAGCGCTGGATGCGGCGGGCCCTGGCGCTGGCCCGCGAGGCGGCGCGTCGAGGGGAGGTGCCGATCGGGGCGGTGGTGGTGCGGGAAGGCGAGGAGCTGGGCGCGTCGGCCAACGCGGTGGAGGCGCGCGTCAACGCCACCGCCCACGCCGAGCTGCTGGCGCTGCGCGCCGCGCAGGAACGCGCGGGGGAAAAGGTGCTGCCCGGGGCGACGCTCTACGTGACGCTCGAGCCCTGCCCGATGTGCCTGGGGGCGCTGATCGAGGCCCGGGTGGGCCGGGTCGTCTGGGCGACCGAGAACCCCAAGGCCGGTGCGGTGACCCGTTACGGCATGGACGCGTCCCTGGAGCTCGAGGGTGGACGCCTGGCGCGCGAAAGTGCTATGCTCCTTAAGGGTTTTTTCGCGGACCTGCGCGAGCCCAATAGCTGAGCCTGGAGGGGTGCCGGAGTGGTTGAACGGGCCGGTCTCGAAAACCGGTGTGTCCGTAAGGGCACCGCGGGTTCGAATCCCGCCCCCTCCGCCAAAAAGGCCGCCAGCAATGGCGGCCGGCCCTTTTGGCTCGGGAAGCGATATCGAGTGGGTGCAATCGCGTATACGTGCATGTTATTTGAAACAAATGTTATATAAGAATCCAAACTGGACCGACGTAATCGCTACAACCTCGTGAGTTCATTGAAATGGCTTTTACAGCATGCCCAGATGTTATTGCGCGTCCTTAGCGCGTATCCATGCCCCCATACTTTCCTGTGCCCAGTAGGGAGACTGATAACCAAACGAGCAATCCGGAACGCCATCGTCTCCTGTGAACTCGCCCCCAATGGCCTCGCAGTTCTGCCTGGAAAGATCCTTGGGGTATTGCACAAGGTAAAGGAATTCACCCCTCTCTGGAACTACAAAGACACCACCAACGTAGTACCGGCCGTCTTCCAGTTCGTAGACACTCCACTCCGCACCGTACGTACAGCCCCAACTGAGCACTCCGAACGTCCCGCGCCCCTCGAAGTCGTCCCAGAAGCAGACGGCGGTGTAGTAGTCGCCGGAAAGGCTGGGCTCTTCCACAAAGCCTTTGGCCTTGAAGTAGACCGTGATGGGCATGTGCTTAAAGTTACCGGCGCAGGGCTGACTGTAGTCGTAGCCAGGCAGTGAAATCTTGACCCCGTTGATGACCGTCACTCCTTCGGTAATCGGGCCAGGAGCGTCTTCGGGGAGCACCTCTTCGACGCGCACCTTGGTGGGTTCATTGAAGGTGCCTTTGTGGACTTCTACAATTATTTCGTTGTCAGGAAGGGCGATGGTGCCGCCGGTGGGGGGGAGAGTATCCTCTATGACGGCGCGAGGAGCTTCTATTGTGGCAGGGTAAATTGAGTGGACTTGTTGGCCTGATGCCCGAACGAAAGACAATGTAAAGGCAACCAAGGATAAGCTGTAACGCGCGGTGCCCAATATCCACCCCATAATTTCTTGTTAATTGCATATTTCGTATTCGGTTTGGCCAGGTCCAATTGGCAGAAACTCCCGGTCAGGCGAAAACTCATTCTTGCAGCACTTGCCCGTGGCAGCGCTACATTTGTATTCCGACTCGACCAAGCCGGAGTGCGTACCACCCTTGACCCTAGCTAAAAATCCTTTATCGAAAAGGGCTTTGGGAACTTTCATGTGAAGCTTTCCATCCGCCCCCGTTTCCAGCTGAAGCGACAACGGGCCATCGAACATAGCATAGTTCTGCCCTGCGAGCCAGGCGCAGGTGGGTACGTTCAAACGATCACCGTCACCATTCAACCCGGCCTTGTCAGCAAGTTCAGGGCAGAGTGAAACCGTTACATCTACAGTTTCGCTATCATCAATATGTTGCAGTACGGCTTGGATTGCGTTATGGTCCACCCCAACACCATCAAACGTGGTACCACTGGTAGTGGCTACGCCGGAGTTCCCCAAATATTCTCCAGTAGTCGCGCAAACGTCGAACATCTTTCCACCAGCTACAGTTGAATAAAAATCGCCATCAACACGCATATATGGAGAAAAATAGCCACTCGTGTCCTGCGTGATATTGGCATCCGGTGGACAGGCGAATGCGACGCTGGTTAAGAGTGCTAACTGATCGGGTTTGGCGCCGATCATGCTGGATGCGGCGTTCGTGTTCATGTCTCCGCACTTAATTACAGGTGTACTTGGGAGAAAACCAGAACCCAGGGGCTTCGCGGAATGCTTGCGGTCAAGTGAGTACGGGTAGCCGCCCTGGCCTTGATACATGGCGTTGTTTTGATGCAGTAGAGCCGCTTTTCGCAACTCGGCACCGTGACGCTCTAAGGGTGACGGTAAATGGTCGTTGGCAAGTACAGCTTCCCGCCAGGTGCCGTCCTCATCCTTAACCCAGACCGTCGCAAACAGTATTCCTGAGTCTGCGTCGTTCTCGTCCCCCTCCACTACTTGACCGTTCTCCCAGCGGAAGGAAACGTAGCGGGTCAGGTTGGGATCGTTCTTGTCAACGAATTGCACCTTATCGGTGTTCACCACGATGCACTCGTAGGCTTTGCAAACGTAGTCCCAGTGGTCGCGCCAGTTTGCCCCAAAAGCTTCGAGCAAGGCTGCTACCATGTAGTTGGTCCTTGGTGTGCGCCCATTGCAGAAATGCTGATTTGGTTCCTCGATTTTTTCACTAGCGCAGTAGTATTTTTCGACCATCATCTCTTGAAAGATATAAATATGAGCACGTTTTTGCTTTAGCAAGGAATCCCATAGATATTCCCACTTCTTATCGTCTGTAGGGTCGAACTTCCAGTAGTGATCGTTGGGCCTGATTACCGGGAAACAGCCTTCAATAGTACAGACGACGTCATATTCTAATTCTCGATCACCCAGGTTGACACTGACGACTTTAAGTCCCCCGTCAGTTTCGAGAGTTTGAGCCTGTCTAGCCTTGACCCGTATCCACGCCCCCATGCTCGCCACGGCATGTTCGGCCAAGCCGGCTCCCAGAGAGCACCGAGGTGCGATTTCGTCATCCTTGAATACCCCCCCAATAGCCTCACAATTCCTCCTCGAAAGCTCCTTGGGATACTGCACCAAGTAGAGGTAGCGGCCACGCGGGGGGACCACGTCGAGCCAGTAGAAATAGTAGTGCTCGCCCTGAATGTCGTAGATCTTTGATTCTGCGCCATAACGACAGGCCCAACTGAGCACCCCGGAAGTCCCCCGCCCCTCGAAGTCGTCCCAGAAGCAGACGGCGGTGTAGTAGTCGCCGAACAGGTTGGGTTCTTCCACGAACCCCTCGGCCTTGAAGGCCACCAGCAGCTGCCGGCCCTTGAAGTTCCCGGCGTAGGGCTTGCTGTAGTCGTAGCCGGGCAGAGAAACCTTGACCCCCTTGATGACCGTCACCCCTTTGGTAATCGGTCCCGGAGCATCCTCAGGTCCTACCTTCTCGATGCGCACCCGGATGGGCTCCTCAACGATGCCCGGCGCAACGGAAACGAAGACCTCGTTGCCCGGCAGGGCGACGGCACCGCCGGAGGGGGGGATGAGCTCGCCTGCGGAAGGACCTTTATCTTGGTTGCACGAAACCATTGCCAGCACGACCAGTGCTAGTACGACCGCTATGGCCCTATAACTGCGTATGTTAGTTGTTTTCATAGGACGTCACCGCCTTTTACTCATTCCCAATTATTTGACCCGTATCCACGCCCCCATGCTCGCCACGGCATGTTCGGCCAAGCCGGCTCCCAGAGAGCACCGAGGTGCGATTTCGTCATCCTTGAATACCCCCCCAATAGCCTCACAATTCCTCCTCGAAAGCTCCTTGGGATACTGCACCAGGTAGAGGTAGCGGCCACGCGGGGGGACCACGTCGAGCCAGTAGAAATAGTAGTGCTCGCCCTGAATGTCGTAGATCTTTGATTCTGCGCCATAACGACAGGCCCAACTGAGCACCCCGGAAGTCCCCCACCCCTCGAAGTCGTCCCAGAAGCAGACGGCGGTGTAGTAGTCGCCGAACAGGTTGGGTTCTTCCACGAACCCCTCGGCCTTGAAGGCCACCAGCAGCTGCCGGCCCTTGAAGTTCCCGGCGTAGGGCTTGCTGTAGTCGTAGCCGGGCAGAGAAACCTTGACCCCCTTGATGACCGTCACCCCTTTGGTAATCGGTCCCGGAGCATCCTCAGGTCCTACCTTCTCGATGCGCACCCGGATGGGCTCCTCAACGATGCCCGGCGCAACGGAAACGAAGACCTCGTTGCCCGGCAGGGCGACGGCGCCGCCGGTGGGGGGGATGACGGCTTCGGCTACCGCCAACTGCTCGCCGCTGGACGTTTCTTTTGCGCCGCTGCCCCGGACCTGAAACCCTATGGCCGCGAGGAAGATCAGCGCGAGAAGCGCCAGGGCGAGCCCGGTCGGAGGCGTTGCCGGCTTGGTCACCCCTTACCCCCTTCCAGCGCCTTGCATCCCTGGGTTTCGCTGTCGATCTCGTCGCAGGGCACGAGGGGCACGTCGCAGTTGAGGGCGTCGGTGAAGTAGTAGTCTCCTTCTTCGAGTGTCCTGGCGGAACCCGACCGGAAAGGGTTGGTGGCGAGGCGGCTTGGTCTTACGCCATAGTCGGTCTCCATGTACACCGCTCCAGGGTAGGTGCCATCCAGAATGGCGCCTTTTTCTGATTCGGGAATGGGTTGTCCGCCTTCGTCAACGAGCCGGCCCTCGCCCACCCGCACCCAGGTGCTGGCGCCTTCGTCGTACACGTAGAGCGGCACTTCGTAAGTGCCCGAGTCGGGCCGGAGGTCGAAGAGGAACCCTGAGCGGGCCTGTGAAAGCCTGAAGCGCACCTTGGCGGGGGTGCTGCCATTGCGGACCGGGTTCCCGGCGGCGTCGTACATGCGGATCTGCAAGAAGCCGGCCGAGGCCAGCGCGTACCCCCGCGCCTCGGAAAAGTCGCCCGGGAAAAGGGCGCGGTCCTTTTCGGGGTCGAGCGCCAGCGCCTGAATGCGTACGACGCTGTCGGGCACCGAATCCGCCGCCACCGCGACCGCGCCATCGAACGAAGCCCACTCTTCAGGGCCGGGATAGAGTTCGCCCAGGTCTGGCGGGAGCAGGGCCAGGCTGGGCACGGCGACGCCGTCGCCTTGCTCGGGAACGGCAACCCACTTTTCGCTGCGGACGGCGATGGATCCGTAGCTTTTTTCGGCCACGACGCGCAGCCGTTGCTGGGGGCGTACACCGGTCACGGTTAAATCGTAAAAGCCCTCTGTTTCGCCGCCTGCGAGAACGTTTCCGTTAGCGTCGTAGATCGTAACCCCAGCGTCGACCGGATAATAGATCACCCCTGTAGGGTAGGCCGTCGCTTCCATTACCGCCCCGCGCAGGTGCCAGGCCGGAGGCTCGGGTTCAGCTTTTTGGCAAGATACCGTGAGAAACAATAAGGCCGTATATAACAGCAAGGTAACAAGAGGCTTTAACATTTCCTGGATAATAGCACATAAGCGTTCAAATTAGCAAGATGCTTCAAATACGTTCCATAAGAGTCGCGTAGCTGGAATCGTGGCCGGCCGCCAGGCGTGCGCACGAGCATCGAACAGCACCACATTACTTGTTGCGTGAGTCACAAGTGATGTAAGCGAAGCCGGGCGTGGTTCGTGCTGGCCTCGATGCTTATGTTTCCAGTATCAACTTCGGCTCGAAGCGCAGGTAGTCGGCCGCGACCAGGTGAAGGGGAATGCCCTTCCAGTTCGTGAGTAGCCAGGTGTTTTCGGCCCCGTGGAGGTGGCCGTAAACGACGGCGTCGGGCTCGTACCGCTCGATCAGCTCGGTAAACCCGGTGGGGCTGCCGTCGGGGCCGGTGGGGGGGAAGTGCAGGGCGACGACGAGGCGGTCGTAGTCCTTGCCCTTCAGGCTTTCCAGACTGAGGCGCAGGCGCTCGACCTCGCGCTTGTAGATCTTCCCGTCGGCCTCGGTGAACTCTGGGCTGCCGGGAACCAACCAGCCGCGGGTGCCCGCCACCGCGACCCCCTCGATGACCACGCTGTCGTTCTGGATCGCGTGCATCCCCACGGGCAGCGCCGCACGCAGGCGGCTGATCGAGGGCCACCAGTAGTCGTGGTTGCCGCGGATCAGCACCTTTTCTCCGGGCAGCTCGGCGATCGCCTGTAGATCGGGCAGGGCCTCGTCGAGCCGCATGGCCCAGGAGATGTCGCCGGCGACGACGACGAGGTCGTCCGGCCCCACCACCCGCCGCCACCCCTCGAAGAAGGCCTCGGGGTGGCCTTCCCAGCCCGGACCGAAGACGTCCATGGGCTTGGGGTTTTGGCTGGAGAGGTGGGGGTCGGCGATGGCGAAAACGCGCACGACACCCAGTATAGCCGTGTAGGCTGGAGGCGGTGAAGCCGCAGGAGCCGTACAGCGAGGAGCGGGCCATGCAGTACGCGCTCAAGTCCCTGGGCCGGAGGATGCAGAGCCGGGCCGAGCTGGAGCGCAAGCTGCGGGCGCGGACCACGCCCGAGGTGGCCCGGTCGGTGGTCGCGCGCCTGCTCGAGTGGGGCTACCTCGACGACCGGGCCTTCGCCGAGGCCTTCGTGCGCTCGCGCCGGGAGCGCTGGGGTTCACTGCGCCTGCGCGCAGAGCTGGCCCGCCGGGGGGTGGACGAGCGGATCGTGCGCGAGGTGCTTGCGGAGGGCGAAGAGGGCGAGGAGGAGCTGGCGCGGGCGCTGGCGCTGCTGCACAAGTCGGCCTGGCGCCACAAGGGCGAGCACGCGCGCATGGTGCGCTTCTTGCAAGCGCGCGGCTTCGCGCTGGCCGTAGCCGTGGAGGCGGCGCAGCGTTACGAAAAGTTGCGGGAAGACGGCGAAACGAAGTAAAACGGGCCTATGCCAACCGTCGAAGCCGAGATCGTCATTCCGCGCCCGGCCGCCGAGGTCTACGCCGCGGCCAAGGACCTGGAAGGGCTCGCGCCCTACCTCAAGGACGTCAAGGAGCTGAAAGTGCTCGAGCAGACTCCCGAGCGCTCGGTGACCCACTACCTGGCCGTGGCCATGGGCAAGAAGGTGCAGTGGACCGAAGTGGAGGAGTGGGACGACGCCAACCTGCGCAACCGCTTCTACAGCGAGGAGGGCGACTTCGACAAGTACGAGGGCACCTGGGTCTTCACCCCCGAAGGCGAAGAGCACACCCGCGTCAAGCTCACCCTCGACTACGAGCTCAACCTGCCGATGTTCGGCGCGCTCTTGCAGAAGCTCGTCAAGAAGCTGATGCAAGAGAACATCGAGGGCTTCCTGCAGGGGCTAAAGGACCGTTGCCTGGCCGGAAAGTGATAGAATTCGGGCATGAGGCCCGCGCGCCGATGTCGGCGTTAGCCCCTCGTTCCTGGATTCCCCCACAGTCCAGCCCTCGAACCGTGCCTTAGGAGGTTCCATGCCGTTTTACCTGTACGACACCATGCAGCGCAAGAAAGTGGAGTTCGTGCCCGCCACGCCGGGCCACGTGGGCATCTACGTTTGCGGGCCCACGGTCTACTCCGACGCCCATCTGGGCCACGGGCGGGCGGCGGTGGTCTACGACGTGCTGCGGCGCTGGCTGATGCACGAGGGGTACCGGGTGCGCTTCGTCTCCAACGTGACCGACGTGGGCCACCTGACCGACGACGCCGACGAGGGCGAGGACAAGATCGCCAAGCGCGCCAAGCTGGAAAAGCTCGAGCCCATGGAGGTGGCCGACAAGTACTTCTGGCGCTACTTCGAGGACACCGACGCCCTCAACGTCGCCAAACCCAGCATCACCCCCCGCGCCAGCGGCCACATCATCGAGCAGATCGAGCTGACCAAGGAGCTTTTGGAGCGCGGTTACGCTTATGAGGTCAACGGCTCGGTCTACTTCCGCGCCGCCAAGTGGCCCGACTACGGCAAGCTCTCGGGGCGCCGGCTGGAAGATCAGCAGGCCGGGGCCCGCGTCGAGGTGCGCGGCGAGAAGGAGGACCCGCGCGACTGGGCGCTGTGGAAACGCGCCGAACCCGGCCACTTGATGCGCTGGCCCAGCCCCTGGGGCGAGGGCTACCCGGGCTGGCACATCGAGTGCTCGGCGATGAGCCTCAAGTACCTGGGGGAGGGGTTCGACATCCACGCCGGCGGCATCGATCTGCAGTTCCCCCACCACGAGTGCGAGATCGCCCAGGCCGAGGCGGCGGGGCATGCCTTCGCCCGCTACTGGATGCACCACAACCACGTGCTCTTGAACGGCGAGAAGATGGCCAAGAGCACGGGCAACTTCATCACCCTGCGCGAGCTGCTGGAAAAGCACGAACCCATGGTGGTGCGGCTCTACCTGCTGCAGAGCCATTACCGCAGCGTCCTCGACCTCACCGACGCGGGGCTCGAGGCGGCGGGCCGGGCCTACTACCGGCTGCTCGAAGCCTACCGCAGCCTGCGCTCGGGACTGGGGCGCGCCCGTGAGGGGACGCTTACCGCCCTCGAAGAGGCGATCGACCGGCTCGAAGGCTCGTTTGCGGAGGCGATGAACGACGACCTGGGCACCCCCGAGGCGCTGGCCGCGCTCTTTTCCTTCCTCCCCGAACTCAACAAGGCGCTCGCGGCCGCGCAGGGGCGGGCGAGCCTCGAGCGCGCCCTTGGCACGCTCGAGCGCCTGGGTGAGGGGGTGCTCGGCCTCTTCCCGCCGCGGGTGCTCGAAGCCCGGCTCGAAGGTCCGCTGCTCGAGGGGCTGATCGAACTGCTGCTCGAGCAGCGCGAGGCGGCCCGCAGCCGGCGCGACTTCCCCGCCGCCGACGCGATCCGCGCCCGCCTGGGTGAGCTGGGGGTCGTGGTGGAGGACACCCCTCACGGCACGAAGTGGCGCCTCGCCCCCCGATGACCCTTGTCCCTACCGGGGCAAAGGAAAACCTTCTAGCATGGCGGTATGGGTAAGTTCCTAACCTATTACCTGGTCTTCTTCGTCGCGCTCCTGATCGGCGTTTCGATCGTCAACAAGCTCTTCCTGGGCAGCTGGATGCCGAGCGTCTACGGTTGGATCCTGATCGTCCTCTTCCCGGCCTTCGGCGGGTACTGGATGGCCTTTGCCGACGGCCTCTTCTCCGAGGACGAGGCCAACTCGCACGGCTAACCCGTGCGCCGCAGCCGCGCGTAGTAGAACCCGTCCAGACCGTTTTCGGGCCGGACGTAGACCCCGTGCCCCCGCGCCAGGAGGGGCACGGGGCTATCGATTTCCAGGGGTTCGAACTCGGGGTGCTCCGCCAGGAAACGCGCCACCTGTCCTTCGCCTTCGGCTTCGGTCAGGGAGCATACCGCGTAGACGAGCAGGCCGCCGGGCTCGGTGGCGCGGGCGGCGGTCTCGAGCAACTGCGCCTGGAGCCGCGCCATGCGCGCGAGCGCTTCCGGCTCGAGCCGGAAGCGCAGCTCGGGGTGCCCCCGCAGCGTGCCCGTACCCAGGCAGGGCGCGTCGAGCAGCACTTTGGGTGCCGTCAGGTCGAGGGGCCGGGTGAGGTCGTGCGTGCGGAACGTCACCTGAAGGCCGAGGCGGGCGAGGTTGCGCCGGCCCGCTTCCTGCCGGCGGGCGTCCGCGTCCACGCTGGTTACCCGCGCCCCCCGGGCGGCCAGCCAGGCGGCCTTGAGGGCCGAACCGCCGGCCAGATCGAGGACCCGCTCGCCCGCACGCGCCTCGAGCAGCTGCGCCGCCAGCAGCGAGGCGGGGTTCTGGGGCTGCGCCAGCCCCTTGCGGAAGGCTACGATGCGGCGCACCGAAAAACCCTGGACGCGCACGTTGCCGGGCACGGGCCCGGGTTCGAACGGCACCCCCTGCTCCGCGAGCGCCGCTTCGCCACCGGGGAAGAGGGTAAGCCAGAGCGGGGCGGGCTCGTTGAGTTCTTCCATCCATTCGGGGTCGCCGAAGCGCGTGCGCCACTCCTCGTAGAGGAAGTCGGGCAGGCCCAGGCGCACCGCCTCCGGGGCGGGTCGGGTCTCGAGCCGCCGCAGCACCGCGTTCACCAGGCCGCGAAGCCGGGGGTGCCGGCGCCCGACGACCTCCACCCAGGCGTTCACCGACGCGTGCGCGGGCCGCGGGGTGAAGAGCTTCTCGTAGCCGCCGGCCCGCAGCGCCCAGCGCACCGCCTCCGGTAGCCGCCCGGGGTGTTCGAGCAACGGCTCCAGGCTCCAGTCGATCCAGCGCAGCCGCCGCAGCGTCCCGTAGACCAAGTCGGTGGCGAGCCCCGCCGCCTGGGGGTCCAGCTCGGTCCGCGAAAGCGCCAGATCCAGGGTCGGGGCGGCGAACCGGCCCCGGCCGACCTTCACGAGAACGCCCAGGGCCAAGGCCCTGGGGTCGTCGAGTGCATGCATCGCCGTTCGGTCAGTCGTCGCGGCCCACGCCCAGGATGGCCGCGTACTGGATCAGGTAGGCCACGCTCATGGCCAGCGCCGCCACGTAGGTCATGGCCGCAGCGGTCAGCACCTTGCGCGCCGCCGGCAGCTCGTTTGGCGCGAGCAGCTCGAACTTGCGCAGGTTGGCGAGGGCGCGGCTGCTGGCGTTGAACTCCACCGGCAGCGTGACCAGCTGGAAGATCGCCGCCGCGGCGAAGAGGTAGAGGCCGAGCGTGGCCAGCGCCGTCATCTGCAGCATCAGCCCGATGATGAAGAGCCAGGGCCCCAGGTTGCTGCCGATTTGCGCGGCCGGCACCAGCTGCGCACGTACCCGCATGGGCACGTAGTCGTCGGCGTCCTGGAGCGCGTGGCCGACCTCGTGCGCCGCTACGGCCAGCGCCGCGAGCGAGGGCGAGGCGTAGTTGCCCTCGGAGAGGCGCACCGTCTTGGTGCGGGGGTCGTAGTGGTCGGTAAGCTGGCCGCGGACGGGTTCGACGCGAACCTGCGTCAAGCCGTAGCGGTCGAGGATGAGGCGTGCGGTCTCCGCGCCGGTCAGGCCCTTGGCGTTGGGAACGCGGCTGAACCGCGCGTAGGTGCGCTGCAACCACCCCTGGATGATGAAGGTGGCGAGCAGCACCAGAAGGATCAACCAGGTAAAAGGTCCAAACAACATCATGCCATGAGTCTAGCAGAACCCATGTGAACTGGATGATGGTCCACGGAGGCTCGGAAGGTTGCGCCTTAGGAGCTCAGCGGCTGCGACTTCACCGTAAAGCGCAAGGCCGTGCGCTCCTCGTTTTCCAGCTCCAGTTTGACGAAGGCGGGTTTGACGAACAAATCGAGGTTGTCGGGCGTGATGTAGCCCCGCGCAATGGCGATGGCCTTCACCGCCTGGTTGACGGCGGCGGGCCCGATGGCCTGCACTTCCACCTCCCCTTGCGACCGCAAGAGTGCAGCAATGGCCCCAGCTACGGAGTTAGGACGAGATTTACCAGACACGCGCAACGTTTCCACAGACGACCTCCGAATAGGGTTGTATCTAGTTTGTATCGTATCTATACGTATCCGCCGTGTCAAGTAAGTTCGACCCGAAAGGCGCCCGCCGTGTTGACGGCGGCGCGGCCCGAAGATACAATGGGAGTCCATATAGGCGCATGAATATGCGCCAGGCCCCAAAACAAGGAAACATTATAAGCGAACACGCATCTGCGGGAAAAGGAGACGCATGAGCAGCGGTTATGACCCCACCCAAAATTCGGTCCACGACGCCTGCGGAATCGGCTTCATCGCCGACGCCCAGGGGCGGCGCAGCCACCGGGTGCTGCAGCTGGGCATCGAGGCCCTGGCGCGCATGGCCCACCGCGGGGCGGTGGCCGCCGACGGACTGACCAGCGACGGGGTCGGGTTGCTCACCCAGATCCCTTACCCGCTGTTCAAGCGCGTGTTGGTGCGGGAGGGCATCGCCCCGGAAAACCCGCGCGACATCGCGGTGGGGATGTTCTTCCTGCCCCGCGATCCCGAGGCCCGCGAGCGGGCCATGAAGGTCGTCGCGGACGAGCTGGAGGCGCTGGGCCTGGGGCACGAGGTCTGGCGCCGCGTGCCCACCAACCCCGAGGTGCTGGGCGAGGTGGCCCGCAGCGCCGAGCCCGAGGTCTGGCAGGCGGTTCTGATCAAACCGTCGGCCTTTTCGGCCTCCGCCTACGAGCGCGCCCTCTACCGGGCGCGCCGGCGGATCGAGCGGGCCTGGCGCGACGCGGGGCTCGAGGCCTATGCGGTCTCGCTCTCCTCGCGCACCCTGGTCTACAAGGGTCTGATGCTGGCGCGCGACCTGGCCGCCTACTACCCCGACCTCGCCGACCCCTACTACCAGACGGCGCTGACCCTGTTTCACCAGCGCTATTCCACCAACACCTTCCCCGCCTGGCAGCTTGCCCAGCCGTTCCGCTACCTGGCCCAGAACGGCGAGATCAACACCCTGCAGGGCAACGTGAACTGGATGCTCGCCCGGGAACCCGAGCTGATCAGCCAGCACTGGGGCGATGCGCTCGAGGACCTGAAGCCGGTCGTGGACACCTCGGGCAGCGACTCGGCGATCCTCGACAACGTCTTCGAGCTGCTGGTGCAGAGCGGGCGCGATCCGCTGCACGCGATGATGATGCTCGTCCCCGAGGCTTACGAGAACGTGGCCGAGGTCGACCCCGAGGTGCGCGCCTTCTTCGAGTACCACGCCTCGCTCTCCGAGCCCTGGGACGGCCCGGCCGCGCTCGTCTACTCCGACGGCCGCTACGCCGCGGCCTCCCTGGACCGCAACGGCCTGCGGCCGTTGCGCTACTGGAGGCTGGCCGACGGCCTGGTGGTGCTGGGGTCGGAGACCGGCATCGTCGACGCCGAGGCTGAGGCGATCGTCGAGAAAGGGCGGCTCGGACCGGGCCAGATCTTTGCCGTGGACACCGAGAAGGGCCGGGTCTACCACGACG